>NZ_PQWB01000114.1 GCF_002924365.1 Chromobacterium alticapitis | reverse complement strand
TACGACAGCACGCGGTTGTCCAGATGCCAGCGCACGGCGCGCGACAGCACCACTTTCTCCAGATCGCGCCCCTTTTCCACCAGGTCATCCACGGTGTCGCGGTGCGAAATGCGCGTGACTTCCTGCTCGATGATCGGCCCCTCGTCCAGATCCTCGGTCACGTAGTGGCTGGTGGCGCCTATTAGCTTGACGCCGCGGGCGAAGGCGCGATGATAAGGCTTGGCGCCGTCGAAAGCCGGCAGGAAGCTGTGGTGGATGTTGATCACGCGATCCGGATAGCGCTCGACGAAGCCGCTGGACAGGATCTGCATATAGCGCGCCAGCACGACGAAGTCGACGCCAGCCTCCTCCAGCAGGCGGAACTGCTCCGCCTCCGCCTCTGCCTTGTTGTCCTTGGTGACCTTGATCACATGGAAAGGAATGCCGTTGAACTCCACCAGGCGGCGGCAGGTTTCATGATTGGAAATCACCAACGGAATGTCGCAATCCAGCTCGCCTATGCGCCAGCGGTGCATCAAATCCACCAGACAGTGTTCGTACTGGGAGACGAAAATCGCCATCCGCGGCTTGCGCGTCGACAGCGACACCTTCCAGTTCATGCCGTGCTCGTCGGCGATAGGCTGGAAAGCGGCGGCAAAACTGTCCATAGGCAGCGTGAAGCCGTCCAGATCCCACTGCACCCGCATCAGGAACAGGTTTTCGCTGGTGTCCTGATGCTGGTCCGCATGCATGATGTTGGCGTTGTAGGTCATCAGGAAGTTGGCGATGGCCGCTACCAGGCCTTTTTTGTCCGGCGCGCTGATCAGCAGCGTGGCCGAGTGTTTGTCGTGACTCATCAGTAAACCCGCACTCATTCGTAAATTAGTTTTACGCAATACTAAAACAGCCGCGCGCGGCTGTCTGCAATCCTCGCCGCATTCATGACGGCAAACAAAATCGCCACAGCCCGGCTGCACCGGCCGCTGTGGCGAGCATGCTCAGAACCGCCGCGCGAACGGCTGGACGGCTCAGGCCTTCAGATTGGCGGAATCCAGCGTATTCTGCAAGAGGGTGGCGATGGTCATCGGCCCCACCCCGCCCGGCACCGGCGTGATATAGCTCGCGCGCTCGCTGGCCGCGGCGAACTCCACGTCGCCGCACAGCTTGCCGTTATCCAGCCGGTTGACGCCGACATCGATCACCACCGCGCCCGGCTTGATCCATGCGCCCTTGACGAAGTTGGGAATGCCCACGCCCACCACCAGGATGTCAGCGGCCGCCACTTCGGCTTCCAGGTCCCGGGTCGCGCTATGGCACACCGTGACAGTGGCGCGCGCCATCAGCATTTCCAGCGCCTGCGGCCGGCCCACGATATTGGACGCGCCGACGATCACCACCTTTTGACCCTTGGGATCGATGCCGTACTCTTCCAGCAGCGTCATCACGCCGCGCGGCGTGCAAGGCCGCATCAACGGCATCTTGATGACCAGACGGCCCACATTGTAAGGATGGAAGCCATCCACGTCCTTTTTCGGATCGATGCGCTCTATCACTGCCTGCGGATCGATCTGCTTGGGCAGCGGCAATTGCACCAGAATGCCATCGATGCCGTCATCGGCATTCAATTGGTCGATTATCTCCAGCAATTGCTGCTGGCTGGTTTCCGCAGACAATTCATGCGATACCGAACGCACGCCGGCTTTTTCGCAAGCCTTTTTCTTGGCGCCGACATAAACCGCCGAAGCCGGATCATTTCCCACCAGCACCACCGCCAGCGCCGGGGCGCGTTTGCCTTGCTCCAAGCGCGCCTCAACGCCCGCGCGCACTTTCGCAACCAACCGTTCCGCCACCGCCTTGCCATCGATCAATTGTGCCGTCATGCCTTAATCCCTTATTGAAGCAGATAAATATCGGGCGCTATTGTCGCATTAATTGCGCAGCGCAGTAAGACCGCCCCCACGCTTTATTTTTCTTAAGATCAAGATATATAAAGAAAAAAACTTCACCACACCCCAGGCGCCATAAAACCACGCCGAAACACTGCGAAAATATTTGCAAAAAGCCGTTGACAGCCTCTAGGCCCATCCGTATAGTTGCGGTCTCTGTTCGGGGCGTAGCGCAGCCTGGTAGCGCACCTGATTTGGGATCAGGGGGTCGCGAGTTCGAATCCCGCCGCCCCGACCAGACACAAGCAGCCCGATGGAGCGCCCGTAGCTCAACCGGATAGAGCACCGGCCTTCTAAGCCGGGGGTTACAGGTTCGATTCCTGTCGGGCGCACCAAAGCTTGCTTAAGTATTCAGTGGTGGATGTAGCTCAGTTGGTAGAGTCCCGGATTGTGATTCCGGCTGTCGTGGGTTCGAGTCCCATCATCCACCCCACAATTTGCGTAATTGCGGCTCCGCCGCGATTCACACCGTTTCAGCGGTGGATGTAGCTCAGTTGGTAGAGTCCCGGATTGTGATTCCGGCTGTCGTGGGTTCGAGTCCCATCATCCACCCCACAATTTGCGTAATTGCGGCCCCGCCGCGATTCACACCGTTTCGGCGGTGGATGTAGCTCAGTTGGTAGAGTCCCGGATTGTGATTCCGGCTGTCGTGGGTTCGAGTCCCATCATCCACCCCAAGATTAAAAAGCCCGGCTTCTCGCCGGGCTTTTTCACATTCCGCTTCCAAATTACAGATTCGCGACAAAAATATTCAAGTTCGGCGCTTGCCCGAATAGTGAAGCTCCGTATAATCGAATACATTTGCATGTATCCGATTGACTGACAGATAGCGACAGCCCACCATGACCACCCTGCAGCCGATCAAGCGCCAGACGCTTACCAGCGCCGTCACCGAATCCTTGCGCCGCCGCATTCTTTCCGGCGAATTCGCCGACGGCCAACAATTGCGCCAAGAGGCGCTGTCTCACGAATACGGCGTCAGCCGGGTGCCCGTGCGCGAAGCGCTGCGCCAGCTGGAGGCGGAGGGACTGATCCAGATCATCGACCACAAGGGCGCGCTGGTGTCCAAGCTGTCGCTGGAGGACATTCTGGAATTGCTGGAAGTCCGGGCGATGCTGGAATGCTCGCTGCTCAAGGCTTCCATCCCGTGCCAAACCTCGACCGACCTGGACGCCGCGCAGCAGACCCTGCGCGAATTCGAAGTGGCGCTGAACAATAACGACGTGCGCCACTGGGGCGAGATCAACTCGCGCTTCCACCTGGCCCTGTACCGCGCCGCGCGCCGCCCCAACACGCTAGCGCTGATCGAACAGCTGCACAACAAGACCGACCGCTACACCCGGATGCAGATCCTGTTCACCCGCACCATGGAGCGCGCCCACGAGGAACACACCCGGCTGCTGGAACTGTGCCGCCAGGGCAAAGCCGACGAAGCCGCGGAATTCCTGCGCTTCCACATCCTGTCCGCCGGCCACGCGCTGGAAAGCTATCTAAAAGGCCAACAGGCCAATCACTGAGGCTCGCCGCGCCGCCAGTCTTCCGCCGCCCGGCGCAACGCGTCGGCCAGATACAGGCAGGCCGGCCCGGCGGAGGATGGCTCCGCCAGCACCAGGTACAGCGAAGCCTTGCGCACCGCGCCGCTCTTCAGCGGCAAAGGCTTGAGGCTGCCATCCAGCAATTGCCGCGCGATGCGGTGCCGCGCCAGCCAGCCGAAAGCGAGCCCCGCCTCCACCATGGCGATGCCGGTTTCCGGCTGCGTCACCGTCCAGCGCTGGTTTGCGCCCAGCCAGCCCTCGTCGCGCGGCTGCCTTATGCCGGAGTCCCGCAGCACCACCTGCACCTCGCCGCGCAGCTGGGCGCCGTCCAGCTCGCCGCCCAGCGCATGCAGCCTATGCCCTGGCGCCGCGCAGGCCACGAATTCCGCGTCCAGCAGCCAGTCGCCCAAGAAGCCCTGAGGCACCCGCCCGGCCACCGCCAGCGCCGCATCGCCCTGATACAGCGCGTCGTCCGCGCCTGACATCACCACCTCGTGCAATTGCAGCCGCGTGTCCTGGCAATGGCCGGCGAAATCGCCGCAGGCCGCCAGCATCACTTCGGACGGCAGCAGGCTGTCCATCGCCACTTTCAGCTCAGGCTCCCAGCCGCGCCGCAGGCTGCCGGCGCGCCGCTCCAATTTTTCGGCGTTGCGCAGCAACTCCGCCGCCTCGCGCAGCAGCACAGCGCCCTCGGCCGTCAGCCGCATCCGCCGCCCTTCCGGCCGCAACAAGTCCACGCCCAGCTGTTCGCGCAGCCGCGCCATCATATAGCTGACCGAAGACTGGCTGCGGTGCAAGCGCTCCGCCGCCTGGGCGAAACCGCCCTCCTCCACGATGGCCTGCAGCACCTGCCATTGCTCCAACGTTGTCCTTGGCTGCCCCATATATCTATTTTCACGATTGATTACCGCTGAATTTTGCGCTTTTTCATCTGATATTTCACGGTGAAAATACAGGCATCGAATCCAAACCAGGAGATGGCCATGCAAGGCGATAGCAGAAAAGTGGAACAATTGGTCACCGGCCGCGAGGTATCGGACGGCGCGGGCGTGCGCTTATTGCGCGTCTTGAGCCAGTCCCTGCAGAAGCGGCTGGACCCCTTCCTGATGCTGGACGAATTCCGCTCCGACAATCCGGACGACTACATCGCCGGCTTTCCCAGCCACCCGCACCGAGGCTTCGAAACCGTCACCTATATGTTGGACGGCCGCATGCGCCACCGCGACAACGCCGGCAACGAGGGCCTGCTCGGCCCCGGCGGCATGCAATGGATGACCGCCGGCCGCGGCATCGTCCACTCGGAAATCCCTGAGCAGCAGAATGGTCTGATGCACGGCTTCCAGCTATGGATCAACCTGCCCGCGACCGACAAGATGACGGAGCCGGGCTATCGCGACATCCAGGCCGCCGACATCCCAAGCTGGCAAGACGCGGACGGCAACACGCTGAAACTGCTGGCGGGGCGCTTCTACGGCAGGCGCGGCGCGATAGAGCGGCCCGTCACCGAGCCGCTCTATCTGGACATCGCCCTGCGCCCCGGCAACGAGCTGTGGCTGCCGCTGCCGGAGGGCCACCATGCCTTCCTCTATCTATACCAGGGCGTGACCCAGGCGGCGGACAGCGTGATGCGCGAGCGGCAGCTGGCCGTGCTGGGCCATGACGGCGCCGGCGTGAAACTGCGCAACGGCTCGGAAGAGAGCCGGCTGCTGGTCCTGGCCGCCAAGCCGCTGAATGAGCCCATCGTGCAATGGGGACCGTTCGTGATGAACACCCGGCAAGAAATCGAGCAGGCGATGGAGGACTACAGCGAAGGCCGCTTCTGAAATCCAAGCCCACGCAAAAACGGCAGCCCTTGGGCTGCCGTTCGCCGTTTCCGCGCAAATTCGCGGTTCACGCGCCGGACTTCACGCCTCCCGCGGCAGTCTGGCTCTGGCTGCTGCGCTCGACATGGATCAGCGGCATCTGGCCGGAAGTGACGTCCTTCACCGCCTGCTGGATGATGGCCGCCGGCGTGCCGTCCAGCTTGACGCCGCCGGCGCCAGTGTAACTGCTGGTCTGAATGTCGCTGCTCTCCACCTTGGCGCCGCTCAGGTCCACCTTGCCGGCGCCGGAGACGATCTGGCCGCCGTTCAGCTGCGCCTTGCCGCCCACCGCCAGGCTCACGCCCTGATCGCCGCTGACGCCGCTGGCGCTGCCCACGCTATTGTCGGTCTTGACGCTGACGTCGATCACGCCCGCCACCTGCGTGCCCTTGTCCTGCGGGTTCAGCAACTTGTCCTTTAGCGTAGCGCCCGCCTTCTCGCGCGCGCTGTCCGCCAGGCTAGGCTTGGCGTCGGCGGCAGCCGGCGCGCCCTGCACCTTGTCGGCCACGGCGTTCACGACGTCGGTCGCCTTGCCCTTGACCGAGCCGGCCAGCGGGCCGGTCAGACTGGCGGCCTGATCCACCACACTGGGGGTCTTGGCGTTGGAGCTGCTGACATTCAGGCCCACTTCCACCTGGGTGCTGTTGTTGCGGTCTTGCTGGCTTTGCACCACGACATTGCCGCCCACGCTGCCGTCCACCTTGCCGCCGGCGATATTGCCGCCGGCCAGCGTCAGCTGGCCATCGGCCTTGACGTTGACCTGACCGCCCTTGACCGTCGCATTGGCGTTGGCCAGCTTGTCCTGCTGATCCACCTTGACGTCGAAGCCGCCGTTCGCCTGGTAGGTCTTGCTCGCGCCGTCCGCCTTGGCTTGGCCGTCGGCCTTGGCCACGCTGTTGTTGCCGCCGCCGCCCAGATTGGCGCTGGCGCTCCAATCGTTCTTTTGGCTGCTGTTTTGCGCGGATTGCAGACTGACGCCGCCATTGTCCGCAGACAGATTGACCGTCTTGCCGGCAAGCTGGCTGCCCTGCAGCGACACGGCGTTGTTGCCGGCGGCTCCGGAGCTGACGCTCAACGCGCCGCCGCTGCTCACCTGAGCGCCGGTCTGGCTGGCGCTGGCGTCGTTCTGGCTGGACAATTGCACGCCGCCGCCGACATTCAAGCCATTGGACGAAGCGCTCTTGCCATCGCTGTTGCTGCCCCCGGCATTGACGTTGAAACCCCAGCCGTTACCCGTCTTGCTGTCGCTGCCGGTGGCGGCCTGCAGGCTCACCTTGCCATCGGACTGCAACTTGACGCCGCCGCCGCTCTGCAGGCTGCCGCCCTGCACCGTCAAGCCATTGCCCGCGCTCAGCGCGATGCCCCCGGCCGACAGCACAGAACCGGTCGCCGCCTGGCTGCTGGCCGCCTGGTTTTGCTGATTGCTCACCGCCAGATTGCCGCTGCCGCCCACCTGCTTGCCGCCGTCGATGGGGCTGGTGCTGACCGTTACGCCTACATTCACGCCTACCGTATGCTGCTGGCTGCTGGCGGTATTGTCGGCCTGGCTCAGCGCGAGCTTGCCGCCGGCCTGGATAGTGGCCTGGCCGCTGCCGCCGTTGATGGCCGCGCCCTGGTAGCTGGCGTTGTTGTTCACCTGGATGGCGACGCCGCCCGCGGACTGGATGGAACCCGTCACCGCATTGCTGGACGCGCTCTGGCTGCTGCTATAGCTGCCCTGCCCGCTGCCCTTGACGTTCACATCCTGGCCGGTGGTGGTGTAGACGCGGACCGTGGCGCCGCCTTCGCTGGCCTGGCTGCTCTGGCTTTGGGTGTTCGCCGCCGCCGTCATCTGGTGGCTGTCGGCGCTGATGCTCACCTGGCCTTGGGTGGCCTGGTATTGCGTGGCCTGATCCTTCAAGGCGCCGCCAGCGGCCACATTGATGGATGCGCCTGCGATGCTAGTCGTTTGGACCGTGCCGCTCTGGCTTTGCGACTTGGCTCTGCCGCCAGCGGCGCTCACATCCACGCCCAGATTGGCCGCGCCCAAGTTGGCCGCCTGGCCCGCCGCGCCGCCCACGTCGCCCTTGGCCACGCTGCCGCCGGCATTGACAATGGGACGGGTGATGCCGCTGTAATCGACATTGACGCCGACATCCACGCCCCAATGGCTGGCGGTCTGCTGAGTGGACTGCTGGCTGGCCGCCGCCTGATTGTTGATGTCGCCTGCGGCGATCGTCACCGCGCCGCCGGACTTGATCTGCGTGCCCTGGTTCTGCAACTGGCCCATGCCGTTGCCGGCGGTGATGTCCAGCTTGCCGCCGGCTTTCACCTCGCTAATCTGGGCCGTGCCGCCATCGACAACGGAACGATTGCTGTTCTGGCCGAATTCGATGCCGGCGCCGGTCTTGTCCAGGCCGCCGGTCAGATACACCCCGCCGCCGCTCACCGTAGTGGAGCTGTCGTTATGGCTGGAGGCCTGCGCCGCGTTGAGGTTGACATTCTGTCCGCTGAGGCTGGCGTCGCCCACCGTTTCCAGCTTGGAGCCGGATAGGGTCAGGTCATTGCCGGCCGCCAGCTTGACGCTGCCGCCTGCCAGCTGCGAGCCGGTCTGGCTGATTTGGTCCAGTTGCTGGCTGCTGCTGGTGTTTTCCAGCCGCACGCCGCCGCGGTATTGCTTGTCGCCGGTTTCGGCGCCTACGCCGCGCAGCGCCAGCTGGCTATCCTGAGATTGGCTATGCGTTTCCGCTGACTGGCTGGCCACCTTGACATCGCCCACCGCCTGGATGTTCAGCGCCTGCGCCGCCTTGACCAGGCTGCCGGTCACCGCCACGTCGCCGGCGGAAATCAGTTGCAGGTCTGCGTCCGATTTCAAGGCGGAGCCCACCGCCGTCTGCTGGCTGCTGCTGCCCTTGCTGGAGCTGTTGGTGATGTTGAAGGCGGTGCCCGTGCGTTGGTCGGTGCGGGTCTGCGTCAGATCCAACGCGCTGTCGATGAGCACGCCGCCGGATTGCGTTTTGGCATACGCGCCCTGCGCGCCCTTGGCCTGGCTGCCGTTGATGGCGATGCCGGCGTCGCCGTTGATGAACAGCTTGCCGCCGGCATTCACCGCGCTGCCCGTATTGATAGTGGCGCTGCTGCCATTGTTCTGGTTGGCGCCGCCGCCTATGCCGCCCCAATAGGTCTTGCCGTTCTGCACGCTGCTGCTGTTGGCGCTGGTTTGCGCCGCCAGGATGGTTTTTCCCTGTGCCGACAGGACGGCGTCGCCGCCCGTTTGCAGCGTCGCCGCCTGAGCATTGATGTCGCCGCTGGCCGTTACGCCCAGCGCGTTGCCGGCGCGCAGCTGCGCCTGCACCAGCCGCTGCTGGCTGGCGCTATTGTTCCAGCTGCCGGTTTCCAGCGCCGTGCCGTCGTTTTTGCGATTGCCCGCATCGCTGCTGGTGTCGGTTTCGGTCAAGGCGGACAGCTTCACGCCGCCGGTCGCGCTCAGCTTGAGATTGCCGCCGGCCTGCACGCTGGCGCCGGCCAGAGCGATGTCGCCGCCGCTGGCGTTGATCGTCGCGTCGTTGCCAGCCTTGATCCGCGCCACAGACTGCTCTTGCGTGGTGCTGTTCTTGTCTTGGTTGTAAGCCCAAGAGTTCTTCCAGTCATGCTCGCTGCTGGACGCGCTGCTCTGCGCCACCTGGCCGTCCAGGCTGACGCTGGCGGCGGACAGCTGCACGCTCTGGCCTTGGATGTCCGCTGCGCCTACATGGGCATTGTCATTGGCGGTCACGGTCACGCTGTCGCCCTGCAGCGAGGCGCGTTTGACGCTGGCGTCGGTCTTGGCTGTGCTGCTATGGCTTTCGCCGGTCTTCCAGATGAACCAGCTTTCGTCATGCTTGCTGTCATTGCTGGTTTCGCTGTCCACGCGGCCGGAAATATCGACGGTCGAGCCGCTCAGCGCCAGTTGCTTGCCCTTGAGCTGGGCGGCCTGCACCGCCAGAGCGCCCGCGGCGCTCACGGTCAGCTCATCGCCGCCCGCCAGATTGCCGCCCACATTCACGCCGGCGCCAGCCGCCGTGCTGACGATATTGATGCGGCCCGCCTGCATCGCGCCCAGGAAATAGCTGTCCAGCTTGCCCACGCCATCCGGCGCGGCCGCGGTGGCCACGATCTGGCCGCTGGCGTAATCGACCGTATTGAAACCGGCGCGGACGCGGATGGCGTCGGCAGCGGCCACATTGGCCTGGATATCGAAACGCGGCGCGATCAGGTCCAGCACATTGACGCCGGACGCGCCGCCGCCGGACACGCTCAGCGCATTGCCGTTGTTGGCCGCTTGCAGCGAGGCGATGGCGCCGTTCTGCAGATTGGCGTTGCCCACCACCAGCGAGGCGCGCGGGGTGTTGATGAAACCGCAGCCGTTGCAGGCGATGCCGTTGGGGTTAGCCAGCACGTAGTCGGCGGCCTTGCCGAACACCTCCTGCTTGCCCAGGAGCAGCGAGGGATTGCGGCTGACCACTTCGTTCAGGATCACGCTGGCCTGGTTGCCGTTCAGCTGGGCATTGGCGCCGAGCTGGCCCGCCAACTGCGACTGGCCGGCCTGCAGCGAGTTGTTGAACACCGCGCCGGGCTTGCCGACGTTGAAGTCCTGGTACTGGTTGACCGACACGCCGGCCGCCGTCGGCGCCGCGATATTGACCACTTGAGCGCCATTGCCGGCCGTGGAAACTTGCGGCTGCTGGCCGCTGCCGCCGGCGGCCACGATGCCGCCCGCCAGGACGGCGTCCGCCAGCACGAAGGCCAGGGTCAGCGCCGCCGCCACCTTGCCGCTAACGGACAAGTCGAACTTTGTTTTTTTCATCATCATCCCCTCGAAACCAAGATCATCGACCGCCCAAGCAGTGGGCGGCACAATAAAACAAGTGTTTGATTTGGAATCTAAGGTTTTTTTTAAATCAAATCAATTGAAATACATCTTCACAATATCATTTGTTTCTGTTTCCTCTCATTTACAACAGTGCGCGCTCACCACTGCCAGTTCAGCCTGGCGAACAGGATATGTCCCTCCTGCCGCCAGCCCTGCGGCTTGCGCAAGGGGCGGCTGTAATCTAGGTCCAGCGTCAGCCCGCCGCACGACAGCGCCGCGCCGATGTCCATGCCGGCGATGTCCTGCCAGGTTTCCTCTCCGCCGCGCTGCAGCGCCCGCCCGCCATCCACGCCCGCTCGGGGCGTCAAAACCCAGCCGCCCAGCGGCATCCGCCGCGACAAGGTATTGCGCCAGTACCAGCCCGCCTCAGCCGGCAAGGCATTATTGCGGAAGCCGCGCACCGCGCCGCCATCGGCGACATCCATCTGCTCCACGCCCGGCAGCGAATCGCGGCTGGCCTGGCCGCTCAGCGTGGATTGCAATTGATACGGCCCGCCGGGCCAGGCCATCGTCTGCAGCCAATTGGCGCTCAAGCGCAGCTTCAGGAACTGCGGATTCGGCAGGCCGTCCACACGGGCATCGCGCGCGTCCGCTCCCAGCCATCTCACGCCGCGCTGCAGGGCGCCATCCAGTTGCAGCATGCCTCCGCTCAAGATAACCATCCTGGACAGCCCCGCCTCCAGTACCATCAGGCTGGGACTGTTGATCGAGAGCGGCGCATCCTCCAGATAATTGCGTATCCGCTTCTGCGTCACTTGCAGATCCGCAGTCAGAATATGGCCCTGATCACGCGTCAGCACGCGATCCAGCCTCAGGCCATCTTGCGCGGTGGCGCCGGACAGCCGTACCGCGCGGAAAGCCAATTGCTGCGGATTTAGATAGTCTGCCCGGCTCACGAACGCGCTGACGGTCCAATAGCCATAGGGCAAGGAATAGAACAGCGACTCGCTGCGGCTGTGCCGAACCGACGCGTCTTCCCTAGTCGTCTGCGCCGACAGGCTCAAAAAGTCCGACCAACCACTCATATCGTCCCAGCCCAGATTGGCGCCGGCCTGCAGGCGGCCGGTCGAATCGCGGCCGGCATTGTCCAGCGACAAGCCGCCGCTCAGCCGCGAGTCAGGCTGATTGCTCAGTTGCAGCGCGGATTCGCCCACGCCGGCGCCCGGCAGCACATCTACCGTAACGTGGTTCGATCGCAGCCGGTTGGCCTGGTCCAGGCCCTGGTCCAGGTCATGCACATTGAGCGGCTGGCCCAGCATGCCGGGAAACAAATTGCCCGGCCGCGGCGCGCCTTCGCCGCGCCGCATCGCCGCCACCCTGCCCTCCGCCACGCGCAGCGTCAGCACGCCGCGCGCGTCCGGCCCTTCCGCCGCCACCCGCGCCGCGATATAGCCCTTGCCCAGATAAAGCGCAGTCAGCGCCCGGCTGAATCGGTTCAGTTCCGCCACATCCAGGCACTCGCCATGCGGCAAGCCCAAAGCGGCCACTTCGTCGCGCGTCAGCGCAGTGATGCCGGCCAATCGCAAGCCGGACACGGGAAGGCAGCGCCCGCCGGCCCGTTCGCTAGACGGCGCGCGTTCCGCGCCGCTGCCGCCGCTTTGCAATTGGCGCAGCCGCTGCTGGCGGATCAGCTCATCGAAGCGGCTGCTGCCGTTCTGCAGCAGCCGGCGCGCGTCGTCGTTCCCAGCCCGCAAGTCAGACGGAACGGGCTGCGTGTCCGCCCTGGCCGGTATTACGCAGCACCAGCAGGCCAACGCCATGACAACGCGTCTCAACGCGTCGGGACGGAGCGGCTTCACCGACTCAGCGGCGCGAACAAATGGATTCAAAGCGGACACTCTTAGGGAAAAGATTGAAAACAAGCGGGCCAGTTTAAAAACGCGCCATGATATCGCACGTCCCTGCCGACGATACAAGCGCATAAGCGTGAACGAACCCGTATTTCTACCTAATTCCACCAGCATGCCATAAGACTATGCTTAAAATCTAAACACCAACCATGGAGGAATGCCATGTGGTTTGCCGGCAATAATATGATCAAGCAGTTGAATGCCGCCGCCGAAGCGGCGTTGCGCGGAGAATCGGCGCGATGGCAGATTCGTGGCGACGAGCGCTGGCGCAATCTGGGCGAAAAACTGTCTCGCGTCTGGGAGCAGCGCGAGCAGCAGCTCAGCGCGGCCGATGCCGGCCGCCAAGCGGCCGACTTGCGGCTGACGCAATTGCAGGATGCCTTGAACGAGGCGCAACAGCGGCTGGAACTGCTCGACACGCGCTTCGATCTGGTCAACCGCGCCGCCAGCGAGGGGCTGTGGGATATGTCCGTGCTGGCCGGCGATCCGCTGAACCCGAACAATGTGTTCTGGTGGTCGCAAACTTTCCGCGCCCTGCTCAGCTTCCATGACGAGCGCGATTTTCCCAATGTGCTGGGCAGTTGGGCCGGCCGCCTGCACCCGGACGACAAGCAGCCCGTGCTGGAAGCTTTCGCCGCCCATCTGAACGACCGCAGCGGCATGACCCCGTACGACATCGAATACCGGCTGCAATGCAAGAACGGCGACTACCGCTGGTTCCGCGCCCGCGGCGCCACCCTGCGCGACGACAAGGGCGTGCCGCAGCGCGTGGCCGGTTCGCTGAGCGACATCACCGAGCGCCGAGAACAGCGCCGCCAGCTGGAACGCACCATGACCCGCTTCGAGCTGGGCAGCGCCATGCTGGCCGAGGGCCTGTGGGACATGGAGGTGGACGCGGCCAATCCGGTCAGCGGTAATAACGCCTTCTGGTGGTCGGACCAGTTCCGCCGGCTGCTGGGTTTCGAAAACGCGCAGGAATTCCCGGACCTGCTGGAGAGCTGGTCCAATCGGCTGCATCCCGAGGACAAGCAACGCGCGCTAAACGCCTTCGCCGCCCATTTGAGCGATCGCAGTGGCCAGACGCCATATGACCTGGAATACCGACTGCAATGCAAGAACGGCGACTACCGCTGGTTTCGCGCCCGCGGCCAGACCCGGCGCGCGGCGGACGGCACGCCTTTGCGCGTAGTGGGCGCGCTGATAGACATAGACGCGGAAAAACGCTCGGAGGCGCTGAGCAGCGAAAGCCAGCAGCGGCAGCAGTTGGAAAAAAGCCTGAGCGAGATCGCCGCCATCGTCAGCACCATACAATCCATCGCGGACCAGACCAATCTCTTGGCGCTGAACGCGGCCATCGAAGCGGCGCGCGCCGGCGAGGCCGGCCGCGGCTTCGCCGTGGTGGCCGACGAAGTGCGCAAGCTGGCAGAGCGCACCCGCGACGCGACGCAGCGCGTGGAAAAGCTGGTGGTCCAAAAAGGCTGAGCCGCGCATCCACGGCTCGCCATTGCGAAAGCGCCGTTTGCCAGTTCTGCCGGCAAACGGCGCTTCGCCATCGCCCGCTCACGCCTTACTCATAAAACAGTTTGATCTGGTTGGCGTCGATGAGCTCTGCGGGCGATACTTTGGCCGTCGTATTGAAACACCCCGTCCCGCCGTATACATGCTCTTGCCGCAGCAGCGCCGCATCCAGAATATACGGCATGTCCAGCCCGATCAGCGGCATCGCGCCAATAGCGATTCCCGTCGCGCTCTCCGCCTTCTGCCGGCTGGCCAGATTAGCGCTGTCCACGCCAAGGACTTGCGCCAGTTTTTCGAAGTCGATATGCCCCCGCGCCGCGGACAGAATCAGCGCGTACAGCTTTCCGTCCGCATCAATCACAAAAGTTGGCGCGCCTTGGGCCGGATCCATTCCAAAATACTCCAATCCATCTCTGACCGAACGCAGCGGTTTACTGTGACTTAATATTTCCAAGCGACCCTCGCAATCCAGTCATGCCATATTCTCCATAAACACCTGCCGGCAGCAGCCATATTGAAATCATACGCCGCCATTCAAGCCTAATTCCCGCCCCGCTGCGCTACGCCATGAATCGAGTGGTAAAGCACGTCGAACACATGCTCGCGAAACCAACGATGCGCAGGGTCCTTATCCACACGGCCATGCCACAGCAACCAGTATTGATTGACGTGATCGACAAAGGGGATAGGCTTGAAACATACTGGAAATTGCAGCATGAATTTGGCAGCCATATGCTCCGGAATGGTCAACAACAACTGACTGCGAGCCACGATGCTAAGGGCCGAAACATAATACGGCGTCTCAATGCGGATATTTCTTTTCATGCCCGCACGGGATAAGTAATTGTCGACAAAACCATCCTTATCGCTGGCGCCGCTGATATGCACATGTTGAAAATGCGAATAATCATTCAGCGTCAACTCGCCTTGCTCCGCAAGGGGATGGTTGGCCGCCATTACGCAGACGGGCCTGTCCTGCCCTACTGACTTCCCATAAATATTTTCCGGAAGTTGATCGGCAATCGCCCCCATCAGATCCACTTCCTCATCTACCAGTATCTTGAAATGATTCGCCCGCCAAGAGAGAAAGCTGATATTCGCCTTGGAAGCCAGTGGCAGAACTCTATCAACGATATCAGGAAACATATATTCCGCAAGATAATCAGAACCGGCAAATGTAAATATTCTCTCGCATAGAGCCGGATTAAATTCCGATGGATCATAAATTTTACTTATATTCAGAAGCAATGCATCCAGATCCACGCGCAGCGACTTTGCCCTTTCGGTTAGAATATAACTGGATCCTTCACGCACCAGCAGCGGATCTTTGAATTCGTTTCTCAGCTGAACCAAGTGTCGACTCATTGCCGACTGGGCAAGCCCCAGCCGGTTGGCGGCATGAGTTAAATTGCGGGTTTCCAGCAGCGCCTTCAATGAAAACAGCAGATTTAAATTAACGTTTTGATCCATAACATGACCTATCCTTTTGCGCACGCCGCATACCGCATCACACCAGCAAAACCGAGCCCGCAAGAAGAATCAGCAAGCCGCCGCTGATTCGGCTCATCCATTTCACTCCGCCTTCCTTCCAGACAGCGACCGCTTTTCGCCCAAGGACAGCATAGCCCACCATCACCACCACATCAATCGCCACAACAATAAGGATCAATGTGGCATATTGCGGCAGCGCGGCATGCGTCGTATTAATAAACTGAGGCAAGACCGCTGCGTGAAAAAGGTAATATTTAGGATTACTCATTGCCAAGAGAAAGCTTTTGAGAAAAATCGCATAATTAGCCGGCGTAACTTTCAGGGTGGCGCTTTCAATCGCCTCGCCCGATGACTTCAGCATCTGCACGCCCATAAAGGCCAAGCAGGCGGCTCCCAGCCACTTCAGTCCAACAAACAATACCTCGGATGTGGAAAGAACCATGCCCAAGCCCAAACCAACCAGCGAAATCAGCACGACATCAGCCAAGCCTGCCCCCAAAATTCCAAAGCAGGTACGGCGCATGCCAAACCGGCTGGCATTATCCAACGCTAAAAGCACTGTCGGCCCTGGCGTTATGATTGCCGCGAACATAAGCAAAGCAAAAGCAAAAAGCGAAGCTGCCGCCATCTATTTAAACTCCCAACGCATTCATGAACAACGCCATCTTCTTAGCCAATGCAAAGCGTAGTTCGATTAAAAACCATAGATTCTCCAACCCTGAGAATCGAAAAACAGTTTACTTTAGGAAAAGATGACTTAAAACGCTCATTCGCAGATAGCGGCCATCTGAATCCTGCATACCTGCGCGGCCATGGCGTCGCCTAACGGCGACAGGATGCTACCGAGAAAAGCGACGGGAATGGCGCGAAATCGGCGCTTGCGCGACGCGCCAAGCGGGTTTGCCGCAAGCGACGAAGGAAAAGCATGCGGCAAGAAAGTCAAACAGCCCCGCCGGCTTAAACCGGCGGGGCTGTCGTAGATAGGTCCAAGCCGCGTCAAGCGCCTGGCTTAATCCAAAATGCTCAGCGGTAGACGAAATGCGCCCGTTTGACGTTGCACAGCGGCTCATAGCCTATTGTGCCGGCCTGGGCCGCCACGTCATTGACCGATACCGTGTCGCCCCACAGCTCCACCTCGCTGCCGATGCCGGCATTCGGCAGGTCGGTCAGATCCACTGTCAGCATGTCCATGGAGACACGGCCTATCAGTCGCGAAGGCGCGCCGTCGATCAGCACGGCGCTGCCCGTGGAAGCGCGCCGCGGATAGCCGTCGGCGTAGCCGCAGGCCACCAGGCCGACGCGGGTGGGTCTATGGGTGATGAAGTTGTCGCCATAACCTATCGGCTCGCCAATGCCCAGCTCCCGCACGGCGAACACCTTGCTGGCAAAACGCATCACCGGGCGCAAGACCTTGTCCTGATCAAAGCCCGCCGGCAGCGGCGTCACGCCGTACAGCGCAATGCCGACGCGGCCCCAATTACGCTGAGCGCGCGGATGGCACAAAATGCCGGCCGAGTTGGCAAGCGACTCGTCCCCCGCCGGCAGGCCGCGCACGGCGGCGTCGAACATTTCCAGCTGGGAGAAGGTCATCGGCACATCGGGCTCGTCGGCGCGGGCGAAGTGGGTCATCTTGATAATCTTGCCCACCTTGCCGCAGGCCTCCAGCCGGCGCCAAGCCGCGTGATAGTCCTGCGGCAGGAAGCCTTCGCGGTGCATGCCGGAATCCAGCATCAGCCAGACATGGAACGGCTTGGCCGGATGAGCGGCCTCAACCATGGCCAGCTGCTGTTCGCTGGTCACCGCCATCCACAAGTCGTGCTCGTCCACCACCTTCAGCTCGTCGGCGTCGAACACCCCCTCCAGCAACAGGATGGGCAGCGCAATGCCGGCTGCGCGCAGTTGCAGCGCCTCTTCCAGGCAAGCCACGGCGAAACCGTCGGCGATATCGGCCAGCGCCTGGGCGCAGCGCGCCGCGCCGTGGCCATAGGCGTTGGCCTTCAGCACCGCCAGCGTCTTGTCGCCATGGGCGGCGCGCGCCGCTTGATAGTTATGGCGCAGATTGTCCAGCCGGATCTCCGCGATCAAGGGGCGCATGGCTTCAGGCCCCTTGCAAGGCCGGACGGATCACCGGCACCACCAGGGTTTCGCCCTGCTTGGCGTAGCGCTGCATGGACAGTCCGTCCACGCTGATTTCCGGCTTGGCGCCGGTGATCAGGTCGGCCAGCACCTTGCCGGAACCGGCGCACATGGTCCAGCCCAGCGTGCCGTGGCCGGTGTTCAGCGACAGGTTGGCAAAGCGGGTGCCGCCGACAATGGGCGTGCCGTCCGGGGTCATCGGGCGCAGGCCGGTCCAGAAGCTGGCCGCCGGGATGTCGCCGCCTTGCGGATACAGATCGCCCACCACCATTTCCAGCGTTTCGCGGCGGCGCGGATTCAGCTCTAGGTTGTAGCCGGACAGTTCGGCCATGCCGCCAACGCGGATGCGGTTGTCGAAACGGGTGATCGCCACCTTGTAGGTTTCGTCCAGGATGGTGGAGGCGGGAGCCATGGCCGCATTGGTGATGGGCACGGTCAGCGAGTAGCCCTTGACCGGATACACCGGGATGTCTATTCCCAGTTCCTTCACCATATCGCGCGAATAGCTGCCCATGGCCACCACGTAATGATCCGCGGTCAGCGTCTCGCCGCCGACGCGCACGCCGGTGATGCGCTTGCCGTCGTTCAGGATGGCGTCCACCGTCACGCCGAAGCGGAACTCCACGCCGCGGGCGCGGGCCATGTCAGCCAGGCGGCTGGTGAACAGATTGCAGTCGCCGGTTTCGTCATTGGGCAGTTGCAGGCCGCCGGTCAGCTTGTGCTTGACCGCCGCCAGCGCCGGCTCCACGCGGGCGCAGCCGTCCGGGTCCAGCACATTGAAGTCCACGCCACATTCGCGCAGCACGGCGATGTCCTTAGCCATGCCGTCCACTTGGGCCTGGCTGCGGAACAGCTGCAGCGTGCCGCCCTGGCGGCCTTCGTAATCCAGGCCGGTTTCGGCGCGCAGTTCCTTGATCTTGTCGCGGCTGTATTCGGCCAGCCGCATCATGCGGCCCTTGTTGACCGCATAGGATTTTTCATTGCAGTTGGCCAGCATCTTGGCGATCCACTGCAACTGATACAGGCTGCCGTCCGGGCTGATGGCCAGCGGCGCGTGGCGCTGGAACATCCATTTGGCCGCCTTCAACGGAATGCCGGGGGCCGCCCACGGGGCGGAGTAGCCCGGGGAAATCTGGCCGGCGTTGCCGAAACTGGTTTCCAGCGCCACGCCGTCCTGGCGCTCCAGCACCGTCACCTGGCAGCCCGCCTTGGCCAGATACCACGCAGTGGACACGCCCAGAACGCCGCCACCCAGCACGATTACCTTCATGATCCCGTCTCCGTTTGTAACCTTGACACTACAGCTAGTGAATTCCGCTAGTATATTCACTCGCATCTGGTTTTTTTCACTGAAATTTACGAGAATCAACAGATGACTAGTACGAATTTATTAATCAAGCAGTGAAAACATGAAGACAATCACCTCCGCCTCCAAAGCCCTGGACAAGATGGACAGGAAAATCCTGCGCATCCTGCAGAAGAACGGCCGCATCGCCATGACCGAGCTGGCGGAGAAGGTCGGCCTGTCCACCACGCCCTGCACCGAACGGGTGCGCCGCATGGAGCGCGACGGCATCATCGAGGGCTATTACGCGCGGCTCAATCCGCATGCGCTAGGCGGCTCGCTGCTGGTCTTCGTCGAGATCAAGCTGGACGCCAAGTCCGGCAATATCTTCGACGCCTTCCGCCGCGAGATCATGAGCATTCCGGAAATCCTGGAGTGCCACCTGGTGTCCGGCGATTTCGACTACCTGATCAA
>NZ_PQWB01000113.1 GCF_002924365.1 Chromobacterium alticapitis | reverse complement strand
GGAAGGCGTGGAAATGGTTATGCCGGGTGACAACGTTGAATTCAGCGTTGAACTGATCGCTCCGATCGCCATGGAAGAAGGTCTGCGCTTCGCTATCCGCGAAGGCGGCCGCACCGTCGGCGCCGGCGTGGTTGCTAAGATCACCAAGTAAGGTTTAAAGGCCAGTAGCTCAATTGGTAGAGTATCGGTCTCCAAAACCGAGGGTTGGGGGTTCGAGACCCTCCTGGCCTGCCAATTAAGACCAGCCGGCGCTATGCGCCGGTTGGTCTTTTGTCGCATATGCGAGAGAAGATTCGACATGGAAATGCAAGATAAGATCAAGTTGGCTCTGGCTGGTCTTGTGGTTGTCGCCGGTATCGTCGGCTTCTACATGATTCCGGAGGGGCAGGGCTTGCTGCGGGCGCTGGCGTTCGCCGTATCCATCCTGCTGGCTGCCGGCGTGGTGTGGACATCCGCTCCCGGCAAGGGCTTGGTGGTGTATGCTAATGAGTCCTTGGTCGAGGCTCGCAAGGTGGTGTGGCCGACGCGCAAGGAGGCGACGCAAGTGACGCTGATGGTGTTCGTCTTCGTTACGGTGCTGGCGCTCTTTATGTGGCTGGTGGATTCTGGCCTGTCGTGGCTGTTTTATGATGTGATTCTCGGTCGAGGTTGATAATGGCAAAGCGCTGGTATGTGGTACACGCTTATTCTGGTTTTGAGAAGAGCGTGCAAAAGGCGCTGCGAGAACGTATCGAGCGTTCCGACATCGCAGATCAATTTGGTCAGATTCTGGTGCCGGTGGAAGAGGTTGTGGACGTCAAGAACGGCCGCAGGTCCATCACCGAGCGCAAATTCTTCCCTGGCTACGTGCTGGTGGAAATGGAAATGACCGACGATACCTGGCACCTGGTGAAAAGCACGCCCAAGGTGACCGGTTTTGTCGGCGGCACGGCCAACCGCCCGGCGCCGATCTCCAAGAAGGAGGTCGAGGCCATCATGCAGCAAATGCAGGAGGGTGTGGAGAAGCCGAAGCCAAAGGTGTTGTTTGAGGTGGGTGAGAGGGTTCGCGTGATCGATGGCCCGTTCAACGACTTCAATGGCTCGGTCGATGAGGTGAATTACGAGCGGAACAAGCTGCGCGTATCGGTGCAGATCTTCGGTCGTGATACGCCGGTAGAGTTGGAATTCGGCCAGGTGGAGAAGCTGTAAGATTTTGCTTGGCAAGCATTTTGGAAGCGTGTAAGATGTTGCGCTTTCGTCAGGGAAGCGAAGCTTGCTTCGCGCTATACCCATTTTAGGAGTTTTAATCGTGGCAAAGAAAATTGTCGGCTATATCAAGCTGCAAGTAGCCGCTGGCAAGGCCAACCCGTCGCCTCCGATCGGTCCGGCCCTGGGTCAGCGTGGTCTGAACATCATGGAATTCTGCAAGGCGTTCAATGCTCAAACTCAGGGCATGGAACCGGGCATGCCGATTCCTGTTGTGATCACCGCTTACGCGGACAAGTCCTTCACCTTCACCATGAAGACGCCGCCGGCGACCTTCCTGCTGAAGAAGGCTGCCGGCATCAAGTCCGGTTCCGCCAAGGCTCACGTGGACAAGGTTGGCAAGGTAACCCGCGCTCAGCTGGAAGAAATCGCCAAGACCAAGCAAGCGGATCTGACCGCTGCTGATCTGGACGCCGCTGTTCGCACCATCGCCGGCTCCGCCCGTTCGATGGGTCTGGAAGTGGAGGGCGTGTAATATGGCTAAGATCTCCAAGCGCCTGCAAGCTCTGAAGGCTGCCGTTGACCGCAACAAGCTGTACGCCGTTGACGAAGCTATTGCCCTGGTTAAGGCTTCCGCCACCGCCAAGTTCGACGAGTCGATCGATATCGCCGTGAACCTGGGCGTGGATCCGCGTAAATCCGATCAAGTTGTCCGCGGTGCCGTCGTGCTGCCGCGCGGCACCGGTAAGAGCGTGCGCGTTGCCGTGTTCGCCCAAGGCGCCAATGCTGAGGCCGCCAAGGCTGCCGGCGCTGACGTGGTTGGTTTTGACGACCTGGCCGAGCAAGTCAAGGCCGGCAATCTGAACTTCGACGTTGTGATCGCTTCCCCGGATGCGATGCGCGTTGTGGGTCAGCTGGGTCAAATCCTGGGCCCGCGCGGTCTGATGCCGAACCCGAAGGTCGGCACCGTGACCCCGAATGTCGCCGAAGCCGTGAAGAACGCCAAGGCTGGTCAGGTTCAGTACCGCACCGACAAGGCTGGTATCATCCATGCTACCATCGGCCGCGCTTCGTTCGAAGTTGAAGCTCTGCGCGAAAACTTCTCCGCTCTGGTTGATGCCCTGGTGAAAGCCAAGCCGGCAGCTTCCAAGGGTGTTTACCTGAAGAAGATCGCCGTATCCAGCACCATGGGTGTCGGCGCTCGCGTAGATACCGCTACCGTCAGCGCCTAATCGCTGCCGGAGCGTTGGCGAGGCGGCGCAAGCCGCCTGGCCAAAGGCTTTGGGCCGGCAGGTTCGCTTGCCGGATTGTCAAAGACCGTAGGTGCCGCAAGGCTTAATGGCGAGTTCGCCGCAAGGCGGGCAAGCATCCTACGCAGATGGTGTACCCGAAACAGGCTTCTTAAGTTCAAAGCTCATGTAGCTCAGGGGTAGAGCACTCCCTTGGTAAGGGAGAGGTCGACGGTTCAATTCCGTCCATGAGCACCAGTTCTTTTTGATGTCTCCTGATACAGGTCGCCGCTGCAAAGCGAGGCGAAAATCCTTTCGTCTCATTTCAGTCTAGGAGATAGACCTTGAGTCTCAATATCGAAGATAAAAAGGCGGTCGTAGCTGAAGTTGCTGCTCAATTGGCAGAAGCTCAGACCCTCGTTATCGCTGAATATCGGGGCATCGAGGTTAGCAGCATGACCAAACTCCGCGCTCAGGCGCGCGAGAACGGCGTTTACCTGCGCGTTCTGAAGAACACGCTGGTGCGTCGCGCTGTGGAAGGCACTGCGTTTGCCGGCCTGGCCGACCAAATGGTCGGTCCGCTGGTCTACGCCGTTTCCGCCGACCCGGTTGCTGCTGCCAAGGTGCTGCATCAATTTGCCAAGGCTGACGACAAAATCATCGTCAAGGCAGGTTCCTACGAAGGTCAGGTAATGAATGCCGCTCAGGTTGCTGAGCTGGCCTCCATTCCGAGCCGCGAAGAACTGCTGTCCAAGCTTCTCTACGTTATGCAGGCTCCGGTCGCTGGCTTCGCCCGCGCGCTGGCTGCATTGGCCGAGAAGCAAGCCGAAGCCGCTTAACTTATTTGATTCTTATAGAATTCAGGAGATTTTCACATGGCAATCACCAAAGAAGACATCCTCGAGGCCGTTGCTGGTCTGACCGTGATGGAACTGAACGACCTGGTTAAGGCGTTCGAAGAAAAGTTCGGCGTTTCCGCCGCTGCTGTTGCTGTTGCTGGCCCGGCTGGCGCCGGCGCTGCCGCCGCTGAAGAAAAGACCGAGTTCGACGTCGTCCTGACCGGCGCCGGCGACAACAAGGTTGGCGTGATCAAGGTTGTTCGCGCTATCACCGGTCTGGGTCTGAAGGAAGCCAAGGACCTGGTAGACGGCGCTCCGAAGAACGTGAAGGAAGGCGTGTCCAAGGCTGAAGCCGACGACGTCGCTAAGCAACTGATCGAAGCTGGTGCTAAGGCTGAAGTCAAATAATCTTCTTTGAAAAAAGAAGGTGAGGCTGGCGGAGAAATCCGCCAGCCTTATTGCGCTTGTAGTTGGCGGAAGCGAAGAAAGTAAAAGCCAGCAATATACTAGGCGTGGCTGCTGACTTTTGGTTTCTTGCGCCACCCACCTCGATGGAGACTCTATGAGTTATTCGTTTACTGAGAAGAAGCGTATTCGTAAGAGCTTTGCGAAACGTGCCAGTGTTCTCGACGTCCCCTTCCTGTTGGCGACCCAGATTGATTCCTACACCGAATTTCTCCAGCTGGGTGCCTCGCTGGATGAGCGCAAGGATGTGGGTCTTCAGGCTGCGTTCAAGTCGATCTTTCCGATCGTCAGCCATAACGGCTATGCCAAATTGGACTTTGCTCATTACGTCTTGGGCGAGCCTCCGTTCGACGTGCAGGAATGCCAGCTGCGCGGCATTACCTTTGCCGCGCCGCTGCGCGCGCGCATCCGTCTGACGATTTTCGACAAGGAATCGTCCAAGCCGGTCGTGAAGGAAGTGCGCGAGAACGAAGTGTACATGGGCGAGATTCCGCTCATGACCGCGAACGGCTCCTTCATCATCAACGGCACCGAACGCGTCATCGTCTCCCAGCTGCACCGTTCCCCGGGCGTGTTCTTCGAGCACGACCGCGGCAAGACGCACTCGTCCGGCAAACTGCTGTTCTCCGCCCGCGTGATTCCTTACCGCGGCTCCTGGCTGGACTTCGAATTCGATCCGAAGGACCTGCTGTACTTCCGTATCGACCGTCGCCGCAAGATGCCGGTGACCATCCTGCTGAAGGCCCTGGGCTACAGCAACGAAGAAATCCTGTCCGAGTTCTACAGCTTCGACACCTTCTATCTGACCAAGTCCGGCGTGTTCATGCGCGTCGTGCCTGAGCGTCTGAAGGGCGAAGTGGCCAAGTTCGACATCGTGGCCGCCGACGGCAAGCTGATCGTCGCCAAGGACAAGCGCATCACCGCCAAGCACATCCGCGACATCCAGACCGCTGAGCTGGACCGCATCGAAGTGCCGGCCGATGCCTTGCTGGGCAAGATGCTGGCGCACAACGTGGTGAACCAGAGCACCGGCGAAGTGATCGTGCGCGCCAACGAGGAAGTGACCGAGGAAATCCTGGCCAAGCTCGCGCTGGCCGAGGTGGACCAGGTCGAGGTGCTGTTCACCAACGATCTGGATCAGGGCGCGTACATTTCGCAAACCCTGCGCACCGACGACATTCAGGATAGGCTGCAAGCGCGCGTGGCGATCTACCGCATGATGCGCCCGGGCGAACCGCCGACAGAAGACGCGGTGGAGGCGCTGTTCCAGCGTCTGTTCTTCAGCGAAGAAACCTACGATCTGTCGCGCGTGGGCCGCATGAAGTTCAGCTCGCGCACCTATCAGTACAAGTTCGACGACAAGACCCCCGAGTGGTTCAAGTCGCTGATCGGCGACAAGTTCGCGCCGCGCCGCGACGTGATGGAAGGCACCCTGTCGACTGAGGACATCGTGTCTGTGATCGCCATCCTGACCGAGCTGCGCAACGGCCGCGGCGAAGTGGACGACATCGATCACCTGGGCAACCGTCGCGTGCGCTCGGTGGGCGAGCTGGCTGAGAACCAGTTCCGTGCCGGTCTCGTTCGCGTCGAGCGCGCGGTCAAGGAACGCCTGAACCAGGCCGAGTCCGACAACCTGATGCCGCACGACCTGATCAATGCCAAGCCGGTGTCCGCCGCGATCAAGGAATTCTTCGGTTCCTCGCAGCTGTCCCAGTTCATGGATCAGACTAACCCGCTGTCGGAAATCACCCACAAGCGCCGTGTATCGGCTCTTGGCCCGGGCGGTCTGACCCGCGAGCGCGCGGGCTTCGAAGTGCGCGACGTGCACCCGACCCACTACGGCCGCGTGTGCCCGATCGAAACGCCTGAAGGTCCGAACATCGGTCTGATCAACTCGCTGTCCGTCTTCGCGCGCACCAACGAATTCGGTTTCCTGGAAACCCCGTACCGCAAGGTGGTGGACAGCAAGGTCACCAACGAGATCGATTACCTGTCCGCGATCGAAGAAGGCCGCTACGTGATCGCTCAGGCCAACGCCGAGCTGAACGCCGAAGGCACCTTGATTGACGAGCTGGTGACTTGCCGCGAGAAGGGCGAAACCATTCTGGCGACCCCGGACCGCGTGCAGTACATGGACGTGGCCACCGGCCAGGTGGTGTCCGTGGCCGCCTCGCTGATTCCGTTCCTGGAACACGATGACGCGAACCGCGCATTGATGGGCGCCAACATGCAACGCCAGGCTGTGCCTTGCCTGCGTCCGGAAAAAGCCTACGTCGGCACTGGCATCGAACGCTCGGTGGCGGTTGACTCCGGCACTACCGTTGTCGCCCGTCGCGGCGGCGTGGTGGACTATGTCGACGCCGGCCGCGTGGTGGTTCGCGTCAATGATGAAGAAGCGACCGCTGGCGAAGTGGGCGTGGATATCTACAACCTGACCAAGTTCACCCGTTCCAACCAGAACACCAACATCAACCAGCGTCCGATCGTGAAAGTGGGCGACCACATCGCGCGCGGCGACGTGGTGGCCGACGGCGCCTCCACCGACCTGGGCGAGCTGGCGCTGGGTCAGAACATGACCATCGCCTTCATGCCGTGGAACGGCTACAACTACGAAGACTCGATCCTGATCTCGGAAAAGCTGGTCGCTGAAGACCGCTACACCTCGATCCACATCGAAGAACTGTCCGTGGTGGCCCGCGACACCAAGCTGGGGCCGGAAGAAATCACCCGCGACATCCCGAACCTGTCTGAACGCATGGCAGGCCGTCTGGATGAAGCCGGCATCGTCTACATCGGCGCCGAAGTCGAAGCCGGCGACGTGCTGGTGGGCAAGGTGACGCCTAAGGGCGAAACCCAGCTGACGCCGGAAGAGAAGCTGCTGCGCGCCATCTTCGGCGAGAAGGCTTCCGACGTGAAGGACACCTCGCTGCGCGTGCCGACCGGCACCGTGGGCACGGTGATCGACGTGCAAGTGTTCACCCGCGAAGGCATTGAGCGCGACAAGCGCGCCCAGTCCATCATCGACGCGGAACTGAAGCGCTACCGTCTGGACCTGAACGACCAGCTGCGTATTTTCGACAACGACGCCTTCAGCCGTATCGAACGCCTGATCGTGGGCAAGGTCGCCAATGGCGGTCCGAAGCGCCTGGTCAAGGGCACCGTGATCGATCAGGAATACCTGACCGGTCTGCCGACCAAGCACGATTGGTTCGACATCCGCATGAGCGACGAAGACATCGCCAAGCAGCTGGAGCTGATCAAGGAAAGCCTGGCGCAGAAGCGCGAAGAATTCGACCTCAAGTTCGAAGACAAGAAGCGCAAGCTGACCCAGGGCGACGAACTGCCGCCGGGCGTGCAGAAGATGGTCAAGGTTTACCTGGCCGTGAAGCGCCGCCTGCAGGCCGGCGACAAGATGGCCGGCCGTCACGGCAACAAGGGTGTGGTTTCCCGCATCCTGCCGGTGGAAGACATGCCGTACATGGGCGACGGTCGTCCGGTCGACATCGTGCTGAACCCGCTGGGCGTGCCGTCGCGTATGAACATCGGTCAGATTCTGGAAGTGCATCTGGGTTGGGCCGCCAAGGGCATCGGCGAGCGCATCGACCGCATGGTCAAGCAGCAGCAGTCCGCTGCCGAGATCCGCGGCTACCTGGAACGCATCTATAACGAAACCGGCAAGGCGGAAGACATTGCCGGCCTGAGCGACGACGAAGTGCTGCAACTGGCGCAAAACCTGCGCAAGGGCATGACCTTCGCCACGCCGGTGTTCGACGGCGCCAAGGAAGCCGAGATCAAGCACATGCTGGATCTGGCCTACCCGGACGGCGACGAGCTGACCGACAAGATGGGCTTCAACGAGTCCAAGACCCAGATGGTGCTGCACGACGGCCGCTCCGGCGAAGCCTTCGACCGCAAGGTCACCGTAGGCGTCATGCACTACCTGAAGCTGCACCACTTGGTCGATGACAAGATGCACGCCCGTTCCACCGGCCCGTATTCGCTGGTGACGCAGCAGCCACTGGGCGGTAAGGCCCAGTTCGGCGGCCAGCGTTTCGGTGAGATGGAAGTGTGGGCGCTGGAAGCCTATGGCGCCGCCTACACGCTGCAGGAAATGCTGACTGTGAAGTCGGACGATGTGACCGGCCGTACCAAGGTCTACGAAAACATCGTCAAGGGCGAGCACAAGATCGATGCCGGCATGCCGGAATCCTTCAACGTGCTGGTGAAGGAAATCCGTTCGCTCGGCCTGGATATCGACCTGGAACGTTATTGATTGGGTAATAGGGCGCGGCAAGTTTAACGCCGCGCCTGTCCCCTGACTGGAGACGCAATGAAAGCTCTGCTCGACCTCTTTAAGCAGGTAACGCAAGAAGAAGAGTTTGATGCGATTAAGATCGGCATCGCCTCGCCTGACAAGATCCGTTCCTGGTCTTATGGCGAAGTTAAAAAGCCGGAAACCATCAACTATCGTACCTTCAAACCGGAACGCGACGGCCTGTTCTGCGCCCGCATCTTCGGACCGGTGAAGGATTACGAGTGCTTGTGCGGCAAATACAAGCGTCTGAAGCATCGCGGCGTGATCTGCGAGAAGTGCGGCGTGGAAGTGACGCTGTCCAAAGTGCGCCGCGAGCGCATGGGCCACATCGAGCTGGCCAGCCCGACCGCGCACATCTGGTTCCTGAAGTCGCTGCCGTCGCGTCTGGGCATGGTCCTGGACATGACGCTGCGCGACATCGAACGCGTGCTGTACTTCGAAGCATTCGTCGTGACCGATCCGGGCATGACTCCGATGCAGTACCGCCAGCTGTTGACCGAAGAGGACTTCCTGGATAAGGAAGACCAGTACGGTGAAGAGTTCGTCGCCATGATGGGCGCCGAAGCGGTCAAGGAGCTGCTGAAGAAGCTGGATCTGGACAGCGAGATCGAAGGCCTGCGCCGCGAGCTGGAATCCACCAATTCCGACACCAAGATCAAGAAGATCGCCAAGCGCCTGAAAGTGCTGGAGGCCTTCCAACGCTCCGGCATGAAGCCGGAATGGATGATTCTGGAAGTGCTGCCGGTGTTGCCGCCGGAACTGCGCCCGCTGGTGCCGCTGGACGGCGGCCGTTTCGCCACTTCGGACCTGAACGACCTGTACCGCCGCGTCATCAACCGCAACAACCGTCTGAAGCGGCTGCTGGAACTGCGCGCGCCGGACATCATCGTGCGCAACGAAAAGCGCATGCTGCAGGAATCGGTTGACTCGCTGCTGGACAACGGCCGTCGCGGCAAGGCGATGACCGGCGCCAACAAGCGCCCGCTGAAGTCGCTGGCCGACATGATCAAGGGCAAGGGCGGTCGCTTCCGTCAAAACTTGCTGGGTAAGCGCGTGGACTACTCCGGTCGTTCCGTGATTACCGTGGGCCCGACCCTGCGTCTGCATCAGTGCGGCCTGCCGAAAAAGATGGCGCTGGAACTGTTCAAGCCTTTCATCTTCCATAAGCTGGAAGTGATGGGTTTGGCCTCCACCATCAAGGCGGCCAAGAAGCTGGTCGAGCAGGAAGTGCCGGAAGTGTGGGACATCCTGGAAGACGTGATCCGCGAGCACCCGGTGCTGCTGAACCGCGCCCCGACCCTGCACCGTCTGGGCATTCAGGCGTTCGAGCCGGTACTGATCGAAGGCAAGGCCATCCAGCTGCACCCGCTGGTCTGCGCGGCGTTCAACGCCGACTTCGACGGCGACCAAATGGCCGTCCACGTGCCGCTGAGCCTGGAAGCGCAGATGGAAGCCCGCACTCTGATGCTGGCTACCAACAACGTGCTGTCCCCGGCCAACGGCGAGCCTATCATCGTTCCGTCGCAGGATATCGTGCTGGGTCTGTACTACATGACCCGCGACAAGGTGAACGGCAAGGGCGAAGGCATGGTGTTCGCCGACACCAAGGAAGTGCACCGCGCCTACGAAACGCGTCAGGTCGAACTGGCCACCCGCATCACCGTCCGCCTGAAGGAATGGGAAAAGGACGAGCAGGGCGAGTTCCAGCCGGTGATCAAGCGCTACAACACCACTGTTGGCCGCGCCATCCTGTCGGATATCCTGCCTAAGGGCCTGCCGTTCGAGCACATCAACAAGGCGCTGAAGAAGAAGGAAATCTCGAAACTGATCAACGTTTCGTTCCGTCGTTGCGGCATCCGCGACACGGTGATCTTCGCCGACCAGTTGATGTACACCGGTTTCGCTTACTCCACCCGCGGCGGCATCTCGATTTGCGTGGACGACATGCAAATCCCGGCCAAGAAGGTCGAGCTGCTGGGCGAGGCGAACAAGGAAGTCAAGGAAATCGAGGAGCAGTACCGTCAAGGTCTGGTGACTCAGGGCGAACGCTACAACAAGGTAGTGGACATCTGGGGCCGCACCGGCGACAAGATCGCCAAGGCCATGATGGACGAGCTGTCCAAGCAGAAGGTGCTGGACCGCGAAGGCAAGGAAGTGGACCAAGAGTCCTTCAACTCCATTTACATGATGGCCGACTCGGGCGCGCGGGGTTCCGCAGCCCAGATCAAGCAGCTGGCCGGCATGCGGGGTCTGATGGCGAAACCGGACGGCTCGATTATCGAAACGCCGATTACCGCCAACTTCCGCGAAGGTCTGACCGTACTGCAGTACTTCATCTCGACCCACGGCGCCCGTAAGGGTCTGGCGGATACGGCCTTGAAGACTGCGAACTCCGGTTACCTGACCCGTCGCCTGGTCGACGTGACGCAGGATCTGGTGGTGATCGAGGACGATTGCGGCACCACTAACGGCTTCACCATGAAGGCCGTGCTGCAGGGCGGCGACGTGATCGAAGCGCTGCGCGACCGCATCTTGGGCCGCGTGACCGCGGTCGACGTGGTGGATCCGTCCACCGGCGAAACCGTGATCGAAGCCGGCGCGCTGCTGGACGAGCATCTGGTCGACCTGATCGACAGCCTGGGCATCGACGAAGTCAAGGTCCGCACCGCCATCACTTGCGACACGCGCTACGGCTTGTGCGCCAAGTGCTACGGTCGCGACCTGGCGCGCGGCAAGCGCGTCAATGCCGGCGAAGCGGTAGGCGTGATCGCCGCCCAGTCCATCGGCGAACCGGGCACCCAGCTGACCATGCGTACCTTCCACATCGGTGGCGCGGCGTCTCGAAACGCAGCCGCCAGCCAGGTGGAAGGCAAGTCCAACGGCACCGTGCGCTTCTCCAGCCAGATGCGCTATGTGGCGAACACCAAGGGCGAGCTGATCGTCATCACCCGCTCCGGCGAAGTGGTGATCCACGACGACATGGGCCGTGAGCGCGAGCGCCACAAGGTGCCGTACGGCGCGACCCTGATGGTGACCGACGGTCTGCAGATCAAGGCAGGCGCCGTGCTGGCCACCTGGGATCCGCACACCCGTCCGATCATCACCGAGTACGCTGGCCGCGTGAAGTTCGAGAACGTGGAAGAAGGCAACACCGTAGCGAAGCAGACCGACGAAGTGACCGGTCTGTCCACCCTGGTGGTCATCGATCCGAAGCGCCGCGCTGGTTCGCAGTCCAAGATGCTGCGTCCGTTGGTGAAGCTGCTGGACGACAACGGCAACGAAGTGAAGCTGGCGGGTTCCGACGCGTCGGTATCGATCACCTTCCAGGTGGGCGCCATCATCACGGTGCGCGACGGTCAGGACGTGGGCAAGGGCGAAGTGCTGGCCCGCATCCCGCAAGAATCGTCCAAGACCCGCGACATTACCGGTGGTCTGCCGCGCGTGGCCGAGCTGTTCGAAGCCCGTTCTCCGAAGGATGCCGGCATGCTGGCCGAGGTGACCGGTACGGTATCGTTCGGCAAGGACACCAAGGGCAAGCAACGCCTGATCATCACGGACCTGGAAGGCAACGGTTACGAAAACCTGATCCCGAAAGACAAGCACGTGCTGGTCCACGACGGCCAGGTGGTGAACCGCGGTGAATCCATCGTCGACGGTCCGGTCGATCCGCACGATATCCTGCGTCTGCAGGGCATTGAGGCGCTGGCTCGCTACATCGTTCAGGAAGTGCAGGAAGTGTACCGACTGCAGGGCGTGAAGATTAACGACAAGCACATCGAGGTGATCATTCGCCAGATGCTGCGTCGCGTCGTGATCTCCGACAGCGGCGACACCGAGTTCATCCAGGGCGAGCAGGTGGAGCGTGCCGACGTGCTGGAAATGAACGACAAGATGATGGCCGAAGACAAGGAATGCGCGCAGTACGAAAACGTGCTGCTGGGCATTACCAAGGCTTCGCTGTCGACCGACTCGTTCATCTCCGCGGCTTCCTTCCAGGAAACCACGCGCGTGCTGACCGAAGCGGCCATCATGGGCAAGAAGGACGACCTGCGCGGCCTGAAGGAAAACGTGATCGTCGGCCGTCTGATCCCGGCCGGCACCGGCCTCGCCTACCATCGCACCCGCCGCCGTCAACACCTGGGTCTGGACGCGGGCGACGCCATGCTGTTCGATCCGGCCCCGACTGCGCTGGAAAGCGGCGACTAAACACCGGCCTCACGGCCAAGTGTTGAAAAAACGCTGCTCCATCAACGGTTAACGTTGGTGGGGTGGCGTTTTTTATTTGACGCTGAGGCGTTGACTAAAATATAATCCTCCGTCCTTTCTGGAGGCGTGTTGCTTCCGGGAAGCTTCAACTAGGAACTGATAGTAATGCCAACCATTAACCAACTCGTTCGCAAGGGCCGCGTCGCCATCACGGCGAAGAGCAAGGTGCCTGCGCTGGAAGCCTGCCCGCAGAAGCGTGGCGTGTGCACCCGTGTTTACACCACCACTCCGAAGAAGCCGAACTCGGCTCTGCGTAAAGTGTGCAAGGTTCGTCTGACCAACGGTTTCGAAGTCATTTCGTACATCGGCGGTGAAGGCCACAACCTGCAGGAGCACTCCGTAGTGCTGATCCGCGGCGGCCGTGTCAAGGACTTGCCGGGTGTGCGTTACCACACCGTGCGCGGTTCCCTGGATACCGCAGGCGTTAAGGATCGTAAGCAAGCTCGCTCCAAGTACGGTGCCAAGCGTCCCAAGTAATGGGTACGTATTGAAGGCGGCCTGATCAACACTCAGGGTCGTCTAGTAAGTGACTGCTCCGTTGGGTAGTCCTGAGCAAGTTAAGCTCAACTGAATATTTAAGGAAGCAACATGCCTCGTCGCAGAGAAGTCCCCAAGCGTGAAATTCTGCCGGATCCGAAGTTCGGCTCCCAGGATCTCTCCAAATTCATGAATGTCGTCATGATCGACGGCAAGAAGTCTGTTGCAGAACGCATCATCTATGGCGCGCTGGAACAGATCGAAAAGAAATCCGGCAAGAACGCTCTGGAAGTGTTCAACGCCGCGCTGTCCAACGCCAAGCCGGTGGTGGAAGTGAAGAGCCGCCGCGTTGGCGGTGCAAACTATCAAGTTCCTGTTGAAGTCCGCCCGTCCCGTCGTATGGCTCTGGCCATGCGCTGGCTGCGCGATGCCGCTCGCAAGCGCGGCGAAAAGTCCATGGACCTGCGCCTGGCTGGTGAATTGCTCGACGCGGCCGAAGGCCGTGGCGGCGCGATGAAGAAGCGTGACGAAGTGCACCGCATGGCAGAAGCCAACAAGGCCTTCTCGCACTTCCGTTTCTAAGCTAGTTCACTTATTAAGGTGTAAACCGTGGCACGGAAAACCCCTATTGAGCGCTACCGCAATATCGGTATCTCCGCTCACATCGACGCCGGCAAGACGACGACTACTGAACGTATTCTGTTTTACACCGGCGTAAACCACAAGATTGGTGAAGTGCACGACGGCGCCGCCACCATGGACTGGATGGAGCAAGAGCAGGAGCGTGGCATCACCATCACCTCCGCCGCTACCACCACGTTCTGGAAGGGCATGGGGATGCAATTCCCCGAGCACCGCTTCAACATCATCGACACCCCGGGACACGTGGACTTCACCATCGAGGTGGAGCGCTCCATGCGCGTTCTGGACGGCGCCGTGATGGTGTACTGCGCCGTGGGTGGCGTGCAGCCGCAGTCTGAAACCGTATGGCGTCAGGCTAACAAATACCACGTGCCGCGTATCGCGTTCGTGAACAAGATGGACCGTCAAGGCGCCAACTTCTTCCGCGCGGTTGAGCAAGTGAAGACCCGCCTGCGCGGCAATCCGGTGCCTATCGTTGTGCCGATCGGCGCGGAAGACGGCTTCGCCGGCGTGGTAGACCTGCTGAAGATGAAGGCCATCATTTGGGACGAAGCCTCTCAAGGCATGAAGTTCGAATATGGCGAGATTCCGGCCGACCTGGTTTCCGTTGCCGAAGAATGGCGCGAGAAGATGGTTGAAGCCGCGGCTGAAGTCAGCGACGAGATGATGGACAAGTACTTGGGCGGCGAAGCGCTGACCGAAGAAGAAATCATCAACGGCCTGCGCGAGCGTACCCTGCGTTGCGAAATCCAGCCGATGCTGTGCGGTTCCGCGTTCAAGAACAAGGGTGTTCAGCGCATGCTGGACGCCGTGATCGAACTGCTGCCGTCGCCGACTGAAGTGCCGGCGATCAAGGGCGAAACCGACGGCGTGGAAGCCGAGCGTCACGCTTCCGACGAAGAGCCGTTCTCGGCTCTGGCGTTCAAGCTGATGAACGACCCGTACGTGGGCCAGCTGACCTTCTTCCGCGTCTACTCCGGCGTGGTGAAGTCCGGCGACACCGTGCTGAACTCGGTCAAGGGCAAGAAGGAGCGTATCGGCCGTATCGTGCAGATGCACGCCAACGACCGTAAGGAAATCGACGAAGTGCGCGCCGGCGACATCGCCGCCGCCATCGGCCTGAAGGAAGTCACCACGGGTGAAACCTTGTGCGCCGTTGACGCAGAAATCATTCTGGAGCGCATGGAATTCCCGGATCCGGTGATTCACGTTGCAGTTGAGCCGAAGACCAAGGCTGACCAGGAGAAGATGGGCGTGGCCCTGAACCGCCTGGCCAAGGAAGATCCGTCGTTCCGCGTGCGTACCGACGAAGAATCCGGCCAGACCATCATTTCCGGCATGGGCGAACTGCACCTGGAAATTCTGGTTGACCGCATGAAGCGCGAATTCGGCGTTGAAGCCAACGTCGGCGCGCCGCAAGTGGCCTACCGCGAAACCATTACCAAGACTGTTGCCGACGTGCAGGGTAAGCATGCCAAGCAGTCGGGTGGTAAGGGTCAGTACGGTGATTGTACGATCACTCTGGAACCGTCCGGCGAAGGTCAGGGCTACAAGTTCATCGACGAGATCAAGGGCGGCGTGATTCCTCGCGAATTCATTCCTTCCGTTGATAAGGGTATCCGTAACTCGCTGAACAACGGTATCTTGGCTGGTTTCCCGGTGGTGGACGTGACTGTGCGTCTGACTTTCGGTTCCTACCACGATGTCGACTCTTCGCAGATCGCCTTCGAACTGGCTGGTTCCATCGCATTCAAGGAAGCCATGCGCCGCGCCGGTCCGTGCATCCTCGAGCCGATGATGGCCGTGGAAGTGGAAACGCCGGAAGAGTACATGGGTGACGTGATGGGCGACCTGAATCGTCGCCGCGGCATGGTCCAGGGCATGGACGATGACGGTCTGGGTGGCAAGAAGATCAAGGCCGAAGTACCGCTGGCCGAGATGTTCGGCTACTCGACCGACCTGCGTTCGGCTACTCAGGGTCGTGCGACCTACTCCATGGAGTTCAAGCACTACTCCGAGGCTCCGAAGCACGTCGCCGAAGCTGTAATGGCTGCTAAGAAGTAATGCGCGCTGAGGCTGGCCGGCTTTAACAACCAAGTCCGGCCAGCCCTGATCTAATGTTCTTTAATCAAGGAATTTTGCAAAATGGCAAAAGAAAAGTTTGAGCGGACCAAACCGCACGTAAACGTAGGCACCATCGGTCACGTGGACCACGGTAAGACCACCCTGACCGCCGCTATCACCACCATTCTGTCCAAGAAGTTCGGTGGCGAAGCCAAGGACTACTCCCAGATCGACAGCGCGCCGGAAGAAAAGGCTCGCGGTATCACCATCAATACCGCGCACGTTGAATACGAAACCGAATCCCGCCACTACGCT
>NZ_PQWB01000112.1 GCF_002924365.1 Chromobacterium alticapitis | reverse complement strand
ACAATATCAAAGCGGCACGCGAACAACTGGGTTGGTCGCCAGACCAGTTACTGGCGCTATGCAAGCTGGCATGAGATAGCATTGAATGGCCCTGACGGTCAGCTGGTCCAAAGCGGACAAGATCAGCGTCAGCGGCAAGGTGACCATGACCAATAAGTGGACCGGCGGATTGCCGCTGATAGGCGGGGCGGAGACGTCGGTCGCGGTGGAGATCGCCTCCGGCGCGGATTGGACCACGACCAATGGCACCAGCAGCACCACCTCGCAAACTGCGGAGTACCGCGCGGTGCTGCCGCCGAAGAGCAAGCGCATGATCACGCTGACGCTGTTCGAGCAGAAGGCCAATATCCCTTACACCTCCAAGATGTTCCTGACTTACGAGGCGGAACTGTATAATTTCCTGCGCTACAGCGACAACGCGCTGAACGGCCATCCGTCCAACCGCCCATACTACTTGTCCAAGTTCGGCGGCAAGGATGGGCTCAACGGCGCTCAGGATTTGCTGTCGCAATATCTCAATCCGGCTACGTCGAGGTGGGACTGGCCGTGGGCGACCAACCAGTACTCGCGAGGCACCATCGAGCACTACATCGGTTCCATCGCCAAGCGCAAGTTCAAGCAGCAGTTCACGGGAGTGTTCACCGCGGTGGATTCCACGGCTTATATCATCACCGCCGGCCCCGCGCAGCCGCTGACTGCGCAGGCCCTGACTGCGCGATCAGCCAGCCTGGGCGCTGCGGCCTCTGCAGGCATCCAGTACCGCGTAGTGAGCGGAGACTTGAAGGACGTGCCGGGCAAGCTGAAGAATCTGCGCTTTAGCGTGGGCAAGCCGCAGTCCGCGCCGTCCGCCGCGCCGCCGCTCAGATAGGGTGGTTCATCCGGAAAGAAAGAAACCCGGCTTTGGCCGGGTTTTCTCTATTCAGGCGTCTGGCGTTTGGCCGCCTCGGCGGCGCAGCCGGCTGACATCTATGATGTCTGCCGCGCGCGCTCGCAATTGGCCGCAGCCGCCATCCACGTCTTGGCCGGCGGAATCACGCACCTTGGTCAGCACGCCATTGTCGTGCAGATAGCGTTTGATCGCCTGCACTCGCTCGGCGGTCGGGCGCTGGAAGCTGTCGCCTTCCACGCTGTTGTAAGGAATGATGTTGAGCACGCCGTACTTGCCCTTGAGCAGGCGCGCGGCCGCGTCCAGTTCTGCCTGGCTGTCGTTGACGCCGGCCAGCAGCGTCCACTGGTACTGAATGGGGTAGCCCACGCGGCGGGCGTAGTCTTCGCCCAGCGCCACCAGCGCTTCAGGCGCGATGCGCGGCGCGCGCGGCAGCAGTTGTTCGCGCAGATCGGCGCGCGTGGTGTGCAGCGACAGCGCCAACGCCGGCTTGACCTGCATCTGCGGCAGGCGTTCAAACACGCGCGGATCGCCTACCGTGGAGAACACTAGGTTCTTGTGACCGATATTGCCGTCGGTGCCTAGCCATTGGATGGCCTCCAGCACATTGTCCAGATTGTGGGCCGGTTCGCCCATGCCCATGAATACCACTTTTTTCACCGGACGGATGCGGCGGGCAATCGCGACTTGGGCGGCGATTTCCGCGCTGCCCAGCTGGCGCAGCAGGCCGCTTTTGCCGGTCATGCAGAAAGTGCAGCCGACGGCGCAGCCCACCTGGCTGGATACGCAGAGGCCGTCGCGCGGCAAAAGCACGCTTTCCACCATCTGGCCATCGCCGAGCGCAACCAGCATGCGCAGCGAGCCATCCTCGGCCTCGTGTCGCGAATGGACGCGCGCCAAAGCCTCGATCCGCGCGGCGATAGGCGGCAGGCCTTCACGCACGGACAGCGGGAAATAGTCCTCGCTTTTCTGGTGGCGGGTGCCGGCGTCCAAGGATTGGCCCTTGAGCCAGGCGCGGTTGATGCGTCCTATGTGGCAGGGGCGGGCGCCGATGTCGGCGAGGGATTGGTGGAATTCCTGTATGCGCATGCTTCTGAAAACGGTTGCCGTTTGCGCGCGGCGCGGCCGCGCATGGGGTTCAAGGCGCGTAGGGTACCGCAAGACGGCGGCGCGCGGGGGAATTTGACAGGCCCGTCCCGGCGAGCCTGCTCGTGCGGTTTACAAGCGGGCGGGCACAGCCTGCGCTTGCTCGGTAGGCTGGATCAGCAGCCGGTTGGCGGCGAAGCAGATCAGGGCCAGAATCAGATACACCCCTAGCAGCGCCGGCGCGGTGTGCACCGACAACAGGCTTAACAGGAAGGATGTGAGGCTGGTCATCAGAATGTTGATCAGGAACATCAGCGCGGTGGCTGTGCCGGCGATGTGACGGAACAGCGCCAGCCCGCGGCCCATGGACATCGGAAACAACATGCCTTGGCTGAAAAACATCAGCGCGCTGATTGCGCACAGCAGCATCAGGCTGTCCGGCTGGAAATGAGCCAGCGCCGCACCGGCCAGCGTTACCAGCAGCAACAGGCGCGTCATGCCCTGTTGCACGCTGGCCACGGGATGGCGCGCTACCAAGTAGCGGCAGAGAAAAGTGGCCAGAAGAAATACGCAACCCAGGGCGAAGGCGATATGGCCGAACACGATGGGCGAGTAGTGCCAGCCGGTCTGGATGATGAAGGGGGCCACGGTATTGAAGGCGATGCTCATGGAATAGATGGCGCCCATTAGCACCACCATGCCCATGAATTGCCGATGGCGGATCACCTCGCCCAGATTGCGGCGTATGGTGGGCAGGTTCAGCGGATGGAGCTTGAAGTGCGTTTCCGGCACGAAAAAGGCCACCAACAGGCACATCAGCGCCATGGACGCTGCGAAGAATACGAAGCACGCCTGCCAGCCGGCGTAGACCTGCAGGTAGCCGCCTAGCACCGGGCCGATGATGGGGCCGAGCCCGAACATGCTGCCGGTGATCACGCCCATCTTTACCAGCTCCTGCGGCGCCAGCACATCCGGAAGCACCGAACGCGCCACCACCGAGATGGTGCCTATCATCAGGCCTTGCAGCAGCCGGGTGGCCAGCAGGGCAGACAGCGTGGGCAGCCACAATGGCAGCACACTGATCAGCATGAAGCCGACCATGCCGCCCAGCAGCAGCTTGCGTCTGCCCCAGGCATCAGTCAGGAAGCCGGAAACGAAATTGCCCAGCGCATAGCCCAGCAGGTAGAGGCTGATCAGATTTTTGATGGCGCTGTCCGACTCGTTCAGCATGCTGGCCATAGCCGGCAGGGAAGGGGCTATCAGGTCCACTGCCATGCCGAAAAACGGCATCAACAGCAACAGTACGGCGAGCAGACGCTTCAATTTCGCCGGAGGCAGCGTGTGGGCATCAGTCTTCATGGGAGTCTCTTTCCCCGTTGGATTGCAGATTGGCTTGCAGTCTGTCGAGCAGCTTCTGGACATGCATTTGTTCTTCCTTGTCAAAGCCTTGGAATAGCTGGCTGTCCACGCTTTCTACCGCCTCAAGCAATTGAGGCATGCGTTCCTCGCGGCAGCGTTCGGTCAGCTCGACGAATAGGCATCGTCTATTGGCGCCCCAGGGCGAGCGTTTCACGTAGCCGTCTTTTTCCAAGCCATCCAGCGTGCGCGCCAGTTGTCCTGGGTCCATGTCCAGATGGAGGAGCAGGTTTTTCTGCGTGCAATCGCCGTGCCAGTACAGCATCAGCAGAATCTGCCGCTGCGAGCGCGTGATGCCGCAGGCTTGCAGTCGGCTATCCATTAATCGTCGCTTGAGATTGACTATGTGCGTCAGTTGATGGCCGAGTTGATGAAGCATCATGCCTCCGTCATTGACTATGTCAATTATTGTATTTATCAATTGTTGACTATGTCAATTTATTATTGGCGCGAGCATGCCTGGGAGGCGGCACTGGAGGAGGGCGGCAGGAAAGGATGTGAGAAGGCCGGTTCGCAGCCGTTTGGGCGCGGACCGGCCGTGAGCGAGAGGAGAGCCGGAAAGTCCGGTCTATTGCTCGTCGAGGATGCGTCGTTCGACGAAGACGGCCGGCTCGCCAGAGTCACGAGTCACAAAAGTGGCCGGAATGTGGAAGGGCTTGCCTGTCGCCACATTGGTGGCGCTGATGGTGACGACGGTGCCGTCTTGCAGCGGATTGACGCGCGTGCCGTCGGTCACGGACACGGTCCACGAGCCGCCGGGCAGCAGTCCCGCGAAGGTGGCGATGCCCTTGCCGTTCTCGATCAGCGGGATGGCCAGCGGTTCGAACGGCGGAACGAAGACATTCACCGCCACGTCGGACAGATGGACGCTATAGGCTAGATTGGCGTGGTTCTCTGCCTGAGCGCCGACCTTGTGCGGCCCGAAATGAACGGTGCGGCCAAACTGCGGCTGATTGCCGCCCTGGGTGCAAGTCAGCCAGGTGGTGGTGAATTCCTTGCCTTCCTGGTCTTGACCGATGGCGTAGTACTTGGCGCCGGCGTGAACGCCGCCGTTCTGCGCTTCGCCTGATGTCAGGTTCAGGTTGTAAAACACATTGGTGCCCAGCGTGCCGACCGAGTAAGTGCCGGCGCCGCTGACGAACACCGGCTGCACGATGATGGGGGCGTCTGGGATGTAAGGGTAAACGCGAACGTTTTTGACCGGGCTTGGGATCGGCGTCATCGACTTCTCCTGAGGAAAGAATTGAGTCTTGCGTCATAAACCAGTGAACGCTCAACTACCTTAGGTGAAAGCAAACCGTTTGCCCCAGTCCCAAAGAGCAGGGCTTGTGCTTCTACTTAGCCGGTTTGCCGCTCTTCTGGGACAGCCCGGCTATTTTGCTGATTATGCAGAATGATTTGCTGCTGGGCGGTTTTGATCTGAATGGCTAGATATCGCTCGCTGGCGGCGTTGGCAACGCTTTGCATTATTGAGCGGCGGTGTCGTTGAAATAAGACGCCTCTCTGCTATTTAATCGACATTTTTTGCTGAGGCTGTTTGGAAATATCCAGAACGCGGCCACTCTATTCTTGCTTGTGAAAATGCCATGCAGGTAATCATTGAGGGGGTTGATGGAAGCGTTGCTTGTTTACAAATCAGCTGACTGATGTCTGGGAATAGCGTTGCGCGGCTGAGAAATAGAGCCGGCTGAGCTTCTATTCTAATTGGTGGCGGAGATATGCGCGTACGCGCGGGGCATGTCGGATTTGTTTACAAAACCGCCGGCTGGGCAAAAGGGTTCTCGCCCCGCAAGCGGGGAATATTCATTTCAGAGCGATAAAAACGACGAAGCGCTATCTCGCTTGAACAGGGAGTCGGCCGGGAAGTTATTGTATGGACAATAACTTTTTCTCGAATGTAGTCTTGTCATTTCAGGGCGTAGCGGATGGGGCCGCCATTCGCAACAGTCATTCTGAATCCATCGTCCCTTTTTCAAACCTGCAGCCGCGCGCACAACAACAGCCCAAAAGGCTCTGCGCGGCGCCGGCGCTTCACCGCGGCCGATCCACTCTCGAAGTCGGGAGTCGGAGGCGCGGCGACATGCCGGGCAGGCGAATCCCGCACTCGGAGGAGAGCATGCTTACACTGGCAGGCCTTGCCATCATTATCACCGTCGTATCGCTTCTGATATTTCGCAAGCTGGCGCCTGTCGTCTGCCTGACGCTGGTTCCGTTCCTGGGCGCCGCGCTGGCCGGCTTCGGTTTCTCGGACATCGGCAAATTCTACGGCGCCGGTCTGAGTTCCGTATCCCAGGTGGCGACCATGTTCATTTTCGCCATTACTTTCTTTGGCGTGATGCAGGACACAGGCGTGTTTCGTCCTATCGTCAACGGCATGGTCCGGTTGTCGGGCGGCAATCCGGTGGCAGTGGCCGTCTGCACAGCGGTGGTGGGCATGCTGGCGCATCTGGATGGCGTGGGAGCCACCACCTTTCTGCTGACGGTGCCTACGCTGCTGCCACTGTACCGTCGTCTGGGCATGAATCCCTATCTGATGATGCTGCTGTTGGCGCTGGGCGCCGGCATACTCAATATGATGCCGTGGGCCGGGCCTTTGGGGCGCGCGGCGGCGGTGACGGATCTGGACCCGGCCGAGTTGTGGCAGCCCTTGATCCCGCTGCAGTTGATAGGCGCGGCCCTCTTGGTGGCGCTGGCCTTTGTGATGGGCCTGCTGGAGGCAAGGCGCTTGCGTAGGGAGGGCGCGCAGCCCGGTTCGGCCGTTGGCGCGCTGGACGATATGGATGCTGGAGACGGCGGCTTGCCGCAACGTTTCTGGATCAACGTCGCGCTGTTTCTGACCGTGATCGGCACCCTGATCTCCGGCGTTTTGCCATCCGGCTATGTGTTCATGATAGGGCTGGGCGTGGCGCTGCTGATCAATTACCCGAATGTGGACGAGCAACTGGAGCGTATGCGCGCGCACGCGCCAAACGCCTTGCTGATGGGGGCCATCATCCTGGGGGCGGGCTCCTTTTTGGGCGTGCTCAACGGTAGCGGTATGCTCAAAGCTATCGCGGCGGATCTGGTCCGGGTGCTGCCGGATGGCGCCGCGCCCCATCTGCACCTGATTCTGGGCGTGTTCGGCCTGCCGCTGGACTTGGTGTTGAGCACTGACGCGTATTACTTTGCGTTGCTGCCTGTCATCCTGGAAATCGTCACCGGATACGGTGTGGAGGCGGCCACGGCAATCTACGCGCTGCAAATCGGCAATGTGATCGGCACCTTTGTCAGCCCATTCTCGCCGGCGCTATGGCTGGGACTGGGGCTTGCCGGCCTGGATATGGGACGCCACCTGCGTTACTCGCTGCTGACCATGTGGGCGTTTTCGCTGGCGCTGATGGGGTGCGGCGTGGGGCTGGGCCTGATCGAGCTGGCTTAAGTCCAGGGAAGGCGCGGCGGATGGAGTGAGCATTGCCGCCAGGCTTACTCCAGTCCGCCCATGCGCCTAAGCGCCTGCCGCCAGCGCTCCGGCGCGGCGCGGTAGCAGTGGTCATGATTCCCCCCTTCTATCAGCAACTGCTGCTTGGCAGCGGTGCTGAGACTGTACAGGCGCTGGCCCAGCGCCACCGGAATGACTTCGTCCGCCGTGCAATGGATGAACAACTGCGGCATTTGCAAGGCGGCTATCTTGTCTTTGGACTGGAATTTCTGCCGCAGCAGAACGGACAGCGGCAGCCAGTTGGCGGTCATGGCGCGGCCCACGTCCGCCGCCGAGGTGAATGCGCCGTCCACTACCAGCCCGTCCAGTCTCGGCGCTTGGCCTGCTAGGTCTATGGCGATGGCGCTGCCCATGGAGTGTCCGTACAGCAAGCGGCGCGAGGCGCGCGGGGTCAGCTGCAGAAAACGGCTCCAGGCCAGCTGCGCGTCGGTATAGACCGAAGTTTCGCTAGGCAGCCGCAAAGAGCCTTGCCCGTAGCCGCGGTAATCCACCGCCATCACCGCGAAGCCAGCCTGGCGCAGACTCAGGATCAGGTCGATGTCGGTGGACAGCGTGCTTTCATTGCCGTGCAGATACAGCACGGCCGGCGCTGCCGGATTAGCCGACGGCAGCCACCAGACATGGGCGCGCCCGGCCCGCGTGCCGCCGCCTGCCGGCGCGTCCAGCCATTCTTCCGTAAACGGCACGCCGAAATCCATGGGCGTGGCGCCCACCTGGCGCGAGGGCAGCAGAATCACCAGCCGCTGCGCCACTTGCCAGCCTATCCAAATCAGCGCGAGCAGCGCCGCGGCGTACATGATCTTGCGGAAAGTCTTGCTCACTCGGCATCTTCCCCTGCGTTGCCGGCAGCTTGGCAGCGCGGCGCCGCCTTTTGCCAGTCCGCCGGTTGCAGCGTGTTTTTCAAAATGTCGCAGAAAGTCTGTTTCGCTCCCGCCTTGGAGACTTTGGAGCCATCCGCGCGCAGCGTGAAGACCAGATCGTATGGGTGGGTGATGCCGCGGCTGAGGGAGGTCCAGCCCACGACGGTGAAGGTATGCAGGCCCGGAACGATTGGACCGCTCTTGGTCGCGATTTTCACGTCCTCGGATTTATCCGTGCCGCGCTTTAGCCGATCCACCGCATCTTGAATCCGTTTGTCCTTGCCTTGCAGGCTGAACAGCACCGTCTGCTCATCTGTGTTGCGCGCCGTGCCGGCCAGATTGTTCTGGATGGCTTGCTTCAGAATCAAGGCGCGGAAGCCTACCTTCTGCACTTTGCCGCTGGCGGTGCCATCCAGAGCGTGTTCGCCGGCAGCCTGCGCGGCGGAGGCGAGGCCAAGCGCCAGCAGGGCAGAGGCGAGGATAAGCGGAAAGCGGGGCATGTCGGTCACCTGATTTGCGGTGGAGGAATCATGGCGCGTGTCCCCATTCAGGGCAAGGCGGCTTCACAGAGCGCTTGCGGCCAGCGTTCCTGCAATACCTACTGTGCAGGGGAATGCGCCATGGAAATCGATTTTCACTACTACGCCACCTATCTGGCGGCAGGGCTGGCGGGCTATAGCACCGCGCCCGCCGGCGAAGGCCAGCTATCCGATGCGGCCATCATTGCCCACGCCGCGCAGTATGTCGATGATCTGGACGAAAGCCGGGTGTTGGACGATGACGGCTGCTTTCGCATCCAGAGCCGGGATTTCACGCCGGTAGCCACTGTGCAGACCAATGGACAGATTGGCAAGATGGAGATAGGCGTGGGCGAATGGCCGGCGGAGAGGTTGAAGAAACTGCGCCGCATCTGGTCAGCCTTCCACTTTCTGCCCGGCAATTATGGAAACAACCCCGAGCGTTTGCCCTATGGCGATCCGGCGGTGCTGCGCTCCGGCGGCGAAGACTATGCCCGCATAGGCGAGGAGTTCCAGCTGTTGTGCCGGCCCAATAGCCTGCTGGTGGACAAAATGGTCCATGACCTGGCACGGCATGCGCGCGAACCTTATTTTCTGCACCTGCTGGGTCTGCGCATGCATGTGTTGGCCGATACCTGGGCCCATATGAACTACGCCGGCACACCATCCTGCTACGTCAATGATGCCCAGCCATTCGTGTGGGACAACGCCAAGAGGGCGCCCATTCCCTTCGCGCCGTTCAGCGCCACGCCGTCCACTTTCACGCCGCGCTCCGTGGCCTACCTGGGCCATGGACGCATGGGCCATCTGCCTGACTGCCCCTGGCTGGTGTACACCTATCAGCCCCTGTGGTCCGATGCGCCCATCACCAAGAACAACCCGGCGGATTACCTGATGGCGTTCCGCCAGTTGGTGGCCGTTTTGTCCTGGGCGAGGAAGGGCGCTTTCGAGCCTTCGTTCTCCCCGCGCGGCGCGCCCGAGCTGTCTAAAGAAGTGGAGACGCAACTGATGGCGCTGCTGACACGGCCATTCGATATCAACGGCAGCGATATGCCGGCGCGCCTGCAAACCTGGGCAAAGGCCATTCCCAGTTTCCAGGCGAATGGCGTCGCGTTGACGCCCGCGCCAGACTATCAGGCGGAGCGCTGGCCGCAGGCTTTCCGACAGAATCCCGGCCAAAACAGCGACCACTATCGCTTCAGCCAGGCCGCCGCGCTGCACCTGGAACTGGTGGCCGGCGAGGTGAAGGCCGCCACGGGTATAGACTTTGTTCCGGCTGCCAGCATGTCCGCGCCTCCGCCAACGCTGGTTTGGGGCAGCGCGAGCGCCAGGCAAAGAGTGAAGCTGCTGAGCCAGGAAAAATCGCCGCGCGGGCTGGGCGCTTTCGCAGCGAGGGCCATAGACAAGCAATACTATCCCAAGCTGACAAACGCGCCGCAGCCCTTCAGCCTATTGCTGCAGCCAGGCAAGAGCGATATCCGCAATGGCGATTTGGTGCAAGTGCTGTCGGAAGAGCCGGAGCTGGCTTACTACCGCGTGCTGGGTCAGTGGAAAACCGGCCTTTACTATTACACCCAGCGTAAGGAATGGGCGCCGCAGAGCTGGATAGTGCGCAGCGCGGACCCTGCCATGCAGGACGGCGCGCCCATCGCGGAGGGGAGCGCCGTCACGCTGCAGAACCTGGCCAGTCAAGCCTATCTGGGCTGGAGCCCCGATAGCGCGGACATCATCACTAGGGCGGCTGGCCATGCAGGCAATGTTTGGCTGCTGCAGCCGGTAGTTTGAAGAGGGGCCGGCGGCCGGACAGACCATGGCAGTGGTCGCATTCGCTGTCTTTGTTCACGGGTTGCCGACTGTGTTTGGCGGAGTCGTTCGATGAAAATGGGCATCGGCGCCGTGATGATCAGGCGCGTGCCGCTGGATGGCGGATGAAAAGAGAAGGGGAATGGAGCAGAAGCTCCGAACCCACCGAAACTTCCGCTCCATGACCGGCGCTGCTATTTAGCGGGGGCTTGATGGCGGCGCGCCGCCGTCAAGCATACCCTCTGCATAGCCTGGCTGCCTGAACGCTATGCTTCGCCGGACTCGCCCAGACTCAAGATTGGACGATAGTGACTACGCTCAATTTCCAGAGTTGGCTGGTGTCGTCCCGCTGCGGGTTCTGCACCACCTTGCCCTCTTTTCCTTCCAGGAACTGCGAACTGTGTTTGGCTTGCAGCCCGACCTTGCCTTCTTTGGCCTTGACCACCTTGAAGCGTTGGTTGTCATTGCCGTTTGACGGCCACTGAATCACGCCTGCGCCTTGCTGGGTGGTCAATTGCGGAATGTCCAGGCATTGTCCGCTATGCGCCGCGCGAACCTGATAGTAGGCCGCGGCATCCTCTCCCTCGGCCACCACGAAACGCCACAGCTGGTGTTTTCCATCATGGGGGGAATACAGCAAGACCTTGCCGCCTTGGTCGTGCGTCCCGCCTTCCACATCAAAGGATTGCTTCTCGTCCGGGGTGACGATCCTGTAATACACCTCGTCGTCCAGCATGAAATCGCTATCCATTTGCAAGGCCAATTGCTGGAATTTGAGCAGCATTTGCTGGGATTTTTCAATGATGGGCACAAACCGTTTGTTGGCTCTCTCCATAATTGTCTTGTAATGGGCATCCCGTGTACGCTTTGCCCAAGCGGCCCCTTCGCTGTAAGAAAACGGAGTCCAGAAATTGCACCAGTCCAGACACTTGTCTTGATCTAGCTTGTCATTGACATAGAAGGTGTAGAAGGGAACGCCGCCATTCTTGTCGCCCCAATAGATCGATTCTGCATTAAAACGTTTTTCTTTGTACTCCCTGGTTTTTTTGAGCAACGTCCGCAAGGAATTGGCGTCTTTGTTCGCGACGAAATTATAACCCTGAAAGGCATCCTTCATGGCGTTGACTTGACGCTCATACTCGGCGAGATTGTTTTGCCGCTTGGCATCTGCAGCCAGTTCTGCCCGCAACATGACTTGCGTGCGGTAAATGAGCACATTGCTGCCAGTCGCCATTGCGATGGCCACCAACAGTTTTTCTTTCAGTTTGATGTCATCCCATTTGACGGTGGTCCACAGCTGCGCCAATTGGAACAAGGTATTGCCTAAGGTGCCAGAGCCCACATCTGTCGCCCTGATCAAGAAGGGCAAGAAGATATTTTTAATGTATTCGATTCGACCTTCGGAGCGCTTCAGCACAAAACAATGCTTTTGGAAATCATTCATGAATTGGGCGACATTGGCGCTCTGAGAGGCGAGGTTGGCCTCGGTCAGGGCTTTCTTTATGATGCCCGGCAATGCTTCCAGCAGCCGGTCAAAGTCAGTCGGAGCCAACTCGCCCCGAATCAATTGCACTACGTCCAGTCCGATTTGGAGGATGGCAAAGACTGGGCCCACCTTTGGGGCATAGGATAAGGCCTCGCACAGAGAGGACAGCGCGGGCAAAGCCACATCCAGCGTATCATCGACTTCATCTCTCGCCGCGATGCCTGTTGCATCCATCTCAACCGCAGCCTCGCCAAGGGCCATGTTATGCAATTGGCCGGATGTCGACTCAAAGTGCAAATAGCCCACCGGTTGCAGTACGGTAGCCAGCTGACTGTCGCGCCGAATCAGCAGTGTGCCTTTGGGCAGCGGCCCCAAGTCCTCTTTCAGATAACCTGCCGCAAAAGTCAGCGATGATCGCTCTTCCGCCAAAGTGACGGTTTGATCCTGAATCCGGCGGATGCATTCACCCACTTGCTGGCGCACGGTTTCATCGCACTGCTCCAGCGGCAAGGCCTGAAAAACCTGTTCGTTGGGTTGACCCAATTGGTTTGCCAAATACTGCATCCACTCCGCGTAGCTGGCCGGGGACTGAGTCGGTTTGCCATGACGCAAGCGGGCATGGGCGGTTTGGAAAAGCTGGCGATAGTATTCATCGGCAGATATTCCAGCCGTTTTTACAACCAGGCTTTGCGACAGGGTATGCCACAAAGCGGCATCGTGCGCCGCTCCGGCAAGATCGGAACCATGGAAAACAAGATCAGGCGACTGGATATCCATTTTTCAGCTTCTCCTCATAGGTCAAGTTTGCGCGGCAAACATAAAATTGACTCAACGTCCAAGCTACAAATGAAGTTAAGCACCCATGCCATTAAAATCTATCAGAAGATTTACTTAGTATCGTTTGAGAGCGAGGAGTTCAGTGGGCTAATGCTTGATGAAAGAAAGGCAAAGTCGTCTTGATGGAGATGGTATGAATAAAGGTATGGAGTTCAAAAATAATACCCAATCAAATCTATCGATCCAAGTTCGCCAGTAAGAGAAAAGGCCCGGTCATGCCGGGCCTGTTGCGCGAATTCAATCAGATGAACGGGATGGAAATAGGCATGCTGGCTCAAGCCTATTTTGAGTCGGCGGTCTGTTAAATATTCTGATACGTCAGGGCGGCGCCTACGATCAAGCCTTGCTCTATCTGGACGCTTTCCAGCGTTGCGCCTATGGTGATGTTTTCAAAGGTGTAGGTCTTGCTGCCTATCTCCTGCGATTGCTTGTTTTGTGGAGTATGGGAGCCGATCTTTTCCATCGCTTCGTACAGCACGGCATACCAGATGGCAGCCGCAATGGCCTCAACCAAAGCCACAAGCAGCAAATAGGGATTCAACGTGGAGGCGGCCAGCGCCACGGTAGCGGCGATGGCGCTCTCCACGGTAAGGGGGCCGGCCGCGGCCGGGTTGAAGGTGACGACTTCGCCGCCGGAACTCCAGCTTGTGGAGATGGTTTCGGTTCCGTTGCTGTTTTCCGTTAGCGCAATGGACATATCGTATTCGTAAGTGCCGGTATAGGCGCCGTTGATGGTCAGAATGAGCTGCAGATTCGGGCCGGGCAGCGTGGTCTGGGCATCGAAAGACCAGCCGAACGCGCTCATGAGGTTCCATGGCGAGGGACCATTCGGATTGGGTTTTGCCGTTACGGTCAGCACGGAGGGGCTGCCATTGCTTACGTTGTAGCTGATCGTGGCTTTGTCACTGAGCGTGGTGGGGCCCTCTTGAGCCACCAGGGACCACAAGGTTTCGTCTGCGATGGCTAAAATCGTGTTGGCGCCATCCGTTGGATTGAACGTGCCCGTTGTGATCAATGTGTTCTGCCAGCTGCCGGTGGGCGGCGTTACGCCGGAGATGGCGCTGAGCGCCGCCAGTTGCGCATCGGCGCTGGAGGTGTAGTTCAGCGTGATGAATTGCGTATAAAGCGGCGTTAGCGCGGCTTTGGCGGCCGGGGACAGTTTGCCGGAGTCGTCGCTGCTTTGGGTGTGGGTGCCCAGAAATATGGGCGATTCATTGCCAAAGCCCGCCAGCGCGGTTTCCAGGGAGGAGACCAGCGCGTTGTAAACCGTGGTGGATGCCGACGATGGCACGCAGCTGAACGGATAGATGTAGTTATCGCTGGCGGAAAGATTGGGAGCCGCCAGCGTGAGGGTGGTGTTGGTCAGGTATAGATATTCATCCCAGGCGTCCGGCGCGGATGCCGATGGCGTGAGCTGAATCGAGACGGTGTTCAGGTTTACGATCAGGCCAAAAGTGCCGCTGAAAGTCACTGTGCTGCCATTGCTCGATTGAGAGGTGCCGGAAAACGGAATGGTGACGAATAGGGCGTTTTCCTGGCCGGAATAAATGGAGGCAGTGCTTTGCGAAGGCTTGAAGGTGATGGAAACCGGATTGCCCTCATAAGCGCCGTTCCAGGTATTGCTATGCCCGGATGTATTCCATTTTCTCGTCAGAGCGGTTTTGATGATGGGAAGAAGCGAATTATTGATTGCCGCGCCATAGCTCCAGCCTGCCAAACAAGACATATCATCTCCAGACGTAAGAATAAAAACGATTTGCCGGGATTGGATTTCCGCCATCAGGAACGCGGCCGTGGCGACGCCACTCGATCCGCATGCCTCAAGCCGTCATTTTAGCCATGGTGGGCGATGGGTTTGCTGGCACAACAGACAGGGCTGTTTTCTAGATCGTAGTGTATGGGTTTCAGATCGCTGCGGAGGGCTGCGCGTATGTCGCACGGAAGGATGGCTGTGCCGCCATCCGCACCCGGGAAGCCAGCCGCGGCTAGGAAGGCGGGCATTTGTCGACGGTTCCGGGACTGTCCACTGTGCGGTTTCCCGAAGTTTATCTTTTGTCAGCGCTTCCCAGCTTTGGGAGCGCATAGATTGGTAAAATGCATGCCGTTGATATGGCTGGCTTACCTAAATGCGTATTCTTCATACATCTGACTGGCACCTTGGCCAGCACTTCATGGGCAAGACCCGCCAGGCAGAGCATCAGGCCTTCATCGAATGGCTGATCCGGAAGGTTCGCGAACATGCCGTAGACGCCGTGATCATCGCCGGCGACATCTTCGATACCGGCGCGCCGCCTAGCTATGCGCGGGAGCTTTACAACCAGCTGGTGGTTCAGCTGCACGACTGCGGCGCTGCCTTGCTCATGCTGGGCGGCAACCACGACTCGGTCGCCACCCTGGGTGAAAGCCGGCCCTTGTTGTCCTATCTCAGCACCACGGTCATCCCCGGCGTTGAAGAAAATCTGGATAAGCAGGCGCTAGTGCTGAACAAGCGCGATGGCGCGCCTGGCGCGATCGTCTGCGCGATACCCTTCATCCGTCCGCGCGATGTGATGCAGAGCCAGGCAGGGCAGAGCGCGGAGGAAAAGCAGCTTTCCCTGCAGGAAGCCATCCATCAGCACTACCAGGCCGTGTACCAGCGGGCCTGCGCCAAGCGCGACGCGCTACGCCTGCCATTGCCCATCATCGCTACCGGCCACCTGACCACGGTGGGCGCCAGCGCCAGCGAGTCCGTGCGCGAAATCTATGTCGGCGCGCTGGAGGCGTTCCCGACCACCGCTTTCCCGCCGGCCGATTACATCGCGCTCGGCCATATCCACCGCCCGCAAAAGGTAGGCGGGCTGGAGCATATTCGTTACAGCGGCTCGCCCATTCCCTTGAGCTTTGACGAAGCCGCTCAGCAAAAAGAAGTGCTGCTGGTCGACGTCGACGATCTTGGCCTGATGGGCGTGACGCCGCTGCCGGTTCCACGTTTCCAGCAGCTGGTTTCGATCAAGGGCGATTTGAAGGCCTTGGAAAGCCAGATCCAGGATGCCGCCAAGCTGGGCAGCGCCGAGCAGCCGGTCTGGCTGGAAGTGATGGTGAAAGGGGACGACTATCTGTCGGATCTGCAAGCCCGAATCCAGAGCATGACCGAAGGCTTGCCAGTGGAAGTGCTGCGTTTGCGTCGGGATCGGGGCAATGCGGCGGCCGCCCTGCAAGCCGCCGCCAGGGAAACGCTGGATGAGCTGACGCCGTTCGACGTGTTCGCCAAGCGGCTGGAGCAGGAGGAACTGGATGAGGTGCTGAGGTATCAGCTGGAAACACGCTACCGCAGCATTGTGACCAGCCTGCAGGAGGTCGCAGCATGAAGATCCTGACCTTGCGCCTGAAGAACCTCAACTCGCTCAAGGGCGAGTGGAAAATCGACTTCACCCTGCCGCCGTTCAAAGACAACGGTTTGTTCGCCATTACCGGGCCTACCGGGGCCGGCAAGTCCACGCTGCTGGACGCCATCTGCTTGGCGCTGTACCACGAAACGCCCCGTCTCAAAACCATCTCCGCCTCCTCCAACGAGATCATGACCCGCCACACGGCGGACTGCCTGGCAGAGGTGGAGTTCGAGGTGAAGGGGCAGGTCTACCGCGCCTTCTGGAGCCAACGCCGCGCGCGCGACAAGGTCGACGGCGCTTTGCAGGCGCCCAAGGTAGAGCTGGCCGATGGCGCCGGCAATATCCTGACCAGCCAGATCAACGACAAACTCAAGCGCATCGAGGCGATCACCGGCTTGGATTTCGCCCGTTTCACCAAGTCCATGATGCTGGCGCAAGGCGGCTTTGCCGCCTTCCTCAATGCCAGCGCCAATGAGCGCGCAGAGCTGTTGGAAGAACTGACCGGCACAGATATCTATGGCCAGATCTCGCAACGCGTATTCGAGCAGGCCCGCGACGCCAAGCAGGCGCTGGACCAGTTGAAAGCCCGCGCCGATGGCGTGGAGCTGCTGCCGGAAGAGCGGCGGCAAGACATGCGGCAGCAAATCGACGCGCTGACTCAGCAATTGGCTGAGCTGCAGAATCAGCAAGCGCAGACGCAAGCCTTGCGCCAATGGCGTCATGAGCTGATTCAGGCAGAGCAGGCAGCTGCACTGGCGCGAGAGGGCGAACAGGCGGCCCGGAAGGCACTGGATGAAGCCGAACCCGAACTGCAACGCCTGCAACAGAGCGAGCCGGCAGAGACGATGCGCCCCGTCCATCAGGTTTGGCAAGACGCTCAGGCAAGGCGGGATCAGACCCAAAGCACGCTGAACAAAGCGCAGGCTGCATTGGCGGACAGCCAGCAGCAGACCGTTAACGCCCATTGGCAGGCCAACACCATCGCAACAGGCCTGGCGGAGCACGCCAGGCAGCAGTACACAGCGGCTCATGACGAACTGCAGGCCTTGCAAGGCTGGCTGACGGAACATAGCCATTTTGCTGTTCTGGGCGAGCAGCTCAGCGGCTGGCAGAGCCAGTTCAGCCAGATCCAGCAGGCCCAGCGCGCCGCGCAGCAGCTGCAAGACCAGTTACAGGCGCAGCAGCGCGAACGGGAAGAGACCGAACGCCGCTTGGGCGAACAGCAAGCGCGGCGGGATGCGGCCCAAAAGGAGGACGAGCAAACGCGGCTCGCCGTCCAGGCTGCGGAACAGGCCGCGGCCAATATTTGCCAGGGCCAAACACTGGCTGAGCTGCGCGCCGGCTGGATGGCCGCGCAGGAGCAGGTGCAGTCCTGGCGACAGCTGTCGCAATTGGCCGCGCAGCAGCGTCAACACGCCAGCCAGCAAGCGCAACAGCAAGCCGCGGTCACGGATGCCCGGCAGCAACTGGCTGCCCAGCAAGCATTGCTGGACACCCTGCGCCGAGACTACAAACAGCTGAAAGAGCAAGTCGAGGACAAACGCAAGCTGCTGGCGCAGGAACAACGCATCCAGAGCCTGGAAGCGCATCGCGCCGCGCTGCAGCCGGGCGAGGCTTGCCCTTTGTGCGGCTCGCATGAACATCCGGGCATCCAGGCCTATCAGCAGCTGAACCTATCGGCTACCGAGCTTGCCTTGCAGGAGAAAATGGCCGCCCGCGCGCAGCTGGAAGAGCAAGGCAATGCCGCCAAGGGCGAGCAGGCCAAGCTGGAAGGCCGCGTGCAACAGCAGTTGGAGGCCATGAGGGCGCTGGAGCAGACCCAGCAGCAGGCCGCTACGGCTTGGCGCGGCCAGGCAGCGCCGCTTGGGCTGGCCGACATGGACTGGCAGCAGGAAGACATGCTGCAGCATGGGCGGGCCAAGGCGGAACAGCGCGAAGCCGAATGGAAAGCCCGGTTGGGGCAAGCGGAGCAAGCAGAACAGAAGCTGGCTAGCGCCCAGCAACAGGCCCAGCGCAGCGCTCAAGCATTGCAGGAGGCGGGTAAGCAGTACGAGCTGCTACAGCAAGCCTGCCAACATGCCATGCAAGGCATGAAGACGCTGACCGCGCAGCAGGAGCAGGCCTCCCACGCGGCGCGGGAAGCCCGCGAGCAATTGCAAGCAGCCATTGTCGGCAGCGGCTTTGCCGTGGCGGACGATATGGCGCAATGGCTGGCGGATAGGCAGCAGGACTGGCAGGCATGGCAGGGCAAGCAAGGCGCGCTGCAATGGCAGCAGGCTGAGCGGCTCAAGCTGCAAAGCCGGCTTGAGCAAGCAGCCCAGCTTGCCGAAGGCTGGCAGAGCCGCTGGCGTAAACAGAATGCGGAAGCGCCAAGCGGCCAGGCCACACCAGAAATCGACGAGCCATCCCTTGCCCGCTGCGCCGAACAGGCAGAGGCGCTGACGGCGCAAGTCGCCAAGCTGCAGGGCCAGCAAAGCCAGTTGAGCGCGGACCTGGCCTTGCTGCATCAGCAGTGCGGCGAGGCGGAGGCAGCTTGGTCGGCCACGCTGCAAACCAGCCCCTTCACCGATACCGATGCCTTCCTCCTGGCACTGCTGCCTGCCGAGGAACGCCAACGCCTGCGCAGCCGGCAGCAACAACTGACGCAAGCGCTGGAACGCGGCATGGCTGTACGCCAAAGCGCAGACGCCACTCTGCATGCACTGCAGCAGCAGAATCGCACACCGCTAGGCCCAAGCGAGCTGGATGAAGCGCTGGCCGCCCAAGACGGGCAGCGACAAACCCTGTCCCGCGAACAAGGCGCTCTGCATGCCTTGCTCCGGGACGACGCGCAGCGCCGCGAAAACCAGCAAGCGCTATTCCATCAAATCGAGCAACAGGCCGCCGACGTAGACATCTGGCAACGGCTCAACAGCCTGATCGGCTCGAAAGAGGGCGACAAATACCGCAAGTTTGCCCAAGGGCTGACACTGGACCACCTGATGCATCTGGCCAACCGCCATCTGGAGCGGCTGCACGGCCGTTATCTCTTGCAGCGCAAGAGCAGCGGCGAGTTGGAACTGGAAATTGTGGATACCTGGCAAGCCGACGTCAGCCGTGATACCCGTACTTTGTCCGGCGGTGAAAGTTTCCTGGTCAGCCTGGCGTTGGCTTTGGCTCTGTCCGACCTGGTGAGTCACAAGACTTCTATTGATTCACTGTTTTTGGATGAGGGGTTCGGCACCTTGGACGGCGATCTGCTTGAGATTGCCTTGGACGCGCTGGATACCCTAAACGCCGTTGGGAAATCCATCGGCGTCATCAGCCATGTAGAAAGCATGAAAGAACGCATCGCCGTGCAAATCCGTCTGCGGAAAGGGGGCGGGCTGGGGGTCTCGACATTGGAGATTGTGGGCTAAGGAGCGGGATGATCTCAGGCTAAAGTCATTCTCCGCTGTGCATCTTTTTGAGACGGCGATTCTTACCCTCCAGTTCTTTAAGCCTGCCCATGGGGGACGAATCAACCTAATGCGCGGAAAAAGTTGGGTTTGCCAAGCCCATCCCCACTTGCTGCGCTCTGCGCTTGCCTGTTAGGCAGAACTCCACGGTGAAATCGACGCTTCTGCTCTACGTGAATGATTTCAGTAGGGCGGAAGCCTTGCAGAGGCGTTCCGCCGTGATGCGTAAAGAACGATATCCGGTGTGCGCGGTTGGCGGGTTGTCTGCCAGTCTGAAGCGCCCCGGGTTTCGCGGAGGCTCCCTCACTTGAGAGAATGGAGCCATGAGCAAATCCACCAAGTTTTCCCCAGAAGTCCGCGAGCGCGCTGTGCGCATGGTCTTTGACGCCAAGGATCAGTATGAATCGCAGTGGGCTGCGATCGTTTCGATCGCGGCCAAGATCGGCTGCACCGCCGAAACGCTGCGCCGCTGGATACGCCAGCAGGAGGCTAATACCGGTCAGCGCGATGGCCCGGCGGGCACCGAAGCCGCCCGCGTCAAAGCACTCGAGCGCGAAGTACGCGAACTGAAGAAAGCCAACGAGATCCTGCGGCTGGCCAGCGCATTTTTCGCGCAGGCGGAGCTCGACCGCCGCTTCAAGTCGTGAGGGCCTTCATTGACACGCACCGCGACACGCTTGGGGTCGAGCCGATCTGCCGGGTTTTGCAGGTTGCCCCGTCCGCCTATCGCCGCTACGTCGCCCGGCGGCGAGATCCTGCCTTGCGCAGCCCTCGAGCCCAGCGTGACGACAGATTAAGCGTTGAGATCAAGCGTGTCTGGCAGGTCAATCAACAGGTGTACGGCGCCGACAAGGTTTGGCGTCAGCTTCGGCGCGAACACATCGCAGTGGCGCGCTGCACCGTCGAGCGACTGATGCGGCAGCTCGGCTTGCGTGGCGTCAGCCGCGGCAAGGCGGTTCGCACCACTCGTCCCGATCCGGCGGCAGCGTGTCCGCTAGACCGGGTCAATCGGCAGTTTGTCGCGGAGCGGCCAAACCAACTATGGGTCTCGGACTTCAGTGTGCCGCAGCAAGCGGCGTAGGAGATGAGGGTAGGCCCCTCGCAATCGGCTTGCAGGAGCAGGTTGCAAACCACCGTAAGCGGCTGTGGCC
>NZ_PQWB01000111.1 GCF_002924365.1 Chromobacterium alticapitis | reverse complement strand
AAGTAGATCAGGCGGCAATCTCCAGCTAGGGCCGCCGTTTTCAACCTGGCAAGTATTGCCGCTTTCATGGCAAAGGACTTGGCGTCGCGCTTTTTTTCAGTGAGAAACGCGCTCGTTTGTAGGTGAGCCCGGCGCCTTTCAGCGCCTTGGACAGGGTTTCCAAGGTACAGGGCAAGGGGACGCCATGCTCGGCTTCGACACGCAGGG
>NZ_PQWB01000110.1 GCF_002924365.1 Chromobacterium alticapitis | reverse complement strand
CTCGTTTGTAGGTGAGCCCGGCGCCTTTCAGCGCCTTGGACAGGGTTTCCAAGGTACAGGGCAAGGGGACGCCATGCTCGGCTTCGACACGCAGGGCAATCTTGGCCAGGGTCATGGACTCTTCCCGGGCGGCTGCGACCGCACTGGCAATCATCTCGGGGGACAAAGCTGGGCTGCGTCCCCCGTTGTGACCGATCAAGAGCCCGCACAGGCCGGCCTCACGCCAGGCCTTGGACCAGTTGTAGAGGGACTGATGGCTGACGCCGATCTCGGTGGCAATTTCTTTGGGCTTGAGTCCGCGCGCTAGGTACAGCATGCCGGTGGCAC
>NZ_PQWB01000109.1 GCF_002924365.1 Chromobacterium alticapitis | reverse complement strand
ACAATATCAAAGCGGCACGCGAACAACTGGGTTGGTCGCCAGACCAGTTACTGGCGCTATGCAAGCTGGCATGAGATAGCATTGAATGGCCCTGCCGGTGGCACGGGTGCGGATGTCGCGATGCCGGTGATTGAGGGCGAGTTGCTGCAGAGTCAGGCGCTCGGTCTCGGTCAGTTGTACGGTGCACTTCATGGAGTTCGGTGGTGAGTAGAGTCCGGGTGAGTGCAAGCAAGAATCAAGCCAATTTGTTGTGGGCACTTAACACCTCACATAGCCGGAAAAAGTAGGCCACAGCACAAATTGTCCTTGTTATTTCTCGGTTTTTTACTGGCGTGTGGCTCCTCATGTGAGCGAGGTGTAAAGAAATTTGTAAAATAACAGTATTGTGGGTTCATTAAACTTTACACTTCAGTTTTCCATTACGTGCAATGGGTTATGGCTTCTCCGACGAGTCTCGGTCGATTGGAGGTAGTGGAGCATCCAACTTCTCCTTCGACATACCGTGCTTGTAGGCGTTGTACTGCCACCGTACGAACTGCACAAGCAGCCTCTCATTCTCCGCCATCAATCTGCTGCTCGTGTTCTCCAGTCTACGTATCCTCTGCTCTGCGATAGTCAAGCTGGCTGGTCGCTTGGACGGGATGGGGCCCGATTTCAACTGCTCCTTTCTGTTCAAGTAGGCATTTTTAATTTGCTTATGTGTATTGAGCGTCTGTCTTGTGGGACGGGTGCCGATTAGCTTTGCCCCTTCCTCACACAGAGCCTCCCATGTGAGTTTTCCTTCCCAGGCGTCAATTAGCTGGATGAGGATAACAATATCCTTTGAAGTTAAATGCTTTGCCATTTCTGATTTCACTCCAACAGCAAACGGATTTCTTCAATTTCTGGTGTTGCTGATTGTTTCAACGACTGCTCCGGTAGCTGGGAAAGAATTGCTTGTTTTAGCGCACTGTGCTCTTGGTCGTTGCTAAGCCAGATGATCGTACCACTCGGAGCATGATCGGACTCCAGCAGATGGATGAGTGCTTCTACTCGTTCCAGTGTTTTGAGCTTATGTTGAGTCCAACGGTCTGCTCCATATATTCCAACAGCTGATGCTGCTTTGGCTTTCTCAAGCTGCAAATGGATACCATCGCGCTGCCGTTTCAATCGCTTCAGTTTTTCGATATCTCCCTTAACACAAACCTGTTCAGTGCAGTTCAAGCAGTCGCGTTGCCGTTGGCAAGGTACCATCGAATAATCGTGAACACAGAAGCCAAATTCCGTAACATGCGCTATTCCTTCGCCAATGGCTTGCAAATCGTTGTATGTCACTGGAGCGTTTGCCCTGATTTTCGCGACGAGTTCATTGCCGATACCTGCTTCGCGGGCTGCAGCAACATACTCATTATCAGTCATATGGTTATAGACCGCATTCTGGTGAATGTTTGCTCTCCCAGACCATTTTGCAATATCCAACTGCCCGAGGTCCCCACGCTGGGCTGCGGTATTTAAGTAGTGGCGGATCTGGTGTGAAGTGAGGTAAATATTCGTTCCATCAGGATTTTTGTAACCATGACGCTGCCAGATGCTTCTCTTGTTGCGCCCTGAAACTAATTTAAGGTCATCTGTAAACGTGTTGCTGTCAGGTACCCAAAGCATCACAGGGCTTGTGTTCAGATCGGGGCGAAACTCGTGCATCCGGAAACAGCAAAGCGCTTCCGAGTACTTAATGCCTAGATCTCTTCTAAGCCACGGCCATCCTTCGGGAAGTTGAGCATGGCAATATTCATTTATAAATGCTAAGGTCAGCGGTTTGCCTTCCGTGCAGAGTACATTATATGGGTAATAATTTTTGAAAAATTGCCTGGCTGAATATCCTTTGTTTGGTTTTAATCCTAGAGCTTCTTCAGCTTGACTTAGAGTGATTGGCTCGTTTTCTCCAACGTTTGGACAACCTTCGTGTCGATAGAATTTATCTGGGTGCTGCTCGTACCATAGTGCCAAATTCCTCCCTGGCTCAGAGAGGGAAGATAACCTATAAGCCGCCTCTTGGGCGACTTCTTTAAAAACGGTAGGTATCCACTTGATATCATGTCCGTATCCCTTTCCTGCCCAGAACCGAAGGCCGACTCGCTCAACATCTTTACCATCTTTTTCATAATGTAGGCAATTGAGCGGTAATGCCTGGACCTCAGTAATTCTAGATGGAGCGCACATTAAAAGACCAAAGATAGAAGTAGTAAAACGGTCCCGAGGATCCTTCAAGTCGTTCGCATACATTTCTGCCATATACTCAAGGCAGTGGTCTGGGGGTATCTTTTCTGCACGTTTCCTTTTCCCGTCTGCATCGGTTCTATCAATTTCTTTTGGCTTAGAGAATGGATTCTTCCATGTCAGGCGCAGATGAATAATACCAGCCTCATTTAGGAATTCGACTAGTTTGACAAGTTGTATGCCTGCTTGATATGCAGTGGCTTTGTATTCCCTTGCGACTTCCGCAGCAACATCCATTACGATGTGGTTAACCAGCGTGATATCAGCTCTGCCACATGTTTGGAGGAGGGCTTTTTCAATACATCGAAGCGCTTTTAATTCATTTTTTAGTTTTGTCGGGTTATGTCCTTGCTGATACCTGAGGTAGGCCTTGGCAAATGACATTATTTCGAAATCTAAGAGCTCGTCTTGCTTGTAGCCTCGAGCACGGGCTCCAATCACTGTGAAATTTGCGATGCCAGGCCAACTATCTGCCTCCCAGTCAAGATTTTCGCCAAATACCGTCAAACGATCTCGGCACATCTCAATAAAATCTGCTAGATTTCTTCGACAGTTGTGTTCGTGTTTTGGAGTGAACAGCAAAATCTTAGCCATGCGCCATCTATTCTTTCATCTTTTTGCAGCGAACGATTACATCGCTGACGGCAAGTATTAAGCGATCATTTGCAAATGCGACCTTGCGATCGTCAGTGAGATCAAGGATCCGAGCGCGCTCTTGCAGAAGATAGTCGAGGACGCCCTCGTGTGGTCCGTCGAGCCACGGTTGGAAGTGGTTGCAGGTGTAGCAGGCTACAGGGGCCAATGCACTGCAGAAGCCATAGCTTCCGCAGTTCCCCAAATTCTCGGCACCATTCGAGATCCGACTGCTTGGGTCACTTCCGCGGTGCGCATCGTGTTCAGTTTTGATGATGATCCCTTGGAATGCTTGTGCGATCGGTGCAAGTTGATACGCGACAGCCTTGTCGATTCGCTCTACGATTTCAGGGAGGTTCTTGACATACACGCCGGTGTGCTGTGTGTCCGTATGATCTAGTGCCTCCGCAATGACATACTCTCCCTTGCCTTCACGTCCGAGATTTGTCCCGAGGGTGTACCGAAAGCGATACGCGTTAATCAGGATCGGGGCGCCGGTTCTCTCACTATTCACTGATATCATCTTTGCGATATGAACCATCGTTCTCGCCAGTGTTTCGTTTCGCAAATGTAGCCTGTCGTCGTTAAGCTGGGAGTTAATATCTTCCGAATCATCGAATGCAGAGTAATTCGGGAATAATGGTAACTTTGTCTTCTGTTCGTCGCTTAAAGCGGCTCGAGCAGAGAACTCCCGATAGACTGCCGCGGCCTGTTGCTTCAGTAGCAACCAAAGATCCTCGATGATTGGTATTTGTTTGAATGTCTTTCGCCAGCCACCTTCACTCCGTTGTTTTGCTCGTGGTACGTTCAGAAAATTCTTTCCAGAATGACTAATTAAGTCCCCAATCTTAAGGGCTGTGATTTGAGTTGGCCGGCGACCCGTCATGATCACTGTCATCGCAGGGGTGATAGACCGCTTAGGCCGATCTCCCTACATTCATACAACCTCGCTCCCTTCCGTCGCTGGACGCTGCGCAATAAAGCGGCGCAGCGCCGGTTATGGGAGCAGTACGAAAGGCAAATAACCGACTCAGCAAATGAGCCATGTGCACGTAGAACAAATCCTGCGCCTAGCTGTCGGTTCAACGCGGATGCCAAAACTGGCCATGGCTTCTCCATTTTAATGGCCAGTGTTGGTACCCGCTAGCCTTCGGCTTCCGGCCGTCGGTTAGCCTGGGCGTTAGACTAGAGCGCGTCCAGAATTCTGTGTACACCAGTCGTTTTCAACCAACCTGTCGAAAGGCAGCTATGGCCGACTGGCTGCCGGAGCGACCTTATCGGTACCAGTCATTGGCCGATGCAGTCCTTCGTGCCATACGAAATTCGCTTGCCACAACTTAGGCTATTTGCACGTTGTGTTCCTGCTCGTGACATATCCCCCATAGGCAAACTTGACAGATTTGCATGGTGTACAACTTGGCTTTTTATGATCAACAATTTTTTACGTAGCCTAAATGCATAAACCCCCGCAGAGCGGGGGTTTTGGGGGAATACTTTACAAATCACTCTCAGGTGTAAGTCAGAACGGAATGTCGTCGTCCATGTCGTCCATGCGCGGGGCTGCTTTGGGCTCCTGGCGGCGCGGGGCGGCCGGGGCCTCCTGGCGCGGGGCAGGGGCGTTGTAGCCATAGCCGTCATCCATGCCGCCGCTCATGCCGCCGCCGGACGAGGCGCCCATTTCATTGCGGCCGCCTTGCAGGCTCAGCTCGTTGACGCGCACGTCCGGGGACACGCGCTTGTTGCCGTCCTTATCCTGCCACTCGCGCAGGGTCAGCTGGCCGTACACGGTCACTTGCTGGCCTTTGGCCAGGTAGTTCTTCAGCGACTCACCGCGCTTGCCCCATACCTGGCAGCTGAACCAGTTGGTGGTTTTGCGTTCGCCGAAGCCGATGTCGCTGGCCACGCGGAACGACAGAACGGGCTCGCCGCTCGGGGTGTAGCGCAGTTCGGCGTCGGCAGCCAGGCGGCCGTCAAAGGTGATGCTGTTCATTCAATTCTCCGGATAAGTTCAAGCTGCTTGGGCTGCGTCGCGAAGGCGGCGGCTTGCGTGGCGGTGGCGCGGCGACTTTGGCGTCGCATCGACTTGTCGATGGTAGCCAAGTCGGTTCACCGCATTGGCGGGCTGCAGATCGAAAGGCCAGATCGGCAGCCGGGCGCAGGCCCAGTGATTGGCGACTATTATACACGGCAATCGGGACGGCTTTGATATCAATGGGCGGGATGGGTGCATGGGGAGTCGCGTTCCCGCGCGATGGGAACCTATTGTGATAATGATGGTCTGTCTGAGTCTGTTTGAAAGGATGAAAGCATGAACAAGAATGCATGGATCGCCGCGCTGGTCGCGGCTAGCCTGGCCGGTTGCGCCAATATGAACGACACCCAGAAGGGCGTGGGCGGCGGCGCTGCCATCGGCGCCGGCGTGGGCGCGGCTATCGGCGCGTTGACCGCGGGCGGCCACGGCGGCCGCAGCGCGGCCACCGGCGCGGCGATCGGCGGCCTGCTGGGCGCGGGCGGCGGCTATCTGTGGTCGCAGCACATGCAGAAGCAGAAGGAAGCGATGGAGCAGGCGACCAAGGGCACCGGCATCGGCGTGAGCCAGACCGCCGACAACCGCCTGAAGCTCAACATCCCCGCCGACGCTTCCTTCGATACCGGCAGCTACGCGCTGAAGCCCAACCTGAAGCCGGTGCTGGACAAGCTGGCGGCCACCTTGAAGCAGAACCCGGTGACCTCGGTCAACATCATCGGCCATACCGACAGCACCGGCAGCGACGCGGTCAACAATCCGCTGTCGGTCAACCGCGCCAAGGCGACGCAGAGCTATCTGGCTGCGCGCGGCGTGGACATCAACCGCATAGGCATAGACGGCCGCGGCTCGCGCGAGCCGGTGGCGGACAATGCCACGGCATCCGGCCGCGCGATGAACCGCCGCGTGGAGATTTTCGTGGCGGAGCCGGCGTTGCAAAAATAAGTCGCGCTAGGCAGGGCAGGCAGAGGCGGCGTTTCGCGATGGCGGGACGCCGCCTTTGTCGTATTTTGAATATCCATCCCATGGAGGCTTTTGTGCGCTTGATGAATATTCCCGCGGAAGCGGAACAGGCGCTTGCGGCCATCCGGCACCGGCTGGCGGATTCCCTGGCGGCTGTCTATCTGCATGGCTCGGCGGTGGCGGGCGGCCGCTGACGCCAGAGCGGCGGGCGTGTCTGGCGGCAGACTTGCTGCAAATATCCGGGCGATATCCTGAGGATGCTTGCGGGCGGCGGCCTTTGGAGGTGATGGTCTTTTCGAGAGCCGGCCTTGCCTCATCGCATTATCCGGTCTGTTGCGAGTGGATTTACGGCGAGTGGCTGAGAGCGGAATGCGAGGCGGGCGGCGCATCCGGGCCGGTTTGCGATCCGGACCTGGTCTTGGCGCTGGCTCAGGCGCGGCAGGGTGCGGTTCCGTTGTTTGGTCCGGCCGCAAGCGGCTTGTTCCCGTCATTGCCAGGCCGGTCATCCGCCGGGCCATTGCCGATGCGCTGCCTGCTTTGATTGGCGCGTTGCGCGGGGATGAGCGCAATGTCTTGCTGACGTTGGCCTGCATGTGGCGCACCTTGCTGACCGGGGAGTTCGTTGCCAAGGATGTCGCCGCCGATTGGGCGGCGGCGCGCTTGCCTGCCGGGCAGGCAGCTGTGCTGGCGTATGCGCGGGAGGGGTATTTGACCCGGGGCGAAGAGGATTGGGCAAGCCGCCGCCATGAGCATGGGCTGACGCGGACGCGCTGCGCGATCAGGTGCTGGCAAGCTTATAGCGGCTCTGGCTGGCGCGCGCCGGGGGCTGGCTTCCACGCCGGCGCGGCGGCGCTGAGTCCCGCGGTGCGGCGCTTGGCATTGGTCATGCCCCGCGCTTGCGAGGGCTAGGTATCCATGGCTCGATAGACGACGATGCCCGGTCGTTTTTTCACATAGTCGAGGAAGGGCGAATCCACCACCTTCATATTGCGGGACAGGGATGAGGCGTTTCTGAGCATGGGGCCATCTGCCTGGCGGATGAAAATGCCGGTATGCGTGACATCCAGCCCAGGGGCCTGGGCGTAAATCCCGATGTAGTCCCCCTCTTTTAGTTTGCTCAGCGTGTTGCTGTCTATTTTGTCGCCAGGTATGTAGCTGATGTTTCTGAGCTTGGCTTGCAGTCCGGGAATATATGGGCTGCCGTCTTCCTTTTGATTGAGTCGCTTGCTTACCGTTACGGCGTGGCGGCTGATGGACTGCGTCACGTCTTTCACATAGCGCGGCTTGGCGCTGACCCAGTCGGAGAAAAAGTGCTTTCTGGACAGATAGCTGACTTTCCCATCGACATAGCGAGTGCGCGTCACGTTTTCGATAAATTCATGAACGCTGGAGGCGCGCCGCAGCGACTCCACGTAATCCAGGTAGGTGAAGCAATCCAGCTTGCCAAAATCCACCACCAGTTTTTCATCGGCGTGGTTCGATCCTATCAGCCTGTTGCCGACGTAGGGGTTGCCCAGGAAAAGGCTGGAGAAGGTTTTGATTCTCTGGCTGGCGGGATCTTCCCCGCTGCGCTGGAAGATCTCTATCAGTTGCTGTTCTTCAATATTGTGAAAATCAAGGTTGTTGCCGGCGTGCGCCGCTCCGGAAAAGAGGAACCATGCCGCCAATAGCGTTTTTCTCATGATCCGGCCCTCGTTCCGTTGTTGCGCAGCGGATAGCCAGATTTGCTAACCCGCGCGCATGACGCGGCATTGTCGCGAAGCGTGCCGGAGAAGGCGGCGTCTGGCGTATTGTTGGCGAAAAATTTCGCTTCAATCCGCTTATCCATGAGCACGAACTGTGTGTCGTCACGCTGCGCCAATGGCGCATGCAGCTGGGCGGCGCCATCTTGGGCGCAAGCGTGCCTGACGGTGTCGACAGCGCCCGCGGGCTTCGATTTGCTCAGCAGGTAGAGCGCGTTGAATTTGTCGATCTGCTTATGGCCGCTGCCTTTCTGGATATAAATCTCGCTCGTCAGCTTGATGTCTTGCCCCGGTTTCAGCGTGGATATCATGGTCGGCTTGCCGACTTCGGCATATTGGTAGAGATGCTCGGATGCATTCTTCAATTCATAGGCATGCGCGCTGGCGGCGGTCATGAGGGAGAGTGTCGTCAGAATGGCCGATTTCATGGCGTCTCCTTGCCAAATTCAGATGGGCTGCGCCCCTGTGGGGCGTGAAATGGAATGGGAATGACAGGGGCCGGGCGGGCGCGAGAGGCTGTTCCCGGCGTGGCTGAAGGCTGTGGGAGGGAAACGGCATGGCTGAATCTGGCAGTCCGCTGAGCGGCGCTAGGCCTCAGGCATGGCGTCTCTTGTTTTCCTTGCTGTTGATTTGACGTAGGTCATTGTATTGCATGACGATCCGTGGATATGACGGATCTTGTGGCGGAATTGCAAGCCAGTGTGAACCTGTCATGAACAGGGCGGCTGAGCTGTGAAGAGCTGTTGCGAGCGGAGGGTGAAAAAGCAAAAGGGCGGAGCCATGGCTGGCGCCGCCCTTGATGGTTTGTCGCGGAGCTTAGAAGGTGGCGTCTATCAGGCGCTGCACCTCGGTCTCGTCCCATTGCTGTTGCGATACCTTGAGGTAAGCCACGCGGTCCGCCAGCACCACGGCGGCCTCGTGCACGCCGGCCACGCCTGTCAGCTCGCGCGACAGCGCCTCGGCGTCGCCCTGCCAGCTTTCGCCTATATGGAACATCACGGCGCGCACGGCCTTGGGCGGCTGCATGCCCAAGGACCAGATCAGCCAGGACAGCATCAGCACGGTGGTGAAGCCGAACACGCCGGCCGGGCCGTAGTGGCTGTACAGCCAGCCGCCGGCGGCGGCGCCCAGGAACAGGCCGAACGATTGCGAGGTGTTGTACACGCCTATGGCCGTGCCCTTGGCGTCCGCCGGGGCGATCTTGGAGATCAGCGAGGGCAGGGTGGCTTCCAGAATGTTGAAGGCGATGAAGTACAGCGTCAGCCAGACGGCGATCAGCCAGAAGCTGTCCAGCGCCAGCGCCATGCCTAGTTGGGCGGCCGTCATCAGCGCGATGGCGCCGACGAACACCGGTTTCAGCCTGGCTTTTTTCTCGCCATAGATGATGGCTGGCACCATCAGGATGAAGCCGATGATGGTGACAGGCAGATAGACCTCCCAATGCTGGGATTTGTCCAGGTGGGCGGTCTTGATCAGCGCGAACGGAATGGTCACGAACATGGCCATCTGCGCCGCGTGCAGCGCGAAAATGCCGTAATTGAGGCGCAGCAGCTGGCTGTCTTTCATCACCGCCGGCAGTCGCTTGGCGTTGGCTTCCGTGTCCGAGTGGAAGCGGGATTGCGCCGGGTCTGGAATGACCAGCCACACGCCCAGCAGCGCCGCCAGCGACAGCACGCCGGTGAGGGTGAAGATGCCGTTGACGCCTATGTATTTGGCCAGGATGGGTCCCAGCACCAGGCTGGCGGCGAAAGTGGTGCCGATGGACATGCCTATCATGGCCATGGCCTTGGTGCGATTCTCCTCGCGCGTCAGGTCGGCCAGCAGCGCGGTGATGGCGGCGGAGATGGCGCCGGCGCCCTGGATCACGCGGCCCAGGGTCAGGGTGGCGATGTCATGCGCGCCGGCGGCGACGAAGCTGCCGATGGCGAACAGGATCAGGCCGCCGTAGATGACTTTCTTGCGGCCGATGCGGTCTGACAGCATGCCCAGCGGCAGTTGCAGTATGGCCTGGGTCAGGCCGTAGCTGCCCAGCGCGATGCCGATCAGCGTGTGGTTGTCTGCGCCTTGCAGGGTTTTGGCGTAGATCGCGAAGACGGGCAGGATCAGGAACATGCCCAGCATGCGCAGGGCGTAGATACCGGCCAACCCCAGGCTGGCCCGCAATTCAGTTGCATTCATGCGGCGGATTTTCGATTTTTGCGTATGTGGACTTAACGGCGGCGGCGGGAGATAGGATGACTCGGCCATCTATTTCTCCGGCGGCTCTGCACGGACGAGTGGAGCCGGTCCCGCCAAGTCGGGTATATTAACAGGTTCCCTGACCTACGGTGAGTTACAGCTTCTTATGGACAGCATCCGCATCCGTGGCGCCCGCACCCACAATTTGAAAAACGTCAATCTGGATTTGCCGCGCAACCAGTTGATCGTGATCACCGGCCTGTCCGGCTCCGGCAAGTCCTCGCTCGCCTTCGACACGCTGTACGCGGAAGGCCAGCGCCGCTATGTGGAGAGCTTGTCGGCCTACGCGCGCCAGTTCCTGCAGCTGATGGAAAAGCCGGACGTGGACCTGATAGAGGGCCTGAGCCCGGCCATCTCCATCGAGCAGAAGGCCACCAGCCACAACCCGCGCTCCACCGTGGGCACGGTCACTGAAATCCATGACTATTTGCGACTGCTGTTCGCCCGCGTGGGCGATCCGCACTGCCCGGAGCACGGCGTGCCGCTGTCCAGCCAAACCGTCAGCCAGATGGTGGACCATGTGCTGGCCTTGCCGGAAGAAACGCGGGTGATGATCCTGGCGCCGGTCATCGTCGGCCGCAAGGGCGAGAACCTGGACTTGTTCGACGATCTGCGCGCCCAGGGCTTCGTCCGCGTGCGGGTGGACGGCGAGGTGTTCGAGCTGGACGCGGTGCCCAAGCTGGACAAGAACAAGAAGCACACCGTCGAGGTGGTGATAGACCGGCTGAAAGTGCGCGCCGACATGCAGCAGCGCCTGGCCGAGAGCTTCGAAACCGCGCTGCGGCACGCCGAGGGCCGCGCCATCGCCGTGGAAATGGATAGCGGCCAGGAGCACTGGTTCTCCGCCAAGTTCGCCTGCCCGGTGTGCAGCTACAGCCTGCCGGAGCTGGAGCCGCGGCTGTTCTCGTTCAACAACCCGATGGGCGCCTGTCCCAAGTGCGACGGCCTGGGCGAAATCACCTTCTTCGATCCCCGGCGCGTGGTGGCGCACCCGGAGCTGAGCCTCGCTTCCGGCGCGATCAAGGGCTGGGACAAGCGCAACCAGTTTTACTATCAAATGCTGCTGGCCTTGGGCGAGCACTACGGCTTCTCGGTCAACGACCTGGCTTTCGACGATCTGCCGGAGAAGGTCAAGCACGTGGTGCTGCACGGCTCCGGCCGCGACAGCATAGAATTCAGCTATATGTCGGAGAAGGGCGCCACATTCACCCGCGCCCATCCCTTCGAGGGCATCATCCCCAATCTGGAGCGGCGCTACCGCGAAACCGACTCCATGGCGGTGCGCGAGGAACTGGCCAAGTATCAGAATAACCAGGCCTGCCCGCATTGCAGCGGTTCCCGGCTGCGGCTGGAGGCGCGCCATGTGTTCATCGGCACGCGCACGCTGCATGAAATCAACCAGCTGCCGCTGAAGGACACCGCGGCCTTTTTCGATGGCCTGGAATTTACCGGCCAGAAGCAGGCGGTGGCGGAGAAGATCGTCAAGGAAATCCGCGAGCGGGTGTCCTTCCTGAACAACGTGGGCCTGGATTACCTGAACCTGTCCCGCTCCGCCGATACCCTGTCTGGCGGCGAGGCGCAGCGCATCCGGCTGGCCAGCCAGATCGGCTCCGGCCTGACCGGCGTGATGTACGTGCTGGACGAGCCGTCCATCGGCCTGCACCAGCGCGACAACGACCGCCTGCTGGGCACGCTGAAGCGGCTGCGCGACCTGGGCAACAGCGTGATCGTGGTGGAGCACGACGAAGACGCCATCCGCGAGGCGGACTACCTGGTGGACATGGGCCCCGGCGCCGGCGAGCACGGCGGCGAGGTATTGGTCGCCGGCACGCCGGCCGACGTGGCGGCCAGCGAGAACTCGGTCACCGGCGCCTTCCTGTCCGGCCGCCGCAAGATCGCGCTGCCGGGCGGCCGCCGCGAGCTCTCCGAGGAGCGCATGCTGCAGTTGATCGGTGCCACCGGCAACAACCTGAAGGACGTGACACTGAACCTGCCGCTGGGCGGCCTGGTGTGCATCACCGGCGTGTCCGGCTCCGGCAAGTCCACGCTGATCAACGATACGCTGTACAAGATCGCCGCGCGCGATTTGAACGGCGCCAGCGAGGAGCCGTCGCCGTACCGCGAGATCAAGGGCCTGGACCAGCTGGACAAGGTGATCAATGTCGATCAAAGCCCGATCGGCCGCACGCCGCGCTCCAATCCGGCCACCTACACCGGCCTGTTCACGCCGATACGCGAGCTGTTCTCCGGCGTGCCGCTGGCGCGCGAGCGCGGCTACGGACCGGGCCGCTTCTCCTTCAACGTCAAGGGCGGCCGTTGCGAGGCCTGCCAGGGCGACGGCGTGATCAAGGTGGAAATGCACTTCCTGCCGGATATCTACGTGCCTTGCGACGTCTGCCACGGCAAGCGCTACAACCGCGAGACGCTGGAAGTGCATTACAAGGGCAAGAGCATCCAGGAAGTGCTGGAGATGACGGTGGAGCAGGCGCTGGAGTTCTTCGCCGTGGTGCCGCCGGTGGCGCGCAAGCTCAAAACCTTGATGGACGTCGGTCTCGGTTACATCCGGCTGGGCCAGAGCGCCACCACGTTGTCCGGCGGCGAGGCGCAGCGGGTGAAGCTGGGCCTGGAACTCTCCAAGCGAGACACCGGCCGAACGCTGTATATTCTGGACGAGCCGACCACCGGCCTGCACTTCCACGACATAGACCTCTTGCTGCAGGTGCTACACCGCCTGCGCGAGAGCGGCAATACGGTCGTCGTGATCGAGCACAATCTGGACGTGGTCAAGACTGCGGACTGGCTGATCGACCTGGGGCCGGAAGGCGGCGCCGGCGGCGGCCAGATCCTCGTCAGCGGCACGCCGGAACAAGTGGCGGCCCATCCGGCCAGCCACACTGGCCGCTATCTGGCGCCGCTGCTGGAACGAGACAAGCAATAAAACCTGCGCGCCGCTAGCCCGGCGCGGAACCATCGCACACAAGAGGTAGGCATGCTGAGCTTAGGCAAGATCGATCACATCCACATCCGCGTCAAGGACGTGGCCGTCGCCCTGAAATGGTACCAGCGCGTGCTGGGGCTGGCCCAGGATGCCCGCTACAAGACCGACGGCGAGCACAACAACGCCATGCTGGCCAATGCCAGCGGCAGCGTGCGCCTGGCCATCAGCGAAGACGCCGACGCCGCGCCGTCCGACGCTCAGGGCGCGGTCGCCTTCGTGGTGAGCGGCCAGGAGTTCGTCGAATGGATAGACCAGCTGGCCGGCGAGCGCGTGGTCAATCGCGAGGGCCAGACCATCGCGCGGGACTCGGTGCATGATCACCGCTTCTTCTGCGCGCTGTCTTTCGTCGATCCTTTCGGCAATCCGTACGAGATCGTCAGCTACGACCACACCTGGCTGGTGGGCAAGCTGAAGTTGGGCGGCCAGCTGGCTGTCTGAGCCGTATTGACCATGACACCCGCCGCGAGCGGGTGTTTTTATTTGGAGAGCCTCATGAGCCAATATCTGCCCGACAATCCCTCGCCCGAGGACGTGGCGGCGCTGCCCGGGCTGACCCTGCTTGAGTTTGGCGTGGACTGGTGCCCGCACTGCCAGGGCGCGCAGCCCTTGCTGGCGCAGTTTCTGTCCGTCCATCCCGGCTTGCGCCACCTGGCGGTGGAGGATGGCAAGGGGCGGCGGCTGGGGCGGCTGTACGGCGTCAAGCTGTGGCCCTGTTTCATTCTGCTGCGCGATGGGGTAGAGGTCGCCCGCGCGGCGCGGCCGCAGAGTTTGGGCGAACTGGAGGCGATTGTCGCAGGCCTGGGTTGATATTGTTCCCATTCAGTCTATCCAGTTGCCAAATAATGACATTGACGTGAGAATGTCATGCAAATGGCAAGTCATGATGGAGCGGCGGGATGGAGCGATTCGATCAAGGGGCGGGCGACTGGGCGCTGTGCATGCGCAATGTGCACAAGCGCTTCGATAGGCCGGTGATAGGCGGGTTGGAGCTGCGCGTGCGGCGCGGCGAGTTTTACACTTTGCTGGGCGCAAACGGCGCCGGCAAGACCACTACGCTGCGCATGGCGGTGGGCCTGCTGGCGCCGGATTATGGCGATATCGCCGTGCTGGGGCGCGATGCGCGGACGGAGGCGATCGAGGTCAAGCGGCGCGTGGCGTATCTGCCGGACGAGCCCTTGCTGTACGACAGGCTCAAGCCCTATGAATACCTGGAATTCGTCGCCGGCCTGTGGGGTGTGCCGGCAGATGAGGCGAGAGGCCGGGCGGAGCAACTGCTCGGCATGCTGGGTTTGGCGGCGCATGCGGAGGAGGTGGTGGAGGGTTTCTCGCGCGGCATGCGGCAAAAGCTGTCGCTGGCAGGGGCCTTGATCCACAAGCCGGAACTGATCGTGCTGGACGAGCCGCTGACCGGGCTGGACGCCGCCGCGGCGCGGCTGGTGAAGGACTTGCTGCTGCGGCACGTGGCCGACGGCGGCACGGTGATTCTCAGCACCCACATCATGGAAGTGGCGGAACGGCTGGCGCAGCGCATTGGCATCCTATGCGGCGGCCGGCTGATCGCCGAAGGCACGCTGGACGAGCTGCGGGCCAGCGCGGGCTATGAGAGCGCCACGCTGGAGCAGCTGTTCCTGTCCATGACGGGGGCGACCGCATGAATCTCGCCTTCGCTCCAGGCGGCACGGCCTGGCTGGTCTGGCAAGAGTGCCGCTTCCAGCTATGGTCCAGCTGCCGCGTGCTCAAGCGCGATGGCCGGCACCTGCGGGCGCTGGCGCTGCCAGTGCCTTTGTTGATCCTGTTCGCTTTGCTGGCTCACGGCGTCGCCTGGATGCTGCTGAGCCTGTCGCCCTCTGTCCATCTTGCCCGTCCGGCGCTGGCCATGTCTTTGTTCGCCATTCTGCTGTTGATGAGCATGCAGGCGTCGCTGCGCGCCATCAACGCGCTGGCTGGCCGCGGCGATTTGGCCTTGTTGCGCATGGCGCCGTTGCCGGATGGCGTCGCGCTGCGCGCGCGCTTGGGCGGCATCGCCGTTGCGGTGGCGGCCAGTTGGCTGATGTTCCTCATCCCGATGCTCGACGTGGCCGTGCTGATGGGGCGCTGGCGGTGGCTGGCCCTGCTGCCGGCGGCCTTGGCCTCCGCCTCGCTTGCCGCGTGCATCGGCATGGCGATTGCGCTGACGTTGCTGCGCTGGCTGGGCGCGGCGCGCCTGCAGCGCTTCGGCAGGATGGGGGCGATGGCGCTGGGCATGCTGGTGTTTCTGGCCACGCAGTTGCCTGCTCGTGTGCCGGCAGTCGAAAAATGGTTGAGCGGCGTGTTGGATGGCGCGTCGGCAGGGCCCTGGGCGGCGGCGGAGAGCCTGTTGTGGTTCTTTGGCGGCGTGCCGCAGGGCGAGCCTCTGGCGCTGGCGGCCTGGGTGGCTATGGCTGTGGCCGGCTTCGCTCTGGCCGGCATCGGATTGGCCGGCGCGTTCGCTTCGGCCTCCCTGGCGGTGGGGAGCCAGGGCACCTTGCAGTATCGGAGAATCTCGTCCCGCGCCCGGCGCTTCCATGGCGGCATGCGGGCGCTGGTGCTCAAGGAGTGGCGATTGCTGCGGCGCAGTCCGCAGGCGGTGGCGCAGTCCGTGCTGGAAATGTTCTACCTGTTGCCTGCCTCGATAGGCTTGTTCAACCATGCCGCGCTGATTGTTCCCAGTCTGGCTGGTTTGCTGACTTTCACCGTTTGTCATTTGGCGGGGGATGTGTGCGGCAAGCTGTACCATCTGGACCAGGCGGCGGACTTGTTGACGCTGGCGCCGCAGCCTGCCTCGCGTTGGCAGCGGGCGCGCATGCTGGCGTGTTGCCTGCCGTTGCAGTTGCTGGCTCTGCCGGGGGCGGCCTGGCTGATGTGGCATGATCTGCTGACTGGCGCGGCGGCGCTGGCGGCCTTGCTGCTGGGGGCGCCGCTGAGTTGCGGAATATGCATGGCGCTGGGCACGCCCACCGCCAGCAAGCGGGCGGATAGAATCGGCAACATGGGCTGGCAGGCCGGGCTGGCCGACGCGCTTCACGCCTTGTTGTGGGGGCTGGCAGTGTTTGGCCTGGCGGCGAGAAATGCGATGTAAAAACCGTTGATGCCGATTTTGCGCGTGGAGCCTCCGGTTTTATCTGGTTTTTAAGTGGATTTGGATATCTTGCATGCCCGTCCAGTGAAAGGCTGCCGCAAGGGGCGGCGGCCAGTCTGGACATCGTCTGGAGATATCCATGTTTGAAATGGGCAAAAGCTATACCCGCGAAGAGATCCACGCCGTGGTCGGCGGCAACAAGCATTCCTATTTGCCGCGCAAGAAGGGCAAGGTGGTGGCCGCCTGCCTGCGTCCGGATCTGAATCCGGACGCGCCCCATGTCATTCTGTGCAACTCCTGCCCGCCGGAGCGTGCCGCTGGCGAACAGCTGGCGCGCCAGGGCGGAGCGATTCCGGTATTTCTGAAGCAGACCGCCAGCAATTGGGCCTATCAGGGCATGTTCCGCGTGGTGGGCA
>NZ_PQWB01000011.1 GCF_002924365.1 Chromobacterium alticapitis | reverse complement strand
GCGTCTGCGTCTGCGTCTGCGTCTGCGTCTGCGTCTGCGTCTGCGTCTGCGTCTGCGTCTGCGTCTGCGTCTGCGTCTGCGGGAAGGTTACAGCACGTAGCGCGCCAGGTCCTCGCGCTCGGCCACTTCGCCTAGCTTGTTGTCCACATAAGCGCCGTCGATCTTGCATTCGCCGGACTTGGCATCGAAGGCCACCTCCTCCAGCAGCTTCTCCATCACCGTGTACAAGCGGCGCGCGCCGATGTTCTCGGTTTTCTCGTTCACCTGCCAGGCGATCTCGGCCAGACGCTGGATGCCGGACGCCTCGAACGCCAGTTCCACGCCCTCGGTGGCCAGCAGCGCCTGGTACTGGCGCGTCAGGCAGGCGTTGGTGCTGGTCAGGATGGCCTTGAAGTCGTCCACCGACAGCGACGACAGCTCGACGCGGATAGGCAGCCGGCCTTGCAACTCTGGAATCAGGTCCGACGGCTTGGACAGCTGGAAGGCGCCGGAGGCGATGAACAGGATGTGGTCGGTCTTCACCATGCCGTACTTGGTGGACACGGTGGTGCCCTCCACCAGCGGCAGCAGGTCGCGCTGCACGCCGGCGCGCGACACGTCGGCGCCGCTGTGGCCTTCGCCGCGGCTGGTGACCTTGTCGATCTCGTCGAGGAACACGATGCCGTTCTGCTCGACATTCTTCAGCGCCTCGGCCTTCAGCTCTTCGTCGTTGACCAGCTTGGCGGCCTCCTCGTCGATCAGCAGCTTGAAGGCATCGGCCACCTTCATCTTGGCGGCCTGCTTCTTGCCGGCGCCCAGTCCCTGGAACATGCCCTGCAACTGGCTGGCGAAGTCTTCCATGCCCGGCGGCGCCATCACGTTCATCTGGGCAGCCGGCGCGGCGATCTCCAGCTCGATCTCTTTATCGTCGAACTTGCCCTCGCGCAGCATCTTGCGGAATTTCTGGCGGGTGGCGCCGTCCTCGTGCTTTTCCTCGGCGGCAGGCTCCTCGGCGAAGAAGCCGGACGGCTGCTTGCGCGGCTGCGGCAGCAGCACATCCAGAATGCGCTCCTCGGCGGCGTCCTCGGCGCGCGCGCGGTTGCGCTTGATCGCCGCTTCGCGGGTGTCCTTGATCGCCACGTCCATCAGGTCGCGAATGATGGTGTCCACGTCGCGGCCGACATAGCCGACTTCGGTGAACTTGGTGGCTTCCACCTTGATGAAGGGCGCGCCGGACAGCTTGGCCAAGCGGCGGGCGATCTCGGTCTTGCCCACGCCGGTGGGGCCTATCATCAATATATTCTTCGGCGTGATTTCGCTGCGCAGCGGCTCAGCCACCTGCTGGCGGCGCCAGCGGTTGCGCAGGGCGATGGCGACGGCGCGCTTGGCCTTGTGTTGGCCGATGATGTGCTGGTCCAGTTCGTGGACGATTTCCTGCGGGGTCATTTGCGTCATGACTTTCTCCGCCCGGCGGCGCCCGCCGGGCCTTGCATTCGGGATCAGGCCTCGTCGTCCGGGCCCAGGGTTTCGATCAGGTGGTTGTGGTTGGTGTAGATACAGATGTCGCCGGCGATCTCCAGCGATTTCTTCACCACCACTTCCGGCGCGAGATCGGTGTTCTCGAACAGCGCGCGCGCGGCGGACTGGGCGAAGGCGCCGCCGGAGCCGATGGCGGCGATGCCCTGCTCCGGCTCCAGCACGTCGCCGTTGCCGGTGATGATCAGCGTGTGGTCCTTGTCGGCCACGATCAGCATCGCCTCCAGCCGGCGCAGCATGCGGTCAGTGCGCCAGTCCTTGGCCAGCTCCACCGCCGACACCAGCAAGTTGCCCTGGTGCTTCTGCAGCTTGGCCTCGAAGCGCTCGATCAGGGTGAAAGCATCGGCGGTGCCGCCGGCGAAGCCCGCCAGCACCTTGCCGCCGTGCAGCTTGCGTATCTTGCGCGCGGTGGCCTTGATCACGATATTGCCCAGGGTCACTTGCCCGTCGCCGCCCAGCGCCACGCGCTCGCCGCGCCGGACGGAAACAATGGTGGTTCCGTCGAACTGCTGCATGTTTTGGATTCCAGTAAATGGCGGCCGGCGGTGTGCCGGCCTTTGTCCCTCATATGCTGGCGTTTGTCCCGATTGCAAGCATGGGCAAGGGGGATCGCCAGCCTCCTCTAGATAATGAGAATGGTTTGCGTTATTATTTAAAACATGAAGTCAGCCCCACTCTTGCAATTTTTCGCCCTTAGCTGCGTGTTGGCCACGCATGTCATGGCGTTGTGGCTACTGAACAGCGCGCCGTCCGCTGCGCGGCGCATCACGCCGCCACAGCTGGCGCGGATGGAAATGGTCACGCCGGCCGCGGCTGGCCCGCAGGCTGCCGCGCCATCCCCGCAATCCCGCCCAGCGGACGCCAAACCCTCGCCAGCCAAGCCCGCGCCCAAAACCACAGCCGCGCCGCAGGAAAAATCGCAGCCCATGCCGTCGGCCAAAGCAGCCAGCTTGCCTGCGGCTCCAGCCGCCATCTCGCCTGGCGAGGCGCCTAGCGCTGAAAGCCAAGCTGTCAGCCCAGGCAAGCCGGCCGGCTCTGACAAGCCGCAAACCATCTCCGAACCACTGGCACACGGCGGTTATCTGAACAATCCCGCGCCGGCCTACCCGGCGGAATCGCAGGAGGACGGCGAGGCCGGCACCGTGCGGCTGCGCGTGCATGTCAGCGCCCAGGGCCAGCCTTTGGACGTGACGGTGCAGGACAGCAGCGGCTTCCCGCGGCTGGATCGCGCCGCTCGGGCCGCCGTCAAGCGCTGGCGCTTCATTCCGGCCAAGCGCGGCGACGAAGCCATCGCCTACACCTTCATCGTTCCCGTTGAATTTTCCTTGAAATCGATCCGCTCATGAACATTCTGACCGTATTCCAGCAAGGGGACGCCGTGTTGATCGCGGTGTTCCTGCTCCTCATCCTGATGTCGGTGCTGACCTGGTATCTGATCCTGGTGCGCGGCGCGCAAACCTGGCGCCTGCGCCGCGCCAATCGCGAAGCCGAAGGCGCGCTGTGGAGCGCGGCAGACTGGACCCATGCCGAGGCCAGCCTGCAAAACCGCCAGGGCCAGTTCGCCAACCTGGCGCGCGCCGGCCTCGCCGCTCTGCAGCAATATCAAAGCCAGGCAGGCCGCGCGCTGGGCCAGGCCTGCGGCGTGGACGAGTTTCTGACCCGCGCCATCCGCAAAGCGCTGGCGCAGGAAAACGCCCACCAGGAAACCGGCCTGACCGCGCTGGCCTCCATCGGCGCCACCGCGCCCTTCGTCGGCCTGTTCGGCACCGTTTGGGGCATCTATCACGCGCTGATGAACATAGGCCAGGCCGGCCAGATGAGCATAGCCGCGGTGGCCGGGCCGATAGGCGAGGCGCTGGTGGCCACCGCCGCCGGCCTGGCCGCCGCCATCCCGGCGGTGCTGGCCTACAACGCGCTGACCCGCGCCCAACGCGTGATGTCGCAGGAGCTGGACTACTTCGCCCATGACCTGCACGCCCAATTGCTGACCCAGTCCGGAGACAGCCATGGCCTTCGGTAGCTTCAACCAGGGGCCGGCCGCGCCTATGGCCGAGCCCAACACCACGCCGCTGGTGGACGTGATGCTGGTGCTGCTGGTGGTGTTCATCATCACTACGCCGCTGCTGACCAATGCAGTGCAAGTGGACCTGCCGCGCGCCCAGGCGGCCGCCTCCGCGGCCAAGCCGGAACAGATACGGCTGGCGGTGCGGGCCGACGGCAAAATGTTCTGGAACGATCTGCCGGTAGCGGAGACAGATCTGCCGGCTCGTTTCGCCGACGCGGCCGCCGCTCACCCGAACGTGGAGCTGCATCTGTCGGCCGACCAGGCCGTCCGCTATGAAAGCGTGGCCAAAACGCTGGCCGCCGCGCAGCAAAACGGCGTGCTCCGGATCGCTTTCGTCACCGCAGCCCCCTGAGTCCTTGCATTCGGCGGCTGTCCAAGGCCTGCCGCCGTCCCCGCGCAACCCACCGCGTTCTGCGTGGTCCAACCATGGATGCTCCGCGCCAGCGCTAGCCCCGGCTGCCGTATCATGGCAATATCATTGCCTTTCGTGCCGTTTTAATCCGCCGCGCTGGCCGGCGCGGCTTAAACCATGGTTACACCCACATGCGATTTCCCCTCTCCGCGCCAGCCCTGATCGTTGCGCTCGCCTGCGCAGGACAGGCCGCCCGCGCCGCGCAGCAACCTGTCAGCGAAGCGCCGCTGGCGCTGCGCTCCAGCCTCAGCTGTCAGCACAATGCCGACAACAGCCTGGACTGCACCACCCGCAACCAATTCACCATCCTGAAGCCGGCCGGCAAAGACTTTCTGTCCCGCATAGACTTCACCTACCCCGACACCGACCGCTTCGACGTGGTCAGCGGCGAAGTGCGCCAACAGGACGGCCGAGTGGTCAAGCTGGCCAAATCGCAAGTGGAAACCCGCGCCGCGCCGAATCCCTATGCCGGCGTCAGCCGCGACATGCAAACCTGGCTGGCCTTTCCCGAGCTGGCCGTCGGCAGCGTGGTCAGCTACGAAGTCAAACACCACATCGCCGCCGCCCCGCTGAGCCGCGAACTGCTGTATCGGCTGGACTTCGATCCGGAACCGGTGCGCTACGACAGCTACCATTTCGAGCTCAGCTCGCCGCGCCCCCTGATCTGGCGCGGCGAAAAGCTGGACGGCTTCCAGGTGGCGGCCGGCGCCGACGGCAAATCCATCGCGGTGGACCAGAAGGGCGAGCGCTATCTGAACTTCACCAATGAATGGGACAACAGCGCCATACGCAGCTGGCCGCGGCTCAGCATCGCCACCAGCGACCAGCCGCAGCAGCATTTCGGCAGCTATGCCGCGCGTTACAACGAGATCCTGGCCGCGCCGCTGCCGCCCGCCGCGGCAGCGGTGGTGGCCGCCCAGCAAGGCAAGCCGGCCGCCCAGCAAGTTGCGACCTTCATGCAGCACATCAACAGCCATTACCGCTATCTGAACGACCAGCGGCTGGCCGAACGCGGCCTGGTGCCGTTCACGCTGGCCGAAATCGAACAGCACGGCTATGGCGACTGCAAAGACCTGGCTACCTTGCTGACCGCCATGCTGCGCGCCGCCGGCATAGACGCCGAACCTGTCCTAGTCTTCCGCGGCAACTTCGCGCCGGAGCCGCTGCTGCCGGGACTCGGCACAGTCAACCACATGATCGTGCGCGCCGTGGTGGACGGCAACGCGGAATGGCTGGACGCCACGAATCCCTTCTTCGCGGCCGGCCGCATCATGCCGGACCTGCAGGAGCGCGCGGCCTACCTGATCGGCCGCGACGGCCGCGTGCGCCAGGACCGCATTCCGCTCCAACAGGCCACGCTCAATCTGGACGTGCGGCGGCATGAAACCCTGCGCCAGGACGGCAGCGCGCTGATCGCCAGCCAAACCGAACTGGCGGGCTGGCCGCTGGTGGAGCTGACCCTGCGCGACCGCTACCAGGGCGACAGCAGCAGCGAGCAAACCATCTGCCGCGGCAGCGGCAATCAAGCGCAAGGCTGCAAGGTGGAGCGCGGCGCCACCGGCTTCCTGCTGCCGCAACGCTACCCCATCCGCCTGCAAGCCATGGACGCGCGCGCGCTGGAGAAGATTTCCGGACTCTATTTATATGATCCCCACCTGGACAAGCGCTGGAACCAGTTCGACAGCTACCGCAACAACGGCAACCAGGCAGACCTTTACCTCGGCGACCCGGAAATCGTGGAACGCACAGTCACCCTGCAAGGCGCCAAACCCATCCAACCGCCGTTCAGCTGCCAGGCCCGCTCGCCGTGGTTCGATCTGGATTTGAAGCAAAGCGCCGAGCGCGGCGGCATTCGCTACCAATACCGGCTGACCCGCAAGGTGCGCTGGCTGGAACACTCAGACATCGTCAGCCCCGCTTTCGCCAAGCTGAACGCCGAGGCGCTGGCTTGCGTGAACCAGGCGCGGCAAATCCTCAAACTCTGACGCGAAGAGGCGGCGCTTGCGCCGCTTTTTCCATTTAAATAGATCGCTTGTTTCATAAAGAACAATTAAATAAGTGCTTGCCGTAGCATGCTTTGCCCATGACAATGGCCGTTTGCCCGTACTACTACAAAGGGTAAGGTCCCGAGAGAAGCGAAGCATGGAACACACACCCACCGGCCCGGGCCGCGAGCTGCAGCTGGCCCCGCACGAGCTGATCGTCAGCAAGACCGATGCCAGCGGCCACATCACCTACGCCAACCGCGTGTTCATGCGGATATCCGGCTACGCCGAACACCAGCTGCTGGGCAAGCCGCACAACCTCATCCGCCACCCTGACATGCCGCGCGGCGCCTATCGCCTGATGTGGCAGACGCTGCAAGGCGGCCACGAATTCTTCGCCCTGGTCAAAAACGCCACCATAGACGGCAACTACTACTGGGTGCTGGCCAACGTCACCCCGGACTATGACCTCAAAGGCAAACTGCAGGGCTATTACTCGGTGCGCCGTCCACCCAGCCGCGCCGCCATCGCCGCCATCGAACCGATCTACGCCGAAATGCGCAAGATAGAAGCCGCCCACGGCAAGGCCGCCGCGCCGGACGCCTCCCGCGACTGGCTGCTCGCGCTGTTGCTAGAAAAAGGCTGCAGCTACCAAGACTTCATCCTGGGGCTTAACGCCGATGTACTCAAAGCCAAAGGAGTCGCAGGATGAGTTCTCCGCGCAAATCCACCCCCTTCCTGCGTTCCCGCCTAGCCTGGGGCCTGCTCGCCTTCAACCTGCTGGTGCTGCTGTCCGTTCTCGACGACTACCTGCTGCCGGACATGGCGCGAGCCATCGTCAGCGCCGCGCTGATCGCCGGCTCGCTCGCCCTGTCATGGTGGCTGTGGCAGAAAGGCAGCCGCATCTTCCTGCTGCTGAACACCCTGACCAATCAGCTCAGCCTCGCCTGCAGCGGCGAACTGCACCATCGCAGCCGCCACACCCGCGAGATGGGCGAAGTCGGCCAAGTGGCTTGGCAGCTGAACGATTTCCTTGACCTGGTGGAAACCTATTTCAAGGAGATCAACACCTGCTTCCAGGAAATCAGCAAGGGCAACTTCGGTCGCCGCCCGCTGAGCCAGGGCCTGCCTGGCATCCTGTCCAGCTCGTTGGACAGCGTGAACCAGGCCATCCAGACCATGGCCGACAACGACGGCTTCGTCCGCCGCAACCGGCTGTCCTCGCAACTGGCCGCGCTAAGCAATCCCCACCTGCGGCAAGATCTGGCCGGCAGCCAGCGCGACCTGTCCGCGATCAGCCAGTCCATGGACGCGGTATCCGGCATCACCCGCGACAACGCCGCCGGCGCACGCGAAAGCCTGAACAGCGCCGACGTGCTATCCGGCCATCTGCAAACCATAGCCGGCAGCGTCAGCAGCATGGATACCGCCAGCCAGATGCTGGCGCAAGAATGGCAGGGCATTGAAAGCTCGCTGGCCGATATTTCCGCCATCGCCGATCAAACCAATCTGCTGGCGCTGAACGCGGCGATCGAGGCGGCCCGCGCCGGCGAAACAGGACGGGGCTTCGCCGTGGTGGCGGACGAGGTGCGCAAGCTGGCCGAGCGCAGCAAGAGCACCGCCAACCAGGTGCAGGGCGTGCTGGAATCGCTGTCTACCCGCATCGCCGACATGCAGGCTCAGGCCAGCGACGCCGGCGCGGTGGCAGGCGAGGTGCAGACCTCGGTCGAAGCCTTCCGCCTGCGTTTCTCCAGCCTGGCCGAGCAATCCGACCTGGTGCTGCGCCAAGTCAGCGCGGTGCAGCAGAAGTCTCAAACCTCGCTGCAGAAAGTGGGCCACATCATCTACAAACAGCAGGCCTACCATGCGATAGAAGAGGCGCGGGCGCAAACGCCGCAACAGGAGCTGACGCCGTGGCTGGACGGCGACGGCGCCGCGCTGTTCGGCAGCGCGATCCAGCCGCTGCGCGCCCCGCAGCAGCAGCTGCAGCAACAGGTGGAAGCGGCGGTGCGAGCCGCCGCGCAAAGCGGCCAACTGGACGAGGCCGGCATCGTCGCCAAAATGCAGAGCATGGAACACATCAGCAGCAAGCTGCAAAGCGAGCTGGACCAATTGGCCGACGGCTGATCCCCTCCCCTCGCCAAAGACAACCGGGCCTCGCGCCCGGTTTTTTTACGCCTGCGTTTCACGCCGCCATGCCTGGCCGCGCGGTTTGCGCCTGCGCCGGCTGCCGCAACGCGATGGCTCGCCCGGCGCGCCGGCCACGCCCCAGCGGCTATAACACACACAGCATGCCCCTCTTCTCAAATGTTTATTTATTGCGTAAATACATAATGTATTTCATTATAAAAATTACAAAATCAATCGATCATCGAAAATTGTCCAATAAGCACCATGATTTCTTCATCTAAAAAATCCACCTATTCACCACCCATCCCAGGCCACCCGACAAAAAAACCGCCCGGTCAGGGGCGGTGGCTTGGCAGGCATGCGGCTCAGCCGGAAAACCGGCTGGCTTAGAAAAAGCCCAGCTTGTCCTCCCCGTAGCTGACCAGCAGATTCTTGGTCTGCTGGTAATGCTCCAGCATCATCTTGTGCGTTTCGCGGCCGATGCCGGACTGCTTGTAGCCGCCGAATGCGGCATGCGCCGGATAGGCGTGGTAGCAGTTGGTCCACACTCGGCCGGCCTCGATGTGACGGCCCATGAAGAAGGCTGTGTTCATGTCGCGCGTCCACACGCCGGCGCCCAGGCCGTACAAGGTGTCGTTGGCGATGGCCAGCGCCTCGTCGCGGTCTTTGAACGTGGTCACCGACACCACGGGTCCAAAGATTTCCTCCTGGAAGATGCGCATCTTGTTGTGGCCGTGGAATACCGTGGGCTGGATGTAGAAGCCGCCCGCCAGATCGCCGTCCAGTTGCGCGTGCGCCCCGCCAGCCAGCAGTTGGGCGCCTTCGTCGCGGCCGATGGCGAGGTAGCTCTGGATCTTGTCCATCTGCTCCCTGGACGCCTGCGCGCCTATCATCGTCGCCGGATCCAGCGGATTGCCCTGCTTGATCGCCGCGACGCGGGCCAGCGCCTTCTCCATGAAACGGTCGTAGATGGATTCGTGGATCAGCGCGCGGCTGGGGCAGGTGCATACCTCGCCCTGGTTCAGCGCGAACATCACGAAGCCCTCGATCGCCTTGTCGAGGAAGGCGTCGTCCTTGGCCGCCACATCGTCGAAGAAGATATTGGGCGATTTTCCGCCCAGCTCTAGCGTCACCGGGATCAGGTTCTGGCTGGCGTACTGCATGATCAGCCGGCCGGTGCCGGTCTCGCCGGTGAAGGCGATCTTGGCGATGCGCTTGGAGCTGGCCAGCGGCTTGCCGGCCTCCACGCCGAAGCCGTTGACCACATTGAGCACGCCCGGCGGCAGCAGATCGCCCACCAGCTCCATCAGCACCAGGATGGACAGCGGGGTCTGCTCGGCCGGCTTCAGCACCACGCAGTTGCCGGCGGCCAGCGCCGGGGCCAGCTTCCACGCCGCCATCAGGATGGGGAAGTTCCACGGAATGATCTGGCCCACCACGCCCAGCGGCTCATGGAAGTGATAGGACACGGTGCTGGCGTCGATCTCGCCCAGACTGCCTTCCTGCGCGCGCACGCAGGAGGCGAAGTAGCGGAAGTGGTCGATGGCCAGCGGGATGTCGGCGGCGCGCGTCTCGCGGATAGGCTTGCCGTTGTCCCAGGTTTCCACCTCGGCCAGCAGGCCCAGATTGGCCTCCATGCGGTCGGCGATCTTGTTCAGGATGATGGCGCGCTCGGTCACCGGGGTATGGCCCCACTGGTAGCGGGCGGCATGGGCGGCGTCCAGCGCCAGCTCGATATCCTGCTCGTCGGAACGCGGAATCTCGCACAGCGGCTTGCCGGTGATGGGCGTGACGTTCTCGAAATAACGCCCGTTGACCGGCGGCACCCATTGGCCGCCGATATAGTTGGCGTAGCGCGCTTTCAGCGGGAAGCCGGGTTGCAGGTTTGCCATCGCAGTCTCCTTTAGTCGTGATGAACCCAAGGCTGGGGACAAGCTTGCAGCGCAAACCGCGTGCCAGCCGGCATTCATTTTGCATGGCAGCATCCCCCCAAGCGAAGCCAGCCACGCCGCGCGGCAAAAAAGTATTGCAATGCAATATATTTTGTTCTGAATCAGTTGCTTGCCAGACCAGGCAAAGCGTCGATAATCGGCGAAACCGCCCGACAAACTGTCGCAGGCTGGCACAGTTGTCGCGCGACAATGGCACAGCTTGCAGGAGACGCGCATGAACCAGGCCGACCGCCTGCCGCTGGACGAAATCCGCCGCCGCTTCTTCGCCGACCAGCCCCTGCCGGGCCAGGCGCTGCCGCCGTCCATCCTTCACTCCTGGCAACGCTGCCGCAGCCAGGGCCTGCCGACCGGCGGCCGCGGCGGCGAAAGACTCAGCGAGCGGGAGCTGGGCGAGCGGCGCGAGGCCAACGCCGTCTGGCTGGACGCCGCGCGTCCCGCGCTGGCCGGCTTGGCCGAACAGATAGCCGGGCTGGATCTGGCCCTGGTGGTGGCGGATAGCCGCGGCCTGATACTGGACGAGAGCGGCGACATCGATTTTCTGGACAAGGCGGCGCGGCTGGCGCTGACGCCTGGCATGGACTGGAGCGAGACGATGCGCGGCACCAACGCCATAGGCACCGCGCTGGCGGCGGCGGACAGCGTGCTGGTGCGCGGCGCCGAGCATTACCTGGAGCGCAACCGCGCGCTCAGTTGCGCCGCCAGCCCCGTGTGCGGCCCGCAAGGCCAGCTGCTGGGCGCGCTGGACCTCAGCGGCGCCAGCCGCCGGCTGGGGGAGCCCCAGATGCGAGCGCTGCGCGCGGCGCGCGGCCAGATTGAGGCCAGCCTGCTGGAGGCCGTCTCCCGCGGCGGCTGGCGGCTCAGCCTGCACCACGATCCGCGGCTGCTGGACAGCCAGGCCGCCTGCCAGCTGGCCTTCGACGAGGACGGCCGACTGCTGGCCGCCAATCGCGCGGGCCTCGCCCTGTGCGGCCTGGAGGCGGGCGCGTGGCGGCCGCGCCATTTCGCCGCGCTGTTCGGCCAAAGCCTGGAACACTGGCTGAGCCGCCACGGCGAAGCGCTGGGCCTGCTGCAAGCCGGCGCGCAGCATTTCTCCGCCCGCCTGCGTCCGCCATCCGCCACTCGCCGCCCATCCGCGGCGGCGCAAGCTGCTGCCGCGCCGCCGCCGCGTCCGGCGGCGGTACTGGACGGCCTGCCCGAAGGCCTGTTCGCCACCGCGCTGAAATTGCTGGAAGCGGACATTCCGGTGCTGATCCTGGGCGAAACCGGTACCGGCAAGGACAGGCTGGCGCGCGCGCTGCACGAGGCCGGCGGTCGGCGCGGCTCGCCCTTTGTCGCCATCAATTGCGCGGCCATCCCGGAAGGGCTGATCGAGGCCGAATTATTCGGCTACCAGCCCGGCGCCTACACCGGGGCCAGCCGCCAAGGCAGCAAAGGCAGGCTGCGCGAGGCCGACGGCGGCGTGCTGTTTCTGGACGAAATAGGCGACATGCCGCTCAGCCTGCAGGCGCGGCTGCTGCGAGTATTGCAAGAACGCGAAGTGACGCCGCTGGGCGGCGGCCCGGCGCGGCGGCTGGACATCCGGCTGATCTGCGCCACCCACCGCGACCTGCGCGCGCGGGTGGACGAAGGCGCTTTCCGCGCCGATCTCTACTACCGGCTGTGCCACTACCCGCTGAGCCTGCCGCCCTTGCGCGAACGCGGCGACGCGGCCGCCATCGCCCAGGCCATGCTGGACGGCATGGGCGCGGCCCGGCGCGGCGTCTCCTTGTCGCCGGAGCTGGCGCAAGCCATCCGCGGCTATCGCTGGCCCGGCAATCTGCGCGAATTGTCTAATCTGCTGGCCACCTTGCTGGCGCTGGCCGACGACGGCGCGGCGCTGGATCTGGCGCATCTGCCCGCCGCGCTGCGCGAGGACATGGCGGCCCCAGCCCCCGCGGTGGACGACAGCGCCATCGCCGAGCTGCTGCGCCGCTGCGGCGGCAACGCCAGCGCGGCGGCGCGGGCGCTGGGCATCAGCCGCTCCACGCTGTACCGGCGACTGGGCAAGGCGGCCAAATAAGCGCGGCCCGGCTTAAACCATGGCGGGCTCCGCCATCTGATCGGCGAACAACTGCCGCAACCAGCGCTGGCCCGGATGGCGGTGATTGCGCGGGTGCCAGACCATGGACACGCCGAAGCCAGGCACGGCGAACGGACAGGCCGCCACTGCCAACGGCACCCGGCTGGCCGACACCAGCCGCTGCGGCATCAAGGCGACGTAATCCGTCTGGGCCACGATTTCCGGCACCAGCAGGAAAGACGCCGCCGACAGGGCCACGCGCCGCGCCAGACCTTGCTCGGCCAAGGCCGCGTCCACCTCGGTGCCAAAGTCGCCGCTGCCCAGCGACACCACCACGTGCTCCTGTTCCAAATAGCGCGCCAGCGTGACGCCGTTCCGCCAGGCCGGGTGGCCCTGCCGGCCGATCAAGACATAGCGGTCCTCGAACAGCGCCCTGGCATGCAAGCCAGGCGGCGCGCCATCCGGGCTGATCAAGGCCAGGTCCACCTCGCCGCTCTCCGCCTGGCGCCGCAAGCGGGCCGACTCCAGATGCCGCACCGCCAACCGGATGCCCGGCGCGAGCCGGCGCAATCGCTGGATCAGCGGCAGCACCGCCACAGCCTGGGCATAATCGGTGCAAGCCAGGCGCAAGGTCATATCCGCGGCGGACGGATCGAAATCCTGGCTCGCCTGCAGGGTTTCGCGCAGTTGCCGCAACGCAGCCTGCAAGGGCGCCAGCAGTTGTTCCGCCTTGGCCGTGGGCCGCATGCCGCGCTGCGCCGGCAATAGCAGCGGATCATCGAACAGCGCGCGCAAACGCGCCAGCTGGGCGCTGACGGCGGGCTGGCTCAAATGCAGCCGCGCCGCCGCGCGGGTGACATTGCGCTCTTCCAGCAAGGCTTCCAGGGTATGCAGCAAGTTCAGATCCAAGCGCCCGGTATCCATAAGACAAATAGCTCATCAAAAAAGCATCGATTTCACTTATTTATCATGCCCGGACACACTGGCGCCATCGCCACTCGACGGAAAGTCCCGACATGAGCCGCACCGTATTGCTGGTCTACGCCCAGCCCGAACCCAGCTCGCTGAGCCGCAGCTTCGCCGATACCGTGGTGGAAACGCTGACCGCGCAGGGCCACCAAGTCTTGCAATCCGACCTCTACGCCATGCGCTGGAAGGCCGCGCTGGACGCCGATGACTTCCCGGACCGCGCCGATCCCGGCCGCCTGTCTTTCATCGTTGAATCCGGCCACGCCTACGCCAGCGGCGCGCAGCCGCCGGACGTGACCGAAGAGCAGCGCAAGCTGCTGGCCGCCGACGCGGTGATTTTTATTTTCCCGCTGTGGTGGTACGGCCTCCCGGCCATCCTGAAAGGCTGGTTCGAACGGGTGTACGCCTATGGCTTAGGCTATGGCTACCAGGGCCAAGGCAATCAGCTGCGCTACGGCGACGGCGCGCTCAAGGGCAAGCGCGCGCTGCTGGCGGCCATGGTGGGCGGCGGCGCAAAAGACTACGGCCCGCGCGGCATCAACGGCCCCTTGGAGGAGCTGTTGTTTCCCGTCACCCATGGCTGCCTGTTTTATCCCGGCATGGACGTACTGCCCACTCATGCGGTGTACGGCGTCAACCATCTGAGCCGCGAGAGCGTGAATCGGCAACTGGAGGCATGGCGGGTTCGGCTGGCCTGCCTGTTCGACGAAGCGCCGATTCCGTTCCGCCGCCAGAACGGCGGCGACTATCCGAACGGCCATAGCCTGGCCGACCATGTCGCGCCGGGTGTCTCCGGCATCTGGGCGCATGTGGCCGGCCCGCGCAGCTACGCGCCGCGGCCGCTCGCCGCGGCAAGCGCGGAGCCATGAAAAACGGCGGGGAGCCAGGCTTCCCGCCGTTGTTGCGCTTCCGCTTCTATCAGAAGCCGAAGGCCGCCAATTCTGCGCGAGTCAAATGCCGCCATTCGCCCGCCGGCAAATCGCCCAGGACGATGGCGCCCAGGCTTTCGCGGTGCAGCGCCTCCACCCGGTTGCTGGCCGCCGCCACCATGCGCTTCACCTGGTGGTACTTGCCCTCGGTGATGGTCAGCAAGATGGTGTGGGCGTCGAGCTGCTCTATGCTGTCGGCGGCGAATTCGCGCGCCTCGTCGTTGAGATACACGCCGCTCTGCAGCTTGGCGATCAGCTCCGGCGTGGCCTCATGCTTCAGCGTGACGCGGTAAACCTTGGGCACCAGCTTCTTCGGCGAACTCAGGGCGTGGATGAACTGGCCGTCGTTGGACAACAGGATCAAGCCTGTGGTGTCCACGTCCAGCCGGCCCACCGCGCTGACGTCCAGATTGGAAAACTGGTCCGGCAACAGCCGGTACACGCTGGGGTAACACTGCGGCTTGTGCGAGGTTTCATAATTGGCCGGCTTGTGTAGCAAGAGATACAGCGGCCCGCGCACCACCGGCCACGGCTCGTCGTCCACCGCCAGGCTGGCGATGTCGGCCAGCTCGAACTGGGCGCGATAGTTGTCCACCACCTCGCCGTTCACTTCCACCAGGCCGTATTCGATCAGCTGGCGGCATTCCTTGCGGCCGCCGAAGCCTTGTTGTTGCAGCAATCGATAAAGTTCCATGGCCGGATGGTAGCACGCGCGGCGCGGCCGCGCCGACTCAGGACAGCGCCTGGCTCAAGGGCGCGGCGACGCATACGCGGTCCCGCCCCTGCTGCTTGGCCTGGTACAGCGCCTCATCCGCCGCCAGCACCACGCTCTCCGCGTCCTCGCCGTGCAACGGACACAGCGCCAGGCCTATGGACAGCGTCACCGACAGCGTATGGCCCTGCGCGTCTATCTCCATCCGCCGCACCGCCTCGCACAACAGCTGCGCCTTGGTGAACGCGGCTTCCAGCGAGGCGCCGGGCAGCAGCACGAAGAACTCTTCGCCGCCGTAACGGCAGACGATGTCGCCGCTGCGGAAGTGATCGCTCAGATAGGCGCCCAGCGCCGTCAGCACCAGGTCGCCGCAGCGATGGCCATAGGTGTCGTTGACGCGCTTGAAATGGTCCGCGTCCACCATCAGCACCGCCACATCGCGATGCAAGGCCAGCATGTGGTCCAGCACCCGCGGCAGGATTTCGTCCAGGTGGCGGCGGTTGAACAGCCCGGTCAGCGGGTCGCGCAGCGCCTGCTCGCGCAGGCCTTGCTGCAACACCTCGATCTCGTCCACCTGGCGGCGCAGCGCGGCGTTGGCATCGTGCAGGCTCTGCTCCAGCTGCTTGCGCTCGCTGATGTCGCTGACGCCGTTGATCACGTACCAGATCTTGTCGCTTTTCACCATCGCGCAAGAAATCTGCGCCCAGAACTCCCGCCCCTGCGCGTCCTTCAACCTGACTTCCTTGTCCTCTACCCGGCCGCGCACGCGCAGCGCCTGCGCCACCTCGTCCCGCTCGCCGGCATGCACGTAGAAATCCTGCACCTTCAGCGCGCGCTCCGGCTGCAAACTGGCGCCGAACAGCTCCTCCGCGCGCTCATTGGCGTAAATCAGCTCGCCGCCGGCCAGCCGGTTCATCGCCAGCGGAAACGGCGCGGCGTCAGCCATCAGCCGCAAGCGCGCCTCGCTTTCCGCCAGCTGGCTGGTGCGCTCGCTCACCTTGGCCTCCAGCGACTGGTTGGCCTGCAACAGGCGTCGCTCCACTTGCCGCCTCTCCTCCAGCAAGGCGCCGAACACCAAGAGCGTCACCGCTTGCACCAGCGCCAGCAACGCCGCGTTGAGCAGCGATTCGCCCGCGCCGGCGATAGTCAGCGCGCCGCTGCCCAGACCCGCCCCGGCCAGAACCAGCGCCACGATGGCCAGCGACAGGCCGTGCGCCAGCAGCAGCTCGCTGCGGAACGCCAGCCACAGCAAGGGCATGATGAACAGATAGGGCAGGATGGCGTAGTGGCCCCCCCGCCCGTTAAGGCCGCAACACACCAGGATGGCCAGCAGCAGGGTCGCGCCGGCCACCAGCGAGGTCTCGCGCCAGCACGCCGCGCCGGGCCGCCCGCGGCCATGGCTGCCCGCCAGCAACAGGACCGGCGCCAGCGCCAACAGCAGCGCGGCATTGCCCAGCCACAGCTGCGCGCCGCTCCACGCCAATTCCGGCAGGCGATGAGCATAGGCCGGCATCCAGGCGAACACCCGGCCCAGCGTGGCCAGCAGGCTGCTCAGCGCCACCGCTCCGCCCAGAAACGCCAGCACGTCGCTTAAACGAAAAAAGGGCAGCCGGCGGCGCGGCGGCAGATTGGCGCCCAGCAAGGCCGCGCCCAGGCCGCTCAGCGCCAGCAAAACCTTGTCCGCGGCCTGCAGGCCCGGCTCCCGCCAGGCCAGCCACAACATGCCTAGCGCCAGGCCGGGCCAGACCCTTCCGCCCTGCCTCAGCAGCAAGGCCAAGGCCAAGGGCAAACCCAGTTGCAGCCCAGGCGGGTGCGGCGATGGCAGACACGCCTCCAACAAGGCGGCGAACCCGGCATAGCCGGCGGCGATTCCCGCCTGCAAAACGGCATAGGCGGCCCATGCCCGCCATGGCATGTCGCGAAACGGCATCTCGACTCCATCTTGTATTGGGGCCGGCTGGTGCCGCCCCCTTCTTATGCATATCAGATTAGTCTTGAATGCCCGGCAAATCCAATCCTCCATCCTGCCAAGCTATAAAGGTCTATTGCCGCGGCAAGTCCAGGTTTATCTATTTGATTCGTCTTGATATTGTTCAGATGATGGTAATCATATGAAAGCTAGAGGAAGCAAGCATGCGCTATCCCGACTCGCACAAGGCTCGAACCCGCCAGCGCATCGTGGCCATGGCCGCGTTGCGGTTTCGCGCCGAAGGCTTGGCCAGCGTCGGCATCGCCAATCTGATGGCGGATCTCGGTCTGACCCACGGCGGCTTCTACGCCCATTTCGACAGCAAGGAACAACTGGTGGCGGCCGCTTGCGGCGAAGCCTTGCGCCAACAAAATCGACAGTGGCTGCAAAAGCTGGATGAGACGGCGCCCGGCAGCTGCCTGGACGCGGTGGCGACGGATTACCTCAGCCCCGCCCATCGCGATCTTCCCGATTCAGGCTGCGCGCTGGCTGCGCTGGGCGACGAACTGGCGCGCCAGAGCGCAGCCGTGCGCCAATCCATCACCATGGAACTGCAAGCCCTGCTGGACACGCTGGAGCAAGCCAGACAAAGGGATGGCCGGAATGGAGAGGCCCTGACCGACCTGGCGCTGATGGTGGGCAGCCTGGCCCTGGCGCGGCTGGTGGACGATCCGGCGCTGTCGCTGCGCCTGCTGCAACAGGCGCGGGACAGGCTTGTCGCCGGACAATAGCATCGATATGCTTTTCGCATTTTGGATGATGATCATGCTGAGCGGCATTCACCGTTATGAAGAACGCTGGCTGCCCGCCTTGGCGGCGCTGCGCCCGACGCCTGCCGGCGCGGAACCGGTCAGCGCGCTGCGCGCCCTGCTGGCCGACCCCATCCGCGGCAAGGGCGAAAACACTCGGGTCTGGCTGGAACAGGATCAACCCATGGGGGTGGTCGGCTGGGTGGCCGCCAATGTGCCGCGCAACGGCGAACTCTACGGCAGCCCGCTGCTGGCCGCGCATAGGCCAGCCCTGGACGGCCTGATAGCGGCCTTGTTGCGGGAAGCCGCCGCCGCCGGCGCGCGTTTCGTCCATGTCGCCGCAAGCGACAACGAAACAGACAAGCGCGAAGCGCTGTTGGCCCATGGCTTCCAGCCCACCTTCCACTTCCTGACCTTGCGAGCCGCCAGTTCGTCCATCTCGCCCAGGACTATGCCCGCCGGCTGGCGGCCCATCGCGCTACGCGACATGGATTGGCCGCAGCTGGCGGAATTATTCGCCCGCGCTTTCGCCGACGTGCCGCACGTGCCCTATCACTCAGCGGAAGCGCTACGCCAGGACTGGCAGGAGGCCGATGTCGAAGCCAGCCAGGTCTGGGCCGCGCCGGATGGCTCTTATCAGGCCTTCCTGCAGGCCACAGCCGATGGCCGGGTCGAGGCGGTGGGCGTGGAGGCGGCTCATGCCGGCCAGGGCGTCGCCGCCGCGATGTACGGCGCGGCGGCCGGTGGGTTCCTGGCGCGCGGCGTCGGCGCCCTGGAGGCGATGGTGGCGGATATCAACGTCGCCTCTCTGGCCCTGCACCGCAAGCTGGGCTTCGCCGAGACCGCCCGCAAACAGATCTACCGCAGGGCGCTGGAGCAGGCCTCTGGCTAAGGCGTGGCGCTGCGCGGCTGCAGGCAGGCTTCGCGCGTCTCCTGCAGCAGACGGTCGAAGTCGCCGCTGTCTTGCAAGGCTTTCAGCCCGCGGTTGAAACGTTCCACCAGTTCCGGACCGCGCGCATGCTTGCGCCAGATCACCACATGCAGCGGCGCGGACCAGAACGACTTGGTCTGCGCCTCCAGCAGGTTGGCCTGCCCTTGGGCGAAATGATGGGCGATCAGGTATTTGCCGACTTCCAGATCAATGGGAAACAGATCTATGCGCCCGGCCAACAGCTTGCGCAGATTGATCAGATCATCCGGCGCGCTGTCCACCACCAGCGAGCCGTTCTTGACCTGGCCGTCGAAGTCGTCGGAATAGAAATTGCCGACCGTGACGCCGACATGCGCGCCCTTCAGCTCGCTCCACTGGCTCCAATTCAACCGGTGGTCCTTGCGCTGAAAGAACACCATGCGCGCCGACAGCACAGGCTGCGTGTACAGCAGGTCGCGCTTGCGCTCCACCGTCGGCGCCCAGCCGAAGCTGCCGTCCACCTGGCCGTTGCGGGCCGACTGCAGGGTGCGGTTATTGGGGTAGTAGCGGAAGGAGACGTCGACGCCGCCGCGGGCGAAGGCTTCCTTCACCAGCCGCGACAGAATGCCGTCATAGGGCAGTTCCTGGCCCATATACGGCGGCCACTCCTGATTGGACAGGGTGATTTTGAGGCGCGGGGCAGCCTCAACCGGAGCCGTCCATAAGGCGGCCCAGCTCAGGATACCCAGTACGAAGCCGTGGTATCGCATCGTTTTCCCGATTCCTGCAGTGAACGAGCTGTCAGTTTGTTTTATATGCCGCAGACAGTCTCTTCGTGAGCATAACTGTCAATACCACCCGCATCAATGAAAAACACCCGGTGCAATTCACACCGGGTGTTGTTTGGCGTCTACGGCTCAGCGCGCCTTGGGCGGACTGAACAAAGCGGACTTGGGCGCCGCCGGCTTGGACGAGCGGCCGCCTTCCGAGCGCGCGCCCTGGCTCTGTCCCTGGCGAGGACCGCCGTTGCGGCCATGGCCGGCCGGCTTGCTTTCGGTCTGGTGGCGCGGCTTGGCCGGCGCATTGCGCGGCTGGCCTTGGCCCTGGCTGCGGTTCTGACCCTGGCCTCGGCCCTGGCCCTGCGCGCGCGGCGCGCCCTGGCCGCGGCCCCGGGCGCCGCCGCCCATCGGAATGGGCTCCGGCTTGACGTTGAGGTCGGCCTCGAAGCCCGGCACGGTGAAGCGTTCGATCGACATCTTGATCAGCTTCTCGATGTCGCGCAGGAAGCTGAACTCGTCCACGCACACCAGCGACAGCGCCTCGCCCGGGCTGCCGGCGCGGCCGGTGCGGCCGATGCGGTGCACGTAGTCTTCCGACACGTTGGGCAGCTCGAAGTTGACCACGTGCGGCAACTGGTCGATATCCAGGCCGCGCGCGGCGATATCGGTGGCCACCAGCACTTGCAACTCGCCGCTCTTGAAGTCGGCCAACGCGCGGGTGCGCGCGTTCTGGCTCTTGTTGCCGTGGATGGCGGCGGCCGGGATGCCGATCTTGTCCAGCTTCTCCGCCAGACGGTTGGCGCCGTGCTTGGTGCGGGTGAACACCAGCACCTGGAACCAATTCTGCTCGCGGATGAGATGGATCAACAGATCGGTCTTCTTATCCCGGTCAACTAGGTGTACCTTCTGGCTCACCAGTTCGTTGGTGGTGTTGCGGCGCGCCACTTCCACCAGCTTGGGGCTGTCCAGCAGCTTGTCGGCCAGCGCCTTGATCTCGTCGGAGAAGGTGGCGGAGAACAGCAGGTTCTGGCGCTTGGCCGGCAACTTGGCCAGCACCTTCTTGATGTCGTGGATGAAGCCCATGTCCAGCATGCGGTCGGCCTCGTCCAGCACCAGGATCTCGACGCCGGACAGGTCTACGGTCTTCTGGCCGACGTGATCCAGCAATCGGCCCGGCGTCGCCACCAGGATGTCCACCGGCGCGCGCAGCGCCTTGATCTGCGGATTGATGTTGACGCCGCCGAACATCACCAGCGACTTCAACGGCAGGTACTTGCTATAGGTGCGCACCGACTCTTCCACCTGGGCGGCCAGCTCGCGAGTGGGGGTCAGCACCAGCGCGCGCGGGCGGCCAGCATGATGGCTGGGCGAACGCATCAGCAGCTGCAGCAGCGGCAGCGTGAAGCCCGCGGTCTTGCCGGTGCCGGTCTGGGCGGCGGCCAGCAGATCGCCGCCTTGCAGCACTTGTGGAATCGCTTGAGCCTGGATCGGGGTAGGCGTGGTATAACCGGTATCGGCGACGGCGCGCAGCAAGGGGTCTGCCAGGCCTAGGTCGGCAAAGGTAAGATCGGACATAATATGCTCCTGCGACGGCCTATCGCAGAACTGCGACCAATCCAGGCTGACGGGATAGTGTGAGTTGAAACTCGTGGAGTGAAGGACGTGCGGGACTGGTACTCGCACGAAGCGTCGCAGTGTACAGGCAATCGCCGGCGATGGGAACTCGCCCCCGCCTTCGGTCCCGCACGCGGACGAAGCGGTTTTTCGTAGTCGTTTTCGAGGATTCAATATGCCCATAGCCACTTGCCGGCTGATAGGCTTGTTGTGCTTGCTGCCGGCCCTGGCGTTGGCGGCCAAGAATGATCGCCCGCACGGGGGCGGCCCCGATCGGCCCGCGGTCGAACCCGCCAAGGCCGACGCGCCCCAGGTCGCCACAGACTTCCATTGCGAACAGCCGGCCAACGCGGTGGAGAGCATGGTCTGCCAGGACGACGGGTTGACCCGGTTGGACAACCGGCTGGAAAAGGTCTGGGCCCAGGCGCTGGCCAAGTCCGAACAGGCCGGCGGCAGCGCGCGCGGCAAACTGCTGGCCGAACAAAAGCGCTGGGTGAAGTCCTTGAAGGACTGCATGAAGGACGACGATCCGCATATGTGCATGGGCGACACCTACATCCTGCGCATCTCTCAGCTGCAGGCGGCCTGGGGCCTGGCGCCGGCGCTGACGCCGCTGCGCTATCTGTGCCGCGGCCAGAACGACGCCACCATCCTGGCCACCTTCTACCGCACCCGCCCCGCCACCGCCAAGCTGGAGCGCGGCAGCGCCCTGGCCATCGTGCATCAGGGCATGAGCGGCAGCGGCGCCCGCTACCAGGGCCAGGGCGTGGAATTCTGGATCAAGGGCCGCGACGCCAGCGTCAACTGGCGCGGCGAATCGCTGGAGTGCAGCACCGAGCCCACGCCCTGAGCGCCGCCATGGCGCCGCGAGCCGGCTGCGGTTAGAATCGGTCGCCCGCTCGCCATCCTGCGCCGGGGCAACCGATTCGACAAAGACCCGCCATGGCCCTGACCGCCACCATCTACAAAGCCGCGCTCACCGTGTCCGACATGGACCGCGGCTACTACGCCGACCACGCGCTGACCCTGGCCCAGCACCCATCCGAGACGCTGGAGCGCATGATGCTGCGCATCGCCGCCTTCGCCCTCAACGCCAGCGAAACGCTGGCCTTCACCCGCGGCCTGAGCGCCGACGACGAGCCGGAGCTGTGGCAGAAGAACTATTCCGACGAGATCGAGCTGTGGGTAGAGCTGGGCGAGCCTGACGAAAAACGGCTGAAGAAAGCCTGCTCGCGCGCCGAACGCGTGGTGCTGTACAGCTACGGCGGCCGCGCCAGCGAGGTATGGTGGAGCCAGATCGAAAACAAGCTGTCGCGGCTGGACAAGCTGGAAGTGTTCCGCGTCGATTTCGAAGCGCTGCAGGCGCTGGCCGCCATCGCCGCGCGCAGCATGCAGCTGACCGCCACCATCCAGGACGGCCAGATGTGGCTGTCCGACGGCCCGCACACCCTGCTGCTGGAGCCGCAGCGCCTGAAATGAGCGAGCACGCGGCGCTGAAATACCTGCTGGCCTACCCGCCCGCCGTAGTGCGGCAGGCGCAAAGCCTGTTCGACGCCGGCGAGCTGCCCGCCTGGCTGCGCCGCAAATACCCGGACGGCCACGACGTGCAGACCGACAAGGCGCTGTACCAGTTCGTGGCCGCGCTGAAACAGCGCCATCTGAAAAACGCGCCGTTGCCGGCCAAGGTGCTGTACGACAACCAGCAGCATCCGCTGAAGGGCACCCTGGGCACCAATACCATGATCTCCCGCGTGCAGGGCGGCCGGCTGAAGAGCAAGAGCGAGATCCGCGTCGCCTCGCTGTTCCGCGAGCTGCCGCTGCCCTTTTTGCAGATGATCGCCGCGCACGAGCTGGCTCATCTGAAAGAGCGCGAGCACGACAAGGCCTTCTACCAGCTGTGCCGCCATATGCTGCCGGACTACCACCAGCTGGAGTTCGATCTCAGGCTGTGGCTGAACTGCCGCGAACGCGGCCTGCTGTAAACGCCGACGCCCACCTTATTCCCTAAGCCGATAATCAATCGATTTCTTCTTCGTTTCCGCCTCGCGCGGCCGACGCTACAGTCGCACCATCGACTCCCGCAGAGACCGCCATGCTCGCTCCGCTGCAACCCTACGATCTGATCATCCAGCCCGGCTGGCGCGACTCCGGCCCCGGCCACTGGCAAAGCCATTGGCAGCGCCGTCTGGGCGCGCGCCGAGTGGACAACGCCGACTGGGAGCGCCCGCAACTGGAAGACTGGCTGGACGGCCTGGACGCGGCGCTGGACCGCTGCCGCAAGCCGCCGCTGGTCATCGCCCACAGCCTGGGCTGCGTCGCCGTCGCCCATTATGAGTCGCGGCGGCCCGGCCGCATCGCCGGCGCGCTGCTGGTGGCGCCGGCCGACGTCGAGCGCGCCTTCGTCCCCGCCGAACTGATGAATTTCGCTCCGGTGCCGCGCCAGCCGCTGCCGTTTCCGGCGCAGATCGTCGCCAGCAGCAACGATCCGTTCTGCCGCTCGGCGCGCGCGGCGCGGCTGGCCGGTTACTGGCGAGCGCCCATCGCCTGGCTCAGGCACGCCGGCCACATCAATATCGACTCCGGCCACAGCCAATGGGAGGAAGGCTGGCCCTTGCTGCTGCGGCTGGCCGAACGCGCCGGCCACCGCCTGTCCTCGCTCGCCGAAGCCCCCCGCCACAGCATGGTCTAGACTGGAATATCTCACCTCCGCGGCCCGCCTCCATGCGCCTCGCCTCCCTCCTGCCCGCCGGCTTGCTTATCACCGCGCTCTGCCCGCAAGCGCAGGCCGCGGCGCCGCAGAAGATAGGCATCACCGTGGGCGCGCTGGACAACCCCTTCTACCAGGCGCTGGTGCGCGGCGCCGTCCAGACCGCCCATGGCCTCAACCCCGCCGTGCGCGTCACCTCACTATCCGCCAATTTCAGCCTGCCGCGGCAACAGCAGCAGATTCAGCAGTTGATCGCGCAAAAGCCCGACCTGATCCTGCTGGGCGCGGTGGACAGCCGCGCCATCGGCCCCCAGGTGCGCGCCGCGCGCGCCGCCGGCATCGTGGTGGTGGCGGTGGACGTGGACGCGCCGGACGTGGACGGCACGGTGAAGTCCGACAACCGCCAGGCAGGGGAAATCAGCTGCCGCTACCTGGCGCGCCAGCTGGACGGCAAGGGCGAACTGCTGATCCAAGGCGGCCCGCCCGTCACTTCGGTCAGTGACCGCATTGCCGGTTGCCGCGCCGCGCTGGCGCAGTTTCCCGGCATTCACGCGCGTGAGGGCGTCAACGGCCAAGGCTCCAGCCTGGGCGGACAACGCGCGCTGCAGGCCGATCTGGCGCGCTTCGCCGGCCTGGGAGCGGTCTTCGCCATCAACGACCGCCAGGCGCTGGGCTGCGAGAAGGCCTTGCCGCCGCGCGCCAGCCTGCGCATCGCCTCGGTGGACGGCTCCCCCGACATCGAACAGGCGCTGCACCGCTCCGGCCCCATCGTCGCCTCGGCCAGCCAATCGCCCTACCGCATAGGGCGCGAGGCCGTGTTGCTGGGCCAGCGGCTGCTGAGCGGCCAGCAAACGGCGCGCCAGGTCACGGTGCCAGTGACCCTTTTGACCCGGGACAGCCTGCCCGGCTACCACGGCTGGCGAAGCCAGCAGCCCCCCGTTTCCGAGCGCTGAGCGCGGCCGGCCGCTTTGACCTCGGCCGCGCGCGGTGTCACACTGCCGATCCGATATCTTTCACCAGATCAAAGGATTTGCCATGTTTGCCTCCCGCCCGCTCAAGGCCGGTCTCCTCGCCGCGCTGCTCGCCCTGCCGATGCTGGCCCACGCCGACGCCGCCCAGGAGGCCGGCGCCAAGGAACTGGCCGCCACGCTGAACATCAACAATATGCTGCCGGGCCTGGCGCAGCGCACTTCGGCCAGCGCCTTGCCGCTGCTGCAGGAATACTTCGTCAAGAACAAGATCAAGCTGAGCGACGCCCAGCAGAAGAAGGCCCAGGAAGGCCTGAAGGGCTACGGCGAGAAAATCCACAAGCTGGCCGACGACTACTTCGGCTCCGCCGCGGTCAAGACCCAGTTCGAACAGACCGTGGTCAAGAGCTTCAGCGCCCAGTTCAGCGGCGATGAACTGAAGCAGATCAACGCCTTCTACAAGAGCGCGGCCGGCCAAAAGTTCATGAAGCAACAACCGCAGATCGGCGACGCCATCGCCGGCGAAACGCTGAAGGCCGCGGAAAAGGCCTTGCTGCCGAAGATGCAGGCCGCCGCCGAGGCCTACGGCAAGACCATAGCCAAGAAGTAATCACTCCAGCATCAGGCTGAGCCGGCGCGCGCGCTCCAACGCCGCGTCGGCGCCTGCCCACTCATCCTGCCACACCCAAACCTGGCAGCGCCTGTCCAGCATTTCCACCAGCCACAGCCGGCTGCCGCCCTGCAGCTCCACCCGGCGCGCGCGCACCGGACGGCGATAATTGAACACCACCATCTCGCTGGTCCTGACCGGCGCCATCGCTTTCATCCCGCTCTCCTCGCTTGATTTCAGCCAGTCCTGACGCAAAAGCCATGCCACCGCTCGCAGACGACACGGGCTATAAAGGGCATATCTCCGTCGCCCTCCATCATCTAGCCGATGCGCCTGTTCGCCGCCCTCCTGGTCTGGATCGCCGCCGCGCCCTGCATGGCCATGGCGGCGCAAACCGTCGTCATCCTGACCGACAACGACTACGCGCCCTATTCCTACGAGGCATCCGGGCAGGCGCGCGGCATCTACAACGACATCCTGCGCGCCGCCGCCGCGCGGCTGCCCGCCTACCGCGTCGAGCTGCGCCCGGTGCCGTGGAAGCGCGGCCTGGCGGAACTGGAGGCCGGCCGCGCGCTGGCGCTGTCTCCGCCTTACTTCAAGCCGCATGACCGCCCCTACATCCAGCCCTACTCGGTGCCCATGCTGACCGAGCGCGTGCAAGTCTATTGCCGGGCCGAGGTGCTGCGGCAACCCCGGCCGAACTGGCCGGACGATTACCAAGGCCTGCGCTTCGGCAACAACGCCGGCTTCAAGCCCGGCGGCGACGCCTTCTGGAAACTGGTGAGCCAGGGCAAGATCTCGCTGGAGGAAGCCGCCAATGTCCGAGCCAATCTGCTGAAGCTGCTGCGCGGACGGCTGGACTGCTATCTGAACGACGGCCTCGCCATCCAGCTCGAACTGGCGCGGCTGCAGCGGCAGCGCCTGTACGCGCCCGGGCAATTGGCCGAAGCGGCGACGGCGTCGGAAGAACAGGGCTACGTCGGTTTCACCGACCGCGACGACGGCCGCTTTCCATACAAGCGGGACTTTCTGGAACAGCTGAACCGAGTATTGGGAGAAATGCGGAAAAGCGGCCAGATAGACCGCATCGTCGAGCGCGCGCTGCAGGCCGCACGCCAACAGGACGCGCCGCTCCCGTTTTGACAGATGCGAAAAGCCCGGCTTAGCATGTGGCGTCGCCTTAATCGAAAGCCTCAATGGAAAACCGCAAACTGGCGGTACTGATAGACGCCGACAACGCGCAGTCTTCGCTGATCGCGGAACTGCTGGCCGAAGTGGCCAAGTACGGCACCGCCGTCGTCAAGCGCGCCTACGGCGACTGGACCACCACCCAGCTCAAGGGCTGGAAGGAGGTGCTGCACCAGTACGCCATCTCGCCCATCCAGCAGTTCGCCTACACCAAGGGCAAGAACTCCACCGATTCGGCGCTGATCATCGACGCGATGGACCTCTTGTACACCGGCAACTTCGACGGCTTCTGCCTGGTGTCGTCCGACAGCGACTTCACCCGCCTGGCCACCCGGCTGCGCGAGGGCGGCCTGACGGTGATAGGCCTGGGCGAGCAGTCCAAAACGCCGCGCCCCTTCATCGCCGCCTGCGACAAATTCGTGTTCACCGAGATTTTGCGGCCGGCGCCGCCGGCCAAAGCCAGGCAGGAACCCGCCGCCGACAAGCCCAAAACCCGCGCCAGCCGCTCGCGCGCCAATCCGGCGCCGGCGAAAGAACGCCACCCGCTGCAGGACATGTTCACCTCCGCCATCGAGGCGGTGGCGCGCGACAGCGGCTGGGCCGAACTGTCCGCCGTCGGCTCTTACCTGGCCAAGAACGACCCCTCGTTCGACCCGCGCAACTGGGGCCATGGCCGGCTATCGCAAATGGTGAAGAAGCTCGACTTCCTGACCGTGCAGGAAAGCCGCAACGGTTCCAAGCTGCACAGCGAAATCCGCCTGAAACAGGAAGCCGAACCCGCCGTCGCGGAAACGCCGCCGCCCGCCGCAACGGCGCCGGCCGCGCCGCCGGAGGAAGCCGCCGCGCCGGCGCGCAAGAAGCGCAGCCCGCGCAAGAAACCCGCCGCCGGCTGAAAACTGGTACGTTAATTGCACCGCCTTGATCCAAGGCCCTAGACCCACAAGGACAGATCATGCAGATTCGTGAAGCCACTTTGGAAGACCTGGCTGCGATACTCGATATCTACAACGAAGTGATCGCCACTACCACCGCCGTCTACAACGACGACCCGCTGACGCCAGGCGAATTCGCCCTATGGTTCCAGGACCGTACCGCAGCCGGCTACCCGGTGCTGTTGGCCGAGGACGAAGACGGCCGCGCGCTGGGCTTCTCCAGCTTCGGCGATTTCCGCACCCGCCCCGGCTACCGCTTCACCGTGGAGCACAGCGTGCACCTGACCGCCGACGCCCGCGGCAAGGGCATAGGCACCGCCTTGGTGCAGGCGCTGTTCCCGCGCGCCCAGGCCCTGGGCAAGCACACCATGCTGGGCGCGGTGGACGCCGACAACGCAGGCTCGATCCGCTTCCACGAGAAGCTGGGCTTCGTCCAGGTGGGCCGTCTGCCGCAAGTCGGCTTCAAGTTCGGCCGCTGGCTGGACTTGGTCTACCTGCAGCGCTTCATCGACGACGCCGCCACCAGCGGCCCGGCCGCCTGAGCCCAGGCGCATCCTCCTCGTCCTGGTACAACGCGCGGCCCCCCAGCAGGCGGCTGACGCGGGCAGCCAGCGCGGCGGCCAGCGCCACCGGCAACAGCATGGAATAGGCGCCGGTCAGCTCCATCAACATGACCACCGCCAGCCACGGCGCCCGCGCCGTGGCCGCCAGAAAAGCCGCCATGCCCACCAACACCGCGCCGCCGCCAGGCAGCCAGCCCGGCAGCGCCAAGTTCAGCCATTGGCCGGCCAACGCGCCGCCGGCCGCGCCGGCGAACAGCATGGGCGTGAAGATGCCGCCGACCGCGCCCGATCCGCTGGTGGCGGCGGTGGCGGCCAATTTGCACAGCAGCAGCGTCAACACCAGCGTCCAAGGCGGCTGGTGGCCCAACAGCCACGACACCGTGCTGTAGCCATTGCCCCACATCTGCGGCCAGAACCAGGCCAACCCGCCCGCCACCGCGCCGCCCAGCGCCATGCGCGAGGGCAGCCGCATAGGCAGCCGGCCAAAAGCGTGACGCCCCCGCTCCATCAGCCTCAGGAACAGCGGCGACACCGCGCCCAAGCCCAGCGCCAGCAAACAGTAGCCCGCCAGCGCCAGTTGGCCGGGCGCGGACAGCGGCGGCGGCTGGTATAGCGGCGACAGGCCAAACAAATGGTCGACGGTCAGGCTGGCGGTCAGCGCCGCCAGCGCCAGCGCGGGCAGCGAACGCCAGTCCAGCCGCCGCCATACCACCTCGCAAACGAAGATCACGGCCGATAATGGCGCGTGGTAAGCCGCGGCCCAGCCGGCCGCGATGCCGCAGGCCACCAGCCTGCGCCGCCGCGGCAGCGTCATAGGCAGCCAGCGGGCCAACAGGGAGCCGCCCTGCGCAGACAGCGCCACCATCGCGCCCTCGCGGCCGATGGAGCCGCCGCTGGCGACGGTGCACAGCGAGGACAAACTGTTGATCAGGGTGCGGCGCAGGCTCAGATGGCCATCACCGACGCGCACCGCTTCCAGATAATCGCCGGCGGCGGCGCCGCGCAGCAGGCGCCCCCCCTGCTCCAGCACGGTGCCGGCCAATAAGCCGCCCACAATCGGCGCCAGCGCGCGCTGCCAGGGTTCCAGCCGGCTGGCGATCTCCACCAGACCGCCGCCGCCATGGCCAGCCATGACATGTTCGATGGCATGCAGCAGCAACTGGAAACACAGCACCAGCAAGGCGCCCGCGATGCCGCAGCCAGCCGCGAGCAGGGGAAACACGATCAAACGGTGATGCCGGGGCGACGCATGCATGGTCAGTGGAGTGGCTCAGGAAGGAAATGACGGCGCCAAGCCTAGCAGAGCCAGCCTGGGCGGAAAATGAAAAGCGCCGCGGTTAACCCGCGGCGCTTCTCTGTCGCAACTGTCGGATGCAGTGCTTTTTTCTTGATTTTCTCTATTCTCGTCCTTTGTACGACTCAGCGCACTTCTGCAACAATATCCCTACTGAACACTTTTTCGCAATACTTGCATTTCATTTTCGTGTCGTGCGCCACGGTTTTGACATAGAAAAAGCTGGTCACCGGCTCGTTGTGCGAAATGCAATTGGAATTCGGGCACGAGAAAATGCCCTCCACCGCCTCAGGCAGGGTCAATTTGTGCTTTTTGACCACTTCGAAGTTTTCGATGACATTGACCGTGGCCTTGGGGGCGAACAACGCCAGCTCATTGGCCTGCTCTTCGGTCAACGCCACGTTCTCCACCTTGATCAGATCCTTGCTGCCCATGTGGCGGCTGACCAGATTCAGGCCCACGGTGACGCGCTCGCCGGTTTCGGCCAGCTTGAACAGGCGCAGGATCTTGACGCCCTCGCCAGCCGGGATGTGGTCGATCACGGTGCCTTGCTTGAGCGCTTCTACGGTGCGGGTGTATTGCATGATCTTGTCCTTTTCTTGCCTGATTACACGGTCTCGTTCAGTACCAGCGACAGCAGCGCCTGGCGCGCGTAAACGCCGTTCTTCGCCTGCTCGAAGTAGTAGGCGTGCGGCGTGGCGTCCACATCCACCGCGATTTCGTCCACCCGCGGCAGCGGATGCAGCACTTTCATGCCGGGACGCGCGGTCTTCAGCATGTCGGCGCGCAGCGCGTACTGGCCCTGTATTTTCTTGAACTCGGCCTCGTCGAAGCGCTCGCGCTGCACGCGGGTCATGTACAGGATGTCCACTTCCGGGATGACGTCTTCCAGGCTGTCCACTACCGTGTACTGAATGCCCTTCTCGTCCAGCTCCTCGCAGATATAGTCCGGCATCGCCAGCACTTCCGGCGCCACGAAATAGAAACGCGCGCCGAACAGCGACAGCGCCTGCGCCAGCGAGTGCACGGTGCGGCCGTATTTCAGGTCGCCGGCGAAGGCCACGGTCAGGCCGTCCAGCCGGCCCTGGGTTTCGCGGATGGAGAACAGGTCGAGCAGGGTCTGCGTCGGGTGTTGGTTGGAACCGTCGCCGCCGTTGATCACCGGCACCGCGGAAAACTCGCTGGCCACGCGCGCCGCGCCCTCCTTGGGGTGGCGCATCACCACCGCGTCGGTGTAGGAGCTGATGATCTTGATCGAGTCAGCCAGCGTCTCGCCTTTCTTGGCGCTGGTATTGCCGCCGTCGGCGAAGCCGATGATATTGCCGCCCAGGCGCTGCACGGCGGTCTCGAACGACAGCCGGGTGCGGGTAGACGGTTCGAAGAAGCAGCTGGCCACCAGCTTGTCCTTCAACAGATCGCCGCGCGGTTGCTGTTTGAGGCGGCCGGCGGTATCCACCACCAGCTCCAGTTCCTCGCGGCTGAAGTCGGGTATGGAAATGATGTGCTTGCGGTACAGTGGATTGGCCATGATCGCTTTCCTCATGTTGGCGGTTGCGGACGAAAAAAAAGCCCCTGGATCAGGGGCTTTTCTTGCGAAATACGGGAGTTTCAGGAACGGCGAAACGAAACGGCGACGCCACGCCACCCAAACGGGTGTCACTGGTCCTGCCGCGCTGTCGTGTTGCCTGTTTCATGCCTGCGTCCCGAACAAAACTGCGGGAATATATAACGGCGCGGCTCGCTTGACAAGACTGCGCAGCCACTTGATGCAAATCGGATTTCACTCCGCCGCCCGCCCAGGCCAAAGCTTGCGCTGCGTCCTTGCAAATCGCCGCCGCCGGGATGATGCTTGTAACAACGCCGACAGCGGCATACGACAACCCGCTATCCGAATACGCAATATGATCAAGCGCATAGACGTCAACGATCTGAAGATCGGCATGTACATCCATGACCTGAACAGCGACTGGATGTCCCACCCCTTCCTGGTCAACCGCTTCCTGGTCCGCAAGGAGGCCGAGATCCTCAAGATCATCGAGTCCGGCATCCACGAAGTCTATATCGACACCCGCAAAGGCCTGGACCTGCCGTCCGCGCCGACCGAGGGCGAGGTGCGCCGGCAGCTGGAGAGCGAGCTGATCGAGATCGCCAGCCGCCATGCCGCGCCGCCGCGCCGGGCGGAGATGGCGGATGAGTTCGGCCGCGCCCAGCTGGTGCACAGCGAGGCCAACCTGATCGTGCGCGGCATCCTGCAAGACGTCAGGCTGGGCAAACAGGTGCAGCTGGAACAGGTGGAGCCGCAGGTGGAGAAGCTGACAGACTCCATCCTGCGCAACAACGGCGCCCTGCTGTCGCTATGCCGGATCAAGGACAAGGACAACTACACCTTCCAGCATTCGGTCAGCGTGGGCGCGCTGATGGTCAGCTTCTGCAACGCGCTGGGCATGAGCCGCGAGGCCATCCACCACGCCGGCGTAGGCGGCATGCTGCACGACATCGGCAAGATGAAAGTGCCGGACACCATACTCAACAAGCCGGGCAAGCTGACCGAGCAGGAATTCCAGGTCATGAAGTGCCATGTGGTGGAGAGCCAGAAAATCCTGCAGGCCACGCGCGGCATCTCGGAAACCGCGGTATTGGTGGCGGGCCAGCATCATGAGCGCCACGACGGCAGCGGCTACCCGGCCGGGCTCAAGGGCGACCAGATCTCGCAGCTGGGCCAGATGGCCGCCATAGTGGACGTTTACGACGCGCTGACCTCGGACCGCTGCTACCACAAGGGCATGGCGCCGACCGACGCGCTGCGCAAGATTTATGAATGGTCGAAATTCCACTTCAACCCGGAGCTGGTGCAGGCCTTCATGCGCACCATAGGCATCTATCCGGTGGGCACTCTTGTCCAGCTGGAAAGCGGCCGGCTAGGCGTGGTGATAGAGCAGAACGACAATAATCTGGTGTCGCCCAAGGTCAAAGTGTTCTTCAGCGTCAAGAGCAACACCCACATCCCGCCCGAGGTGGTGGACCTGTCGCGCAAGATGGGCTTCGGCGGCGGCGACAAGATCGTCAAGCACGAGTCGCCGGAGAAATGGAAGATAGACCCGCTGCGCTTCCTGTAGGGCGGATGCCCGGCCGCGCCGGGCGATCCGCCATCACCAGCAGTCCATCGCGCTCAATCCCTAGCGCCAATCACTGCGGACGGTACGATCCGCCAAACCTCATCGGCAGGCTATGGCGGAACGCCCGCCGGCGGGCTTCCGCCCTACCGGTAATCCCCCCAAACGGCCTGCATCGCGCCGACGGCGGCCAGGGCGGCGGTTTCGGTGCGCAGGATGCGCGGGCCCAGCTTCAGCGGCGTCCAACCCGCCTCCAGCGCCGCGTCCTCCTCCGGCCCGGAAAAGCCGCCCTCCGGCCCCACCATCAGCCAGCTGCGCGCGGGACGCTCGGCCAGCTCGGCCAGGCCTCTGTCCCCTCGCGGCGACAACACCAGCCGGACATCGGCCTCCTGCCGCTGCGCCAGCCATTCATTCAGCGTCAAAATCGGCAATACCTGCGGCACCGTGTTGCGGCCGCTCTGCTCGCAGGCGGAGATCACGATTTCCTGCCAGCGCGCCACCCGCTTATCGGCGCGCTCGCCGCTGAGCTTGACCACGGAGCGGCCCGCAGCGATGGGCTGGAACACCGCCACGCCCATTTCCACGCCCTTCTGCAGCGTGAACTCCATCTTGTCGCCGCTGGAGATGCCCTGGGCCAGGCCCAGCCACAGCGGCGTTTCACGTGAAACATCGTCGAAGCGCTCGATCACGCATTGCGCGTCGCGCTTCATCACCGCCCCGAGCACGGCGTGATACTCGCCGCCGCGTCCATTGAACAAGGTGATGGCGTCGCCGGCATTCAGCCGCAAGACTTGGACATGGCGCACCACGGCGTCGGGCAGGGACAGTTGCTGGCCGACCGCGAAGTCGGCGTCCAGATAAAACCTAGGCATGGGATATTGAAAGTCGCTGTTGATACCGGTATTTTGCTAGGTTTGCGTCGTTCGGAAAACCGCTTTTCGCGCCAACGCGGCGACGCAGCCAGGAGAGACAGGATGCAGGTGCTAGAACAGGTGATGCAGCTGGTGCGGGAGGTGGCCGCCCACGAGGTGATGCCGCGCTTTCTGCGCGTCGGCAAGAGCCGCAAGGACGACGGCACCCTGTTCACTGAAGCGGACCTGGCCTGCCAGCAGGCGCTGCAAGCCGGTTTGCCGGCCATCCTGCCGCACCCGGTGCTGGGCGAGGAAATGGAGCGCGAGGAACAGGATGCGCTGTGGGCCGCCAGCCAGGACGGCCTGTGGGTGGTGGACCCGATAGACGGCACCACCAACTTCGTCAACGGCCTGCCCTACTTCGCCATCTCGGTCGGCTTGCTGGTAAACGGCAAAAGCGAGCTGGGCGTGATCTACAACCCGGTGTCGGACGAAATGTTCTACGCCCGCCGCGGCCAGGGCGCCTGGCTGAACGGCCACCGGCTGCCGCTGAAAACCATCAATAACTGCATGGGCGACGCCATCGCCAGCGTTGAAGTCAAATACCTGCGCTCCGGCAAGCTGGCCGCGCGCATGGGCAGCGTGGCGCCGTGCGGCAGCCAGCGCAATATGGGCTCCAGCACGCTGGACTGGTGCTTCCTGGCGGCTGGCCGCTACGACCTCTATCTGCACGGCGGCCAAAGGTTGTGGGACTACGCCGCCGGCGCCGTCATCGCCGAGGAGGCCGGCGCCCGCCTGGCCAGCCTCAATACCGACGACTACTGGAGCGACGTGGTGTGGAAGCGCTCCGTGATCGCCGCGATCACGCCGGAACTGTTCATGCAATGGCACCGCTGGGTGCGCGCCAACCAGTGATCAGCCGCGGAACATGAAATACACCGCGCCGACCAGGCACAGCCCGGCCCACACGTAATCCCAGCGGAAGGGCTGGTCCATGTAGCAGATCGCGAAAGGGATGAACACCGACAGCGAGATCACCTCCTGGATGATCTTCAACTGCGACAAATTGAGCTGACCATAGCCAATGCGGTTGGCCGGCACCTGCAACAGGTACTCGAACAGCGCGATGCCCCAGCTGGCCAGCGCGGCCGCGTACCAGGGCCGCCCCGCGAAATTCTTCAGATGGCCGTACCAGGCGAAAGTCATGAACAGATTGGACAGGATCAGCAGCAGCGGGGTTTGCCAAAACGCAGCGGGAAACATCGGACATTCCTGAAGTAAAACGCATCCGCTAGACGGATGCGCGGGATCAACGCAGGCGATTCCAGTTCAGGATCGCTTCCTTCTTATTGTCGGCCTGGGCGCCTATGGCCGGGCAATTGCCCTTGTCCGGGTAGCGGCTGCATTGCACCCAGATCCGGCGGGAGCCGGCCTTGACCAATTCGCCGCGCGCGCCGCACTTCGGACACGGCTGCGGAACCAGGGGGGCGGTTTCGCTCATATCGTCTTCCTCAAGCAGACGGGGCCGCAAACGGGCCCCGTGATTCCATCCATGGATCAAGCTTAGCCTTTGCCTGAGGCTGCCGGCAAGCAAAGCCGCGGCAAAAAACGGGTCGCCAATCCATACCCCAGCCTATTGCCGGCATGCGCGCCATGCAATCGCAGGCGCAGCCAAGCGATCATGCCAGGCGCGATCCGGGGCAGGCGTTCAGCCGCGCAGTGCCCCAGTCCGGCAAAGCGCCACACCTCGGTCCGAGGCCGGGAGCGAAACGTTTCCGTTTCTTCAGCCGGCACGTAAGGATCGGCCTCGCCGTTCACCACCAATAAAGGCGAGCCGCCCGCCCGCTCCAGGCAGCCCTGGCGCCGCAGCGAAAACGCTTGCAGCCTGGCTACCACCTCTTGCCGCGACGGCATGGCCGGCAAGCCTAAAGCGTGGGCGACAATGCCCGTCATGCCATTGGGCAAATCCGCCGCGTGATCCGCTTCCAGTTCCGATGCGCCGATCAGCGGCCCTCCCAGGTTCACCGCCGCATCCACCTCGCCCATCAGGGCAAGCTTGGCCGCCCAGTGCCCGCCAAAGCTGATGCCCAACAACGCGCGCCGCCCCTCTCCCGCAAAATGGTCCAGCCATGCGCGGTAATCATTTTCCGCATCCGGCCGCAGCGAGCGCGCGCTCTCCCCGGTACCAGGCATATCCATCGCCAGCACGCGGAAACGGCCGAGCAAGGCCAGGGCCAGCGCCATGCGATGCAAGGCCATCTTCCCGGTATCGACGCCGCCGGACACACAGACCAGCGGCCACGCGCCCGCGCCGTGCGGCTGATACAGGTGCACCACGCCCAATCCCGGCTGAGCCAGGCGATCGAAACTGCATGGAAAATCAGCGGCGGCGCGCAGAAAACACTCGGTCTGCATGCGCATGGCTTCGCGCCTCAGCGGCGTGTTGGCCACGGGAAAACAGGCCGCGCCATACAAATGGGCAGCCAGCAGCCAGTTGCGGCGGGCGCAAGCGATCTCCGCCTCCCGCGCCCACTCCCGGCACCAGCCGCCCGGCCCTTCGAACCAAACATCGTTGATCCTGCTTTCAACCGTCTGGATCAGGCGGCGGGGAATGCCCCAAGCCGCAAACTGGCGGCGACGCTCCTCAAACAGCGCACGGCAATCCAGTGGGAACGTGAACATGTCCACCCTCCGCCACAAATTTCATGAGCATAACAGGGACCGGCTGACGGGCGAAAAAAACGCGGGCTTCGAAAAGCCCGCGCTTGCTCGCATCTGGCGCCCTGAGGATCGTCAGCGCTTGCGCGCCAGCGCCTGCAACGGCAAGGCGTAGCCCTGCTGGCGCGCGAAGTCAGCCACGAAGCCGCCCAACAGCAGATGGGTATGGGTGGTCGGGTGCAGATTGTCCCAGAACACGTAGGCGTCGGCGTTAGCGCATTCCGGACGCGGCGTCTGCGCCGAGATGTAAGGCAAGCTAGCATTGGCCGCGATGTTCAGGCAGGACTGCGTGGCATTGCTGACCTGGTACTTGCCCGGATTGGTCAGCAAGTCATTGAACATGGCGTAGGCGTCGAACAGGCCCAGCTTGAGGCTGGCGCCGTACTTCAGGCGCAGATTCGCCACCAGCGTGGCCAGCTTGGCGTTGTAATCCCGCACCTGCTGCGCCAGTTGGGGGGCCTTGCCGCCGCCGCTGCCGGACGGCGTGCGGGACAAGTCGGGCAGGGTCAGCACGACGATATTGCGGCCGCCGGCGGCGATGATTTTCTCCAGCGCCTTGTTCTGGTCCGCGATCACCTGGTCCACGGTGCGGCCGTAATTCAGCAAGTCGTTGCCGCCTATCAGCATGGTGAACAGCGTGTTCTCCGGGCGATAGTTGGGCGCCTTCTGCATGTATTGCGTCCAGGAATCCACTTCCTGCAGCAGGCCCGGCACCACCAGGTGCTGATCCGCCGCGGCGCCGCCTATCGCCCAGTTGTAGATGGGCAACTTCAGCTTGTCGGCCAGGTATTCCACCCAAACCGGGCCATTGCTGAAGCGGCCGACGTACCAGCTCTTGGCCGTGGGCAGCTTCCATTGCGAGGCGCCGTACATGTTCTGGGTGTCGGACAGGCTGTCGCCGAACACCACCAGCTTGTTGATGGCGTTGCCTTGGACCGCGCTGTCCAATGACCAGATGGTGTGGTTGTACGACATGACGTTGTTGGCGGCGGCCACCAGCGCCAGCGGCTTGTTGATGCCCTGCTTGGCCAGCGTCTGCTGGCAAGTGGAACGCAGCGAGTCCTGGCTGAGATCGCTGTAGAACATGTTCTTCAAGGCTAGCGGGCTGCCAGACCACCAATAGCCGTTGACGCGGAAATAGTCGCCGCTGGATGGGTCGGTCGCCCAGACATAGCTGGTTTGCGGCTTGGTCGAGGCCGCGTCCAGCCGGTAGTAGCAACGCAGATAGGTATAGGTGGCGCTGCCAGCCTGCGGCTTGGCCTGGCTGGCGGCGGCGCGCGCCTCGCTGTCGGACAAGGGCTTGCCGGCGGAAAGCACGCCATCCAGCTCATCGCTGGGCGGCTGGGACGGCTGGGTTGCTTGTGCCAGAGCCTGGCCGCTGGCCAGGGACGCCGCCAGCAGGGTCAGCGCGAAAAGTCGTTTCATGTGTTCACCCGATATCTTGTTTTTGAGAGCGGCCCAGAGCGCGGGCCAAGGCGCCGCTCCGCCGCAGGCGCACAGGATACCAAGTAAATAAATTTAAAATGAAGACTTAATTTTAAACAAAATAATTGATTTAATCGCCGAATATCCTTATTCAGCGCATAAAAAAGCCGCCGGCAAGCGGCGGCCTTTCCGGCGTCAAATCAGGCTCAAACGCCCAGCAGCACAATCTTCAACGGGTGTTTGCCGTCCGCGCTGGGGAAGTCCGCGTCCGGGACGATCCACTCTGCGGAGCGCACTTCGCGGCCCGCTTTGGCGGCGCTGCGCTTCAAGGAATCCAGCCAGGCTTCGCCGTCCACTTCTGCAACATTATTGCAACAAATCAGCATGCCGCCCGGCGCGGTCGCCAGCAAGGCCGGCTTGAACAAGGCCTGGTAGTCGTTGACCAGGTCCACCACGCCGAAGGGGCTCTTGGCGTAGCGCGGCGGGTCCAGGAACACCAGATCGAACTGCTTGGGCTCCAGCTTGGGGAAGGGAGGCATGCGCTTGCCGCGCACGCGGTCCGGCTGGCCGATGCCGGACAGCTGGCGCACGGCGGCGAACACGTCGCTGTGCAGGCAGCGCGGCCGGGTGGCCAGCAGGTTCAGCTTGGCGTTGGCGCGGCCAACGCTGAGGCTGGATTCGGCGAAATCGACATTCAACACGAAGCCGGCGCCGGCCTTGGCCGCCGCCACGCCCACGCCGCAGGTGTAGGAGAACAGGTTCAGCACGCTCTTGCCTTCGGCCAGCTGCAGCACGCGGCGGCGCGCGGCGCGCAAGTCGAGGAACAGCCAGGGATCCTGGCCCTTGTGGCGCGCCTGGTAATGGAAGGCTACGCCGTTCTCGCGAATGGTCAGATCCTGCTGGGCCACCGCCTGCTCCGCCAGGGGCAGTTCGTTGCGGATGCGCGAGTTGCCGTCGCTGCGGTCGTTGTACACCAGCGTCAGTTCGGGCAGGGTCTCGCGGTAATAGGCGCGGATTTCCGCCAGCTCCGCGTCCTCCAGCGACCGATGGAAGCTCTGCGCCAGGATTTGCTCGCCGTAGCGGTCTATGGTCAGGCCCGGCGCGCCCTCCACGCTGCCATGGAACAGGCGGTAGCAATTAGTGTCTTCGGCGGCGAGGCGCGCCACCAGTTCGGCGCGGGCGGCGGCGGCGCGGCTGAGGAGTTCGGTCAGAGTGGACATGAGGACTTTCGATTTCGGTTCGGCCAAACCGCGGCACCGCCGCGGCCGGCTCAAAACCGAATTGTAAGCCCTGGCGGACGGCGCGCCAAACGCCGTCCGACCCGAGCTTATCTGGCGGCGAATCAGCGCGCCTTCTTCAGCATCGCCATGGAGGAGGACGAACCGAGGAAATCCGCCACCGCGTTGCCCAGCAGCATGTGGGTATGCGTGGTCGGATGCAGGGTGTCCCAGAACACGAAGGTATCGGCATTGCCGCAATTGCTGCGCGGCGACTGCGCCTGCATATAGTTCAGCGACGAATCCTGATTGATGTTCAGGCAGGACTGGGTGGTGTTGGCCACCTGGTACTTGGCCGGATTGGTCAGCAAGTCGTTGAACAGTGCGAAGCTGTCGAACACCTGGATGTTGACGCCGTACTGCTGGCGCAGTGAGGCGGCCAGCGCATCCAGCTTCTGATTCAGATCCAATACCTGGGCCGCCACGGTGACGCCGCCGCTCTTGAGCTGGAACACCGGCGCGCGCGACACGTCGGGCAGCTTCAGCAGCAGGATGTTGCGGGCGCCGGACTGGATCAGGCTGGTCAGCGCCTGCTGCTCGCCGGAAATCACCTTGTCCGGCGTGCTGCCGTAGTTGACCAGATCATTCCCGCCTATCCACATGGTGAACAGCGTGGTGGCCGGATTGTAGTTGGGCGCCTGCTGCATGTACTGCTGCCAGGACTGCACCTGCTGCACCACGCCCGGGATCACCAGCTGCTGCGTGGTGACGCCGGCGCCGCCAATCGCCCAGTTGTACAGCGGCAGCTTCAGGCGCGAAGCCAGGTATTCCACCCAGACCGGGCCATTGCTGAAGTGGCCGATATACCAACTGTTCCGATTGGGCAGCGTCCACTGCGAGGCGTTGTAGACGTTCTGGTTGTCGGACAGGCTATCGCCGAAGGCGATGATCTTGTTGATGGAAGCGCCCTGCCCAGCCGGGTCATTGCTCCACACCGTGTAATTGAAGGACATGGCGTTGTCGGCGGCGAACACCATGGCCGGCTGCTGCTGTATGCCCTTGGACGCCAGCGTGCTCTGGCAGACCGAACGCAGCGCGTCCTGCGTCACGTCGCTGTAGAACATGTTCTTCCAGTCGAACACGCCGCTGGACCACCAATGGCCGTTCAGCCGGTAGTAGTCGCCGCTGGACGGATCCAGCGCCCATGCATAGTCGGTGGCCGGCTGGGTGTTGTTGCCGCCGGTGCGATAGTAGCAACGCACATAGGTATAAGTGGCGGAGCCGGGTGTCGCCGCGACGCTCATCCGCGCCGTCGAAGCGGACTTGGCCTTGGGCAAGCCCTGCTTCAGCAGTTGCGCGGCGCTGAGCGGGCCGGACGGCGACAGAACGTGGGCGTAGCGCGCGTCCGGCGCGACGGTGGCGTTGCCGGCAAAGGCGGGGGCGGCCAGAGCGGCGCCCAAGAACAACCATGCTTTCATGCGTTTTCCTCTGTATTTGTGGTGGGTGCGACGTCGATGAAATGCATACAGCCACAGCACATTAAGAAGGAAATATGAAATTTGTATATCTGGCCGGCGAAAAACCCGTAAGAAATAGATCAAACGCTCGACTGACTGTCGTGATCTCGCCAGCGCAGCATGGCCATGCCGCCGCTGTCGATTCGATACGCATATGCCATAGTGAATGAATCCACTTGCCGAGGAGAGCCGCCATGCAAGCCAGCCGCGAACTATTGAAAACCCTGTACACCATGGCCATGCTGGTGGAGGCGCGCGACGCCTACACCGGCGGCCACCTGTGGCGAGTGTCGCGCTACAGCCTGCTGCTGGCCCATGACCTGCGGCTGCCGCAGGCTGAGGCCGAGCGCATCGCGCTGGGCGGCTTCCTGCACGATCTGGGCAAGATAGGCGTGCCGGACGCCGTGCTGAACAAGCCGGACCGCCTCAGCGACGAGGAATACGAAGTCATCAAGACCCACCCCCAGGTTGGCGCGGACCTGCTGCTGGACCACCCGCTGGCCGAACTGGTGATAGACGCGGTGCTGAGCCACCATGAAACGCCGGACGGCAAAGGCTACCCGAATCGGCTCGCCGGCAAGGCCATCCCGCTGGTGGCGCGCATCGTCGGCATCGCCGACGCCTTCGACGCCATGACCAGCACCCGCCCCTATCGCAAGGGCATGCCGCTGGAAAAAGCCCTGTCCATCATCGAGGAGTGCAGCGGCGGCCAGTTCGACGCCGAGCTGGCCGAGCGCTTCGTGGCGCTGGGCCGAGCCGGCAAGCTAAGCCATGTGCTGGGCCACAGCGAGCCGGGCGTGCCTATGCAGGCCTGCCTGGCCTGCGGCCCCATCATCGCGGTGCCGTCCGATGCGGCGGAGGGGGCAGAAATCCACTGCCCGGCCTGCGGCGGCGGCTACCGGCTGAGCCGCCAGGACGGCGCGCCGGCGCTCTCGCCCACCGGCAAACGCGACCTGGTGAAAGCGCGCCAGCCCCGCGCCAACAACGGCCTGATAGACCGGATGCTGGCGGAAGGCCAAGCGCTGCAAACCCGCAAGCGGCCCGGCTTGCTGGAGATGTTGTTCGGCTAGCCGGACAGTTGGTCATATGAATTGCCGCATCAATGCCGATGGTATAGATTGCGATTGATACTCTCGCCCCATCGCACCGGAGATTGACCATGCACGCACTCCACCCCAATTTGCTGCCGTGGCTGGAGCAGTTCAACCGCGCCGTCCAACAGAAGGCAGCCGACGGCTACAAGGCCACCGCCATAGGCGCGCGCGAGGCATTGGCGCAGCTGACCGCGCAGATGGTCGCGCCCGGGCCGGACATCGCCTGGGTCAACGACGATCTGGTGCCGGGCCGCGAATACAGCGTGCCGGTGCGCATCTACCATCCCGCGCCCGACGAGGCGCTGCCGGTGCTGGTTTTCCTGCACGGCGGCGGCCACACCGCCGGCGGCGTCAGCCTCTACGACGGCATCAACCGCCGGCTGGCCGCGGCCAGCCGCCACATCGTGGTGGCGGCCGAATACCGACTGGCGCCGGAAAGCCCGTATCCCGCCGGCCTGAACGACGCGCTCAGCGTCGCAAAAGGGGTATGGGGCGTGCTGGAACAGCGGCGGCTGCCATATCGCCGACGCCTGTCGCTGGCGGGCGACTCAGCCGGCGGCGCGTTGTGCGCCAGCCTCAGCGGCAAGGCGCAGTACGACGCCTCGCTGGACATCGCGCGCCAGGCCTTGATCTACCCTTGCGTGGACTACACGCTGACCCAGCCCTCGGTGGTGGAGAACGGCAAGGATTACTTCCTCACCGCCAACCGCACCGCCTGGTATTTCGACCAGTATTTCCAGCATGGCGAGGACAGGCGGCTAGCGTCGCCGCTGCATTGGGAACTCAGCCGCCGGCTGCCAGCCACCCTGGTCGTCACCGCCGGCTTCGACATCCTGCGCGACGAGGGCCAGCTATACGCGCGCAAGCTGCAGGCCGCGGGCGTGTCCGTGGAGCAGCTCCATTTGGACGACCAGATGCATGCCTTCCTGAATATGGAAGCGCTGGTGCCGGAAGTTTGCGAGCTGACCTACCGCCGCATCGGCGCCTTTCTCAACGCGGACTGACAATCGTCGCCCGGCGCGCGGCCGCGCGCCGCGTCATCATGCTTCCGGATAGTTCTCCGGGCAGAAATGGCGTTCAGTCAGTTCAATCAGGATGTGCAGCGCCTTGATGTGCAGCTCCTGCACCCGGTCGGCATAGCGGCCGCCCGGCGTATTGACGTAGACATCGGCCAGCGGCTCCAGCTTGCTGCCGGCGCGGCCGGTCAGGATGATCACCTTCATGCCCAGCTCGCGCGCCACTTCCGCCGCGCGGATCACATTGCGGCTGTTGCCGCTGGTGCTCAAGCCCAGCAGCACGTCGCCGGCGCGGCCATGGCTTTCCAGGTAACGGGCGAAGATTTCGTCGTAGCCGTAATCGTTGCCGACGCAGCTGATGTGGCTGGGATCGCTGATCGCGATCGCCGCCATGCCGCGGCGATTATCGCGATAGCGCCCGGTCAGTTCCTCCGCGAAGTGCATGGCGTCGCACATGGAGCCGCCGTTGCCGCAGGAAAAGATCCGCCCGCCGCCTGCCAGCGCGTCGACTATGGTTTGTCCAGCCGCTGCAATAGCGGCCAGCGCCTGCGGATTGGCCAACAGATCGTCAAGCGCGCGCTTGGCCTCGGCCAGGCTGGCCTGTATATGTTTTTGCATGGGGAATTCCGATCCTTGCGAAGTTGGGGGACAGTTTACACCCAAGGCCGGCGCGGCCTCAGGCGATCTGCCTGCCGAACCAGACCACGCGGCCTATCACTTCGAATTCGCCGCCGGCGCCGGCCAGATCGACAGTGAAAGCCTCGTACAGCGGATTGGCGCTCTTGACCTGCAGCGCGCCGCCCGGCAGGCGCTGCAGCTGCTTGACGAAGATGTCGTCGCCGATGCGGATCACGAACAAACCCTCGCCGGGATTGCGCTCGGCGGTGTTGATCAGGATGGTGTCCCGGTCCTCCAGCACGCCGCTCATGCTGTCGCCCTTGACGCTGATCACCGCCAGATCCAGCGGCGAAGCGTTCAAATAGTTCTTCACCCAATAGCGCCGGAACGCCATATAGAACATAGCCTGCTCGCCCGCCGCGCTGGTTCCAAATCCAGCCGAAGCCTTCAAGTTATAACGCGGTATAAAACAGAACTCCTCGTGCACGCCGGCCGGCACGAAGTATTCGTCCCGCGCCGACGCCATCTGCGCGGCCTGCGACAGCGCTTCCGCCTCCGCCGCATCCGCGCCCGACTCGTCGCGCATGACGCCTTCGCCATGCAGCAGCCACGGCAGGCGGCAGCCGCTGCTGGCGGCTATCTTCTGCGCAGTGGCCAGCCGGGGCACGCCGCCCTTGTACCACATATTGGTGAAAGAGCCTTTGTTGATGCCCATGCGCGCGGCCCAGGCATATGGTTTTTCGGCGCCGATCAGCACCTCCAGCCGCTGTTTGAAATCTGACGTCTGCAGCGAATTATCCATTTGGAACCCCATCAGTCATTCATACCTCAGGACCGACCTCTCAGATTACTATTCCCTCGTCATTCCATCAAGTAGAACTGACATACGTAGTGACACTTAGTCGCTTGTTCGGTTCCAAATGTCGGACTAGAATGGCGACAAGATGACATTTGCAGTTCTACTTGTGTATAAATAACGCTTTGTGTTTATAAAATATCCGGCAAAATAAGACTGAGTTCCAAATTACTCGCCCTATCGCCCAAGGCTGGCAGCGCTTCGCGATACTAAGCAAATTGTAACTTATTTAGAACTTCATGTCTCCCAAAGCCGTTTTAGCCTTTCTGGAGCCTCGTGATGAACACCCATACGCAATATCCCGCCCTGCCTTCCACCATGCAACTGGTCGCCAAGCTGATCGGCATGCCGCGCACGCTGCAACTGGTGCAGGCGCTGGGCGGCACCACCCTGCCGTTTTCCAAGAACCAGAGCCGCGCCGGCCAACTGCGCTTCGCCGCGCTGGTGGATGTGATAGGCCAGGACGCGGCGGAGCAGCTGACCCACCATTTCGGCGGCGACATCCTGTACATCCCCCGCTGCAGCCAGGCTCTGCGCCAGGCGCGCAACCAGCAGTTGATCCGCGATTTCGACGCCCTGCTGGCCGATGGCCTGGGCGCCAACGAAACAGTCAGCGTGCTGGCGATGCGTTACCGCCTGAGCGACCGCATGATCTGGCGTGTGTTGAAAACCCCTCCGGCGCCGAGCGAGGTGCATTGATTCCTTGACCACGCTTTAGGAGAACCCGCATGGCCAGCCGCGCCATTTCCGATCTGCATCCGCAACTGCAACCGCTGGCCGAAACCTTCTTGCGACGCTGCCGCGATCATGGCGTAGACCCGCTGATCGTCTGCACCTGGCGCTCGGCCGCGGAACAGGACGCGCTTTATCAGCAAGGGCGGAGCAAGCCTGGCGCCATCGTCACTTATGCCCGCCCCGGCGAATCCGCCCACAACGACATGCTGCACGGCAGTCCCGCCGCGCGCGCCTTCGACGTCGTGCCCCTGCTTGGCGGCAAACCCGTCTGCGAAGCCGACCATCCCCATTGGCAGACCATGGGCGGCATCGCGCTGAGCCTGGGCCTGTACTGGCATGGCCAGCTGGATGCCCCCAATCCCGACTTCCCGCACTTTCAACTGTCACTGGAGCCCTGAAGCATGCATCTCGCCGATCTGCTATGCAGCCCGCACAGCCGCCGCATCAGTCACAGCCGGCTGTGGGCCAACGTGGCCTGCGCCGCCGCCACCGCGATGTTCGTCCGCGACGGCTGGCGCGGCGCGCTGACGCCGGACATCTGGGTGATCTATCTAGGCGTGGTGGGCGGCTATTCCGCCTCGCTGCGCATGATCGCCGCCTATCGCGACAAAGGGCAATCGTCATGATGCCGCTCCCCGCCTGGCGTCTTGGCGGCTGCCTGCTCCTGCCCATCCTGGCCGCCGCCGCCGGCTATGCCGCGGGCAGCGCCCACAGCAACCATTACTGGCAGGCGCGGCTGGCAGCCAGCGTCGCCGGATTTCAAGCCGAGCGCAGCCAGCAATTGCAGCGGCAACAGGCTGCCGCGCTGGCGCTGCAACAGCAATGGCGGCAGCGCACAGACCGGCTGGAAGGCCAGCTGCTGGACAAACAACAGGCGCTGCTGACGCTGCAGCGTCGCAACGCGCAAAGGATAGACGATGTCGCCCGCAACGATGGTCCCCGCTTTACTGGCCTTGGTCCTGACAGCCTGCGCCTCTACCGCCAGCTCCTCGGCTACCCCGCCGAGTTGCCCGGCGCCCAGCCCCTATCTGCTGGCGCTGCCGCCCAAGCCGCCGGCGCCGATGGCGGGCTACCGCCACCCGACCTCCTCGCCCACGCCGCCGACTACGGCGCCTGGTGCGGCGAACTCGAGCAACGCCTCATCGCCTTGAAACAACTCTACTCCCGACAGGACCCCCAACCATGAGCGACTTCTTCGATCGCGCCAGCGAGCTGGAAACCGAATTCCGCGAGCAGGCGCTGGCCCGCCATTTCCAATCCTTGCACAGCAGCGGCTACAGCCACTGCGAGGACTGCGGCGATCCCATCCCCGCCGCGCGCCGCGCCGCCATGCCCAGCAGCACGCGCTGCGTGATCTGCCAACAGCTGGCCGAGCGATGAAAGGTTTCACGTGGAACACGACAACCTGATGGCCCTGGGCCGGATAGAAGGCAAGCTCGACATGATCGTCGCCCACCTGGCCAAACAAGACAAAAAACTGGAAGAGCTGGACAGCCGCCTGCGCGATGTGGAAGTCCAAGCCGCCAAGAGCGGCGCGCTGTCGGGCGCCCTGTCCGCCCTGCTGGTCACCCTGGCCGGAGAATTTCTCAAGCGCTTGGTGCATTAAGCCACATCCCTCCCCCCTCCCTCCCGCAACCTTAACCAAGGAGCATCTCATGTCCCAAACCACCATCTGCATCAAACCACAATTGCAATTCAACTTAGTCGGCCATGAAGACGCTGCGGCCTCCTCTGATGGCAAAGGCGCGCAGTTTCAGATGAGCGCCGGCTGCTGCGGCCAGGAGGGAAGCGTCGCCGCGCAAGGCGTGCCTAGCGGCGCCATCATGCACTTTGCCATGGAAAAAGCGCCCGAAGGCTGGTTGAAGGCGGATGGCAAGGCCTATGCCAAGAAAGATTACAGCGCGTTGTTCAGCGCGATCGGCGACGTGTACCGCGAAGCGAAGAACACCGATGACGCCATGTTCAATGTGCCCGATTTGCGCGGCGAATTCATCCGCGGCTGGGATGATGGTCGCGGCGTCGACCCCGCCCGCAAGAACGGCAGCTTGCAGAAGGGCACGCTGGTCGTCGCCAATGAATATTTCAGCGACAACGAGCTGTACAACATCAGCACCAATATCGGCACCGGCCAAGCCGTGGCAGGCACTGCCGCGTTTGGCGCCGACGCGCCGGACCTGGCCGGCTACCCAGGACTGGAGCTGCACTATATCACCGGCAATAAGGGGGTACTGGGCAACTACACCAGCTCGGTGGGCGCCGCGCGTCCCCGCAACCTCGCCATGCTCGCCTGCATCAAAATCTGACCCCGCACTGACAGCCCTCACCTAAGCCGGCGCCCCCTCCCGCCGCATACTTTCCCCATCCCACATTCTCCAAGGAATGATCATGTCCATGCTGATCACGCTGCAAACCGCCATCGCCGACCGCCTGCGCCAAGGCATGGGCCAGATGGTGCGCGAAGTGGCGGCCGACCTAGACGAAACCGGCCTCTGCGGCCTGCAGCTGGCCCACGGCGACTACAGCAGCCGCCTCACGCCAGGCCAGGCCAGCCCCACGATCAACCCGCAGGCGCTGGCCCGCCTGCCGGCGCTGTGGACCGTGGCCGGCGGCATCACCTCCAGCCAGCCGCAATCCAGCCAGCGCCTGCGCTACAAGGCTAACGCGCTGTTCACCGTCGTCGTGGGCGACCGCCTGCAGATCGACGCCGCCTACAAGGGCGCTGGCGTCTGGCAGCTGGTCTACGCGGCGCGCCGCCTGCTGGCCTCGCAGGACTTCGGCCTGGCCATCAATCCGCTGCTGCCGGAAAAAGTGCGCCCGCTGGGCCAGGCGCCGCGCGACGGCCAGCCGTGGAGCCTGGTGGCCTGCGACTTCAGCACTTATTGGCTGGACGAGGCGCTGGACAACGGCCACTGGCCGGCGCCGCAAGGCGACGCCGATCCGGACGCGCTGTTCCGCGCCTTCGGCGGCCGCTTGGAAACCCCTGCCCAGCCGGCGCAAAGCGTGCAGCTGAATTACGTCCCTGCCGGCGCCGCCGGCGTCAAGGCGCAAGACACCGTCAACGCGCCCAAGTCCTGACGCTCGCATTCCCCTCGCCGCGCCGCCCGGCGCGGCCACCTTCCCAACCGCCACACCAGGAGCCTTTCCTCATGGCCAGCCCCAACATCAGCTTCGACCAGATTCCGGCCTCGATCCGCAAGCCGGGCAAATACTTCGAGTTCAACACCAAACTGGCGGTGCGCACGCTGCCGGGCAATCCGCAGCGCGTGCTGGTGATTGGCCAACGCCTGACCGACACCGCCGCCCAACCGGCGCTGGCCGCGCTGGACGTATTCAGCGACGAGCAGGCCGCCCAGGCCTTCGGCCGCGGCTCCAACGCCCACCTGATGGCGCGCGCCGCCATCAACGCCAACCCCTACCTGCAACTGACCGTGATCGGCGTCGATGACGCGGCCGCCGGCACCGCCGCTTCCGGCTCTGTCACCTTCAGTGGTCCCGCCGCCGCAGCCGGCGTGCTGAGTCTGTTCATCGGCGCCGTCCGCGTCGATGTCGCCGTCGCCGCCGGCGATGACGCGTCCAAGATCGCCGCCAGCGCCCAGGCCGCCATCGCCAAGCTGAGCGACCTGCCGATCGCCGCCTCCGCCGCCAAGGAAGTGCTGACCTTCACCGCGCGGCACAAGGGCAGCATTGGCAACGCCATCACGGTGAAAGCGCAAGAGCAGATCGCCGGCGTGGGCGTAACTCCGGTCCAAGCATTTCAACTGAAGGGCGGCGCCGGCGATCCGGACATCGCCCCGGCCCTGGCAGCCGTGGCCAGCGGCGGCCACCAGATCATCGTCAGCCCGCTGGTCGGCGACGCCGCGCTGACCGCGCTGCGCACCCACTTGGACTTCGTGTCCGGCCCGCTGGAGCAGCGCGGCGCCATCGGCGTGATCGCCAGCACCGGCGCGCTGGCCGACGCCGCCGCCCTCTCCGCCAAGCTGGACAGCGGCCGCATCACCGCCGCCTGGTACCGCGGCTCCGCCAAGCTGCCGGCCGACATCGCCGCCGCCTACGCCGCCGTGATCGCCAGCGAGGAAGATCCGGCCCGCCCGCTGAACACGCTGGAAGTGCCGGGCCTCGACGTGGCGGACCTGGCCTCCCGCACCACCCGCACCGAGCAGGAAAACGCGCTGTACAACGGCGTCACCCCGCTGGAAGTGGCCGCCGGCAACCGCGTGCAGATCGTCCGCGCCATCAGCACCTACACCAAGGACGCGCAAGGCGTGGACGACGTCTCGCTGCTGGACATCACCACCATCCGCACCCTGGACTACGTGCGCAAGTCCTGCCGCGAGCGCATCGCCCTGCGCTTCCCGCGCGAAAAGCTGTCCGACCGCACCCCGTCCAAGGTCCGCTCCGAGCTGCTGGACGTGCTGTACAAGCTGGAAGAGCTGGAAATCATCGAACAGGTGGAAGCCAACAAGGCCGGCCTGATCGTGGAACGCGACCTGCAAGACGCCAACCGCCTGGACGCCAAAATCCCGGTGGACGTGGTCAACGGCCTGCACGTGTTCGCCGGCCGCATCGACCTGCTGCTGTAAACCGGCGCGGCGAAGCAGCCTGCGTTGACGGCCGCCTCGCTCCTCCCTCTCCCATCCGCGCGCTCCCCGCCGGCCAGGCCTCCGCCTGGCCAGCCCATCCCGAATCGAAAAGGAAAGTCTCATGGCTTTGAAAGAATACGCAGGCTCCATCGTCCTGGAAGTGAACGGCCAGGAAATCGACGTCATCGACCTCAACGTCGGCAGCCGCACCGGCCGCAAACTGGTAAAAACGATGAACTCCACCGGCCGCGCCAAGGGCTTCGCCCGCGGCATCACCGAATACGACCTGGCCGTCACCGTGTCCATCCCGCTGACCGGCGACCTGGACTGGGAAGCGATCGAAGGCGCCAAGCTGACCGAATTCCCGCTGGCCCCGGGCGGCAAGCGCACCAGCTACCTGGACTGCTTCACGCTGGAGGTCGGCGAGAAGTACGGCGTGGAAAACGAAGCGCGCCGCGATATCAAGCTGATGTCGTTGCGGAAGGTCACGGAGTGATCCCTCTAAGTCGTTAACCCGCGCCGCCTGCGACTTAGCGGGCGGCGCGCACCAACAGGCAAGCTGCGATGACACAGAAGACCCACCCGGCACGACACGGCAAAGCGAATGCGGGATTCGATCTCGTCCAACACGCCTTGTCCTTCCAGGGAAAGGACAGAATCACTGGGTTAACCGACGCCCAAACCCGCGCTTACGCATCTGCTGTCATGCAGAAGGAAAGCGCCGGCAAGGTTGATAGCGACAATAAACAGGGTTACTACGGCCAATACCAGTTTGGCGCGGAAGCCCTGGTGGAAACCGGTCTGGTCGATCGCGAAAAATATAATGCCGCCATCGCCGCCGCCAAGAAGGAATACGGCAAAGATTGGCGCAAGCAGTGGTATGCGAAGAATACCGGCTTGCACGCCAAATTCCTGGAAGACGAATCCAATTGGAAAATCTCAGGCGGCCTTAAACACTATCTTGGCGATAAAGCGCTGCAAGACGCCAAATTCGTCGAGTACACCAATAAGCAAATCCAGCAAGGCATCCGCTCGAAAGCGATCAAACCCGATGACTCCGCGGAAAGAATCGCGGCATTCGCCGGCGCTGCGCATTTGAAAGGCGTGGGCGGCGCCAGCGCGCTGTTCAAGCAGCATAAAGAAACGCGCGACGGAAATGGCACCTCCACCGCCGAGTACGCGCAACGAGCACAAAAAGCCATCAACAGCTTGGCGCCACAAGTGGCACAAGCCATGCAAGGCGGCCAGGCCGCCGCGCCGGCCCCACAGGCAGCCCCTCCCGCCAAGACGCAGAATGGCGCCGGCACTGGCGCGGCGCATCCTCCCGCACCCGCCCTCCAGGCGAGCCAACCGCATGCCAGCGCCGCCATGGCCAAACGCACCTCCCCGCCTGAGGCCTCAGGCCCGGCTCCGGACGGACAAGCGATCTTGAATCAAAGGGGAAGATTCGACGGCTACCAATACAAACTCGGCGGCAACGGCGAGAAAGACGCCAAAGGCGTCAAGCGCATCGACTGTTCCCACTTGGTCAACCAGGCGGTAAAGGGCGCGGGCTACGCCATTCCGTACCAGACCACGGCCGACATGGCCCACTCCAAATACTACGAGGAGGTCGACCCGAAAGACGTCAAGCCGGGCGATATCGCGCTGTGGCGGGGCGGCAAGAACCATACCGGCATCGTCGAGAACTACGACGCCAAGTCCGGCAAGGGTAATTTCTTCGGCGCCCAGTCGACCAAGGGCGCGTCGAGCGCCAAGTTGGGTTCGGGCTATTGGGGCAAGCCGCAGAAATTCCTGCGGCCCAAGGCGGAGTACCTAAAGTCCTCTCCCGCCTCTCCGGCTCAAGCCCAGGCCGAAGCCACCCCGCCTAAGCCAGCTGCGCCGAAACCTGCAATGTCTAAGCCTGGCGCGCACCAAACGCCGGTCGGCCAAAACACGGCTCCCGACAAGGTGCAAAAGCTGCTGAAGACCGAAGGCACGACCCGCATCTATCAGATGGCCGACGGCACAATGCAAACGCGCAGCGGCGGCACCGTAGCCTGGCGCAACAACAATCCGGGCAACCTGAAGTTCGGCTATGCCGGCAGCCATGACAAGACTGACCACAGCAAGCGCAGCAAAACGCGCGCGCTGGCCGACGCGCAAAAACGCTATCAAGGCGTAGTCGATCTGGACCAGTGGGGCAATGCCATCTTCGCCGACGAGAAAGCGGGGCGCGCAGCCAAGGCGCAGTTATTGACCAAGCAACACGGCGAAAAAACCATAGAAGCGATGCTGCCCAAATACGCGGTATCGGATTACTCGGGCAAGGCCAATCACGCCAAGTACGCCGAAGGCATTTACAAGCTGGCGGCCAGCCGCGGCCTGGACCTGCACGGCAAGAAGATCAAGGACCTGAATCCGCCGGAGTTCGATGCCCTGATGGACGGCATGCAGAAGGTGGAAGGCTTTAAAGCTGGCAAAGTCGCCGTTAGCGGCGCGGCCCATCCCGAACAGGCCGCGCCAACGCCGGCCGCCCCGGCTGCGAAAACGCCAACCCCCGTCGTGGCCAAGCCGCTCCCCAAACCAGCAGCCTCCGCCAATCAGCCCAAGCCCACGCTCAAACCGGCTGCGGCGCCCAAGAAACCCGCGTCGACCGGCCAAGCCGCGCCCGCTGCCGGCAATGCGGCCGAGTCGCAGCTGTCCGCCCTGATAGCCCAACTCAGCGCCGCGCTGGCGCAGCTGGCCCAACCGATACGCGTAGTCGTCGACGTCCAAAACGGCAACATCGTCGCCGCCGTCAACGCCGCCAACAGCAAGCAACAAAGGAGGAATTGATGCTCAGCTTCAATGCATTCGCCGGCCTCGCCTCGTCCGGCGCCCTGGTGGACGCCAGCTTCCGCGGCGTGCGCTTCGACTGCCTGAAAAGCGTGGACAGCGCGCAGCGCGACCAGGCGATGCACGAGTACCCCTATAAAGACGGGGCCGATGTGGAGGACCTGGGGCGCAAGGCGCGCAAGGTGTCGCTATCGGCCATGTTCTGGGGCAAGGGCTACCAGCGCCGGCTGCGCGAATTCACCGCCGCGCTGGACGCCGCCGGCCCCGGCGAGCTGATCCACCCGGTGTTCGGCAGCATGCCGCAAGCCCAGGTGCTCGATTACCAGATCAGCCACGAGGCCGACGCGCCGGACTCCTGCACCGTGGAAATCAACTGGGTGGAGGCCACGCCGGGCAATCCCTTTTTCGCAGCCAAGAAAAAACTGCCGCAGGTGGACGCCATTTCCTCCCAGGTGGACAAGCTGCGGCAGATGGCCGGCGAGGCCTTTTCCAAGGCGCAGGGCCTGGTGGCCGCGGCCAAGGGCGCGCTGGGCCGCGTCGCCGCGCTGCGCCAGCAACTGACCGCCACTGTAGGCCAGCTGGCCGCCATGGCCAATCAGGCGGTGGCCCAGGTCACCGACCTGCTCGCCTACCCCCAGGCCTTCGTCGCCCAGGCCAAGCAGCTGGTGGACGCGGCCGCAGACTGGCGCTTCGATCTGAAACTGGACACCGGCCCGCTGCCGGCGCTGAAGACCGCGGCCGAGATGTCATCTGCCACGCTGGCCGACTGGAAGGCGCTGCGCCGTCGGCTGGAAGGCCTGCCGGACGCGGCGCGCCAGGGCATCGCGCCGATATCCGCCAGCGCCACCCTATCGGTGTGGAGCGACGACCAGCGCCGCATCGACGCGCTGTTGCAGTTGAACGTATCCACCAAGCTCGCCTCCGCCGCCGCCGGCATCTTCGCCAGCGAATCCGCCAAGCCGACGCTGACGCCGCCGGCGCTGGAACAGATCGCCGGCGACGTGCGCGCCTCGCTGCAAACCACCATGGACCAGTGGCGCGCCGCGCTGCCGGCCGAGGACGCCTACCCGGTGGTGGACGGCCTGCGCGAACTGGGCCTGCAGGTGCAGCAGGGCGCGGCCGCGCTGATCGCCGCCAAACCGCCGCTGCTGAAACGCAAAGTGGAGGCTGCCTGCAATCTGCGCCAGCTGGCACACCTGTGGTACGGCGACAGCGAGCGCGCCGCCGAGCTGTTGCGGCTCAATCCGCAGCTCTCCCAACCCAATCATCTGACTCCGGGAACCCTGGTTTATGGCTACGCCAACTAAGCAAGCCGTCAGCTTGCAGATCAATGGCCGCCAGCATGGCGACTGGACGCACTACGCCATCGACTCCGACCTGACCGCGGCCGCCGACGCCTGGCAAGTGTCGCTTGGCCTGCCCGGCGGCGTATTCCCGGCCGATGTCGAGCCCGGCGCGATGGTCAAAGTGCTGGTGGGCGACGAAACCGTGCTGCTGGGCCGCATCGACGACATCAGCCACAGCGTGGCGGCCGGCAGCCACCAGCTGGCGCTATCCGGCCGCGACCTGGCCGGCATGCTGCTCGATTGCAGCGCGCCGCTGTTCACCGGCAAGGGCATGACGCTGCAGGACGTGCTGGACAATGTGGTGCGGCCGCTGGGCATCAGCCAGATCCGCGTCGACGCCAAGGCCAAGGGGCAGATCGAGAAGATCAACGTCGATCCCGGCAACAGCGCCTGGGACGTGCTCACCCGCGCCGCCCAGGCCAACGGCCTGGCCGCCTGGTTCGACCCGGACGGCACCCTGGTGGTGGGCGGCCCGGACTACAGCCGGCCGGCCAGCGCGCGGCTGATCCTGCGCCGCGACGGCAAGGGCAACAATGTGCTCAGCCTGGCGGAAACCCGCTCCCATGCGCAACGCCATTCCGAGCTGACCTTGCTGGGCCAGGGCCATGGCCAGGCGCAAACCGCCGGCCGCCACGCCATGCGCTACCAAGTGTTCGATTCCGACGTCTGCTATCACAAGCCGCTGATCCAGGTGGAGCCGGACGCCGCCAGCCAGGCCGAGCTGGCCGCCCGCGCCGACAAGATGCTGGCCGACGCCCGCCTGGCCGGCTACACGCTGGCCGCCACCGTGGCCGGCCACCGCGACAGCCGCGGCAAGCTGTGGACGCCGGGCCAGCGCATCGAGGTGGAAAGCGAGCCGCACGGCATCAACGGCGTCTATTTTCTGATGGCCCGCGCCTTCGAAGGCGGCCGCGGCCAGGGCAGCATCACCCGGCTGACGCTGAAGGAAGACAAGTGCTGGATTCCGGCCATGCGCGCCGGCCAGCAATCAGGAGCCAAACATGTGGCATGAAGTAGACCAACGCATACGCCGCGCCTTCAGCAATGTGCGCCAGGGCTTTCGCGCGGTGCTGACCCATGTGGACAGCAACGGCGGCGTGCAGGCCGTCCAGGCCGACGCGCTGGCCGGAGAGCGGCTGCAAGACGCCGAGCTGTTCCAGCATTACGGCTACACCTCCAATCCGCCGCCAGGCAGCATGGCCATGGTGCTGCCGCTGGGCGGCCGCTCCAGCCACAGCGTGGTGATCGCCACCGAGCACGGCAGCTACCGGCTGCAGTCCCTGCAACCGGGAGAAGTGGCGCTGTACAGCGACGAAGGCAGCAAGATCGTGCTCAAACGCGGCAAGATCATCGCCGTGGAATGCGACGCCTTCCAGTTGAATTGCAAGACCTGGCAGGTCAACGCCAGCGAACAGGCCAGCTTCACCACCCCCACGCTGAACGCCAGCGCGCAGTTCGTCGCCCAGGGCCAGATCAGCGGCAACGGCGGCCTGGCCATCCAGGGCGGCGGCGGCGCCAGCGTCAACGGCGACATCAAACTATCCGGCTCGATGAACGCCAGCGGCGACGTGAAAGCCAGCGGCAAGAGCCTGGCTTCCCACACCCACGACGCGCCCAACGGCCCCACCAGCCCGCCTAAATAAGCCACATCGCTGAACCGCGTCCGCTGCCGCCCCGCCACCCCATCCAGGACAATAGCCATGGACCCGCTGCTTGACCCATTAACCGGCGATTACGCCGGCGCCGCCACCGACACCCTCGCCAACGCCGTCTACCTGCGGCTGATGACGCCGCTGGGCGGCTGGTGGGCCGACCCGACGCTGGGCTCGCGCCTGCACGAACTGTCCCGCAGCAAGGACAGCAGCCGTGTCGACCTCCTGGCCTGCCAGTACGCCGAACAGGCGCTGCAGCCGCTGCTGCAGGACGGCCGCGCCAGCCGCGTCCAGGCTTCCTCGCAACGCCCCGCCCCCGGCCGCCTGCTGCTGAATATCGAAGTCGCCGAAACCGGCGGCCACCTCCGTCATTTCCAACATCAAGTGAGGATAGCCTGATGCCCCTGTCCACGCCCGATTTCGCCAGCCTGCGCGACGCCTTGCTGCGCGACCTGCAAAACCTGCGCGCCGACGCCGCCGTCTCGCCGGACAGCGACAACTATGTCCGGGCCAGCGCCACCGCCGGCGCGGTGGAGGGCCTGTACCAGCACCAAAGCTGGATCGCTCGCCAGATTTTCCCCGACAGCGCCGACAGCGAATATCTGGAACAGCACGCCCGTCTGCGCGGCATCATCCGCAAGCCGGCCACCGCGGCCAGCGGCACGCTGCGCATCAACGGCACCGCCGGCGCTGTCATTACCGGCAGCTTGCAACTGCGGGTGGGCGAGCAACTATACGCCACGCCGCTCTCCAAGCCGGACGGCAGCCCTTATTCGGTCAGATTGGACGACAACAAGCAGGCCGAGCTGCCCCTCTTCGCCAGCCAGGCCGGCGCCGCCGGCAACCAGCCTGACAACCTGCCGGTGGAGCTGATGCAGGCGCCGTCCGGCGTCAACTCCAAGGCGCAACTGCTCAGCATGCGCAACGGCTTGGACGCGGAAGACGACGCGGCCTTGCTGGAGCGGCTGCTGGAGCTGATCCGCCGGCCGCCGGCCGGCGGCAACCAGCACGACTACCGCCGCTGGGCGATGGAAGTGAAAGGCGTCACCGCCGCCTACGTCTACCCGCTGCGCCGCGGCTTGGGCACCGTGGACGTGGTGATCACCGCCGGCGGCGACTTGCCGTCCCAGGAAATCATCGCCAATGTGCAGAGCCATATCGAAGATCTGCGCCCGGTCACCGCCAAGAGCTGCCTGGTGCTGGCGCCGACGCCGCGCCCGGTGGACATCGACATCGCCCTCAGCCTGGGCGGCGCCAATCTCGACAGCTTCACGCCGCTGCTGCAGCAAACGCTGCAAGCCTACTTCGCCGGCCTCGCTCCGGGCGAGCGCCTGGTCAAGAGCCGCATCGAGGCGCTGATATCCGACCTGCCCGGCGTGCAAGACCGCCAACTCAACGCCCCGGCAGGCAACGTCTCCCCGGTGGCCGACGACAAGATGGTGGAGTGGCTGCGGCTGGGCAAACTGACAGTGGGGACGCTGCAATGACGCCGCAACCGCCCTACCAGGAACTGCTGGCGCGGCTGCTGCCGCCGGTCAGCTACAGCCCGGACGGCCCCAGGCTGCAAGCCGAGCTGGCCAGCGAGGGCGCGGCGCTGGACCGCGCTCAGACCAGCGCGCGCCAACTGGCCGGCGCCGTCACCCCCTGGCAGGCAGAAGGGATGCTGCCGGACTGGGAGCGCGTCTGCGGCCTGACGCCGCAGCTGGACGCCACCTACCAGCAGCGCCAGCAAGCGGTGCTGGCCAAGCTGGCCGAAACCGGCGGCCTGTCCATCCCCTACTTCGTCCGGCTGGCCGCCGGCATGGGCTACAAGATACAGATCGCAGAGCCTCAACCTTTCCGCGCCGGAATCAACCGCGCCGGCCAGCATCTGTGCCGCGAGGACATCCCCTGGGCCTGGTGGGTGACCGTATTCGGCAGCAAATCCCGCTCTTACCAGTTTCGTGCCGGCCAATCGCTGGCGGGCGAGCGCCTGACCGCCTTCGGCGATCCCAAACTGGAAGAACTGTTCAACGATCTCAAACCGGCGCATACCCACGTCAACTTCGCCTACCTGCCTTAATCGCCACAGAACGCGCGCCTCGCGCGCTTCCATCGTGCCCCTCCCCCCATCCACGCCGATTTCCCAACCGGTGTTCCCGTCCCATCTCTATACCAGGAGCGCTTCATGCAAGACCCAATCAAGCCCGTTGCTTTTCGCGACGGCGATCCTAAAACCGGCGAGCTGGGCACCATCGTCTCCGCTGATTGGCTGAACGCCATGCAGTCCGCCGTCCAGTCCACCCAGCAAGAGCTGCTGTCCGTCGTCAACGGCAACAATGGCCAGAAGGCCGACCCGGCGCGCCCAGACCAACTGCAGGAAGCGATCAAACAAATGGCTTGGGGCGGCAATGCCAAGCCCACGACGTTGGCGGAATACGGCATTACCGACGGATTGGCGCTGCGGCCGCAACTAAGCGACAAAATCGACTTGAACAATATCGTAGACGTTGGTCTCTACCATAATCCCGGCAATAACTATGCGGCCGACGGCGCCAATTATCCGGCCCCGCACGCTGGACTGCTGTTTGTTTTGCCCAATGAGAATATGGTCTACCAGACCTACCAATGTTATGACAACGCCGGCTGCTGGTATCGCTGCCGCTACCGCGGCAACTGGAGCCAATGGCAGAAACTGGCCGACGCCGCCACCACGCTGGCCGGCTACGGCATCACCGACGGCGCGACTAAGGCCGAGCTGAAAGCTGCGGTGGACGGTCTGGTCAGCGGCGCGCCTGGCGCGCTGAACACGCTGCAAGAGTTGGCTGCGGCGCTGGGCAACGACAACAACTTCGCCGCCACCGTCACCAACAAATTGGCCAGCAAAGCCGACAAATCCAACTCGCTGGCCGGCTACGGCATCAACACGCTGGCGCTGTCTACCACGCAAACCGCGCAGGTGCTCAAGACCACGCCCAATGTCTACGATGGCAATATCTATACCAACGGCACGCTGGAGCTACGCTCTACCGGCAGCGACTTCCCAGCTTTGGGCCTACATCGTCCCGGCAACAGCGCGGTGGCGCTGGTGCACAAGGGCTACGGCGCAGAGACGCTGGTGCTGAAGGAGTCAACGGGGAATGAATACCGTGTCTGGCACGGCGGAAACGATGCCTCTTTCATCAAGAGACGCCGCTATCGCATCAGCGTTGACGATAAAACCTCGCTCGACGACGCCATCACCGCTTGCGAGACAGGCTTCAACTACGGCACCTCCAGCGGTGTTACCGGCCCGTTCATCGCTTTCGGCGGCCTGGGAGAAGCGAACAGCAATCTCAATTACCCCTGCCAACTGACCGCCGATTACACCACCGGTTACGTGATGCGCTTTCGTACCCGCAACGATGACGCCAACCGCTGGAATCCTTGGCATACCTTGATTCATGACGGCCATTTGACCGGCCAGGTCGCGTTCTTCGCAATGGCCACCCCGCCCGATGGCTGGCTTCCGGCCAATGGCACAACGATCAGCCGCAGCACATTCGCTTCACTATTCGCCGCCATCGGCACCACCTACGGCGCCGGCGATGGCACCACCACCTTCAACCTTCCTGACCTGCGCGGAGAGTTTGTGCGCGGCTGGGACGCCAACGTGGATCAGGGCCGGGTATTCGGCTCCAAGCAGAAAGGATCGCTGGTCATTCATAACGACGACCAAGATATCTATGCAGGCGGCATCATCAACAATATGACCAACAAGGCCGTACGCGATGTCGCGGGCTATGACTTTGTGCCCGAAGTGAAGGATTACACCAGCGGGCTGGTTATCAATAACCTGACCCTGCTCAACCAGCAGGCCATCAGCCAGGTCTTCGGCGGTAATCCTCAAAACTGGATGTACATGACCCGCCCCCGCAACATCGCCCTGCTCCCCTGCATCAAGTACTAAGGAAATTGCTATGCAAGACAACAAAACCGTATACGACTACCATCCGCAAACAGGGGAGTATCAAGGTCCCATCGCAGCTACGCCCTCTCCGCTGGAACCCGGTGTCTGGCTGCTGCCCGCCCACAGCACAGAGCTGCAGCCGCCGGCCACCTCCGAGCGCCAAATCGCCGTGTTCCACGACGGCAACTGGTCCGTCGCGCAAGACTGGCGCAACGTCAAGCTATGGAGCATAGACACCGCGCAACGGGTCCAGGCTCGCTTGGGCGACACGCCGGACAGCCTGCGCGCCACCCTGCTGGAGCCTTGCGAATTCCCGGCCTGGGATGGCAAGGGCTGGATGGTGAACAAAACCGCTCAGGCCGCCGCGCTGATGGCGCAGACGGCTGCCGAACTGAAGCGGCGCCTGGCGGATGCCTACGCCGCCCGCCGCCCGCTGGAAGATGCCGAATCGCTGGGCATCGCTTCCTCGGCGGAGCTCGACAAGCTGGCGGCCTGGAAGCGCTACTGCGTGGACCTGGCCCGTCTGCCGGACCAGGCGCTGTGGCCCAAATTGGTGGACGCCGACTGGCCCAGGCAACCCGCCTAAGCCCAGCAAAAGCCTCAATGTCAACGGCAGCGATACGCTGCCGTTTTTGCCGTCGCCACTGAACGCTGTCCACTGCGCCCAGCGCGCGCGCTCCCGCACAATCGCCCCCATTCTTGATCGGCGACATCCGTCATCGGCCCCTGCGGCCGATTTCTCATTCCCAACGGGAGGCGTTTTCCATGCAAAACCAGCTTAATTCCATCAACAGCGCGGACGGCGTCTTCCACGACGGCAACCCCGCCACCGGCGAACTCGGCACCATCGTCACCTCAGACTGGCTCAACGGCGTGCAAGCCGTGGTGCAAAGCGCGCAGCAGGAACTGATGTCCGTCATCAAAAACAGTGGCCAAAACCCGGACCCCGCGCGTAACGACCAGCTGCTGCAGGCCGTGCAGAACATCGCCTGGGGGAGCGGCGCCAAACCCACCACGCTAGCGGGATATGGCATTGCCGACGGCGCAACCAAGACCGAATTAAAAACTGCGATCGACAGCGTGGTCGCAGGCGCACCGGGAGCTCTAAATACTTTACAGGAACTGGCCGCAGCCCTTGGCAACGACTCCAATTTCGCATCATTCATCGCCAAACAGTTAGCCGCCAAAGCAGACAAATCTTCTACGCTGTCCGGCTATGGCATTACGGATGCGGCGTCACGAACCGGCGATGTCACTCGATCATTCAGCGTCGGCAAAGCCTTGCAGAGTGTAGATGCCGTTCCACTTGGTCAGGCCCAGGACATCTTCGCCAACATCAATGGCAATACTCAAAAAACTTTCTGCGTTGCGCCTACTTGGCAAGATACCGATGCCGTCCCCCTTGCCCAAGTGAAAAGCCTGATCGCCGATGCGATCAAGTCGATAGACACCATCCCCCCCGGCACCATTGCGTTTTTCGCCATGAAAACGCCGCCGAAAGGCTGGCTGATTTGCGATGGCGCAGAGAAATCCCGTAACGAGTTCGCCACTCTTTTCAATGCGATCGATCCGACCTTTGGATCCGGGGACGGAAAAACCACATTTCGCCTACCCGACTTACAAGGCCAATTCATTCGCGGCTGGGATGCCTCCGGAAAAGTGGATGCCGAATCGCCGCGCATCTTCGGCTCCAAACAGGACGATGCCCTGCAACAGCATTCACATGCCTCCTATGCCATGTCAGCATCGATTCCAAATGTCACAGGCGCGGGGCCTGACTTCATTCCGAAAAACAGTGCGGATCGGAATAACATCGCCATGCCTCAGGTCGTTCGGGAGGCCGCAGATGCGCGTATATCCAGCGAGACCCGGCCACGCAACGTCGCTCTGCTTCCCTGCATAAAATACTGATGTCACTTGATATCATCCGTTTGGCCGCTCTTCAGGGTGCGGCTTTTTCATGCCATATACGGCACTGTCGTCCATCCACCTATTCCGCCGCACGGCCTTCCGCACATAACTATCCACCTCAAACAACGACATCCGTCATCGCCCCATGTGGCCGACCTCTCATTCCCTGCGGGAGGCGTTATCCATGCAAAACCCGCTCAATTCCATCATATAGTCCAGACGGACTGTTCCATGACGGCAATCCCGCCAGCAATGATCTTGACGCCATCGCGCAAAACGCTCTGTCGGATCGGAGGATGCGGCGTTAAGCCCGCCTCGCTGGCAAGGCTAACTGGTGGAGCCAACAGGCCCAAGCAGCCAGCCTAAGCGCCCATCATCGTCAGGAACGCATGAGCATCCCCGACCATCAGAACCCACCCCTGAATAACGGTTTGCCCCCATATACGTGTTCCACGTGAAACCGCGCCTCCCGGCGCGGTTTTGTCATGACATGGCTCAGCGCAACACCACCAGCGCGGTGCCGGCGCAACTCACCGCCGCGCCCAGCCAGGCCAATGGCGGCGGCGGTCGTTTCAATGCCACCCACAGCATGGGCAGGATCAGCACCGGGCTCAGCGCGGACAAAATGCCCACGGTGGCCACGTTGGCGCGCTGCAGGGCCAGCATGATCAAGGTCATGCCCAGGCCCAACGCCACCAGGCCGTTCAGCGCGGTCTGGCCCAGCATGCGCGGCGTGTACGGCCCGCGGCTTTTCGCCAGGCGCCAGCCGCTCAGCCACAACAGATAGTGCGCGCCGCAGCTGACGCCCATGCGCAGCGCGGACGCGGTGACCGGCTCCAGTCCCGCCGCCATCGCCGGCTTGGCGAAGAAGGTGCCCAAGGCCTGGCACAAGGCCGCCGTCAGCCCCAGCGCCACGCCGGCGGCCAGCTTGTCGTTGCGTTCCCACACGTGGGCGTCCACCTCGCGCCGGCCGAAGGCCACCGCCAACAACACGCCGCCGAACACCAGCAAGCTGCCCAGCATGGCGGCCGCGCTCAGCCGTTCGGATAGAAACAGCACCCCCAGCAATACGGAAAACACCGAATGAGTGGCGAACAGCAAACCCGTGCGGCGCGGCCCCAGCCGGTTCATCGAGGCGAACATCACCGTGTCGCCGAGGAAGATGCCGCACAGCCCGGACAGCAGCGCCGGCCACAAGGCGGCCGCGCTGATGGAGTGCCAGCCGCCGGACAGCAGGCTCGCGCCGCCCAGCGCCATGGTCAGCAGCGTCAACCGCAAGCGGGTGAAGGCAAAAGGGCCGAAATGGCGGGATGGTCCGGCGCCCAGCAGTCCGCCCAGCGCCCAGCAGCCGGCGGCGCCGACCGCGGCAAGGTCATACAGCATCATGCTTCCTGTAAATAGATTTCCACTCGTTCCTTGCCCTTGCCGACATTGCGCCGCTTGAGCAGGATGGGCCCCACTTCGCCGCTGCGCCGCAAATGGGTGCCGCCGCAAGGCACGCGGGCGAAACCGGGCAGCTCCCAGTAGCGGCGCTCGGCCGCCTCGTCGGAAAAGGCGCTGACGATGGGTTGATCGTCGTCTATCAGCCGCTGCGCGGCGGCGGAGATGGCTGGCAACAAGGGGGTGATGGCCTGGTCCCGCGCGAAGTCTATGCGCGCCTTGTCCTCGGCGATGTGCGCGCCTATCTTCTCCACGCCGGCCACTTGGCGGCAGATCACTTCCAATACCAGCTCGGCGGCGAAGTGCAGGCGCATCAACCGGTAGCGGCGCGGCCAGTCTATCGTCACCTCCACCGCGCTCCCGGCCAGCAGACCGTGGTTCGCGTCCAGCGTGTAGACGATATCCTGGCCCTGTTTTTCCGCCAGCCGCACCGCATGGCCGGCGATGCGGCCGCTATCGCTCTCCTGGCCGCCGGAAAAAGCGTAGAAAATGGTTTCCTCCAGCCATACCCGCTCGCCATCCACTCGGCTGACGCGGGTCGCCAGCGTCGTCTGATACGGCGCTGCCCAGAACCGTTTCCGCGTCATCGCTTGCCCTTCATTGGCTGTCACGACGCCTGCGCCGCGCCGGCCAGCCGTCGATACACGTCCTGCTCCAACCGTTCCATCAGCCGCTCCGCCCGGGATAAGGGCTGGAAACCGTATTGCGCGTACAGGCCGTGCGCGTCGGCAGTGGCCAGCATCATGCGGCGCAGGTTCTGCAGCTCAGGATGCGCCAGCATGGCCGCCACCAGCTGTTTGCCCACGCCGCGCCCCTGCCACTCGTCCCACACGAAAATGTCGGCCAGATAGGCGAAAGTGGCGCGGTCAGTGACGACGCGGCCGAAACCGACCTGCGCGCCGTCTTCGGCATAAGCGCCGAAGCACAAGGCATTCGCCAGCGAACGTTCGAAAATATCGCGCGGCAAACCCTGGGCCCAATACGACTGTTGCGATAAATAAGCGTAGATCCGCTCCCGCTCCAGCCTGCGCGGATCGCAGTCGATATGCACCGTCATGGCGCTCTCCGTTCGCATCGCAAAATTGCCAGCCTAAACAAGTCGCCGGCGCCGAACAAGCGCTCGCCATGAACATGGCATGAAAATGGCAGATTGCGTCAAATTTATGGCACTTCATTGCGAACATTCCGCCAAGCCCCCGTTGCCAGCCGCCGCAAAAACTCGCAGGATAAGCGTTTGTCCATCGCCTGCCCTACGCCATGAACCTGCTGCCGCTGCTGAGAAACCTGCTGTTCGCCCTGCTGGCGCTGGCCATCCTGCTATGGTGCTACGGCAGCTGGCAGAATCGGCCGGAACTGGTGAACGCCGCCGTCTGGCTGGGCGACGGCCTGGCCATGGCCGGCGCCTATCTGGTGCCCACCGCCACCGCGCTGCTGGTGAAAAGCCCGCGCCTGAAAACCGTGGCGCTGCTGAACGTGCTGGGCGGCTGGCTGATTCTGCCGTGGCTGCTCGCGATGGGCCTGGCTTTGAAACGCGACGACCTGGCCTGAGCGCCGCGCCGCACCCCGGACGACCCGCCGGCAACAGGCGGGCGTCCGCCAACCAAGAGGAGAAGATTCGTGTTCCAACATGTAGACGCCTACGCCGGCGATCCCATCCTGTCGCTGGTGGAAGCTTTCGGCAAAGACCCGCGCGAGCAGAAGGTCAACCTCAGCATCGGCCTGTATTACGACGAAGCCGGCCGCATCCCGCGCCTGAAGGCCGTGGAGCAGGCGGAGGCGCTGCTGGCCAGCCAACCTCAGCCGCCGTGCACCTATCTGCCCATGGACGGCCTAGCCGCCTACCGCAGCGCCATCCAGACGCTGCTGTTCGGCGCAGACCACCCCGCGGTGAAGAACGGCCGCATCGCCACGCTGCAAACCTTGGGTGGCTCCGGCGCGCTGAAAGTGGGCGCGGACTTCCTCAAGCGTTACTTCCCGGCATCCGGCGTTTGGGTCAGCGACCCGACCTGGGACAACCACGTGGCCATCTTCGAGGGCGCGGGCTTCGCCGTGGAGCGCTATCCCTACTTCGATCCGGCCACCCGCGGCGTGGACTTCCCCGCCATGCTGGCCAAGCTGCAAACCCTGCCGGCCAAGGCCGTCGTGCTGCTGCATCCGTGTTGCCACAACCCCACCGGCGCGGACCTGACGAACGCGCAATGGGACCAGGTGGTGGCCGTGGCCAAGGAACGCCAGCTGATTCCCTTCCTGGACATCGCCTACCAGGGCTTCGGCGCCGGGCTGGAAGAGGACGCCTACGCCATCCGTGCCATGGCGGACGCCGGCCTGTCCTTCCTGGTCAGCAACTCCTTCTCCAAGATTTTCTCGCTGTACGGCGAGCGCTGCGGCGGCCTGTCCGTGGTATGCGAAGACGCGGCCGAGGCGGCGCTGGTATCCGGCCAGCTGAAGGCCACCGTGCGCCGCAACTACTCCAGCCCGCCGACGCACGGCGCCAAAGCGATCGCCACCGTGCTGAACTCGCCTGAGCTGAAGGCGCTGTGGGTATCCGAGGTCAATGACATGCGCGACCGCATCCAGGCCATGCGCGGCGTGCTGGTGCAGGTGCTGAAGGAAGCGCTGCCGCAGCGCGATTTCGAATACCTGAAGGACCAGCGCGGCATGTTCAGCTACACCGGCTTCAGCCAGGCCCAGGTGGACAAGCTGCGCGAGCAGTTCGGCGTCTACCTGGTGGGCAGCGGCCGCATGTGCGTGGCCGGCCTCAACACCGCCAACGCGCCTTACGTGGCCGAGTCCTTCGCCAAGGTGCAGTAAAACCGCCGGACCTGGCAACGGCAGGCCCGCCGCCATGCGGCGGCCTGCCGTTTTCATTGGGATTTATTTGTCATCATTCCTGCGCCGTGCTAGCCTGCCGCCCCGGCAGTCCCATCTCTTCAATCCAGCCAGCGCGCCCACTGCTGGCGCTTAGCCTCGACATCATGAACACCACCATTCATAAAGTCCCCGCCACCCACGCCTGGCAATGGTTCAAAGAAGCCTATGGCCTATTCAAACAGCAAAAGCCCGTTTGGATCATCATGTGCGTCTTTTATATTCTGGCTTACATCGCGATCTTGCAGATCCCGGCCATCGGCAGCATTCTGCTCGCCTGCGCCGCGCCTATCTTCACCGGCGGCTTCCTGCTGGCCGCCCGCAAGCGCAGCGTCAATCAAACCGTCAGATTCGCCGACCTCTTTCTGGGCTGGCACAACCATTTCCGCCCGCTGGCCAGTTTCTCCGCGCTGATGCTGCCCTTGATCCTGATCGAGAACGTCTTCGGGCAAAGCCTGGCTACCGCCCACGGCCAGCCGGCGTCGCCCGGCGCCTGGCTCGTGATCCTTGCGCTGATGCTGATCCACGGCGCGCTCATGTATGCTCCGGCCCTGCTGGTGTTTCAGCGCCTCCCCCTGGGGCGGGCGCTGGCCTGCAGCTTCCGCGGCGTATTGAGAAACTGGCCTGCCATTGCGCTGAGCGTCTTGCTGCAATCCATCATGGTCCTGCTCAGCATCGCCACGCTGGGCCTGGCCCTGATCGTGCTATTGCCCGTCATGTGCCTGAACAGCTACACCAGCTGGCGCGACATCTACACCGACGAAACCTTGCCCTACGTGGCCTGAGCCAGGACTTAAACCGCCGCGCGGCCGCGCCATCCGTGCGCCGCCACATCGGCCGCCAGCGCCAGCCAGGCCTCATCATCATCCAGTTCCGCCAGCCGCAGGCAGCTCAGGGCCAGCTTCACGCTATGATCGTCCGGCTGCGCGCGCGCCATGGCGGCGATTTCGCCGATGTCCGCCTGACTCCCTGCCAGCCTCCCCGACAAGTCCGGGCAGCCGTTATAGATGTACATGCCCAGCAGCGCCGCCTGCATCTGCAAGGCCGCGCTGTCCGGCGCGTCGCCTAGGCCGTGGCCGCGCGCCAGGCTCAGCACCGCCTCCCAGCCTGTCATCAGATGCAGCATGTCAAAGCTGCGCCGCGCCAGGAACAGCTGCCGCGCGATGCGCCGCTGCTCGCGCGCGCCGGCCAGCAAGCCCGGCGGCAGCCGATCCGGCAATTCCGGCAAGGCCAATGCCCGCTCGATATCGTCCATGATCAGCTTGCCGTCGTCCGGGCTGGACAGGGGGTGGTCTCGCCAATCGCGCAACACCTCGGCCAAGCTTCGCGGCGCGCTGGCGCGGCCGGGCAAAGCCAGCGGCTGCCAATGGCTAAGCGCGTAGGCCAGAGCCGCATCCACCTCCGCCTCCGCCTCGCTGCGCAAGGCGTAAGCCAGCCGGATCGCGCCGTGAAACGAAGCCGATGCCGGCGCGGCCAGCACCTGTCGCACCCTGCTCAGCCACAGCGCCTGCCACTCGCCGCGCTCGCGCTCCCAGGCCAAGCGCCGCCGCCACGCGCCTTCGCTGGCCCGTTCTCCCAGCCAGCCGGCGGTGTCCGCGATATCGCGTCCATCATCCGGCACCGCCTCCAAATGGCCGCGCCGCGCGGCAAACAAACGCAGCTCCGCCTCGCTCGCGCCCAGCTCGTCCAGCGCGGCCAGGACCATGGGCAAGTGATTGCTCAAACCGCCGCGGTAGCTGCCGCCATACGGCAATAGCTCGATCAATAAATCCTTCAGCATGGCCTGCTCCAATTGGCTCTCTTCTCCGTAGTCTGAGATCACCACGACAAAAATGCCAATTGGATTTACACATATGGGCGATAGCGGGGCATGGAAAAGCCGCCAATTGTGGATAATGGCGGTCTTCCGCTATGAAATTTTATCTATCGTCAAGTTTGTGAAGTGGGAATATTACAGTTGGCCAACGGGACGGGCGGTGCGCGGTGAATGTTGGGCTTCGCTGCGCTTAGCGCGAACCCGCACGAAAGTGTCCAATGTGCCTGTGCGTTGCACTCCGCCTCCGGGCGGAACCGGCATCCAATCATCGTTTGAGCAGCGGACACAAAATCGGCCGATTCATACGAAGTAAACGTTGGGCTTCGCTACGCTCAGCTCCAACCTACATGAAAACCAGTTTGCCGCGTTAGTCTTTGACCCCGGAACACCACAACCGGAACGAGAACGTGCTTGGGTCATCAGCAGGAGAAACATCAAGGTCCAAACGGATGGCAAGCATCAATCTGTTCAATGCATCGTCATGAGCTTGTTTTGAAGGATTCGGATTGGATCTCGCGATTGCATCCTGAAACTGCCAGAGCGCGAGGAGCACACTCTGGGAGGCAACTAGACCGATAGTATTTGCTGCCCTCGCCCAACGCTGTTGTGCCTCAGGAGTTGAATCCGTCCCCACAGTGCCACTGAGCGCATCCAGAAATTCTCGATAATGCTCCAGCTTCTGCTTCCTCCACTCAGCGTCCCGTTCCTTTCGCTTTGTCAGAAAAAATGTTACCGCGGCGACAAGGATGCTTGCCGCCGAAGTTATCGCTGCAACCAAAACTGGAGTATCCATCTCCAAACACCTCCGTCAACACGGGGACTCCGCCAAGCTACTGACCTAGCACTGTGTAGAACCGAACCAATGCGCCCACTTCCCCATCAGCGCAAGCCGGCTCCGAGACCCTTTCCAAGGTTTTAAGCCGCCCCCTGTTTGAGCGGGGCGACGCTAGCGCCCCGCGAGTTGGGCGGCGCCTTGGAAAGGGTTTTGGAGACGGGGTTTCGCCGCGCTGTTGGGCCGGCCTGGGGGCGTTGGGGGGCTGGCCGCGCAGCCCCCCCAACCTGCCCGCCGGGCAGAACCGGCATCCAATCATCGTCCGCGCAGCGGACACATCCAAGCAGTCATACAGACTGGACTTTCTCAACATAGCACCCAAACAAAAAGGGCCAGCCTCTCGGCCTGCCCTTGCTATTCGTCACCCACTTCCCGATGACACGAACTCGGCGGAACGCCCCGGCTTTGCCGGGGCTTCCGCCCTTTACAACGACGGCAACACCTCGCCGTCCACCAGGCCGTTGAAGCGGCCGCTGGCCACCAACACAGCGGCTTTTTCGATGTCCGGCGCGAAGTAGCGGTCCTTGTCATAGAACGACACCTGCTCGCGCAGCATGCGCTTGGCCGCTTCCAGCTTGTCGCTGGATTTGTGCGGCGCGCGGAAGTCTATGCCCTGGCAGGCCGCCAGCAGCTCCACCGCCAGGATGCCGGCGGTGTTTCCCGCCATATCGCGCAGGCGGCGGCCGGCGAAAGTGGCCATGGACACATGGTCTTCCTGGTTGGCGCTGGTGGGCAGGCTGTCCACCGAAGCCGGATGGGCCAGCGACTTGTTCTCGCTGGCCAGCGCGGCGGAAGTCACCTGGGCGATCATAAAGCCGGAATTGACGCCGCCGTTGTTGACCAGGAAGGGCGGCAGCTTGGACAGATTGCTGTCGATCAGCAGCGCCATGCGGCGCTCCGACAGCGAACCGATTTCGGCGATGGCCAGCGCCAGGTTGTCGGCGGCGAAAGCCACCGGCTCGGCGTGGAAGTTGCCGCCGGACAGGATGTCGTTATCGCCGGCAAACACCAGCGGGTTGTCGGACACCGCGTTGGCCTCCACACGCAGCACTTCGGCGGCGTTGCGGATCTGGGTCAGGCAGGCGCCCATCACCTGCGGCTGGCAACGCAGGCTGTACGGGTCTTGCACCTTGCCGCAGTTTTCATGCGATTGCTCGATCTGGCTGTGCGCCAGCAGCTCGCGGTACAAACGGGCGGCGTCGATCTGGCCCTGATGGCCGCGCACTTCGTGGATGCGCGCGTCGAACGGCGTGCGGCTACCCAGCGCGGCTTCCACCGACAGGCTGCCGGACACGGTGGCGGACACGTACAGGTCTTCCGCTGCGAACAGGCCTTCCAAGGCGAAAGCCGTGGACGCCTGGGTGCCATTGAGCAGGGCCAGACCTTCCTTCGGCGCCAGCGTGATCGGCTCCAGGCCGGCGGAGCGCATCGCCACCGCGCCGGGCACCCGCACGCCGTCGATGAAGGCTTCGCCCTCGCCGATCAGCACCGCGCTCATATGCGACAGCGGCGCCAGGTCGCCGGAGGCGCCTACCGAGCCCTTCTGCGGAATCACCGGGTAAATCTGGCGGTTGAACAAGGTCACCAGCGCCTCGATCACCTGGCGGCGGATGCCGGAGAAACCGCGCGCCAGCGAGTTGATCTTCAGCGCCATCACCAGGCGCACGGTGCTGGCGTCCATCGGCGCGCCGATGCCGGCGGCGTGCGACAGCACGATGGAGCGTTGCAACAACTCCAGCTCGTCGGTGGCGATCTTGGTGCTGGCCAACAGGCCGAAGCCGGTGTTGATGCCGTAAACAGTGCGGCCTTCCGACAATACGCGCGCCACGGTGGCGGCGGAGGCGTCGATGGCGGCATGGCTGGACGGGTCCAGCTGCAATTGCAGGCCGGTTTCACGTGAAACACGGCGCAGATCGGCCAGGGTGAGCTGGCCCGGTGCGATGTTGAGGATACTCATGGCTTCTGTCTCTCTATGCTGCTTTATATTCTTGATGCCGGGCTTTGCTAGCGCAGCCCAACTGACGGCTCTAACCGATCACAAACGCGACCAGATCAGAGTCACTCTTTCTTTCAACCCCTGGCCGGACAGCTGCAAGCGTCCGTCCGGCAGCAGCGCCACCTCGCGCCGCATGGTCTGGCCGACCACGGCCGGCGCGCTGGACTGCAGCGCGGTGTGGTAGACCATGCCCGGCTCTTCGCCCAGCCGCCAGTTGCCGGTGTAGAAATTGGACACGCGCTGCGCGTCTTCCGGGCTGGGCTGGTCCAGCGGCTGGCGGTTCTGCGCCACGCTGACATAGCCGCTGGCGGTGTAGATCAGCGTGCCGCTTTGCACGCCGGGCCAATGAAAGGCCTCGCCGTCTTCGCGGTGGACGATGAAGTCGTCCAGCTTCCATTCGCCGATCAGATCGCTTGCTTGCACTTCTATTTCTCCTGTTGCGGCCACGGTGGGCAATGCCGGCATTGCCAACCCTACATACTGCGACTTCTCCTGTTGCTCTTCGATGGCGCGTCAAGGCGGAACGCCCCACGGTGATGGCGATGTCGGCCGCTTGCCCCCTCTCCCCAACCCCTCTCCCGCGAGGGGAGAGGGGCTAGCGCGGCATGAAGTTTCCATGTTCGACACGCCCGCTCAAAACGCATGCGCGCCGCTGAGCAGACCGCCCCGCAGAGATATCCCCGCTGCGCAAACACGCAGAGCCGCAGGACGGCTTACTTCAGCATCGGCAGGTCCAGGCCCTGTTCCTTGGCGCAATTCACCGCGATGTCGTAGCCGGCGTCGGCATGGCGCATCACGCCGGTGCCCGGGTCGTTGCGCAATACGCGGCCCAGCCGTTCGGACGCGGCATCCGTCCCATCGCAGACGATGACCACGCCGGAATGCTGGGAGAAGCCCATGCCCACGCCGCCGCCGTGGTGCAACGAGACCCAGGTGGCGCCGCCGGCGGTGTTGAGCAAAGCGTTCAGCAGCGGCCAGTCGGACACGGCGTCGGAGCCGTCCTTCATGGATTCAGTTTCGCGGTTGGGGCTGGCGACCGAGCCGGAATCCAGATGGTCGCGGCCGATGACGATGGGCGCCTTCAATTCGCCGTTCTTCACCATCTCGTTGAAAGCCTGGCCCAGGCGGGCGCGGTCTTTCAGGCCCACCCAGCAGATGCGCGCCGGCAGGCCCTGGAAGGCGATGCGTTCCCTGGCCATGTCCAGCCAGTTGTGCAGGTGCGGATCATCCGGGATCAGTTCCTTCACCTTGGCGTCGGTCTTGTAGATGTCTTCCGGATCGCCGGACAGCGCCACCCAGCGGAAGGGGCCGATGCCTTCGCAGAACAACGGGCGCACATAGGCCGGGACGAAGCCGGGGAAGTCGAAGGCGTTTTGCACGCCCTCTTCCAGCGCCATCTGGCGGATGTTGTTGCCGTAGTCCAGCGTGGCCGCGCCGCGCGCTTGCAGCGTCAGCATGGCGCGCACTTGCACGGCCATGGATTTCTTGGCCGCGGCGGTGATTTCGGCGGCGGCGGTCTTCTGCTTGTCGCGCCACTGGGCCACGGTCCAGCCCTGCGGCAGATAGCCGTGCACCGGGTCGTGGGCGGAGGTCTGGTCGGTGACCACGTCCGGGGTGATGCCGCGCGCCACCAGTTCGGCGAACACGTCGGCGGCGTTGCCGAGCAAGCCCACCGACACCGCCTTGCCGCTTTGCTTGGCGTCTTCGACGATGGCCAGCGCCTCGTCCAAGGTGGTGGCCTTGCGGTCGACGTAGCGGGTTTTCAGGCGGAAATCGATGCGGGTTTCGTCACATTCGACGGCGATCATGGAGAATCCCGCCATAGTGGCAGCCAGCGGCTGCGCGCCGCCCATGCCGCCCAAGCCGCCGGTCAGAATCCAGCGGCCTTGCGGCTTGCCGTCGAAGTGCTGGTTGGCGACGGAGAAGAAAGTCTCGTAAGTCCCCTGCACGATGCCTTGCGAGCCGATGTAGATCCAGGAGCCGGCCGTCATCTGGCCGTACATCATCAGGCCCTTTTTATCGAGCTCGTTGAAGTGCTCCCAGTTGGCCCAGTGCGGCACCAGATTGGAGTTGGCGATCAGCACGCGCGGCGCGTTTTCGTGGGTCTTGAACACGCCGACCGGCTTGCCGGACTGCACCAGCAGCGTTTCGTCGTCTTCCAGCCGCTGCAAGGTTTCCAGGATCTTGTCGTAGCACTCCCAGTTGCGGGCGGCGCGGCCGATGCCGCCGTACACCACCAGGCTTTGCGGGTGCTCGGCCACCTCGGCGTCCAGATTGTTCTGGATCATCCGATAGGCGGCTTCGGTCAGCCAGCTTTTACATGTGAGCTGGTTGCCGCGCGGCGCGCGGATGTGGCGGGATGCGTCAAAACGCGGGTCGGTCATCTCTGCTTCTCCTCTGTCTATCATTCCGCGTGGGCAAGGCTGGCCTTGCCCACCCTACGGTAGTGCTGCCCGATCAACGGCGCAGGTGGCGGCTCAGGCTCCAGGCCAGCCGCGCCGCCGCCTTGGCGCCATGGCTGTCGATGTCGTATTCGGGATTGAATTCCACCAGGTCGGCGCCTATCAACTTGCCGCTCTTGGCCAGCCGGCCGACCAGCGTCTCCACCACCGTGATGTCGACGCCGTAGCCGGCCGGGGCCGACACCGCCGGCATCTGCGCCGCCGGCAGCACGTCCAAGTCTATGGTCAGGTAGACGGCGTCGACGCTGTCGAGGAATTCGGCCAGCTGGCCGCGGATGTCGGCCAGCTGCCAGCCGGTCATCTCGGTGTCCAGCCGCCACTCGGCGCCCAGCTCGCGGGCGGTGTCGAACAGCGCCTGGGTGTTGGCGGTTTCGGCCACGCCCAGGCACAGGTAGCGGAAATGCTGGCTGCGAGCGGCGCAGTCGGCAGCGATCTGCGCGAACGGCGTGCCGCTGGTGGCCTCGTCGGCATGGCGCAGGTCGAAGTGGGCGTCGAAATTGACGATGCCGATGCGCTTGCCGGGATGGGCGTCGGCCAAACCCAGCCAGTGACCGTAGGCGGTTTCGTGACCGCCGCCCAACACCAGCGGCAGATGGCCGGCCTGCGCCGCCTGCGTCACCAGCAGGCCGAGTTTGCGCTGCGCGGCGTCCAGATTGCCGGCGTCGCACACCACATCGCCGGCGTCGTACAGGGGCAGGGTCGGGTGCCAGGCCAGGTTGGCCAGCGCCTTGCGCAGCGCCCGCGGCCCGTTCGCCGCGCCGACGCGGCCCTGGTTGCGGCGCACGCCTTCGTCGCAGGCGAAGCCGATGATGGCGATGCCGGGCGCGCCGCTCTCAGGCAGCGGCTGCACCGCCTGGTGCCAGCGCTTGGCTGCCTCGCCTTCGGCCGCGTCCACGCGGCCGGTCCAGACCTTCATGTCCACCATGAGCATGCTTCCTTTATTGCCGTCCCGGCCGGAAGCGCGCTGGCGTCCGGCGGGCCGAACGGTAATCAGTCGATAGATTGCGCCGCGCCGCGGAACACCCGCTGCTTGAGCAGCGGCACGCCCACGCTGTAGGCGATTTCGGCCGGATGGCCAATGTCCCAGACCAACAGATCCGCCACGCAGCCGGCAGCCAGCCGGCCATGGGTCTCCGCGCGGCCCAGCGCCCGCGCCGCATGGCGGGTGGCGCCGGCCAGCGCCTCTTCCGGCGTCAGGCCGAACAAGACGCAGGCCTGGTTCATCGCCAGGCGGATGGAGGCGAAGGGGCTAGTGCCGGGATTGAGGTCGGTGGATACCGCCATCGGCACGCCGGCGGCGCGCAGCTTGTCCACCGGCGGTTTTTGGGTTTCGCGCAGGAAATAGAAAGCGCCGGGCAGCAGCACCGCGACGGTGCCGGCGCGACGCAAGGCCTCGACGCCGGCGTCGTCCAGGTACTCGATATGGTCGGCGGACAAGCCGCCGAACTCGGCCACCAGCTCCGCGCCGTGCAGATTGGACAGCTGCTCGACATGGCCCTTCACTTGCAGGCCATGGGCGCGCGCCGCCTCGAACACGCGCCGGGTTTGCCCCGGGCTGAAGCCGACGGATTCGCAAAACGCGTCCACCGCTTCGGCGAGGCCGGCGCGCGCCGCCACCGGCAGGATGGATTCGACGATGTGGTCGATATAGCCGTCGGCGTCGCCGGCGTACTCCGGCGGCACCGCGTGGGCGGCCAGCAGCGTGGCGGCCACTTCCACCGGCAGCGCGTCCTGCAGCCGGCGCGCGGCGGCCAGCTGCTTCAGTTCGTCGGCCTGGGTCAGGCCATAGCCGGACTTGATCTCCACCGTGGTCACACCTTCCGCCATCAGCGCCTTCAGCCGCGGCAGGCTGGCCAGCGCCAGCTCTTCCTCGTCCAGCCAACGGGTGGCGCGGACGGTGGAGACGATGCCGCCGCCCTCGGCGGCGATCTGCTGATAGGGCACGCCGGTCAGCCGCTTTTCCCATTCCGCCGCGCGGCTGCCGCCGTACACCAGGTGGGTGTGGCAGTCGATCAGGCCCGGCGTGATCCAGCGGCCCTGCAGGTCGAACACCTCGCCGTCGAAAGCGGCGGCATTCACCTCGCCCTGCGGCAGCACCGCCTCGATGTGGCCGTCCCGCAACAGCAGCGCGTGGCCTTCCAGCGCGCCGTAAGGCGCGGCGTGGACCGGGTCCATGGTGGCCAGCCTGGCGTTTAGCCACAGGCTGGGGCGGTGGGCGTGAATCGGCGGCATAGCAATCTCGCGCAGTAATTTGTATATACAATTACGCGCATGGGCTGCCACTGTCAAGCGCAAGCTTTGTAAAAAAATCTACAAATCCTTGATGTTGCACGGCAATAAAAAAAGGCTGCCCGCTGGCAGCCTGTCTGGACTCGAACAAATTGTATATACCGTTTTACTTCTTGACCCGCGTTTGCGAGCGCAGTTTGTAGCGCAATCCCGGGTGAGTGAGCCGGGCGAAGCTGACCAGCTTCTTGTGCGACCAGGTGCGGCGCAAAACCAAGAGGCAGGGCTCGGCCGCGGAGATGCCTAGCAGGGCCTGCTCCGCCACGCCCGGCAGCACCGCTTCCACGCTATGCTCAATATCAGTGAGCGGACAGCTTTGCATCAGGTAGTCGTTGGGCGTGCGCTCGCAGAAATCCTGCTTCAGATAATCCGGCGCGAAGGCCGGATTGACGTAGCGGTCTTCCAGCTGGATGGGCACCTCGTCCTCGAAGTGGACGATCAGCGAGTGGTAGACCAGGCCGCCGGCGCGCATGCTGAGCCGCAGCGCCACCTCCTCGCTGGCCGGCAGCGCTTCCAGCAGAATCACCTGGGCGGTATGGCCGTGGCCGCGCGCTTCGATCTCGGCCGCGATATTGTTGATGTCGAGCAGCGGCGACTCCGCCTTGCGTTCGGCCACGTAGGTGCCGTCGCCGGCGAAGCGCAGCAGGATGCCGGCCTCGGCCAGGTCGCGCACCGCCTTGTTGACCGTCATGCGGGACACGCCGAACTGGCGCGCCAGCTCCAGTTCCGGCGGAATCTTGCAGCCGGGCAGGAAGTGACGGTCGCGGATGCCGGACAGAATGTAGTCCTTGATCCGTTGATAACGGGGTTGCGGGGCGTCTGACACCGTGGCTCCATGGGCTAGTGAATGGCCGATTGTAGCGCGCTCGGCCGCATCGCTGGATGATCCAGCGCAGAAAACCGGAGGCAAGCCATGATGACCCTGCCGCAATGGCTGGCGGCTTACGACGAAAGCCACCGCCACCCATTCAATATCGCCATGCACAAGCTATGCGTGCCGCTGATCGCGCTATCGCTGCTGGGCATGCTGATGGTTCTGCCCGGCCCTCTGCCCTGGGCCTGGCTGGCGGTGTTGGCCGGCGTGGCGTGGTACTGGCGGCTGTCGCAGCAAGCGGCGTTGGTGATGGCCGTGTTGAGCAGCCTGGCGCTGCTGCTGCTGACTCTGCTGCAGGGCGCCGGCCTGCCGCTGGGCTACGTCTCGCTGCTGGTGTTCGCGCTGGCCTGGGCCGGCCAGTTCATGGGACACGCGCGCGAAGGCAAAAAGCCCTCGTTCACCCAGGACTTGCAGTTCCTGCTGATCGGCCCCTTGTGGACGTTGCGCGCGCTGTGGCGGCGGCTGGGCTTGATCGAATGAAATCCTGATCAGCCGCATCACGCCGTAAACGACCCGCGCTATCATCGGAGTTTTCCGCACTCCGATGGAGCATGCATGTCCCATCCGCAAGGAATGAGCCTGGCCGAGCTGGCGCCGGGCGTCGAACAGATTCTGCTGGCCGGCGACGGCTTCTCCGCCCGCATCGCTCTGCTGGGCGGGCAACTCCTGGACTACCGCCGCGACGGCGAAGCGCCGCTGCTCTATCTGTCCCCGCAAACCGCGTATCAGCCGGGCAAAGCGATACGCGGCGGCGTGCCGGTGTGCTGGCCGTGGTTTGGCGCGCACCCGTCCGACTCAGGCCTGCCGGCGCATGGCGTAGCCCGCCAGCAGTTGTGGCGGCTGGCCGACGCCCGCCGCGATGGAGAAGTGTTCCACGTGAAACTGAACGGCCCGCGCCATGAGGGCCTGGCCGCAGAGCTGTCCTTCCGCATCGGCCCGGATGGCGTAGACATCGCGCTGGCCACTGTGAATCAAGGCGAGTCCGCGCAAACCGTCAGCGCCGCGCTGCACAGCTATTTCGCGGTATCCGACATCGACGACATCGAACTGCTGGGGCTGGAGAACGCGCCGGCGCACGACAAGGTGGCCGATGCCCGCATCGTCTTGCCCAGCACCCCCTTCCGCTTCGATGGCGAGGTAGACCAGATAGCGTATACCAGCCAGGGCATCACGCTGCGCGACGCCGGCTGGAAACGCGACCTCCTCATCCGGCCGGAAGGCTCCGCCAGCGCCGTGGTATGGAACCCCGCGCCGGCCAAGGCGAAAAAGCTGGCCGACCTGCCGGACGCGGACTGGCGGCGCTTTGTATGCGTGGAAACGGCCAATGCCGGCGACGACGCCCGCGAACTGGCGCCCGGCTCCACGCACATACTCGCTTGCCGCCTGCATTTCTCTCGCAGCGGCTAGGGGTTATAATCGAAGGCTTGCCGCCGGTAACGATCCGGCGGCCCATCCCTGCTTACCGGACACTGCAGCAATGGCTCGACAAGACAAGATCTCCCGCTTCCTCCCGCTGACCTTCGCCAACGGCAACAGCGTGCGCCGCTTCGGCAAGCATTGCCCGCAATGCCGCGCCATGGTCGGAGCCGAGCAGATGGAGGGCATCGCCAGCCTGATGCAGGGCAAGATCTTCCTGTCCGCCGACGCCCATTGCCCGAAATGCGGCGAGGTCTTCCCGGTGGCCTGCGTCATCACCGACGACAAGCGCGTGCACCGCGTGGTGCTGCCGCTGTGGATTTTCCGCCTGTGGCTGCGCACCGCCACCCGCCACGATCCGCAGCCGGCGAACAACGACAACTGGGAAGTGGAGCCGGAGCCGGCGCGCGGCCTGATGCTGTCGGACGACGCCGAGGTGGTCCGTTCCGAAGAAATCCTGGGCCGCTTCCAGGGCGAACCCATCAGCGCCTGGATCGAATACCAGGGCCAGCGCTTCGTGTTCGACCGCGCCGCGTCCGGCAACAATCTGCGGCTGACGCCGTCAGAGCTGCTGCTGGAAGGCCGGCTGATCTACCGCCAACAATAGCGCCTCCGCGCCGGCCCGTGCGGTAGGGCGGCAGCCCGGCGCGCCGGGCGTTCCGCCATCCGCCGAATGCGCGCCGCCGATGTCGATGGGACCAGAATGGCGGATCGCCCCTTTGAGGCATCCGTCCTACGGCGGTTTCAGCCAATTCAATAAGGCCTGGGCCTGCGGCGAGGCCGCGCCCGATGCCGAACAGGCCAGCGCAAAACACCGCGGCGGCGCATCGGCCAAGGCAAACGCGCGCACGCCGGGGCAAGGGTCCGGCAGTACCGAAGCCGGCATCACCGTCACGCCCGCGCCGCTGCGCGCCATTTCCAAAGCGCTGCCCCAGTCGCTTACTCGCATGCGCACATCGCGCAATGGCATACCCATCGTTTGCAGCACGCTCTCGCCATGCAGACGGCAACCGCCGGTAGCGACGATGAAGGGCAGATCCGCCAGCTCATGGCCTGGAATGGGTGCGCTTGCGTGGCGGCGTGCCAGGCGATGGCCGCTTGGCAGCACCGCCAGCCAGGCATCCTCGCCCAGGCTCTGCGTCGGCCTATCCGAGTCCGGATTCAGCACCACGCCGATATCCACCTGCCCGGATGCCAGCCAGCGCTCGATCTCTTCGTCGCTGCCATCCAGCCACAATACCGACAGGCCTGGATGCCGCAGGCGGAATTGATCCAGCTTGCGCGCCAAAAGGCGCGAGAACAAGGAAGGGAAACCCGCCACCGTCAAGCGGCCGGACAACCAGCCCCTCCCCTCATCCGCCAGAGCCCGGATGCCGTCCAGCTCAGCCAGCATCGTCCGAGCCTTACGCAGCACCTGCTCGCCCAGGGCCGTGGGCCGGGTTTGCCGCCTATCGCGCGCAAACAAGGCGATGCCCAGCGCCTCCTCCATCTGTTTGATGGCCTGGCTGGCGCCGGATTGGGTCATGCCATGGCGCTCGGCGGCCCGCGTCACCGTGCCGCATTCCTCCACGGCCAGCAACAAACGCCAATGCAGCAAATTCATCATGGCTTAGCGCGCTTTAGAATTGAGTTGGGACATTTTACCTTTTCGTCATGCCATTAGCTGCGCTGATGACAGACCGCTGGAATCCTTGTTTTACTGGCCGCGCCAACCAGGAGAAGCTGCCCCATCGCCGTTGCCGGCTAAACCGAAACAAGGATGGCAAGATGAAACTGTATTTCGCGCCCATGGCCTGCTCGCTGGCCCCGCACATCATTCTGCGCGAACTGGGCCGGTCCTTCGAATTGATCCGGGTGAACAACCAGACCAAGCGCACCGCCGAGGGCGGCAGCTTTCTCGACATCAACTCTAAGGGCTATGTCGCCGCGCTGACGCTGGACAATGGCGAGACGCTGACCGAAGGCCCCGCCATCCTGCAATACCTGGCCGACTTGCAACCGGAAGCCGGCCTGGCACCGGCCAACGGCAGCTGGCAGAGAATACGGCTGCAGGAAATGCTCAACTTCATCGCCACCGAACTGCACAGCGGCAGCGCGCCGCTATTCCGCGCCGATCTGCCGGAAACCGTCAGGCAAATCTTCCGCGAAAAACTGTTCAAGCGGCTCGATTGGCTGGAAACCCGTTTGGAAACGCAGCCTTACTTGCTGGGCCATGATTTCGGCGTGGCCGACGCCTATTTGTTCGCGATCCTGGGCTGGCTGCCTCGTTTCGACATCGCCCTCGCCCGTTGGCCTACGCTGGATGCCTTCTTTCAAACCGTGGCGGCCCGTCCCGCCGCGCGGGCCGCCCTCCTGGCCGAGGACAGCAGCGCGCCGGTGTGAGCCGCGCCTTTCAGGGCTGAATGAAAAACGGCCGGGATGCGCCCCGGCCGTTTCGTTTACTGCGCGCTCACACTCAGCGCACGCTGGCCGGATAATGGCCGGCCACCCAGCTCTCGAAGCGGTCGAACATCGCCGCGTCGCCGGCCGTGTTGTCGGCGATCAGCTCCGCGCCGTGCACCAGGCGGATATGCGCGACGAGCGTATCCGGGTACTGCGCCGGGTAATCGCGCGCGGCGGATTCGGAGATCAGCTTTTGCGCTTCGGCCCAGGCCTCGGCCACGCTCTGATTGCAGCTGTCCGCCAGGTAGCGCGCGTTGAACGGTTCGCCGGTCAGACGCACCAGGGTGGCGTTGTGGTTGATGCTGTTGCCCGGGCCCCAGTAGTGCTCGGCCAGCAGCGGGCCGATGGCCGGGTTGTCGGTCAAATAGCCGAACTTGCCGATGAAGTAGGCGCGGGTCTGGTACACCGCCATATTGGCCAGCAGATAGCCGTGATAGGCGGCGGCCGACTCCTGGTTCAGCAAGTGAGGAATGGCCAGCAGCGGACGCGGGCTGACATCCACGCCCAGGATGCGCTTCTCGTTGGCGCGGGCCAGTTGCAGCACGCGCTCGGCGGTGAGTTCGCTCTCCGGCAGCGCGTACAGCTCGCGTTCGAAGTAAGCGACGACGGCGATGGAGCGTTCGGCGTAGGCGGCGAAGGGTTGCACCGCCTCGATGCGCGCGCGGATCAGCTCATCCGGAATGGCTTCGCCTTTGCTATTGCGCGCGTAGCGCTTCAGCCAGTCCGCGTCTTCCAGCAGGCTGTCGCAGAACATGCTCTGGGTTTCGGCGTAAGCCATGGAGGTGGGCGCGAACTCCTGCGAGAAGCACGGCGCGTTCTGCGTCACATTGGCGAAGTGCGCGGCGTGGCCGCCCTCGTGGAACAAGGTGTTGATGGCGCGCGCGCCGCTGCCCACCTGGTCCGGCTTGGCTTCGGCGGTGAAGTTGATCTGGCCCGGCACCCACTGTGCGCCGTCGAAGAAGGCCGGGATCGGGCCGTGGCAGAAGCCGTTCTGATACTTGCCCTCGCGCTCCACCAGGTCCAGCTGCATGGTGGCGCCGCGATACTGGATGCCCAGCCGGCGGAAGCTCAGCACCCAGCGCTCCACCGCCTTGGCGAACGGCAGGTAGGGGTCCATCTGGCGGGTGACGTCGCCGCTCATGTGGAAGCGCAGATTATGGCCCAACAGCGCGCCATCGCCATGCTTGGCCTGCAGCTCGTCCAGCGCGCGCTGGTTGGCGCCGCGGGTGCGCGCCTCGAAATCGTCCAGAATCGCGAACAGCTGATCCGGCGTCATCTGCTCGTTTTTCTTGACCTTGTATTCAAAGTAATCGGCATAGCCCAAGCTGCGCGCCAGCGCGTTGCGCTTGCTGACGATGGCGAGGAAGCCGTTGTCCAGCGCCCAGCGCTCCAGCGCCAGGTAGGCGTCCAGCGAGCTCTTGCGCGCCGCTTCGTCGCGGTTGGTGCCCAGATTGGTGCTGAGCATGCTCAGCGTCGCTTCTTCGCGCTCTCCAGCCTCGTTGAGGTGATGCATCTTGTAAGCGCGGCGCTTGGCGAACAACGCAGACTCCAGCTCCACCAGCTCGGTCATCAGCTGGCGCGCCTCGTCGCTCTCGATGATGTTGCTCTCGAACACGGCCAGCCAGCCCTTGAAGCCGTGCAGCAAGGCATCGCGCTCGGCATCCGCCGGCAGGGCCTCCAGCTGGGCGATGACATTCTTGCTCCGCGCCAGCCGCGCCGGGCTGGAAATGAAGTCCTTGTAGGCGGCTTCGGCGCGGGCGAAGCCGGCGTCATCGTCGGACACCGCCATATAGGTGTCCCAGAACAGGTCTTCCTTGGCCTTGTGCACGGCCAGGTAATCGTGATTGAGCGCGTCGAACTCGCGGCGCAGCGCTGCCAATGCCGTCATTCCCATTTCTCCTTGATGGTGTGGCCGCTCGAATGGCGGCTTGCGTCCAGCCGTCGGAAAGGACGACGGCATGCATGAGCAAGTCTCATTTCAAATGCCTTGCAAGGTCAAGAGAAATAAAGGATTCACCACGAAAAACATGAGCACAATGCATGGATAGCCACAATCTGGCTAATCCTTCGGCCACCAGCACAGCGAAGCTTCCCGCCCAGCCTCGACAAAGCCCAGCTTCCGATACAAGTCCAGCGCGTGATAATGGGCATCGGCCACGATGACCAGCCGCGAGGTCCGTTGCAGCCCCCATTGCGCCAGATGGCTGAGCAACTGGCTGGCCAGGCCCAGCCGCCGCACATGCGGCGCGGTGGCTACATGCTGGAAGCGCGCCATGCCGGGCAACAGGAACAGGCCAGCGCCGCACAGCAGCGCATGGCCATCGAACACACCCCAGACATGGCCCTGGCCGGCCGCCTCCAGTGCCAGGAAGCGCCGCTCTCGGCCTTGCAGATAGGCGCGGTAATCGGCCTCCTCGTGGCCTGGCGCGCGCGTGTCCGCCATCAATTGTCGCCATTGCCGCCAGTCGCCCTCCCCGGCCAAGGGCCGGATCGCCAGCCAGGCGCTGGCCGGAACCGGCCGCAACTCGGCCTCGTTCAGCAGCAGGACCACGCTTTCCTCGTAGCGATAGCCCGCGGCCGTCCACTCGCCATAGCGCGCCGCGCCGCCGTTCTCGGCCAAGGGCCACAATAAAGTGCGATGGCGGATGCCCGCCGCATCGGCGAAAGCGGCGTCAAAACATCGCTCCCAGCCTGCGCGCGCTTGCGCCGCCGGCGCCTGGTCCAGCAATAAGGCATTGCCGCAGTAATAGTCAGGCAACCCCGGCGTCAAGACTCGCCAGCAGCCGTCCAGCCGGCTCAAAACGCCGCCCTCCAGCCGCCAGTCGCTCTGCGCGCCCAGCATGGCCAGGCTCAAGGCCAGCGTCGACCGGCCCTCGCGCGCAGGGCCTTCCGCAAACCCCAAACGGGCCGCCAGGCGACGCGCAGCCAGATTGCCCTCGGCGGTATCCGCTTCGATCCGGTGCAGGCCAAGCTGGTTGAAGCCCGCATCCAGCAGCAACCGTCCCGCCTCCAGCGCCAGGCCCTGGCCCCAGGCGGCCTCTGCCAGCTCCAGTCCAAAGCTGGCCGCGCCCGGCGCCGCGCCTGAGCGCAGGCCGACCGAACCGATCAGCTCGCCGTTGGCGCGCAGCGCGATGGCCAGCTGCCAGGCGCGCCGGGGTTCAGCCTGTTGTTCGATGAAACGCCGCAACAGCAGCGCGGAAAAAAAGGGCGACACCTCATCGGGTTGGTAGTGGCGGCCAAAGGCTGGACTGGCGCGCAAGGCCTGGTAGACTGGCAAGTCTTCTTCGTGGAAATCGCGCAGCAGCAGCCGCTCGGATATCAAGGGGAGACTCAGCATGCGCCGCCCTTCTCCAGACGGCATTGCTCCAGGCGCTGCAGCAGACGCTGGCGCTCGTCGCTCTCGCGCGGATCGGTCGGGGAAGTTGAACGGCGCAAGGGCGCGTCGGACGGGCGAACGTGGTCGCCCAGCATGTCGCGCAGCAGATGGCGCGACAGCGATGCAAAGAACAATGCCATGATGGCGGTACCTGTAAAGAACGATAAAGAACGATGGCCGGCGCTTGCCGCCAAGCCAGATTGCCGGACGCCGCGCTTGAGGCGCGGCGCCTGGCTGCGCGCAGTCTGCTCCCGCGCGCCTTATCCGTCAAGCATGCCACTCAATCCACAAACATGTCTCCATGCTTGCCGGCCTGCCTGATGGCCCGCGCGCGCAGATAGGCGCGCCGCCAGCGCACCAGGCTGGTGCGCAGCACCGCATCCATCAGCCCCAGCTGCAAGCCCACCAGCGTCGCATAGAGCCACATGCCCTGCTCGCTCGGCATCAGCGGCACCGCCCAATCGCTTAACCTCGGATACAGCAGCCAGGCCAGCGCCAGGCCGGCCGCCAGCGTCCATTCCACCGCTCGCCAGGAACGGGTGCGCAAGGCCAGCCGCGTTCCGATATCGGTCAGACAAAACACCAAGCCAAGCAGGTATAAGGTCATGATTCCTCTCCTTTTCCAGGCAATGCGGCCTTTTTCCGGTTATAGGCCAGCCAGGCGCAGTTCTTTGGTACAGCTCCGCCGCCGCTCGTCGGAAACTCCGCCGGCATAGCGACCCCGCGGGCGGGAAACCGCCGGCTTGCCGCGGACGAAAAAAAGCCCCGCGGCTAGGCGGGGCACAGTGGGTGGGAAATCGTGGACTCAAACCGCGGCGGCGCGTCTTCCGCGCCACAACTCGCGCAAGCCGACGGCGGAGTACAGCAGCAGCGCGGCCCAGATCAGCGAAAAGCCCAAGGCGCGATCCGCGCCGAAGGGCTCGCCGAACAGCAATACGCCCAGCGCCAGCTGAATGGTCGGTCCGATGTACTGAATCACGCCCACCGTGGCCAGCTTCAGGCGGCGCGCGCCGGCGGCGAACATCAACAACGGCACCGCCGTCACCACGCCGGCGCCCATCAGCAGCAGGTCGCGGTTCCAGCCCAGATGGCCGAAAGCGCCGTCGCCGCGCCAGGCGAACCACAGCAGCGCGGCCAGCGCCAGCGGCGACATCAGGAAGGTTTCCAGCGCCAGGCCCGGCAACGACGGCAGCGGCGCCATCTTGCGCAGCAGGCCGTACAAGCCGAAGGTGGCGGCCAGGGACAGCGCGATCCACGGCAAGGAGCCGGCGCTAAAAGTCAGCCAGGCCACGCCAGCCGCCGCCACCCCTATCGCCAGGCTTTGCGGCCGGCTCAGCCGCTCGCCCAGAAACACCCGGCCCAGCAGCACATTGAACAATGGGTTGATGAAATAGCCCAGGCTGCCCTCCACCACGTGGCCGGCGTTGACTGCCCAGATATAGATCAGCCAGTTCAGCGACAGCACGCTGGACGACAAGGCGAAGACGCCCAACTGGCGCGGGCGGCGCAGCGCGGCGCGCACATCGCCCCACTGGCCGAGCGCGGTCAGGATCAGCGCGACGAACAGCGCCGACCACACGATGCGGTGGCATAGAATTTGCAAGGCGGGAATGGCGTGCAGGGGTTTCCAGTACAAGGGAAACAGGCCCCAGCAGACAAACGCGCCGACGGTGTACAACACGCCGCGGCCGGCGTCGCGGGAAGAAGAAACGTTCATGGGACTCTCGACAACAATACTCCAGCCCACAGCTTACTGGCTTTGCCCGGCCAGCTGAACCGGCCAATCCTGCACACAGCGTTTACAAACGCTTAACAGGCTTTTTGTTGCATTGGCACATAAACCGCAGTCTGGACCGCCCCGCGCGCGATCCCTTTGACGTTGACGTAAACGTAAACTATAGTCTGGCGGCATTAGGGTGAACACTCTAAGCTGCGACAGCCGCGCATACCCAGGGCACCCGGTATAAAAATAAAGTGTCCGATCGCGTTTGCCAGCGCAGCACGCGCCCGGAACACGCCGCCCACAAGGCCGCCCTAGGGCTGATCGCCACAAGCGAGCACGACAGGAGGAGAAACCATGTCAATCCGCCATGCAGACCTGGAAGAAAAATACACCGCCCCCACCGGCCAGGTACTGATGACAGGCATTCAGGCGCTGGTGCGCCTGCCCATGCTGCAGAATCAACTGGACCAGGCCGCCGGTCTGAACACCGCCGGCTACGTGACCGGCTACCGCGGCTCGCCTCTGGGCAACGTCGACCAGACCATGATGAAGGCCAAGAAGCACCTGGACGCCCACAAGGTGGTGTTCCACCCCGGCCTCAACGAAGACCTGGCCGCCACCGCCATCTGGGGCACCCAGCAAGTCAATATGTTCGAAGGCGCCAAGTACGACGGCGTCTACTCGATGTGGTACGGCAAAGGCCCCGGCGTGGACCGCTCCGGCGACGTGATCAAGCACGGCAACGTGGCCGGCACCAGCAAGCACGGCGGCGTGCTGCTGGTCTGCGGCGACGACCACGCGGCCAAGTCGTCCACCTTCCCGCACCAGTCCGACCACATCCTGGCCGCCAGCATGATCCCAGTGTTGTCCCCGTCCGGCGTGCAGGAAGTGCTGGACCTGGGCCTGCACGGCTGGGCGATGAGCCGTTACTCCGGCTGCTGGGTGGCGATCAAGGCCATCACCGACACCGTGGAAAGCTCGGCCATCGTCGACATCTCGCCGGAACGCTTCGAATTCAAGATTCCCAAGGACTTCCCGATTCCCGAGGACGGCCTGAACATCCGCTGGCCGGACACCCCGCTGGCCCAGGAAAAGCGCGTGCTGCACCATCGCCTGTACGCCGCGCTGGCCTATGCCCGCGAAAACAAGCTCAACCGCGTGATGCTGGATTCGCCCAAGCCGCGCCTTGGCATCATCACCTGCGGCAAGAGCTACCTAGACGTGATGCAGGCGCTGGACGACCTCGGCATCAGCGAGGCGCAGGCGGCCGAAATCGGCCTGCGCATCTTCAAGGTGGGCATGGTGTGGCCGCTGGAGCCGGAAGGCGTGCGCCACTTCGCCGAGGGCCTGGAGGAAATCCTGGTCATCGAAGAAAAGCGCCAGATCATCGAATACCAGCTGAAGGAACAGCTGTACAACTGGCGCGACGACGTGCGCCCGCGCGTGGTGGGCAAGTTCGCCGAAAAGGGCGAATGGGCGCTGCCGCATGGCGACTGGCTGCTGCCGGCCGCCGGCGAGCTGACCCCGGCCATGATCGCTCGCGCCATCGCCAGCCGGCTGGCGCTGATCTACGACAGCCCGGTCATCCACGACAGGCTGAAGTTCTACGACGATAAGGAAGCGCAGCTGGTGCAGCCGCGCGAATCCATCGCCCGCGTGCCGCATTACTGCTCCGGCTGCCCGCACAACACCTCCACCAAGCTGCCGGAAGGCAGCCGCGCCGTGGCCGGCATCGGTTGCCACTACATGGCGCACTGGATCACGCCGGAAAACACCAAGACCTTCACCCAGATGGGCGGCGAGGGCATCACCTGGCTGGGCCAGGCGCCGTTCACCACCACCAAGCACATCTTCACCAACCTGGGCGACGGCACCTACTTCCACTCCGGCATCCTGGCCATCCGCGCCGCGGTGGCCGGCAAAGTCAACATCACCTACAAGATCCTGTACAACGACGCGGTGGCCATGACCGGCGGCCAGCACGTGGACGGCTACCTGGACGTGCCGATGATGACGCGCCAGCTGGCGGCGGAAGGCGTCAAGCGCATCGTGATCACCAGCGACGATCCGGACAAGTACCAGAACGTCCAGGGCCTGGCCTCCGGCATAGACGTGTTCCATCGCCGCGAGCTGGACCGCGTGCAGCGAGAGCTGCGCGAGACCGAGGGCGTGACCATCCTGATCCACGACCAGACCTGCGCCGCGGAAAAACGCCGCCGCCGCAAGCGCGGCGAGTTCCCCGACCCGGCCAAGCGCGCCTTCATCAACGAGCGCGTGTGCGAAGGCTGCGGCGACTGCAGCAAGAAGTCCGGCTGCCTGTCGGTGCTGCCGCAGGAAACGCCGCTGGGGCGCAAGCGCAAGATCGACCAATCCAGCTGCAACAAGGATTACTCCTGTGTCGAGGGCTTCTGCCCCAGTTTCGTCACGGTGGAAGGCGGCAAGCTGAAGAAGCCGGCCGGCGCCAGCGCCGACCTGGCCAAGATGCCGGCCCTGCCGGAGCCGAAGATTCCGTCCCTGCACGAGCCGTTCGGCATCATGGTCACCGGCGTCGGCGGCACCGGCGTGGTCACCATCGGCCAGGTGCTGGGCATGGCGGCTTACCTCGACAACAAGGGCGTGACCGTGCTGGACATGGCGGGCCTGGCGCAAAAGGGCGGCTCGGTGTGGTCGCACGTGCGCATCGCCGACAGCCAGGAAAAACTGCACGCGGTGCGCATCGCCGCCGGCGACGCTAACCTGGTGCTGGGCTGCGACCTGGTGGTGACCGCCGCCGAGGAAGCGCTGGCCAAGATGCGCGAGGGCTTCAGCCACGTCATCGTCAACAACTATGAATCGCCGACCAGCGGCTTCCTGAAGAACCCGGACCTGCGCTTCCCGGCCAAGGCCATGAAGGACGCCATCGTCGAATCCGTCGGCGCCGGCCGCTTCAACGAGGTGAACGCCAACAAGCTGGCCACCGCGCTGATGGGCGACGCCATCGCCAGCAATATGTTCATGCTCGGCTACGCCTGGCAAAAGGGCCTGGTGCCGGTTTCGCTGGAAGCCATCATGGAAGCGGTGCGGCTGAACGGCGCCGCAGTCAAGTTCAACCAGGACGCTTTCAGCTGGGGCCGCCACGCGGCGCACGACCAAGCCCGAGTAGAGGCCTTGGTGACGCCGAGCGCCGTAGTCGCTTTCGTGCCGCGCGAAACGCCGGAGGGCGTGGTCCATCACCGCTCTACCCTGCTGGCCGCCTACCAGAACGAAGCGCTGGCCGAACGCTACAAGGCGCTGGTGCAACAGGTGAAGCAGGCCGAGGAAGCGATCAACCCGGGCAGCACGGCGCTGACCCTGGCCGCGGCGCGCGTCTACTACCACCTGCTGGCCTACAAGGACGAGTACGAAGTGGCGCGGCTGTACAGCGACGGCGAGTTCGAGCGCGAAGTGGCCGCCCAGTTCGAAGGCGACTACAAGCTGCGCTTCCACATCGGCGTGGCCTGGCTCACCGGCGGCAAGCCGCGCAAGATCGCCATCGGCGCCTGGCTGATGCCGGCGATGAAGCTGCTGGCCAAGCTGCGCTTCCTGCGCGGCTCCGCCCTCGACCCGTTCGCGCTGCAGGAAGACCGCAAGCTGGAGCGGCAGCTGATCGCCGAATTCGAGCGCGAGCTGCCCGCCGTGCTGGCCAAGCTGAGCCTGGCCGATCTGCCGCAGGCGGTAGAGTGGATCAAGACCTGGGAAGGCGTGCGCGGCTTCGGCCACATCAAGCTGGCCAATTACCGGCAGGCCAAATCGCGCCAATCCGAGCTGCTGGGCAAGCCCGCCGCGGCAGGCAAACCAGCCGCCAAGTCCGCCGTGGCCTGAACCGCATAAATTTCCACAGTGTTGAGCGCCGGCTTGCCGGCGCTATTTTTTTGGCATATTACTAGCTAAGCGCCATGCCAAACATGCATGGCGCGTCATTTTCACATTCAGAAAGCATGGCATGAAATTGAAGACCCTCCTCGCCGGCGCCGTTCTCTTCTGCGCCGCCGCCGCGCCCTGCCACGCCGCGGACGCCGCCCGCCATCAAGCCGTACAACAAATGCTGGACGCCCTGCGCTTCGATCAAACCCTGGACCAGATGCAGGCGCAAATGAGACAGATGCTGGCGCAGCAATTCAAAAACGACCTAGACCGCGAAGGCTGCGGCCCGAAGCCGGACTGCAAGCAACAAGCGCAGGCCGCCTTCGACAAGATACAACAGGAAATGGCGGGCTACTTCTCCTCGCCGCGGCTGCGCCGGCTCATGCTCGACAACATCGCTAGCTTCTATGAAACCAACTTCACCGCCGATGAAATCCGCCAGATCGCCGCGTTCTACCAATCGCCGGTCGGCCAGAAGCAACTGGCTCTGGCGCCGCAGTCCACCAGCAGCATCATGCCCATCCTGATGCAAGACATGAAGGCCAATCTGCATCCGCGCATACAAACGCTGATGGAGCAACTCAAGCAGGAACAAGCCCACTAACGCCGCCGTCGGAGACCCGCCATGCGCCCTACCCGTCTGATCCTGGCTTCACTGTCCCTCATCCTCGCCGCCTGCGCCAGCAACCCGCCAGCCAAGATGGCCGCGTCCGGCTGCATAGGCAGCGTCATGCCGCCGCCCCCCGGCATGAGCGCCGCGCAAAACGCCGCGCTGCTGACCCAGGCGCTGGGCGCGTCCGGCAAGGGCGGACTGTGCGAAGGCGCGGTCTACCAGCAGGACGCCAATGCCGCCGCCGTCGTCGTCTACCGGGTTTGGGACAATGCCCGGCCCAATTCGCAGATGGGCCGCTGGTGGTCGTTCAGCCAGCCGCAGGGCCCGGTGGCGCAATACCGCGCCGACAACGCCATCTGCCCGTCGTGGAGCCAGCTCAACCACGTGGTGCGCTGCCAGTTGAAGCCGGGCGTTCAGGTGGCGGTGGGCACCGGCCAGAGCGCCGCTTGCGCGCCGGACCCGGACTACCCGCCGTCGCCGGTCAACCAGGTTTATGTGCCCAACAGCAGCCCGGATGATCTGAAAGTGGAAAACTGCCAGGACGACGGCGCCTTCCCGCCGTCGCAATAAGACCGCTTCCGCTCGCGCCGCAGGCGGCGAGCCAGCCGTCGATGCAACCTATCAGCGCGCGGCTCTTCGCCGGCTGCGGCGTCTTTTTCGGATACAGCAGGTAAACCGGCCGGCCCGGCGTGTCCCAGCCGGCCAGCCCCCTGCGCAGCCGGCCGCCGCACACCGCCGCCGCGGCAGAACAACCATGCAAGCGGGATTCAGCCAGCCAGCCGGCGGCAGGTTTCGCCGATGCCGGCGTGGACGCAGAGATCGAACAAAGCGTCGAAACGGGTGGGCGTGTAATTGATCAACGCGCACGGAATGCCGGCGCGGATGGCCTCCACCGGAATCAGGTTGACCGGGGACACTTCCAGCGAAGAACCCATCACCAACAGCAGGTCCGCGTTCAGCGCCGCCTCGAACGCGACGTCGATCAGCGGCACCGCCTCGCCGTACAACACCACGTCCGGCTTCAATACCGCGCCGCAACGGCGGCAGGGCGGCACCTCGTGTTGTTGCACATAGTCCAGCGCATGCGGCGTCTCGCAAGCGGGGCAGCTGGCGGAGAGCAGCGTGCCGTGCAGCTCGAGCACGCGCTGGTTGCCGGCGCGGCCATGCAGACCGTCTATGTTCTGGGTGAGGATGGTCACTTCCTTGCCTGCCGCCTCCAGCGCCGCCAGGTAGCGGTGGCCGTCGTTGGGCGAGTAGCCGCCCACCAGCTTGATGCGGAAGATGTCGCGAAACGCCTGCCAGAAGGCAATCGGCTCGCGGCGGAAGTAGTCCACGGAAACCGCGTCGGCCAGGCTCATGTCGCGCGACCACAGGCCGTCGGCGGAACGGAAATCCGGAATGCCGGACTCTGTGCTCATGCCGGCCCCGGTCAGCACCGCGATGCGCCCGGCGTCGTCTATCAGTTGTCGCAGATACTGCAGTTGCTGCTCTGTCGCGCTCATCTACCGCTTCCTTGCCGCCGGTGCCACCTCGGCACTATAGCGCAGCGCTCACGGCACCGGGTATTTGATCGCGTTCTTGACCATCTTGTCCCGAACCGCCTGATTCAAATCCACGCCGGTCACCATCGCCAACCGGGTCAGATACAGCAGCACGTCGGCGATTTCCTCTTGCAAATGGGTAAAGCGGGCCGGATCGTCGCGCAGCCGCATCGCCGCGTCGTCGTCCAGCCACTGGAAGATCTCAGCCAGCTCGCCCACCTCGCCGACCAGGGCCAACATCAGGTTGCGCGGCGAATGGTGGCGGTTCCAATCCCGCTCGTCGGCGAAGCGCTGCAGCGCGGCGGTCAGGCCGCTGGTATCAAGCAAAGTCTTGTCATCCATACTGTCTCTTCCGGTTTCACGTGGAACATCAAAGCGCTGCGCGCCGGCAACAAAAATGCCCGGCAAAACCGGGCATCATGCGCCGCGCAAATCAGCGCTTCAGATCAGGTCTTCCGCCTTCAGCGCCTGCTGCACCGCCGGCAACTCCGCCACGCGCTTCTGGAAGGCCAGCAGCGCGGGATAGTCCGCCAACGAGCGTTGTACGTATTGCGTCCAGCACAGGCAGGTGAACAAATAGGCGTCGGCCACGCTGAACGGCTCGCCCAATAGATAAGGCGAGGCTTCCAAACGCTGCTGCAATAGCGCCAAGCGCGGCTGCAAACGCGCCCAGGCATCGTCCTTGACCTCCTCGGTCTTGCCGAAGAACATAGGCGAAAAGTTCTTGTGGACCTCGGTGGCGATGAAGTTCAGCCACTCTTGCAGGCGATAGCGCTCCAGCGTGCCATTGGCCGGCGCCAGCTGCTTTTCCGGTGCTTGGTCGGCGATGTATTGCAGGATGGCCGCGCCCTCGGTCAGCAACTCACCATTGTCCAGCCGCAAGGCCGGCACATAGCCCTTGGGATTGATGGCGGCGTAGTCTACACCGTCGGCGGTGGTATGCGGGTTGGCGCGCAGATTCACCTTTTCGAGGGTGAACGGCAGGCCGCTGGCGCTCAGCGCGATATGGGAAGCCAGCGAACAAGCGCCGGACGAGTAATACAGTTTCATCTCATGACTCCTCGCAAAGGATGGGATTCACCGCAAACCCGCCCAGCCTGGGCCAAAATCATGCGCATTGCAACCCCGGCCATGCCAGGGGCTTGCCATCAGCCCAGCAGCGCCACCAGCCATTCGATGCGCAGGTTCCAGCCGGCGAAACCGGCCAGCCAGAACAGGACGCCGACGCCGCCGAAGGCCCAGGCGGCGAACAGGGGCAGCAGATTGGCCGACAGCGCCGCCACAGCCGCGCACGCCACCGCGATGGACAGCGCCGCGTCGCTGATGTCGAACAGGTCGTGCCGCGCGTTCAGCGACTCCATGCCCCGCTCCTTGGATTCCGCCTTGCGCTGCAAGGCCTGGCTCTCCTGCTGATAACGCAGCAGCTCATGCTTGAGCTGGTTCTGCTGCGGCAGCAAGGCGTCCGCGCGGCCGGGGTTGGCCAGGGCCAACATCTCAGCCTGGCGCAAGCCGGCCTCGGTCAGATGCAGCTTGATCTTTTTGGACTGGTATTCGGCCCAGGCGTCGGCCGCGTCCGCTTTCTGCAATTGCCGCGTCTGCACGATATTGTCGTCTTTCAGCTTGCCCAGGCCCATCAGCACCGACAACAGCACCACCGTCATCGCCACCAGGCTGTTCAGGCGCTTCTTTTCCGCCTCCACGCTGATTTCCACTTCCATATTCCCTCCTTGATGGCCGTTCAATGCTTTTTGGCGAACAGCCGCGGCCTGGCGTCCGCCGGCCGCGACTGCATCTCGACGAACAACTCCTCCACCTTGGCGCGCGCCCACGGCGTGCGGCGCAGGAACGCCAGGCTGGACTTGATGCTGGGATCATGGCGGAAGCAGCGGATGTCGATCCGGTCCGCCAGGCCTTCCCAGCCATAATGCGCCTGCAATTGATTCAGCATCATTTCCAGCGTGACGCCGTGAGTCGGATTATTCGTCTGCGTCTTCATGCGCGCGTCCTGTCGAAAACAAAGCCGCGAGTGTAAGCCCGCGGCGCGGTCCGGCCAAGTCACTTGGCGGCGGTGGACTTGCGGCTGCGGCTGGCCCGCGGCTTCTTCGCCGGCTCGGGCTGCAGCAGCGTGGATGCCGCCAGCGCGCCCTCCGGCCGCGAGCCGGACACGCCCATGGCCAGCGCCATGCGGCCCAGCCGTTGCTGCTTGTCCACGCTGATGGGGCCGGCCGCCGACAGCAGCAGCATCACCAGCTCCAGCGCCATCTCGCGCTGCTGGTCGGTGGGCAGCAGGTCCTTGACCGTGGCCAGCGCCCGCTTCTCGTCGTTGCGCACCAGCCAGGTCTGGCGCCGCACCACCTGCTTGAACGCCTCCAGCGTCAGCTCTTCGCCCAGGCCGGTATCCTGCATCACGCGCCGTATCGCGTTGAACGGCCGCACGTCCACCACGCCGTTGCCGATCGCGACATAGATCAGCAGCCGCAAGAAGCCGTCCACCGCGCCGCCCTCGGAGTAATGCTGCTCCAGCTCGAACTTCTTCAGCCGCAGCATTTCGTCGCGCTCCCAGCCCGCGTGATAGCCGCGCACCAAGGTGCGCTTGGGATGCAGGCCCACCAGGGCCGCGGTCAGCGGCGCGTCGTAAACCGCGCGGAAGGTCATTTCCTTCAACGCGTCGCGCTGGCTGCGATAGCCGTCCAGCACGCTGGCGGTCCAGTCGGACACCGTCTGCTGCCACTGCCAGAACAGATTGCCCTCGCCGACGGGCCGCCGCGCTTCGCGGGCCTTGGCCGCCCACTCCGGCAGGCCGCTCAGCCAGGGATTGCGGCTGGAGAACCAGCGCCGCTCCACGCGCGAGGGATGGGATTCGCGCAGCAAATGCGCCGTCCACGGCGTGGTGCAGGCCTTCAGCCACGGCGAAACGAAGCTGTCGTACAGCTGCTGGTTCATCTCCGCCACCCGCTTCACCACCTGGAAGGCGCGTTCGCCGTCGCGGCCATCGCCCAGCGCCAGGATGTCGTCAAGCTCGCGCGGCTCAAAACGGATGACGTAGCGGCCTTGCAGATATTGCAGGCCCGGCGTTTCCGGATAGGTATCCAGGATCACCGCCTCGTACAGTCCGGGCGGCAGCACGTCTATCAAGTCCAGCGCGCTGGCCAGCTCGCTGTGCTCCTTGTTGGCGACGCCGGCGGAGACAAAGATGCCGAGGTGGCCGATCTGCTCATGCAGGCAATAGACTATGGTCTGCTCGTTGCTGCGGATGTCCTCCACGTTGTTGTAGAGGTCGGCGATCCAGTACAGCGCCTGCTGCGGCGGCGTGATGTTGTCGCCCCAGGACGCGAACACGATGATGGGCGAACGGATTTGCCTGAGGTCTATGCGCACCGCGCCATCGTCCAGATACACCTCGCTGCGGCTCAGCCGGTTGCCGACGAACAGGTTCTGGCTGATCCACTCCATCTCCTCTTTGTTCAGCAAGTAATGGCCGCCCCACCAGCGCTCGAACTCCAGAAAGCGCCCGCGCTCCTGGTCTACATTGGCGTACAGGTGGTAGCCCTTTTTCCAATACGTGTTGGCTGGGTCCAGCTGCTCGAAGTTGGAAACCAGGTGCGCGCCGTCGAACTGGCCATGGCCGAGATCGCCGGTCAGCGAGGCCAGCCAGGTGCCGCCCAGCAGGCCGCCCTGGTAGCGCATCGGGTTCTTGCCGGCCACGCCGGCCCAGTAGGACAGGGGCGAGCCGGCGAGCAGAATGGGGCCGACATCCTCCGGCGCCGACGCCGCCACCATGGCCAGGGCCCAGCCGCCCTGGCAGTTGCCGATGACAAAGGGCTTGCCGGCATTGCCCGCATGCAGTTCGCGCACCTTGCGCAGGAAGGCCCTCTCCGCCCGCCACACGCACTCTATGGTTTGCTCCGGCTCCGGCACCGGAAAGAACATCACGAAGTAACAGGGATGGCCCTGGCGCAAGGCAATGCCGATCTCGCTGTCCATCTTGAAGCCGCCGATGCCGGGACCGTGGCCGGCCCGCGGGTCTATCACCACGAAGGGCCGCAGCTCCGGGTCCGTGGGCGGCGAGTTGGCCGGCGGACGGATCGCCGCCAGCGCGTAATTGACTGGCTGCGGCAATTCGCGGCCATCCATGATGATGTCGTAATCAAACACCAGCACCGGCGGATTGCCGGATGCGGCGTGCTCCAGATAGGTATCGCCGCGCTCGCGCAGCACATCGCAGAACAACAGCCCGCGCTGGGCGGCGTCCGCCCAGTAGTCCATCCACTGCTGCCCCCACGACCACCACCCCGCCTTGTCGGATTCAGCCATGCCGCTCTCCCTCTCGCTCAGCAGCTTTCACTGTAGCCTACCGCACCGCAGCACACTGGCCGGGCCCCCAAAGTATCAAGGAGTTATTGCGGCTTAATAGTCCTGAACATCCGGCATTTTGCGGATAAAACTCTCCTGACAATTGCATCCAATACTGCAGTCACCATCACTTCACCGAGGAAGAGAACGCCATGAACCAGTTGCTCAAACCCCTGCTCGTCGCCGGCCTGTTATTCGTCGGCGCCGCCGCCCACGCCGAAAACGCCGCGCCCGGCATGCCGGAACATGGCATGCGGATGATGGACCCGGCCAAGCGCGAAGCGATGATGGCCAAGCATATGCAAATGCTGCACGACAAGCTGAAGATCCAGCCGCAGCAGGAGGCCGCCTGGAAAACCTTCACCGACTCGATGAAGCCGGAGCGCATGGCCAAGCCGCCGATGGACGACAAGGCCACCGCGCCGCAGCGGATGGAAGACATGATGCAGCGCCGCCAGGCGGAGATGCAGAAGCATCTGGACGCGCTGAAAGCCTTCTACGCCCAGCTGACGCCGGAGCAGCAAAAGATCATGGACCATATGCACGGCCCGCGCGGCAAGTGGGAACATCACAAAAAGCCGGACGGCGCCGCTCCCGCCCAAAAGTAACGTTGACCGAGGTTCATCATGCAAGGCTATCTCCGCTTGAGCGGCGCCCTGCTGGCAGCCGCGCTGGCCATGGCCGCCGCCGCGCCGGCAGAGGCCTACCACCACTACCACGGCGGGCCGCCGCGCGTCAGCGTGGACATCTGGCGCGGCGGCTACTGGCACCACGGCTACTACCACGGCCGGACAGGCTGGTGGTGGGTGGCCGGCGGCGCTTGGTACTTCTACGCCGCCCCGATCTACCCCTCTCCCAGCCTGTACGCGCCGCCGGCCGTAGCCATGGTCCCGGCCGTTCCCGTGGTCCCGGTCGCGCCGACTATGCCCGCCGCGCCGCCCGTTGCCGTCGCGCCGCAAGAGCCGGCTCAAGTCTGGTACTACTGCAAGGCCGCCAAACAGTACTACCCCTACGTCAGCGAATGTCCGGGCGGCTGGAAAACCGTGCCGGCGCAGCCGCCGAAGTAAATGGGGAGCATCATCATGAAAACACCTTGCCTTCTATTGCTGGCGCTGCCGCCGCTGCTGGCCGCCTGCGCCACTCTGCCCGACGGCCCCACGGTGGCGGTGATGCCGGCGCCGGGCAAACCGTTTGAAGTGTTCGCGCAAGAAGAGCAGCAATGCCGCGCCTACGCCGCCGCCAGCCTGGGCACCGACAACAAGCAGGCCGCCGCGTCCAATATGGCCGGCAATATGGCGCTGGGCACGGTGGTCGGCGCCGCGGCCGGCGCGCTGATAGGCGGCAATCACCAAGGCGCCGGCGTCGGCGCGGGGGTGGGCATGCTGGCGGGCACCGCTGCTGGAAGCGGCAATGGCGCCTATGCCGGCTACGACGCGCAGACGCGTTACAACATTTCCTACCAGCAGTGCATGTACGCCAAGGGCAACCAGCTGCCCGGCCAAAGACCGGCGCGCGCCTACCCGCCTCCGCCGCCGCGCTGGTGAGCCATGCCATATCGATCAAGTAAAATACGCATATTGATCATGCATTTGGATTGCCGAAACAAAAGGCAATCAATCCGCGCCGCGGCGAGCCGCCGACGGGCCTAATACTGGAAACAGGCTCGCCGGCGAGACTGGACCGGATGGGCCGCCGCCATCCATTCAATCCTTAGAGGAGTGCGCCATGAAACGATGCGCCCCACTGCTGGCCGGCCTGTTGCTGGCCGCCGGCCTGGCCCAGGCCCAGGACGCCAACACCCGCCCCTTCGACAGCACCGTAGTGCTGCCCAGCGTGCCGCTCTCGCTGCACGAACTGAATCAGCCGACCAAACCCAGCGACGTCCCCGCCCAACCCGCGCGTTGAATGCTGGCTCCGCCTCCCGGCGGGGCTAGCGGCCGAACCAGCGGTCGCCGAAATTCACCAGCAGCACGCCCGCCGCCACCAGCAGCGCGCCCAGCAGCCGCGCCGCGCTCAAGTCGCGCAGCGGCATCGCCAGCCAGCCGAAACGGTCGAACAGCAGCGAGGTGAACACCTGGCCGGCGATGATCAGCGACACCATGGTGGCCACGCCTAGCCGCGGCGCCAACAGCGTGGTGCCGAACACGAAGCCGGCGCCGAGCACGCCGCCCAGCAGCATCCACCACTCCACCCGGCTCAACGCCGCCAGGCTCTGCCAACGCTGGCCAGTGGCCACGCTGAGCAGCGCCAGCGTCAAACAGCCCACGCTGAACGACACCAGGGCCGCCAGCAGCGTGCTGCCGCCTATCAGCTGGCGCAATTGATTGTTCACCGCCGCCTGCAGCGGCACCACCACGCCTATCAAAAACGCCAGCAAGGGATAGATAGCCTGCATCGTCGCGCCTTTCTCAATATCGTTCCGTCGCCACCGCACGCGGCGGCGCCTCATACGGTTCCGGCCACCAATCGTCTATGCGCCGGATCAGACCGTCCTGAATAGTAAAGAAACAAATGCCGTTCAGGGTCTGTTGTTCCACGTGGAACGCGATCTCGCTGACCGCCTCGTCGCCATCCGTCAGCAAGCGGACGACTTCCAGCGTCCAGTCGCCCGGATAGCCGGCATTGAAAGCCACGTAGTCAGCGATGCCGCGAATGCGCTCGCGCGTCTGCGGCACCCGGTATTCCACCTCGGGATGCAGGGTGGCGGCGAAACCGTCCCAGTCCCGCGCATTGGCGCAGTCCCAGTAACGGCGTATCAGTTGTTTGGACATGTCGGCTCCGACAAACACGGCAGCCGGCCATGATAAATGAATCACTTCGAGCGCGGGCGGCTATCCCGGGTGTAGGCGCAGAAGCCGGGCTTGGGGCCGATTTTGGGATGGTTGCGGCAGGTATTGGGACGGCGCTCGTAAAGGGTGCAACGGCGGGTCTGCGCGTCCAGGTACAGGCAATCGCCGTTGGCGCGCTGCGCTAGCGTGAACAGGCTGTTCTTGAAATTGAAGTGCTGGATCACGCGCTGCTTTTCCAGCCGCTTGGCGATGTTCTTGATCGGCTCTTCCAGCTCGAACTCGTCCACCACGCCAATGCGCACCAGATCCGGCAGCTTCACTTCCACCGGCATGGTGCAACAGGACGCCATGCAGTCGCCACACAGGCCGTTCTTATATTTGATCCAGGTTTCCAGGCGGTTGATGTCGGCCACGGCTCATCCTTAACACATTGAATACGCAACGCTTTCCCATCGCGGGAAAGCGCGCATTCTACGGATGATGGCTCAGGCAGGCAAGATGGCGCCCAGCCAGCGCGCGGTTTGCGCCGGGCCGCTCAAGACTTGCCAGGCGGCATGCGGATGCGCGGCGCGCAGGGCGGCCATCTCGGCCCGGCGCTTGTCATGGCTGCGCCAGGCCCACAGCAGCAGGGAATCTTTGGAAAACAGCGTGCCGCGCAAGGTTTCGCGGTTGCCGTTGGCCAGCGCCTCTCTCCGCCACGCCCGCCGCAGGCTGCGCCGCGCGATGCGCCAAGCCATCAGGCCGCGCGGATAGTCGAGCCAGATCACCAGATCGGCGCGAGGCAGCAGCAGGCGCAGCGCGGCGCCGTAGCAACCCTCCGCCAGCCAGCGCTCGTCCTGCGCCAAGGCCGCCACCCTGGCCTCGAAGCCGTCCTGCCGTCTCCAGCCCGGCCCCCAGAACCAGGCGTCCAGCTCCACCGCCGGCAGTTGCAAGCGCGTGGACAGCTGCCTCGCCAAGGTGCTTTTGCCGGCGCCGCTGCCGCCGACGATCAGCACGCGTCCAGGCGCCTTATAAGCCGGCATAGCCGCGCAGTATGGCGGCCACGCGCCAGCGGTGATCGCGGTCGTGTTCGGCCAATTGTTCCACCAGGCCCAGCAGATTGACTTCGGTGCCGTCGCCGCGCACGCCGGCGCGGCCCAGTTGCGCCGGCTCCACCCGCTTCAGCTGCGCCAGCAGCTCGGCGCGCTGCGCGGCAAAAGCGGCGATTCCGGCCTCCCCGTCGCGCAGATGGTAGGCGCGCTCCGCCGGCCAGCCGGAAACCGACATCGGCGGCAGCAAGGGACGCTCCTCGCTCAGCACGCGGCGGATGCGCATGCCGTAGAGGTCGGTCTCGCAGTCATGCACATGCCAGACATGCTCCAGCAGCGGCGAGCCGTCCTCGGCCGGCAACCGCCCCCACGCCTCCGCCGGCAAGCCGGCCAGCGTCTTGCGCAGGAAGACCGGCAGCTCTTCCAGCTGGATCAACAACTGCGAATAAGCCTGCAGCAGCAGGGGATGATCCAAGGTCACGCCTCCCTCCCCAGCATGTCGCTCGGATGCGCGGCGCGCTCGACGCGCGGCAGCACTTCCGGCAAATAGATAGTCTGGATCGCTTCCAACTGGCCGTGCGCCTCCCAGTGCTCTCGGCTCTGCCAATGCTCCACCAGCACGAACTGCTCCGCATTGCTCTGGGAATGGTAAGCCTCCCACAGCAGACAGCCGGGCTCGGCCAGGCATAGCGGCCGCATCCGCGCCAAGGCGGCGGCCACGGCCGGCGCGTCCCGCGCATCCTTCGCGCGCAAAGTCACGATCAAAGCAAACATAGCTAATCCAATATGAGAACAAAAGAATGGGGACGCGGCTCAGTAGAAATCCATCTGCCGCAAGCCGACGTAACGCGGCGCGGCGCGGCGCGGCGACGCCGCGCTCGCGGTCTCGCCAGTAATCGTCCAGCAGCATGGGCGGAAACACCGTTTTGCCGGAGAAATCTTCGCGCGCCAGCCAGGCCGCCTCGACGATGTGCTCGCGCGCGGCCTCCTCGGCGCTGCAATCGATCACGCCGCCCAACAGCTCGCCGGCGAACCAGAACTTGCATTCGCGGGTTTCCGGGCTCGCGAATTCCTCGATATACAGCAGCGGGCCTATCCGCACGCGCAGGCCGCACTCCTCCCAGGCCTCGCGCGCCGCGGCGTCGGCCAGCGCCTCGTCTTCAATCGCGCCGCCGCCCGGCGCCACCCAGAAGTCATAAGCGCCCGGCTTGCGGTGCCGCACCATCAAGATCTTGCCTGCTCGTTCCACGATCACGCCGGCGGCGATGCGCTGCCTCATGTCATTCTCCAGACAAACGGCGCAGAAAGATATCATTGGCATAATCAGGAGGCAAGCGCCCACCCTCTGCCGTCCCGCCACTCTGTCGCCTTCAATGAATACAGACCGTGCCGGCGCAGCGGATGGCCCTCCGGCACCGAAGGATGATCGAAATCGCGGCCCGCGTCGCGCATGCCGATGCGCCGCATCACCCGCTGCGACGGCAGATTCAGCAAGGACGTGAACGACACCACCTCGTCCCGCGCCAGCTCGTCAAAGGCCAAGGCCAGCGCGCGCTTCGCCGCTTCGCTGGCATAGCCGCGGCCCCAGGCCTGCGGCCGCAAGCGCCAACCCACTTCCACGCAGGGCATGAAGGGCAGAGCCACGCGCGGCACCGCCAGCCCAACCAGGCCGATGAAGCCGCCGGAGGCGATCTCCTCCACGGCCCACAATCCCCAACCGTGCTCGTCTATCCAGCCGCGCATCCTCTCCCAAGCCTCCCGGCTCTGTTCCGGCGTCAGCAGGTCTGGAAAGTAGCGCATCACCTGCGGGTCCCGGTTCATTTCGGTCAGCGGCGCCAGGTCGCTGTCCCGCCATTGCCGCAGCAACAGCCGTTCCGTCTCAATCGCCATGCCCGTTTCCCACGCCCATCTCCTAGCAAAATAGACGCGCCGCCTCAGGGCCGGTAGACGCTCAAAGGAATTTCCATTTCATCCGGATGCACGCCGGCATGCATGCCGGCCTCCTGGAACTTGCGCTCGCCGGCCAGGGTATCGCGCAGGTTCCAGCCCGGCTTGGCGATCAGCGTCACATCGCCGCAGCGCCGCGCCAGATCCGGATGCGCCGGCCCCGGCCCGAACACGCCGGCTTCGAGCAGGGCCGCGCTCGGCTCCGCCCAGCAGGCGTGGCCCAGCCGCTCCCGAGCCAGCTCAAGAAACCGCGCCGCGCAGCCCGGCTTGACATGGCAATACGTCATCCGCGTCTCGCCGGACAAGGGCCGCGCCAGCAGGCCATACAATTCCGGATAGGCATCCACGTCCACCCATTGCGCGGCCGGCGCGGCGGTGAAGCCGTGATCGGCGATCGCGATCACCGCCGCGTCGTTCTGCTTGGCCGCCTGCAGCAGCCTGCCCACGTCATTGTCCAGTTCCGCCAGCAGGCGCTCCGCCGCCTCGTCCTCCGGCCCCAGCTCATGCATCAACGCGTCCAGTTGCCGCAGATAGAGATAATGGAAGGCCGGCGCCGGCGAGTTGAGCCGCGCCGTCAGCTGGACGAAGGCGTCTTCGGAGTCGCGGTACGGCAGCCGCAGGCTGCTGCCGGCGTGATGGCGGCTGCAGGGCGAATCGCAGATGTCTTCGGGCAGCATCAGGAAAGCCGGCCGTGAAAAATGCTCGAACAGCGGCGGCGCGGCGAACAGCGAATCGGCCAGCCGCCGCGGCGTGCTGGCGCTGCCCGCCGGATGGCGCACATAGAGCGGCAGCGGCGCGATGATTTCCTCGCCGTGCAGCTGGTGCCAGCCTATCAGTCCATGGGCGGCCGGCGGCCGCCCGGTCAGCACCGTGGTCACCGCCGCCGTGGTGGTGGGCGGGAACACGCTGCTCAGCGTGGCCCGCTGCAGCAGCCGCAATCGGCTTTCCGGCCCCAGCCGCCGCAGCTGCGCCGCGCCCAGCCCGTCTATCAGCAACAGGCAGACATGGCGATGGCGGCCAATGCCGGCCAGCGCGCCAGACGCCAACGGCGGATAACCCAGATCCGGCCCGCCCAGCTCCCAGCTCAGCGTCTGCATCAAATTCAGCAGGCCGCCGCCTTGATAATCCGGCCAGGCTGCGCCGGGACAGCGGGAATTCAGATTGGGCATGGCGCATACCGCATCAGGAAAGTTCGATCATTATGCAAATCAGCTTGAAAAGGGTCAATTCACGCATGGAACCACTCGCGGCATGTCTACTCGAAGTTCAACCATAAGCCCTTCGCCGCCTCGCGGGAAGCGCAAACCAACAGGCCGCCCGGCGCGGCCATCCACAGTCATCGCAGGAAATCGAAGCATGTCGAGATTCATCATCGCCCTCACTCTGGTCCTGGCCGCAGCCCCCGCCGCCCAGGCTTCCACTTCCACCATCGTCGGCGGCGCCTTGGGAGGCGCGGCCGGCGCGGCGATGGGCGAGGCGGTGGGCGGCCGCAACGGCGCCATACTAGGCGGAGCAGTCGGCGGCGCCACCGGCGCGGCCATAGGCCACGATTACAATCGTCAAACGGTATCCCGTCCCGAATCGCGCGATACCCGTAAACCGCGCCGCCACCGCCATCATCACGACAAGGGCCGCTCCTGCCCGCCGGGCCAGGCCAAGAAAGGACGCTGCTAGCCCGTCAGCGCGACGAATTCCCCCATCAACCGCCCCGCCGCAACACCCTCGCAGCGCAATTGCGCCGTCACCGCGATGCGCGCCCTGCCCTTGCGCGCCAGCATGTTCACGAAGCGCGGCCAATCGTCCGGATCAGCCAACGCGGAGCGGGCGGTGAACGCGCCGGCGATGGGCTTTTCGTACTCCATGCTGTTGCGCTGTATCACCAGCGTGGCGCTCAGTCCCTGATCCCGCAAACGTGTATGCAGCAAGGACCACGCCGCCAGAATGGCCAGCGCCGAGGCGCTGCCGCCAAACACCGTGGCGCGGTGGTTGATATTGGGCGCCAGCGGCGCGCCCAGCGTGACGCCGTCTGGATCCAGCGTCAGAACCGACGCCTCCATGGCGCGGGACAGCGGGATATGTTCGTGCAGATAGGTCTGCAATTCTTGCGCGCGCATCAATTCCCCCATTTGAAAACACACGGGCGGCGCTCTGCGAGAGCGCGGGGTCCGGCCTGCCAGATCGGTAAATCACATTACCATGCCCGGTTGAGGATTCAGAACAGCGCCTTGGCCATGGGCTGGAAGCGGTCGTTGACTTCACCGGTCAGGTCTTCCTGATCCGGATTCAGGATGCGCGCCGCCTGTTCGGCCTGGAAATCTATCTTGGCCAGATCCACCCGCAGCAGATTGGGACTGCTGGCCAGTTCGAAGAAATACTGCTTGCTGGAGAGGTCCGCCACCGTGCGGTATTCGGTGTCATAGGTGGAGCCCGGCGTCTTGTAAGGCGCGTTGAACGGCACCGAGACATTGCGCGCGATGGACAGGATGGACGCCACCGCCTGGCGCTGGCTTTGCGGCTCGCGCAGCGTATCGAGGAAATAATTGGCGCGGATGAAGCGGTCCACCGGATTGACGTTGCCCGGCAGCGGCGTCTCGCGCGTGGCCTGGGCGAAGTCTCGCTTCTTCAGCTCCGCCAGCTGCCGCTCGTACGGCGGATCATTGGTCAGCACGCGGAATTCCCGGCCATGATAGACATGCGGCTTGCCGTCTATGTACTGGATCAACGCCGAATCGCCGCTGGCGTCTTCTATCGCCAGATGCAGCGAAGACTTGAAGCCGGCGTACTCCACCATCACCGGCTGGATGGCTTTCATCGCCTGCAGCGCCTCACTCACCGTGGCCGCCTGGTCCAGCAGGTACTGGCCCCACAGCCCTGCCTGCACGCCCTGCTTGCCCGGCTCGCGCGCGCCGTAGTCGGTGGCGGTGAGGAACAACAGGTGCATGGCCAGGCCCTTTTCGTTCATGCCATCCACCGCGCCCACGCCATAGGCCGAGGTCACCACGCTGCCATATTTGGATGTCCAACGCGCCGGATTCTCCTTCACCACGGCAGCCGGCCCCAGCTTGCCGCCGTCTCTCTCCATGCCGCGCGGCAGGATCATCAGCCGGGGCTGGGTGGACTCGGACCAATCCATGGAGCGGCTGGCCACCACGGCCTGTTGGTTGGTATTCCACAAGGCGCGGGTACAAGCATTCGCAATGGGCGACCACAACGTCAGCAAGGCGGTCGATATCATCAGCAGGCCATGCAGAGCGGCTATTATTTTCATTCTTTCCCTATTTGATAAGATTATCAAAATCTTATGGACATGGCTGCGTTAGCTTAGGTTCCGTGGCAAGCTGGCGACAGCCTGTGGCGCTCAGAGCTGAGGCTCCGGCAGGAGGGGCGGCGTGGAGTCCGGATACGTGAGAAACGCCTCCCAGATATGATGCGTGCGCTCACGGGCCAGTCGGATGGAGCATAAAGGCGCCTCGATGTAAGGAATGGAGCCGTCGCGCCAGTAATCGTAAGCATCGCCGCAATGGGCGCTCACGCATTGCCGCCAAGCCGCCTGCTCGCCTTGCAGATCGGGCTTTTTGTCATTTTCCCGGTCAATCCGCCGCTGCGCCGCCTCCAGATAGCGCGTCAGCTCAAGCTCCAAGTTATCCACCACCTTGCCCAAACAATCAGAGATATCTTGCGTGGTGCGATATTGCTGGCCGCACTGGTATTCCGGCTGCTCAGGGCCGGCCAACACGCTCGATGCCGCCATCAGCCATCCGCCCGCCATGCCTATCCATCCAAGCTTGCCCATGCCTGGCCACCTCATGCCATGTAATTTCCATTAACAGATAACGGCAAAGAATTTAATAGAACATTACGAATATTAATGACAAAAGAATTTAAAAGAATGCGAAATGAATTACCTCATTTTCCCATATGAAATCAAATGCATGCCCGGCTGGATGGCCCTGGCCGGTCCCATTCGCGCATAACCAAGCTTTTCATAAAGATGGCAATTCCCGCGCTCTTCCAGAATGGTGTCCAGCCGCCAGCCATGGCTGGGACGATGCAAACGCTCCGCTTGCCGCATGGCGGCCTGCGCGATGCCTTGGCCTTGAAAAGCCGGCAGGATGAAAATGGGACTGATGCGGCAGCATCCGCTCTCGGCCTGTTCGACCACCCGCATGGCGCCTACGGTCCGGCCCTCCCGCTCGATCAGATAAAAGACAGCGTCTGGCTGCCGCAGCTTTTCCGTCAGCCGCGCCTGACTCTCGCAGGCCGGGCTGATGTCATGGTCTTGGTATTTCAGCAGCAGCGGCAGGAATGCCTCCACCTGCATGCGATGCAAGGTTTGCGCATCCGCCAGCCCCGCGGGCTTCAAGATCACGTCCATCTTCGCTCCGGATGCCGGCACTGGCGCCGCTGCGAGTCCACACGCTTCCTCCGCCTATCGTCTCTGTCCATCTCGCCTCCCTCTGTACGCGGGGCGCCGCTCGATAGCGCGCTATTTTCAGCATGCCATTACGCAACGCAAATTGAAATGTCATCGCCGGAACAGCCTCTGGGCGTAAAAAAGGCAAACCGCCATGGTTTGCCTGTGTCTTGCCGCCAGCCGGGAGGCCGGGCCGATTATTGCGGCCGCTGCTTGAAGAAGGTGATCGGCGCGGAAGCGGGGATTTCGCTCGGCGGCGGGGATTTCAGGATGTGCTTCTTCATCTTGCCCATCACGTGCATCTCGCAGGGCCGGCATTCGAACTTCAAGGTATAGGTTTCGTCGCCGGACTTCAGGATCATCGGATCGGCGCGCACCTGGCCCATCACGCCCTTCACGCCCTTGGCCTGCTTGGGGCACAGATTGTAGGAGAAGCGCAGGCAGTGCTTGGTGATCATCAGGCTGACCTCGCCCTCTTCCTGGTGCGCCTCGTAGGCCGGCTCTATCACTTCCACGCCATGCTGCTTGTAGAAGTCCCAGGCCAGCGCGTTGTAGACGTTGGCGAGATAGCTGAGCTCTTTCTGCGGGAAGAGAACCGGCGGCTCGACGGCGGCTTTGCGCTCGGGGCGGGCCCAGGCGGCGGCGCGGGCCGCTTCCAGTTTTTCCACCGCCTCGCGACGCAGGCCGTTGATGACCGAAGCCGGCACGAACCACGGCTGGGACAGGCTCAGCGACACGTCGTGCGCCTGGAACATGGTGTTGCCGAGCTTGGCGGCGGCGTCGCGCAGGCTTTGTTCCGCGCGGGCGGCGTCTTTGGCCGGCTCCAGCGCCAAATCCACGCTGGCGCTGGCGCTGCAGCCATCGGCGTCGGCATACGTCAGTTCCAGGCCGGAGGCGGTTTCGGACAGCGTGCCCCATACGCCGACGCGGCGCTCGGCCGATTTTTTCAGCAGCGCCAGCTCCCAGGCGTGGTCGCGGTTGCGGCTGATGTCGACGCCTGGTTTCAAGCCGGCCAGCGCGGCCGGATCGTTAGGCTCGCAGCGCCATACCAGCAGCCCGCCATCGGCCTTGCCCACCTGCTTGACGGTGTTGAGCTGCATGCCCACCACTTCGCGCTTTTTCATGAAGTTGATGCCGTCGCCGTTGGACATCTGTTCGCTGGTGGCGATCTCCAACCAGCCGTCGCCCACCTTGTGCACCACGCCCAGGCCGACGCCGACGAACTTGGGCGAATCGAAGGCGCCGATGTCCTGCTTGCGGCCGGTGGCGAAGTAGTCGGTCGCGCCGCGGTGGAAGGTCTTGTCCGGGTCCGGCGTGAAGAAGACTTCGCTCGTGCCGCTGGCGGCCGGCGCCAGTTCCGGGCGGCGCTCGAAGATTTCGTCCAGCAGCAGGCGGTAGTGGGCGGTGATGTTCTTGACGTAGGACACGTCCTTGTAGCGGCCCTCTATCTTCAAAGACCGCACGCCGGCGTCCAGCAGCGCTTCCAGATTGGCGCTCTGGTTGTTGTCCTTCATGGACAGCAAATGCTTGTCGAAGGCCACCACGCCGCCCGTTTCATCGGTCAGCGTGTACGGCAGCCTACAGGCCTGGGAGCAGTCGCCTCGGTTGGCGCTGCGGCCGTTGTCGGCGTGGCTGATGTAGCACTGGCCGGAGAAGGCCACGCACAGCGCGCCGTGGATGAAGTATTCGATGGTCGCGCTGTCCGCCACGCGGTCGGCTATCTTCTTGATCTGCGGAATGGTCAGCTCGCGCGCCAGCACGATCTGGCTGAAGCCGGAGTCGGACAGGAAGCGCGCCTTGTCCTCGTCGCGGATGTCGCACTGGGTGGACGCGTGCAGCTGGATGGGCGGCAGGTCCATCTGCAGGATGCCCATATCCTGGATGATCAGCGCGTCCACGCCGGCGTCGTACAGCTGCCAGATCAGCTTGCGCGCGGCGTCCAGCTCCGCGTCGTGCAGGATGGTGTTCAGCGTGGCGAAGATGCGCGCGTGGTAGCGATGGGCGAATTCAACCAGGCCGGCGATGTCTTGCACGCTATTGCAGGCGTTGTGGCGCGCGCCGAACGACGGCCCGCCTATGTACACCGCGTCCGCGCCGTGCAGGATGGCTTCGCGGCCGATTTCGGCGGTTTTGGCGGGGGACAGCAGTTCGACTTGGTGCGGCAACAGGCTCATGACGGTTCCGGGCTGGCAATAGGGTTATTCGCGCCTAGTGGCGGGCGCAGAAGTATAGCGGAATCATGGGCTTATAGATAGCAGGCTGCCTACGGCGATTACTTAAGTGTGACTACCAAGAACTATTCATACGCATTGCTTCGGCATATGACGGCTGCTAACCCAAGAATATCGGAGGCCGCGGCCTCCATTCCTTTCCTGCGAGCCCGCCATGTTCCGCCATCTCACCATCTTCCAGCGCCTGGCCGTCATGGTGCTGGCCCTGCTGACCGTTCCCATCCTCGTCGGCCTGTACGGCCTGCGCACCCAGAACGAGATACTGAACGCCTTCGCCACCACCTACAACGACCGCGTGCTGTGCCTGAAACAGCTGAAAATCGTCGGCGAGGGCTACGCCGACGGCATCGTCGACAACGCGCACAAGCTGCGCAACCACGCCCTGGCGCCCGCCGCCTTCCTGGCTAACCTGGACCGGGCGCAGACCGATATCCGGCGGCAGTGGCGAGACTATCGCTCCACCTATCTGACGTCCGAGGAAAGGCAACTGGCGGACCAGGCGGACCAGGCCATGGACACCGCCAACCGCAGCGCCGACGCTTTGCGGCAGATCGTGCAGCGCGGCGACGAAGCGGCGTTGCAGAGCTATGTCGATACCCAGATGTATCCGGCCATCGATCCCGTGGCCAATCGCGTCAACGCGCTGGTGGATTTGCAGCTGCGCGTGGCGGCGGAGCAGTTCGCCGACGCGCAGAAAAACGCCGCGTCCGCCCGGCTGGTCAACATCGGCCTGATCGGCTCCGGCGTGCTGCTGGGCCTCTTGCTGGCGCAAGCCATCGTGCGCAGCCTGCTGGCGGAGCTGGGCGGCGAGCCGCGCGACGTCGTCGCGCTGGCCGGCCGCATCGCCCAAGGCGACTTGAGCCAGAAGCTGGCGGTGAAGCGCGGCGACCAGGGCAGCATCGTCGCTTCCATGGCCAGGATGCAGAGCGCGCTGATCCAGCTGCTGCGCAATATGCAGGACGTCACGCTGAGGCTGTCCAACAGCGCCGCGGAGCTGGCCGCCGCCTCGGAACAGGTGGCCAGCAGCGCGGAGGAGCAGACCCGCGCGGCCTCCTCCATGTCCGCCTCGGTGGAGCAATTGTCGGTCAGCATCAGCTCGGTCAGCGACAACACCGCCGACGTGGCCAAGGATTCGGTGTCCAGCGGCGAGCTGGCCGGCCGCGGCGAAGCCATCATCGACGAAACGCTGCAGACAATGAGCCGCGTCGCCGGACAGGCCCGCGCCTCGCAAGAACAGGCGGACCTGCTGGGCAGCCGCTCGCAGGAAATCGCCAGCGTGATCCAGGTGATACGCGATGTGGCGGAGCAGACCAATCTCTTGGCGCTGAACGCCGCCATCGAGGCCGCCCGCGCCGGCGAGCAGGGCCGCGGTTTCGCCGTGGTGGCGGACGAGGTGCGCAAGCTGTCCGAACGCACCTCGCAATCCACCGCCGAGATCGGCGACAGCATCCGCGACATGCTGGATTGCAGCCAGCACGTGGTGGACAACATCCACGGCACCGTGGACCAGATGGAGGCCGGGCTGGTCCGGGCGGAGCGCGCCCGCGAGGCGATAGGCGGCATCGCCGGCAATGCGGCGCGCGTCAAGCAATCGCTGTCCGGCATCGCCGCCTCGCTGAACGAGCAGCAGCAGGCCGGCGCCGACATCGCGGCCAATGTGGAGCAGGTGGCGCAAATGTCCGAGGAGACCAGCACCGCCGCCGCGCAAACGGCCGAGGCCGCCAGCCAGGTGGAGCAGATGGCCGCCGCCTTGCAAAGCGCCATCAGCCATTTCCAACTGCCGGCCGGCGCAGCAGCAGCGTCCAACGCCGCGGCCCCGCTCGCCGTTCCCGTTCCCGCGGCCTGGCAGGCCTAAGCTCCTAGCCCGCTGGCGCCCCCTGCGCCAGCGTCGGATTCCGCTACATTGAGCGCCTGCCTCAGGCGCTCAAGTCTTTTGCGCGCTCCGCAACAGGTAGCGACCACCCCGCTTGATCATACGATTGCTGCAATGCAGCAATTTATATTCCATTGAGGATTTTCATTTGTGAAAAATTAAGTGGTATTTAATTGGATATTTATTTGCAAACAATCAAAATGACATTCAAATCTGAAATTGATTGGATTTAAATTGCTTGTAAATAATATCAATCTTGTTTTTATTGTTAAACAATCCATTATTACGTGATTTAAATCATGAAATTCACATTGCATGGCAACATTGCAACACGATTAAAATCATTTTGAACACAAATGGTCTCATACCAATTGAAGACCACTATAAGACCAGATAACTTGCCTCCAGGACTTCCAAGCATGGATTCCGCAACTGGCCCTGGAGAAAAAAATGCACTCGCAACGCGTCATAATGCTGGCCGTGATGGCCGCCTGTTCCGGCTTGGCTCTGGCCGCCGGCGATTCCACGATCCCCCCCGGCAGCGATGGCCCGGCGCTGAAAGGCACTGCCCAGGCCATTCCGGAAAGCGATGTTTACGATCTGCTGAAAAAATCCGAAACCACTTTCAGCGCGCTGTACTACGGCCGCGACCGCCAGGAAAAGCAGCCGAACAACAGCAATGGCGGCGACATCCGCGTCAATGCCTTGAACCTGGGCCTGAACTTCAAGTCCGGCTATGCCTGGGACCGCCTAGGCTTCGACGCCGCCGCCCATAGCTCCATCCGCCTGACCAAAGGCATAGGTTTCTCCGAAGTGCTGTACCACGACTACAACGACCAAAGCGATCCGAACGAAGGCGGCGGCGGCAGAGACAAGAGCGACGTGGTGCTGAGCCAGGCCGCGCTGAAATTCCGCCAAAGCCCGGACGGCCAGGGCTTCTCCGCCCGCGCCGGCTACACCCCGATCAGCATTGGCACCATGGGCACTTCCGGCGGCTTGCAGTCCCACTCCTACCGCGGCTTCGAAGGCAAATACAAGATAGGCGACTTCGAAGTGGGCTATGGCTGGGCCGACCAGTTCCGCAACGAATGGGACAACCGCTTCCGCGACATGACCAACTCCTGGGAACAGGGACGCACCAACGGCAGCGGCGCCAAGAAAGTGGACTACGTCAACAGCCTGGGTCTGCGCTACGCGCCGGAGAACGCCTTCATCGACTTCGGCGTGGGCGAAGGCAAGGACTACCGCCGCACCGCGCAAATCGCCGGCTCCTACACCTGGAAGTTGTCCGGCGGCGACACGCTGACCGGCGTCGCCTACTACTTCCAGGGCAAGGATGAAGCCCAGCTCGGCATGAAAAACTCGCAAACCGCCTGGCACACCAGCGGCAGCCTGACTTACGCCAGCGGCGGCCTGTCGCTGATGGGCGGCCTAGGCAAGAGCCGCAATCCGGACGGCGGCGAAGTGAACTTCCGCATGACGCCGTACGGCAATAGCGACAACCGCAACTTCATCCAGACCTGGGGCCAGGACGATGACTTCGTCTGGGACGGCACCCAGGTGCTCAAGCTGGGCGTGAACTACGACTTCGCCAAGTCCGGCCTGCCCGGCTTCACGGTAGGCGCCAGCGCCAACTACGCCACCGGGTTGAAGAATCCGAACGGCGCCGCCGACAGCAAGGCGCATGAGTTCGACTTCAGCGCCGGCTACACCGTGCAAAGCGGCCCGCTCAAGGGTGCCAGCATAGGCGTCTATCCGGCCTGGTATCGCTCCGGCGACTTCTACGGCAAGAAGGACCGCAACGACGTGAAAGTGATCGCTTCCTACAGCAAGACCTTCTGATGAAACCAGTGGCCGGCATGACAGTGCCGGCCGCTTCGCCCATCGGGTTCGATAGGCGAAGCCACAAAGGAGAAAACCAATCATGAAGCTGAAGACTCTTAGCCTGTCCCTGCTGATCGCCGCCGGCCTGTCCGCCCCGTTGGCCGCCCACGCCGCCGACAAGCCGGTGCTGGAAGTGTGGACCATGAGCCTGTCGCCCAAATTCGACGGCTATTTCAAGCAGCTGGTGGCCAAGTACAACGCCGAGCACCCCAATGTGGAAGTCAAATGGACCGACTACCCCTGGGACGTGATCCAGGCCAAGTTCACCGCCGCCGTCGGCGCCGGCAAGCCGCCGGCCCTGGTCAACCTGAACGTGCCCTGGGCCTATGACTACCAGCAGGAAGGCCTGATCCAGCCGCTGGACAGCCTGATAGACAAGAACCAGTACGTGACGGGCGCGCTGAAGGACGTCACCTTCAACGGCAAGGTCTACGCCTTCCCGCACTACAACGGCGCCAATGTGATCACCTACAACGCCGCCCTGTTCAAGAAGGCCGGCCTGGACCCGAACCAGCCGCCCAAGTCCTTCGACGAAGAGCTGAAGTACGCCAAGATCATCAAGGCCAAGACCGGCGTGGCCGGCTTCGCGCCGACGCTGGGCCCGACCAAGATCGAGGCCTTGCTGATGCAGAACGGCCTGGACGTGGTCAAGGATGGCAAGCCGGCCTTCAACAGCCCGGCCCACGTCGCCTTCGTCAAAAAGCTGGCCGACGCCTACAAGGCCGGCGCGCTGCTGAAAGATAATCTGTTCTCTCAGGACAACTTCCAGGTGTCGATGGCGGCGTATAACAGCGGCCGCCTGGCCATGCTGGAATCGACGCCGACCACGCTGACCCGCGTGCGCGACGAAGCGCCCAAGGTCTACCGCGACACCCGCGTCGCCGCCGCGCCGCTCGGCCCCACCGGCATCGCCGCCGGCGGCTGGATGTTCAACTTCGCCGTGGCGCGCAACGTGGACAAGGCGCTGCTGCCGGAAATCGGCAAGTTCGGCAATTACCTGACCAACGCCGACAACCAGCTGGCCTTCGCCAAACAGGCCGGCACCCTGCCCACCGCGCGCAAGGCGGCGCAGGACCCGCACTTCCAGAAAGCGGCCGACAACGCCGGTCCGGCCGAGCGCGCCGTCGGCATCGCCGCCGCCAACCTGGACAAGACCCGCACCCTGTTCCTGTCGGTGAAGAACGCCGACACGCTGTCGGCCAAATTGTCGGCCGCGGTGGAAAAAGCGGTGACCGGCCGCCAGGACGCCAAGGCCGCGCTGGACGAAGCCGCCGCCTACTGGTCCGGCAAGCTGTAAACCGTTGTCCCGGCCCGTCCGCCGCCGCGCGCGGCGGGCGGGCGTTTTCACAATCACACAGGGGATCCAAGGCCATGCGCCACACCCGCAAGACCACCCTGCAGGCTTATCTCTTCCTGGCCCCGGCGCTGCTGCTGCTGGCCGCGTTTTCGTTCTGGCCGGTGGGCTTCGGCTCTTTTCTCGCCTTCACCCGCTACAACCTGATAGACGCGCCGCAATGGGTGGGCTGGGACAATTTCCGCGATCTGTTCGGCGACGAGCTGTTCCTGTCGGCGCTGAAGAATTCGGCGCTGTATCTGGTGGTGGTGCCGGTCATCCAGCTGCTGGCCATGCTGCTGGCGGTGCTGGTCAACAACAATCTGCCCGGCATCAAGCTGTTCCGCGCCGCCTACTATCTGCCGGTGGTCACCTCGGTATCGGTGATAGGCATCATCTGGAACTTCATGTACACCGAGGACGGCGTGCTCAACGCCGTGCTGCGCTGGCTGCATCTGATCAATGACCCGGTGGGCTGGCTCACCGACGACCACATCGCGCTGTTCGCCGTGATGTTCATCACCGTCTGGCGCGGCATAGGTTGGTATATGGTGCTGTACCTGGCCGGCCTGCAATCGGTGCCGGCCGACGTCTACGAAGCGGCGCAGCTGGACGGCGCCGGCCGCTGGCAGCGCTTCTGGCGCATCACCGTGCCGCTGCTCTCGCCCACCATCCTGCTGTGCTCCATCATGTCGGTGCTGGCCGCCGTCAAGGCCTTCGAGGAAGTGCAGATCCTGACCAAGGGCGGACCGATGCAGTCCACCTACACCGCGCTGTATTACGCCTACGAGTTCGGCATCAAGTCGCTGAACTTCGGCCGCGCGCTGGCCGCCAGCCTGGTGATGTCGGCCTTCTGCATCGTGCTGGCCTGGCTGAATTTCCGTTACCTGCAACCGCGCGACCGCTGAGGAGGCGAGATGAATCCTTCCACCACCCTGCCCGCAGCCGCCGCCCGCGCGCGGCCGCGGCTGGACCGCCTGGGCAACCGCGCGCTCCATTACCTGGCCCTGGCCGCCATCGGCCTGATCACCGTCTACCCCTTCTGGTGGACGCTGGTGACGGCGCTGTCCGGCGACGGCGAGGTGTTCGCCTTCCCGCCGCCCCTGCTGCCCACGGCGCCGACGCTGGCCAACTTCCGCGAGGCGGTGTCCAGCATCGACATCCTGTCCTTCTATCGCAACTCCTTCGCCATCACCGCGCTGACCGTGGCCGGCACGCTCTTGGTCAGCGCGCTGGCCGCCTACCCGCTGGCGCGGATGCAGTTTCCCGGCCGCCGGCTGGTGTTCGGCGCCATCCTGGCCACCATGATCCTGCCCAGCGAGGTCAACTTCCTGGTCAACTTCATCACCGTGTCCAAGCTGCAGCTGACCGACAGCTATAGCGGCGTGGTGCTGCCGACGCTGGCCGGCGCGGTGGGCATTTTCCTGATGAAACAGGCCTTCGAGGCGGTGCCGCAGGATCTGATAGACGCCGCGCGCGTCGACGGCGCGTCGGAGTGGCAAATCTTCTGGAAGATCATGCTGCCGCTGTCGCGGCCGGCGCTGGCGGCGCTGACCATCCTCACCACGGTGTCGGCATGGAACCAGTACATCTGGCCATCCATCGTGATGTCCAGTCCGGACAAGTTTCCGCTGTCTGTCGGCGTGCTGTATCTGGCCGGCGCCTTCAGCTTCAAGACGCGGGTGGTGGCGGCCGGCGCGGTGCTGACCGTGCTGCCCATCCTGATCGTCTTCCTGTTTACCCAGCGCTACTTCCTGCGCGGCTTCGATGGAGCGGTGAAATGACCCTGAGCAAGGAACAACTGGATCAACTGGCCGGCCGCTGCCTGATGGTGGATGTGGAAGGCCCGGTATTGAGCGAAGAAGAAGCGGCGCGCCTGCAAAAGATGCGGGTGCGCGCCATCTGCCTGTTCCGCCGCAATGTGCCGGACGCCGCCTCCACCCGCCGCCTGGCGGCTGACCTGAAATGCGCGTTGGGCGAGGACATTCTGATCGGGCTGGATCAGGAAGGCGGCGGCGTGATGCGCACCCTGTTCCTGCCGCAAGCGCCGGCCGCGATGGCGCTAGCCGCCGTCGGCGACGACGAGCTGGCGCGCAAGGCGGGCGGCGCGGTGGCGCGCGGACTGAAGAGCCTGGGCGTCAACTGGAACTTCGCCCCGGTGCTGGACCTGAACAACAATCCGGCCAACCCGGTGATAGGCGAGCGCTCCTTCGGCGCCGATCCCGCCCGCGCCGCCCAACTTGCCCGCGCCTGGATGGAAGGCCATCTGGCGGAAGGCGTGGCCTGCTGCGTCAAGCACTTCCCCGGCCATGGCGACACCCATACCGATTCCCATCTGGACCTGCCGGTGGTGGACAAGCCGCAGGCCGAGCTGCGCGACTACGAGCTGGCGCCGTTCAAGGCCTTGTCCGCCCACGCGCCGGCGCTGATGAGCGCCCACATCCGCTTCCCGGCGCTGGACGCTGAATGGCCGGCCACCTTGTCGCCGGCCATCCTCACCGGCCTGCTGCGGCGCGAATTGGGCTTCCGCGGCGTGGCCATCACCGACGCGCTGAACATGAAGGCGATACGCGAACGTTGGGGCCAGGCCGCCGGGTCGGTGCAGACGCTGAAAGCCGGCGCCGACCTGTCCCTGGTGCTGCAGTTTCCGGAGGAAATGGAGGCCAGTTTCGACGCCTTGCGCGCGGCCGTGCAAAGCGGCGAGCTGGCCCAGGCGCGGCTGGAAGAAGCCGCCGAGCGGGTGGACGCGTTGATCCGCCGCTACCCCAGCCGCGACGATTACGACTACGCCGCGGAGCAGCGCGCGGCCGACGAGGCCTTGTTCGCCGACGCCTGGCGGCGCGCGTTGACGCCCTATGGCGAGGTGCCCACGCTGCCGGCCGGCCAACGGCTGCGGCTGGTGGTGCAGGATCAAGCCCCGTCCGACGGCGTGTCCGAAGCCGGCCTGTCCGCCAGCAAGCTAGTGGCCGCGCTGTCGCATCGCCATGCCTTGGAAGTGGTGCGTTTCCAGCAGCGCGCCGCACTGGACTGGTCCACCCTGCCGCAAGACGGCGTATTCACCGTCCTGGCCTCCACCACGCGCGAGCGCTACGGCCGGCGCGAGCAGCAAACCTGGAAACCGGACTTGCATCTGGCATTATGGAACCCTTACGCCGCCGCCGACATCGCCGCGCCGGCGCTGATCAGCTACGGCTTCGCCGATGCCGCGCTGGAAGCCGTCAGCCGCCGCCTGGCCGGCGAAATCGCCGCCGCCGGCCGCCTGCCGGTAGCGCTGGGCCAACCCTATCAGGAGCAATGAGATGTCCCGACTCTCGCTGAAAAACATCCGCAAGGTGTACGACGACGGCAACGCCGTGATCCACGACGTCAGCCTGGACATCCGCGATGGCGAATTCATGGTCTTCGTCGGCCCGTCCGGCTGCGGCAAGTCCACCATGATGCGCATGATCGCCGGCCTGGAAGACATCAGCGCCGGCGAACTGTGGATAGACGACAGGCTGTCCAACGATGTCGAGCCCGCCCGCCGCGGCCTGGCCATGGTGTTCCAGAGCTACGCGCTGTACCCGCACATGACGGTGCGCGAAAACATGGCCTTCAGCCTGAAGCTGGCCGGCCACAGCAAGGCGGAGATAGACGCCGCCGTGCACCGCGCCGCCCTGACGCTGCAGATCGAGCACCTGCTGGACCGCAAGCCCAAGGCCCTGTCCGGCGGCCAGCGCCAGCGCGTGGCCATAGGCCGCGCCATCGTGCGCAAACCCGGCGTGTTCCTGTTCGACGAGCCGCTGTCCAATCTGGACGCCGCGCTCAGGGTGCAGATGCGCATCGAGCTGGCGCGGCTGCACCAGGAACTGGGCAGCACCATGATCTACGTCACCCACGATCAGGTAGAGGCGATGACGCTGGGTCACCGCATCGCGGTGTTCAACGCCGGCCGCATCGAACAGGTGGGCACGCCGCTGGAGCTGTACAACCGCCCGGCCAACCGCTTCGTCGCCGGCTTCCTCGGCTCGCCGAAGATGAACTTCATCCCGGCGCGCGCGCTGCAGCATTCGCCCAGCGGCCTGCAGCTGCAACTGCCGGGCGACTATCGGCTGACGCTGCCGCTGGCCGAATCCGCTCCAGGCGAACTGACGCTGGGCGCGCGCGCCGAACACTTGTTTTTCGCCGAATCCGGCCTGCCGGCGACGGTGCAGCTGGTGGAGCACCTGGGCGACCAGCAAATCGTCTACCTGCGCGTGGAAGGCGCCGAGGAGCCCATCGCGCTGAAACTGAGCGGCCACGAGGCCGAACCGGCGCCGGGCAGCCGCCGCTTCGTACAGGCGGACCCGCGCCACTGCCACGTGTTCGACAGCCAGGGCCAGGCCCTGCCCAGGCTGAAGCAGCTGGCGGCAGAGGAAGACGCCGCGCTGATCGTGTAAGGGTGATCGCGTAAAACAAGGGGCGAGGCCGCCGCCTCGCCCTTATCCACAACCATCCGCATTTTCAATATTTATCCACAGCATGCCATCGCCGGCTTGCTTTACCCTATGCCGCGCCCCAATTCACCTGCGAGAAGCCGCCCTCGCGGGAGAGGGAGAAGGACTCGCCTCGCTCGCCGCCCGCCTCCCCCGCCACGCCCCCAACCAACCGTTCATCCAGGCATTGGCCAGCACGATCAAGGCCATGCCCAGCCATTGCCAAGCCAACAAGGCATGGCCGTAAGCCAGATAATCCACCCACACCGCCACCAGCGGGTAAACAAATCCAAGCGCGCCTATCATATGCGTAGGCAGCTTGCGGAAGGCCGAATACATCAGGATGTACATCGCCCCGGTGTGCACCGCGCCCAACACCGCCAAGCAAGACCACGCGGCCGCGTCGGCCTGGGACAGCCGCGCCGGCTGCAGCAAGGGCCACAACAAGACCACGCCGACCATCACCTGCACGCAAGCGATCAGATGCGGCGGGATGCCGGGCGGCAAGCGCTTGGTGATGATGGTAGCCAGCGCATACAGCAATGCCGCCCCCAGGGCCAGACCCGCGCCCAGCCACCAGTGGCCGCCCGCGCCGCCGCTCCACAGCGTTGGCCCCACGATCAACAGCAGGCCGATAAAAGCCAGTCCCAAGGCGGCCAGCTTGCGCCGGCTGGCCGCCTCGCCCAGCCATAGCACCGCCATGCCGTACAACAGAAAGGGCTGAGCCTGATACACCACGGTGGCGATGCCGATGGAGCTGTAGCGGTAGGCGTTGAACAACAGCAGCCAGTTGCCCACCAACGCCGCGCCGCCAGCCATGCACCACAGCAGGCTGCGCGCCGTAAACGGCCACGGCCGCCATAAGCCTTTCCAGGCGATGAAACCCGCCAGGCTGCCCGCGCCTATCAAGCAGCGGAAAAACACCACATTGAGCGCCGGCTGGCCGGACCGCAGCACAAACCAGCCCAGGGTGCCGGACAGGGCCATCGCCGCCAGCATCTGCGCCTGGCCCAGACGGACATCGTTGAAATTCTGCATGGCGGACTCCGCTTTCGAGATGGCTACAGTCTAGGCGGGCGCGGCCGGCCAAAACATGCCAATTGCAAGTCGAATAAGCCGCTGTTACCTTGGAATGGAAGACGATTTTTCGAAAGAACCTTGCAATGCGAGACTGGATAGATGTGGAGCTGGTGAAGCTGCTGCGGCAGAACGCCAGGCAGAGCCTGGCCGAGCTGGCGCGGCGGCTGAAAATGGCCGGCCCCAGCGTGTCGGAACGGCTGAAGCGGCTGGAAGAGTCCGGCGCCGTTTCCGGCTACACCGCCACGGTGAATCCCGAGGCCTGGGGCTACACCCTGACCGCCCTGGTGCGGCTGCGGCCGTTTCCCGGCCAGCTGAAAACGCTGGAAGCGCGGCTGATCGCCACGCCGCAAGTGATCGAATGCGACAAGGTCACCGGCGAGGACTGCTTCATCGCTCGCTTGGCCTTGCATCACATCCAGGAGCTGGACGAAATATTGGACGGCCTGTCCGAACTGGCCAGCACCGCCAGCTCCATCGTCAAAAGCAGCCCGGTGCAGCGACGCCTGCCGCCGCTGCAGCCGCGCGACTGAGCCATTTATCCACAGCGCGTCTGATTCAAGCAATTTATCCACAGCGGCAGACTGATGAAAAACCACTGATTTAACTAAGTAAACATTCGTAAGGCATCGCGATCTGCCCTACAACTAGAACAAGCATTGTTCTAGCACGGAGATTCTCTATGGATCGCCAAACCTCCCTGGCCGGGCAACTGGCCGCCATCGTCGGCGCGGCGATGGCCATTCTGCTGCTCGCCGCCGTGTTCTCGCTGTTCCAGCTGTGGGGCAGCATCCGCACCTTCCGCGATCAAGTGTCCCAGGATCAGCGCAGCGTGCAGCAGGTGCTGACCATGCAAGTGGACTTCAAAAAACAGGTGCAGGAATGGAAGGACACCCTGCTGCGCGGCCAGGATCCGGCCAAGCTGGACAAATACTGGGGCAACTTTCAGCAGCGGGAAGGCCAGGTGCGCGAAGAAGGCAATACGCTGGCGGCACAGGTGCCGGACCCGCAGGCTCAGCAATTGCTGCAGCAATTCGTCGCCGCGCACCAGAAAATGGGCGACGACTACCGCAAAGGGCTGGACGCCTACAAGCAGGCCGGCTTTGACTTCAAGGCCGGTGACAAGCAGGTGGCCGGCATGGACCGCCCGCCGACCGAGCTGCTGACCCAGGCCAGCGACTTCCTCGCCAAGCGCGCCCAGGCCAATTCGGAAGCCGCCGTGGCCAACGCCAATGCCACGCTATGGCGGGTGGCCCTCGCCATGGTACTGGGCACGGCGCTGGGCATGGGCCTGCTGCTGTACTACGTCAACCGCGCCATCATCGTCCGCACCCGCCGCTTGGCGGAAGACCTGACCCGGCTGGCCGAGGGCGACTTCACCCAGCCGTTCCAGCCTGGCAGGATGGACGAGATAGGCCGCATCGCCGCCTGCAGCGAAACGGTGCGCACCCACTTGGGCGCGCTGATCCGCGAATTGATCCATGCCGCGCAGCAAGTGGGCGACACCAGCCAGGAACTGGGCCGCTCCGCGCGCGCGTTGGCCAGCGGCGCGGCGACCCAGAACGACGCCATCGCCAGCAATGCCGCTTCGATGGAACAGATGGCCACCAGCATAGACACCATCGCCGACCAAACCGCGCGCATCAGCGAAGACTCCCACACCAGCGCGCAGAAGACTCAGGACGGCCTGGACGAAGTGGGGAGGCTGCGCCGCCAGGCCGAGACCATAGACACGGTGATGGGCCAAGTGGATAGCGCCTCGCAGGCCTTCCGCGACAGCACCCAGGCCATCGGCCATTTGACCGGGCAGATCCGCGACATCGCCGAGCAGACCAATCTGCTGGCCTTGAACGCGGCTATCGAGGCCGCGCGCGCCGGCGAAACCGGCCGCGGCTTCGCCGTGGTGGCGGACGAGGTGCGCAAGCTGGCGGAAAACTCAGCCAAGGCGGCCAGCGAGATCAAGCAGGTAACGGAACAGCTGAGCCACAACGCGCAGTCTGTCGGCGGCACCGTGCAGAGCGGCCTGGACGCCACCCGGCAAAGCCGCGACACCATGGAAACCGTGATGTCCAATCTGCGGGCCGCCAACGACAGCGTGCATGAGGCCAGCGGCGGCGTGGTGCAGATCCGCGACGCCATCACCGAGCAGAAGACCGTGTGTAACACCATAGCCGGCAGCTTCGAGCTGGTGTCGCAGATGGTGGCCGACAACACCCAGGCCGCCGGCGAGCTGCACGGCGCGGTGCTCAGCCTGAACGAACTGGCTGAGCACATGCGGCAGATGGTGGACAAATTCCGTCTGTAGAACGGAAGCCCGGCCAGCCCGGGCTTCCATCTCGGCAAACGCTCGCGGGCAAGGCCTCAGGCCTGCCCGCCCTACAACGGAGCCATCCCGTCCGAAAACAGGCCGCGCGGGTTTGATACAAGGCTTGCGCTCTCCTTATGCTGGTTTACGCCATGCTTTCCTGCAGTCAGGTAGGGCGGGCAGGCCCTTGGCCTTGCCCGCGCCATCCATGACGGCATCGGGTGAGAGGCCATAGGCGTTTGTTCGACCCAAAAGCTCACCGCGCCGCGGGCAGGCCCTACATTGCGAACACGGGATGAGCGGCGTCCAGCCGGAAACGGGTCAACGACCCGGCATGCGGTGCCAGCTCGCGCGCCAGCCAGTCCATTCCAGCCGAGCCGGACGGAAAGCCGGCATCCGGCCGTTCGCTAACGAAGACAATGTTGCGGCTGGCTTCGGTCAATTTGAAATGGTCGGACTCCAGCCAGTTCAAGCAGCGGCACACCACCTCCCCTTCGCCGTTCAACCACGCCGCCTCGCCCGACTGCGGCCGCTCAGTCTCGGTTCGGCCCAAAGGCAGGAAAGTTTCCTCGCCGCGCGCCAGGTCCAGCCGCAGCGCGCCGCCCAGCTTGTCGACATCCTCGCCGCCAAACGGCGCCAGGCTGAGCAGCGAGGCCTGATTGTACAGATCCACCAGCGGCAGGATGCTGCGCAGCTTGTCCTTCCGCGCCGCCTTGACCAGGTATTCCAGCGAGCAGCGCGCCTTCTTGTCGCCGGGCAACGCGCGGTACCAGTCTTTCCAACGCTGAAGCAAGGCCTCCGTCTCCGCGTCCGCAGCCAGGGCAGGCACGGCCATCGGCAAGGCCGCCGTTTGCAGATCCAGCACCCTCGGCGGATCGCCCCTGCGGGGCATCCGCCCTACCGCCCCTCTCCCCCCGCGGGAGAGGGGTTGGGGAGAGGGGGAACGATGCAGCCCGGACGGCACAATCAAGACGGAAAATCGGGATAGACCGACACGCTCGGCGGATCGCCCCCGCGGGGCATCCACCCTACCGCCTCTCTCCCCCCGCGGGAGAAAGCTTGGGGTGAAGGAGGAGCGATGCCGATAAGGCGGCAAAATCAAGATAGGAAATCGGGATAGACCGGTACGCTCGGCGGATCGCCCCCGCGGGGCATCCGCCCTACCGCCTCTCTCCCCCCGCGGGAGAAAGCTTGGGGTGAAGGGGGAACGATGCGGATAAGGAGGCAAAATCAAGATAGAAAATCGGGATAGACCGGCGCGCTCGGCGGATCGCCCCTGCGGGGTATCCTCCCTACCGCCCCTCTCCCCCCGCGGGAGAGGGGTTGGGGAGAGGGGGAACGATGCAGCCCGGGCCGCAATATTCAAAACAGGAAATCAGGCGCTCAGCGCCTCGCGCGGCTGCGCGCGCGCGGCCAGCCAGGCATCTATCACTTCGGCGGCATTGGCCGGCAGATGCAGCTTGAGCTTGGAACGGCGCCACAAGATGTCCTCGCTGCGCTTGGCCCATTCGGCGTCCACCAGGTATTGCAGCTCGGCCTCGTACAGGCCGGGCAGCACTTCCGCCCCCAGGCCGGCGAGCGAATCCGCCTGGCCGATCAGCTTGGCCACCCGCGTGCCGTAAGCGCGCGCCCAGCGCTCGGCCAGCGCTGCCGGCAGCCAGGAGTGGCGCTGGCGCAGGCCTTGCAGGAAGCGGCCGAAGTCCGCGCCCGGCATGTCGCCGCCCGGCAACGGCGCCTCGGCGGTCCAGGTGGCCTTGCCGCAACCGAGCAGCGGCGCGATCTTGTCCACCGCCTCTTCCGCCAGCTTGCGGAAGGTGGTGATCTTGCCGCCGAACACCGACAGCAGCGGCGCGCCTTGCTGATCCAGCTCCAGCGCGTAGTCGCGGGTGACGCTGGAGGCGTTGTCGGACGCGTCGTCCAGCAGCGGACGCACGCCGGAATAAGTGGACAGCACGTCGGCGGGCGTGATCTGGCTGTGGAAATAGCGGTTGCTCATCTCGCACAGGTACTGGATTTCGTCGCCGTCTATCGCCACCTGGGCCGGATCGCCGTGGTATTCGACGTCGGTGGTGCCGATCAGCGTGAAATCCTTCTCATACGGAATGGCGAAGATGATGCGCTTGTCCGGGTTCTGGAAGATGTAGGCGAAGGCGTGGTCGAAGATTTTCTTCACCACGATGTGGCTGCCCTTGACCAGACGGATGGACTTGCTGGACGGCATGGCCAGCTTGTCTTCTATCAGGCTCTGCACCCAGGGGCCGGCGGCGTTGACCAGCGCGCGCGAACGCACTTCGAAACGGCTGCCGTCCTCGCGCTCAAGCGTGGACAGCCAGTGTTCGCCGTCACGCCGCGCCGCCACGCAGGCGGTGCGGGTATGGATATCGGCGCCGCGCTCGGCGGCGTCCATCGCGTTCAGCACCACCAGGCGCGCGTCCTGCACCCAGCCGTCGGAGTAGACGAAGCCGCGCTTGAAGGCGTCTTTCAACGGCGCGCCGGCAGGGTGCTTGGCGAAGCTGACGGTTTCGGAACCAGGCAAGACTTCGCGCTTGGCCAGGTGGTCATACAGGAACAGGCCGCAACGTATCATCCATTCCGGACGCTGGTCGCGCGCGTGCGGCATCACGAAGCGCAAGGGCCAGATGATGTGCGGCGCCGCCTTCAATAAGACTTCGCGCTCCTGCAGCGCCTTGCGCACCAGGCCGAACTCGTAATACTCCAGATAACGCAGGCCGCCATGTATCAGCTTGGTGCTGGCCGAGGAGGTGTGCGAGGCCAGATCGTCCTTTTCGCACAGCGCCACCGACAAGCCGCGTCCGGCCGCGTCGCGCGCGATGCCGGCGCCGTTGATGCCGCCGCCTATCACCATCAAGTCGTATACCTTCATTGCCCGAATCCTTGCTTGTTCCGTCACTTCCATTCTATCCACAATAGCTGTTAAGGAACATAAATAAAACATTTCTTGTTCGTTATTTTTCTCTTAAACAACATAATGGCGCGATTTGAGCGTGCAAAACCATGCCCTGGACACGAAAGCGGCCGGCAATTGCTTATATATGAAGGGATTTTACCGGCACGCGCCGGAGGGGAAAACGAACGAAAAAGGAAAAACGGCGCGCCGGGAGGCGCGCCGCCATGCGGATTACAGCGTGTAGGCCAGCGCCGCCAGCGTGCCGCCGATCAGCGAACCGATCACCGGCACCCAGGAGTAGCCCCAGTCGCTGTCGCGCTTGCCCGGAATCGGCAGGATGGCGTGCATGATGCGCGGCGCCAGGTCGCGCGCCGGGCTCATGGCGTAGCCGGTGGTGCCGCCCAGCGACACGCCTATGCCCAGCACCAGCAGCGCCACCGGCAGCGCGTCGATCGCGCCCAGCGACATCTTGGGCGCCACCATGGACAGGATGGCGAACACCAGCACAAAGGTGGCGACGATCTCGGACACCAGGTTGCCCGGCAGGCTGCGGATGGCCGGGCCGGTGCAGAAGGTGGCCAGCTTGGTGTCGGCGCAATCCGTGGTTTCATAGTGCTTGCGATAGATCAGCCACATCAGGCCGGCGCCGGCCATGCCGCCCAGCATCTGCGCGGCGATGTAGCCCGGCACCTTGTCCCACGGGAATTTGCCGGCCACGGCCAAGGCAACGGACACCGCCGGATTCAGGTGGGCGCCGCTGATCGCCGCCACGCTGAAGACGCCGACGAATACCGCCATCGCCCAGCCGAAAGCCACCACGATCAGGCCGCTGTTATGGCCCTTGGTGTTTTTCAGCAATACGTTGGCCACCACGCCGTTGCCCAGCAGCACCAGCAAGGCGGTGCCGATGAATTCGCCCATCAAAGGATTCATGATTGTCTCTTTCCAACTTTATGTAGGGTTGCCCGCCGCTCCCGGCGGCAGGTCATGCAGTCATCGCTTGGAAGCGGCCGGCGGCCCCGCTCAAGGCGGCAAGCCGCCGAACCGGGCTACCGCCGGCCGCGCCCCGTCAGTCCTGATCGTCAGCCCAGACCTTGGCCGCGTTCACCGCGCGCTGCCAACCCTTGACGCTGGCGGCCACTTCCTCCGCCGGCAGGTCCGGCTGGAAGCGGCGGTCCAGCTGCCACTGGCCCTGGATGTCGTCCACGCTCTTCCAGTAGCCGACTGCCAGGCCGGCCAGGTAGGCCGCGCCCAAGGCGGTGGTTTCGGTAACCTTGGGACGGACCACGTCCACACCCAGGATGTCGGACTGGAACTGCATCAATAATTCGTTGACGGTGGCGCCGCCGTCCACGCGCAGCTCGGCGATATTCATCTTGGCGTCGGCCTCCATCGCCTTCAGCACGTCGCGGGTCTGGTAGGCGATGCTGTCCAGCGCGGCGCGAGCGATGTGGGCGGCCTTGGTGCCCAGCGTGGCGCCGACGATGGTGCCGCGAGCGTTGGCGTTCCAGTGCGGCGCGCCCAGGCCGGCGAAGGCCGGCACCAGATAGACGCCGTCGCTGTTCTTCACTTCCTGGGCCAGCGGGCCGACGTCAGCCGAGTGGCGGATGATGCCCAGACCGTCGCGCAGCCATTTCACCACCGCGCCGCCGATGAAGATGGAACCTTCCAGCGCGTACTGCACCTTGCCGTCCACCTTCCAGGCGATAGTGGTCAGCAGATTGTTCTTGGATTCGATCGGCGTATCGCCGGTGTTCAGCATCATGAAGCAGCCGGTGCCGTAGGTGTTCTTCACCATGCCCGGCGTGGTGCACTGCTGGCCGAACAGCGCGGCCTGCTGATCGCCGGCCACGCCGGAGATCGGGATTTCCACGCCCAGATGAGCGGCGTGGGTGTGGCCGTACACTTCGCTGGAGCTCTTGACCTGCGGCAGCATGGAGGCCGGGATGCCCATGATGTCCAGCAGCTCGGCGTCCCATTCCAGGGTGTGGATATTGAACAGCATGGTGCGCGAGGCGTTGGACACGTCGGTCACATGCACCTTGCCATGGGTGAAGTTCCAGATCAGCCAGCTGTCCACGGTGCCGAAGGCCAGCTTGCCGTCGCGGGCGCGGTCGCGCGCGCCCGGCACATTGTCCAGAATCCACTTGATCTTGCTGCCGGAGAAATAAGCGTCGACCAGCAGGCCGGTTTTGGAACGAATCAGTTCCCCCAGGCCGCGCGACTTCAATTCTTCGCAGAACTCGGCGGTGCGGCGGTCCTGCCACACAATGGCGTTGTACACCGGCTGGCCGGTTTCGCGATCCCACACGATGGTGGTTTCGCGCTGGTTGGTGATGCCGATGGCGGCGATGCTGCGACCATCGATGCCGGCCTTGGCCACCGCTTCGGCGGCGACGCCCGCCTGGCCGCCCCAGATTTCCTGCGGGTCATGCTCGACCCAGCCCGCCTGCGGGTAGATCTGGCGGAACTCCTTTTGCGCCAGCGACACGATGTCGCCGCTGCGGTTGAACAGGATGGCGCGGGAACTGGTGGTGCCCTGATCCAAGGCCAGTACGTATTGATCGCTCATTGTGTCTTCTCCTGATTGCCGGTAAGGCGGCGTGGTTAACAGCCGGGGATGTCAACGTTGCGTTGTATGTTGCTTTTTTTGCTTATGACGTTCGTTTTATTTGCGGACAATTCTATGCCCGAACAGCCGGATGTCAATCACCGTGTAAGAAAAAGTACACTTTTTGTCGCGACTCCCAACAATCCAACAGAGAACACCTCAAAATAATCATTAAATATCAAATACCTACTTGATGTAGCATGACGCTACATTTTTACATCAAGCTACTTGCTGCACTGCAAAATTCAAAAAAGACAGCATTTTTGGAAACGAGACCGCGCGACTCCCGCCTAACCGTCCCGACGGCAGGGAAAATCCGCGCATAAGCCCGCAGGGCGGGCATTTTCATGCGCTACACTCGAATCATTGAAAAGGAAAAAATAAGAAAACAATCGAAAAAAATAGGCGCAAATATCTGGCAGACCAGACCGACTAAACGTTGTTTTACAATCGAAAAGCCACATTTACGTAGTTATGACGCTACATGCCAGATATGGCAGGATGGCTCTCGCCGCTGGACGACAAATTTTGGACCCAGCGCAAGAAATCCGTCGCCACGATATGGCATCATTTCAAATGAAGCCATATCGCCAGCCGGCGCGAAGCGCCGCTGCTCGGCCGACGGCATGGCCGCCATACGCCACCTCGCTCCTGATCAACCGGCCGGATGGGCCGCAAAGGACTGTCATGCTTCGCAACACCAAAATTCTCGCCACGCTGGGGCCGTCCTCCAGCACTCCGGAACAAATCCTGGAATTGGCCCGCGCCGGGGTCAATATCTTCCGGCTCAATATGAGCCATGGCAGCCATGACGACCACCGCGCCCGCCTGCAAGCCATCCGCGCCGCCGAGCAGGCGCTGGACCGCCCGCTGGGCGTGGTGGTGGACCTGCAGGGCCCCAAGCTGCGCATCGGCAAATTCCCGCATGCCACGCCGGTGCAAACCGGCGATATCTATGAATTCGTGCTGGATGAAGTGGCCGGCGACAACAAGCGCGCCACCTTGCCGCATCCGGAAGCTTTCGCCGCGCTGAAGCCCGGCCACCGCATCCTGGTCAACGACGGCAAGCTGGCGTTTCACGTGGAACAAGTCGAGCCGCGCCGCATCGTCACCCGCGTCGCCGTCGGCGGCGATCTGTCCAGCAACAAGGGCTTCAACCTGCCCAACACCGTGCTGCCGCTGTCCGTCATCACCGACAAAGATCGCAAGGACGCCGAGTTCGCGCTGGCGGAAGGCGCGGACTGGCTGGCCATGTCCTTCGTGCAGACCGCGGCCGACGTCAAAGAGCTGCGCGACATCGTCGGCAAGCGCGTAGGCATCATTTCCAAGATCGAAAAACCGTCCGCCGTCGATGACCTGGACGCCATCGCCATGCTGTCCGACGCCGTCATGGTGGCGCGCGGAGATCTGGGCGTGGAGCTGCCGCCGGAAGACGTTCCGGTGGCGCAGCGCAAGATCGTGCACCAATGCCGCCATCTGGGCCGCCCGGTCATCGTGGCTACCCAGATGCTGGAGTCAATGATCACCGCCCCCACGCCGACCCGCGCCGAAGCCAATGACGTGGCCACCGCCGTCTACGAAGGCGCGGACGCGGTGATGCTGTCAGCCGAAACCGCCGCCGGCCAGTTCCCGCTGGAAGCGGTGCAGATCATGGACCGCATCATCCGCCGCGTGGAAGGCGCGCCTGACTATCGCAAGGTGATGGCGCTGGACTACAGCGCGGCCGACGAGCCGGACCGCACCGACGCCATCGCGGCCTGCGTGCGCAAGGTGGCCACCCTGCTGCCGGTCACCGTGTCGGTGGCTTTCACCACCAGCGGCGCCACCTGTCTGTATCTGGCGCGCGAGCGCCCGTCTACGCCGATACTAGGCATCTCGCCCAACCTGACCACCGCCCGCCGCCTGTCTCTGGTGTGGGGCGTAGTGGCCTACCATGGCCCGGACGCGGAAAACCTGGAAGACATGGTGGTGAAGACCACCTTCTGCGCCACCAAGCTGGGCCTGGCCGAGCAAGGCAAGCCCATGGTGATCATCGCCGGCGTGCCCTTCGGCACCCCCGGCTCCACCAATCTGCTGCGCATCGTCTATCCCTGAGCATCTGGCTAGCCGCAAAAGCAAACGGACCCCCCGGGTTCCGTTTTTCGTTTTCAGCGCGCTTGGCGGGCGCTCTCATCCGCATACTATGCTGCAAAGGTGATTCCGCCCTTCGCGATGTCCCGCATGCCGCACAAGATCATTCATGCCCTGTTGGCTTTGCTGGCGCTTCTCCTCGCCCTGCACAGCCAGGCCGGCGAGCCGCCTGGCCTGATCGTGAATTTCGATGCCAACAACCCGCCGCTGATGTACGCCGGCCCGCACGGCGCCGGCGGGCTCTACCCCTCGCTGATCGCCAAAATCTGCGAACGGGCCGGCATCGCCGTCACGCTGCGCGCCGGCTCCTGGCGACTGGCCCTGCTGGAGTTGAGCAAGGGCCGCGCGGCGGCCGGCGGCATCATCAAAACCGCCGAGCGCGAAAAACAATTCGACTTCAGCCTGCCGCTGTTCTACGAGCGCGTGGTCATGGCCTATCCCGCCGGCGCGCTGCCTTACCACAAGTTGGAGGAGCTAGACGGCAAACGGGTAGGGGTGATGGCGGGCTGGAGCTATGGCGACGCTTTCGATCAGGCCCGCAAGGACGGCAAATTCAGCGCGCTGGACGGCGACAGCGATGAACAGAACCTACGTCAGCTGAAGCTGGGCCGGCTGGACGTGGTGCTGGGCATACGCGAGTCGCTGCAACTGGCGCTGCGCGAGGGCGGCTACCATGATGTGGCGCTGTCTCAGGAAGTACTGGTGACTAACCCGTCCTTCCTCGCCATCAACAAAGCCTCGCAGCAGCAGGCCCTGCTGACGCGCTTCAATCTGGCGCTGCAAGCCATGCGCCGCGATGGCGGCTATGACGCGCTGCTGCGCGATTTTTTCGCCGGCAAGCCCGCTGCGCGCTGAGCCCCTCACACGGCGCGGAAAAACGCCAGCCCGCCCTGACGCATCAGCAGCGCCACATCGCCGAAGCCCGCCTGGCGCAAGGCCGCTTCCTGTTCTTCCACCGTCGCGTACAACTGATCATTGGCCATGCCGTCGCCGCCAGCGTAATGGTCGCACATCAGGTAGGGCGCGCCCGGCCGCAGCAGCGAACGCGCCTGGCGATGCAGCGTCGGCAGATGGCGCTTATGCCGTACCTCGTGCGCGGCCTGGTGGGTGATCACCGCGTCGTACAGCGGCAAGCCCCGTGCCCAGTCCGCTTCGCGGAAGCTGCCCAGGCGAAAGTCGGCCCTCTCCGCCAACACTCCCAGCCGTTCGCGCGCCAGCTGGTGCATGGCCTCGGAAAAGTCGAACAGCTCCAGGCGCAGCTGCGGCAAACGTTCCAGCAGGTGGCGCGCCAGAAAGCCCGGACCGGAGCCCAGCTCCAGCACCCTGCAGGCGCCCGCCAGCTCATGGGCGAAACGGCCGAAAAACTCGACGCGCCACGGCCGCTTTTCCATCGCGACGGCCGCCCATTCGGCCGCGTCGGCCATCTGGCGCAGATCTATCGGGCTGGGCACGTCGCCCAGGTTCTCCACTTTCCCGTTCTCCACTGTTCGTTCTTCCATCAATAGCCGCATCAGTTTCCAGCCACCGCCTGCGGCAACTCAGGATGCTCCGGCACGCCAGCCTCTTTATCCTGCATCCTGGTTTTCAAAAATTGTAACTGCTGACTTCCACCAGATTCCCGTCCGGATCGTTGAAATACACCGAGGTGATGGGTCCCATCGCGCCGCTGCGCGTCACCGGCCCCTCGACGATGGCCACGCCCTCGCGCCTCAAGTGTTCGATCACCTCCGGCAAGGGCGCGGAAGCGATCAGGCACAGGTCGCCGCAGCCAATGGCGGCGTGGTTGCGCGTCTCCTGGCCCAAGGTTTGCAGATTGATCTTCTGGTTGCCGAAGCGCAGCGCGCGGCGGCCGTTGCTAAACGTCACCGCCTCCAGCTTGAGCGCGCGCTGGTAGAAGTCCACCGCCGCCTCTATGTCGCGGACGGTCAGGACGATGTGGTCGAGATGGCTGATCATGCGCTAGCTCCTTGGCGATTGGGTGGTCCACACTGCCACAAAGCCGCCGCCTTGTCATGCCAATCGCATCACCGGCTGACCGCCATCGCCGCGCCTGTTATAGTTTCCATCCCGACCATCTCCCAAGCCAGCCATGACGCATCACCTCTCGCTGCAGCAAGCCCGCCACCTGCAACTGGCCGCCCAGGGCCTGTTGAGCGCGCCGCGCCGCAAGGCGGTCAAAGCCGACGCGTTGGCCGCCATCCGCCGCATGGCGCTGCTGCAGATCGACACCATCAGCGTGGTGGCGCGCAGCCCCTATCTGGTTTTGTACAGCCGCATCGGCCATTACGACCCGGCCTGGCTGGAGCAGTTGCTGGCCGAGGGCGCGCTGTTCGAATACTGGGCGCACGAGGCCTGCTTCGTGCCGGTGGAGGACTACCGCCTGCTGCGCCACCGCATGCTGAACGCCGAAAGCATGGGCTGGAAGTTTTCGCAGCGCTGGTACGAGCAGCATCGCGCCGACATCGAAGCCATCGTCGAGCGCATCCGCGAGCATGGCCCGGCGCGCTCGGCAGACTTCGAGCGCCAAGGCGGCAAGGGCAATGGCTGGTGGGACTGGAAGCCGGAGAAGCGCCACCTGGAGGCGCTGTTCACGCTGGGCCGGCTGATGGTGAAGGAGCGGCGCGCCTTCCAGCGCGTCTATGACCTGGCCGAGCGCGTGCTGCCAAACTGGGACGATGCGCGCGACCTGCCCTCGCCGGAAGCCGTGCGGCGGGAGCAAGTCCGCAATAGCTGCCGCGCGCTGGGCCTGGCCAAGCCGGCGTGGGTGGCGGACTACTACCGGCTCAAGCGCGCGCCCTACAGCGAGCTGCTGCACGGCCTGGCCGACCAGGGCGAGCTGATCCCGGTGAAAGTGGAGGGCTGGAGCCATGATGCCTTCGTCCACGCCAGCCTGGCCGCGGAACTGGAGCTGGCGCGCGAAGGCAAGCTGAACAGCGGCAACACCGCCATCCTGTCGCCGTTCGACCCGCTGGTGTGGGATCGCAAGCGCGCGCTGGAGCTGTTCGACTTCGACTACAAGATCGAGTGCTACACGCCGGCGCCCAAGCGCAAATACGGCTATTTCACGCTGCCGATACTGAACCGCGGCAAGTTGATCGGCCGGCTGGACGCCAAGGCCCACCGCGCCCAGGGCGTGTTCGAGGTCAAATCCTTGCACCTGGAGCCGGGCGTGCGCGTCAGCCAAAGGCTGGCGGGCGATCTGCAAGGCGCCCTGAGCAAGCTCGCCGCCTGGCACGGCGCGCCGCGGCTGGCCGTCAGCCAGGCGCCGGACGGCCTGGCCGAACGGCTGCTGGCTTGAAGCTTATTCCGCGTCGGCGTACCAGCCGTTGACGCCGGGCTGGCGCTCATCCAACAGCACCACTTCGCTGTACTGGATCTGCGGCTGGATATCGGTGTAGTTCGGCACGTCGCCCATGATGCGCGCCGCCACCGGGCCAAAGGCCTGCTGGAAGGCTTCTATGCTGTCAAACTGCAGCAGGGCCAGCGCGGCATAGCCCGGCTGGCTGCCGTTCTCGACGCCGGCCAGACCGCGGTCTACCCGCGCGCCTTTCAAGACATGGCCCAGCAACTGCCGCACCATGGGAATGTGGTTTTGCAGGTAATAGTCGAAATCGAAATGCGCGCCCGCGCGATGCGGATAAAGAACGCTGACAGTGAACATGGCTGGCTCCAGTCGGTATCGGGAATCGACACGTTAAACCCAAACGCCCAATATTGCCAATGTCATCTCGTGATGGCCGCGCGGAACTTGCGCCGCCGCCGCCGCTCTGTAGCAAGATCTTCCGCCACAGGACTCCATCATGCGCACCGCGATGATCGCCGCAACCAGCGCCTTGCTGCTGGCCGGCTGCAACCAGCAACAGACCGCCCAACTGCAGGAGGCCGCTTCCGCCGCCATAGGCAGCGTGCATCAAAGCGTGGACGGCGCCAGCGCCCCGCTGGGCCAATTGCACCAGCAGGCCAGCGCCGCCATGGGCGCGGCCAGGCAGGCGGTGGACGCGGCCTCCGCGCTCAACCCGGAACTGAAACAGCAGGTGGACAAGCTGAAAGAGCAGGCTTCTGCGGTCAAGGACGCGCTGCAGCCGGCGCAATCGAACCGTTGACAAGATTTTGATGCGGCGCGGCCCGTTCTTTAGCTTCAATTTAGCCGCCGCGTCCTAGCATGGCAGCGTCATCCTAACCCGACACGGGAGTACGCCTCCATGCAAACCCTGACCGACCTCTGCCAAATCGGCGATATCCTGCTGGACGTGGACATAGCCGGCAAACACCAGCTGTTCGAATACGCCGCCCGCCAACTGGGCCAGCGCCACGCGCTGAATGCCCAGAACCTTGCCTCCGCGCTGACGCTGCGCGAGCAATCCGGCAGCACTGCCCTGGGCCATGGCCTGGCGCTGCCGCACGCCCGCATGCCCGGCCTCGCCGAAGCCCATGCGCTGTTTCTGCGTTTGAAGCAGGGCCTGGAGTTCGCCGCTCCGGACTGCGCGCCGGCGCACAGCTTCCTGTTCCTGATTCTGCCGCGGGAAACCCAGCCGGATCATCTGCGGCTGCTGGCATCCATCGCCCGCATGCTCAGCGAGCGGCCATTCCGCGAGGCGCTCGCTCGCAGCGTCCATCCACAGCAAGTATTGAGGCTGTTCCAGCTGTGGTCCGACCCGGACGTCGCCGACGACGCGCATTTCCTGCTGGACAGCAACCGCTACTTCCTCGACGCCGAAGCCAGCCTGCGTCCCGATTACAGCATCCGGCGCAAGGTGGTGGCCCGCTTCTAGGGGCAGTCGACATTTGCCGGACAATCGCCCCATCCGCGGCCTTTGCTAGAATAAAGCGATTATCGCTCCGCACCGCGTGACCAGCACATGTCCGACTACCTTCTCATCATGGTGTCGCTGGCCGTCGCCAGCATAGGCCTCATCACGTGGCAGCACAGCGTCCGCGCCGACCTGCTCCGCGCGCGGCGGCGCTGGCTGCAAGCCTCGCTGCTGCTGGCCGGCGGCATGCTGCTGGAGGGGCATCTGCTAAGCCCAGCTTTCCTGCAACGCACTATCGGCCCCGCCATGACGACAGGCGGCATCACCCTGCAACTGATGGTCATTGCCCGCTTGATCGGCATGCGGCTGCCGAACTGGCTGTGGCTGGCGGTGGCCGCCTACGCCGGACTGAACCAGTGGGTGCCATGGACCACGGCGCAGTTGATCGTGGACGCCGTGGAAATTCCGCTGCTGTATCTGGCTGCCGCCTGGCTGTACTGGCAGGCCGAAAGCAAGGTGTGCCATAACCGCTTCAGCCCCACCTCCCTGCTATTCCTGATCAGCGCAGGCTTTTTCGTCTGGCGCGACGCCAGCGACATCTGGCGCCATCTGCAGGGCCTGCCCCTGCTGCCCCACACCGAGGACACCATCCACCATCTGGCGCTGACCTTCGCGGCCGCGGCCCAGGTCTGCGGCGCCGTAGGCTTTCTCAACATCGCGATGCAGCGGCAGAACAGCCGTCTGGAGGATGCCGCCAATATCGACCCGCTGACGGCGACCGGCAACCGCCGCGCCCTGCAGTACTGGCTGCGCACGCTGGAAGCCTCCACCGAGCGCGTTTGCGTGGTGATGCTGGACATCGACCACTTCAAATCCATCAACGACCGCTTCGGCCATCCGGCCGGCGACGTGGTGCTGCAGGCGCTGGCCGGCGTGCTCAACAACGGCGTGCGCGAGAACGATCTGCTGATCCGCTACGGCGGCGAGGAGTTCTGCCTGGTGATGCCTGACACCTCCACCGACACCGGCTACGCCGTGGCGGAGCGGCTGCGCCAGCAGTTCGGCCAGCTGCGGCCGCTGCCCGGCCACCCGGAGCTGAGTTGCAGCTTCTCCGCCGGCATTTGCGAATGGCAATGCCGCCAGCAGGATTTCGCCAGCGCGCAGCAAAGGGCCGACCAGGCGCTGTACCAGGCCAAACAAGGCGGACGCGACCGGGTCTGCCGCTTGTAAGTCAGCAACCGTCCGCGCCGTTGCGGCTTGGCTCGGACTGCGGCGCTTCCCTCGCCTCTTCTCCTTCCGCTTCCGCTTCCGCCCCGAGCTTGCGGCCTAGCTGCTTGACCCGGTACATGCGCTGATCCGCCGCGCCCAGCAAGACATCGGGCAAGATGAACTCGTCGGGGCCGGTTTCGGCGCATCCCATGCTGAGGCGCACGTCGGGCAAGGCTTTCGCCATTTCCAAGGCCAGCCGCGCCATGAAGGTTTCCTCGGCCTGCCGGGCATCGCAATTGGGCAGCACGATGCAGAACTCGTCGCCGCCGTAGCGGAAGCAGCCGTCCTCGGTGCGGGAAATGCGGCCGATGATGTCGCCCAGCACGCGCAGGATCTCGTCTCCGCGCTGATGGCCCTGGCTGTCGTTGATGCGCTTGAAATCGTCGATGTCCACATACACCAGCGCCACCGTCTCGCGCCTATACTGCGCCCCGCGCAATACCCGGGTCAGCGTCTCGTCCAGATAACGGCGGTTCAGCAATCCAGTCAGCGGATCGGTGCGCGACAGCTCCTCCAGTTGGCGGGTGCGCATCGCCACCTTCTCCTCCAGCAGGCGGGCATATTGCTCGGACTTGTTGCGCGAGGTTTCGATCTCCGCCACCAAGCTGCGGATATAAGTCTCGAACACCAGCGCCACGTCGAACATCACCAGCTTGTCCAGCGCCAACAGGGTATGCACGCGCACGTCTGGATCCGGCAGCAGCTCGCTCAGCTTCTGGACCAGCAGGGTTTTCAGGGTCTGCACCGCCGCCAGGTATAGCTTGGGCTCCACGCCTATGCGCTTGTGCACCAGGCCGATGCGGAGACGGTTGTTGACGTAGTCCAGATCGTAAACGCCGCTGAACAGGTCTATCACATAGCGGCGCTGCGCCGCGCGCAGCCGCTGCAGCGTGTCGGCGTCGCCTATCAGCAGCGCGATTTCCGGCGTGCTGGTTTGCAGCTCGTAAAAGCGGTCCACCAGGTCATCGAGATGCGCCTCTATCGCCGTGCCGGCGGCGCGCAGCAGCAACTCGTCGCGCGGCTCCAGCACGAACAGCGTTTTGCGCTGCTCGATCTCGAATTCCGTGATGCGAAGTTGCTCCAGCAAGGTCTGTTCGGTCTGTTTCATGCCGCCGCCCCATCCGCCACCGTTTGCGTTCGAACCATTGCCACTATAGTTCGCCGCGGCCGCATCCAATTCGATTTATTGCCCTCTCCAGCCAGACCGCGGTTTGTCCGCGCACCGCTCTTGTTCAGCCGCGCCATGCGCAGGGACTTGCCAGCCGATTTCGCTCGGACTCCCTGCGAGCGGTGGCGACTGCCGCAAACCTACCTTTCTCACCCATCCTTGCCATATGGGCATGTGTCTAGGATATGCTGCGGGATGGCCGTTTTTCCCAGCCCCCCTCTCCCCAAGCCCTCTCCCGCAAGGGGAGAGGAGTTTCCCTGCGGCAAGGCGTGGCGCAAACCAAGCCAGATGGCGCCAGCCTTGTTTTAAACCCGTAGCGCGGGCTGGTCGTCAGGAACCCGTAATAAAGCCAAGCAGTAGAGCATTCCCCTCTCCCCAGGAGAAGAGCCAGGGGAGAGGGAGCCAGCCGCCGCATCCCAAACACAACAGGACTCAAACCATGCCCCAACTGTTCTCGTACGGCACCTTGCAACAAGACAATGTGCAGCTTTCCACCTTCGGCCGCCTGCTGCGTGGCCGGCCGGCGCAATTAGTCGGCTTCAAGCAGGACATGCTGGAAATCCGCGATGCCGAGGTGGTGCGCGCCAGCGGCAAGACCCACCATCCCATCGTCCGCCCGAGCGCAAATCCGCAAGACCGCGTCGCCGGCAGCGTGTTCGACATCAGCGACGAGGAATTGGCGCAGGCGGACCGCTACGAAGTAGACGATTACCAGCGCGTGGAAGCCTTGCTCGACACCGGCGAGCGCGCCTGGGTCTATATCGCCGCTTGAGCGGCGCAAACGCGAAAGGGCGGCAGCTTATCCACAAGCTGCCGCCCTTTCCGACTTTTATCCACAACTACTAAGATTCGCCTTGCTGCAGCAGCACGGCCAATTCATCCACCGCCTCGCTCCATTCTGCGTCGCACTCCAACGCCTGCCGCAAGAAAGAGGCTTGCGCGGCGCTCCAGAACGGCGCCTCGGCCAGGCTGGCGCCCGGCGGCAGCGGATGGCTGGCGATAAAGGCGCGCATCGCCGCCGGTTCGTCGGCCAGGCCCAGTTGGCGAAACAGGCCGGGCAACTGGTGATTGCTGGTGTCCATCGCAGGCTCCTGTGCTGGGGGATACGCTCATCCTAGACCGCTTGCCGATACGGCAGGCATAAAAAACGGCGGGCAGCCCCGCCGTTGTTTCGCCTCTGCAACATCAGACCTTGTCGTACAGCTTGCCGCCGCCTTTGACGAACTCGATGGATTTTTCCTGCATGCCTTTGCGCAAGGCATCCTGCTCGTTCAAGCCTTGCTTGGCGGCGAAGTCGCGCACATCCTGGGTGATTTTCATCGAACAGAAGTGCGGGCCGCACATGCTGCAGAAGTGCGCCACCTTGGCGCTGTCTTTCGGCAGCGTTTCGTCGTGGAAGTCGCGCGCCTTATCCGGATCCAGGCCCAGATTGAACTGGTCTTCCCAGCGGAATTCGAAGCGCGCTTTGGACAGCGCGTTGTCGCGGATCTGCGCGCCGGGATGACCCTTGGCCAGGTCGGCCGCGTGCGCCGCCAGCTTATAGGTGATGATGCCTTCCTTGACGTCGTTCTTGTTCGGCAGGCCCAGGTGTTCCTTCTGCGTCACGTAGCACAGCATGGCGGTGCCGTACCAGCCGATCTGCGCGGCGCCGATCGCCGAGGTGATGTGGTCGTAGCCCGGAGCGATGTCGGTGGTCAGCGGTCCGAGAGTGTAGAACGGCGCTTCGCGGCACCATTCCAGCTCCTTGTCCATGTTTTCCTTGATCAGCTGCATCGGCACGTGGCCGGGGCCTTCTATCATCACCTGCACATCGTGCTTCCAGGCGATCTCGGTCAGCTCGCCCAGGGTTTTCAATTCGCCGAGCTGCGCGTCGTCGTTGGCGTCCCAGGCGCTGCCCGGCCGCAGGCCGTCCCCCAGGCTGAAGGCCACATCGTAGGCCTTCATGATTTCGCAGATGTCCTCGAAGTGGGTGTAGAGGAAGTTTTCCTGGTGATGCGCCAGGCACCACTTGGCCATGATGGAGCCGCCGCGGCTGACGATGCCCGTCATGCGGTTGGCGGTCATCGGCACATAGGCCAGGCGCACGCCGGCGTGGATGGTGAAATAGTCCACGCCCTGCTCGGCCTGCTCGATCAGCGTGTCCTTGAAGATTTCCCAGGTCAGGTCCTCGGCCTTGCCGTTCACCTTTTCCAGCGCCTGGTAAATCGGCACGGTGCCGATGGGCACCGGGCTGTTGCGCAGAATCCACTCGCGCGTTTCGTGGATGTTCTTGCCGGTGGACAGGTCCATGATGGTGTCGGCGCCCCAGCGGATGCCCCAGGTCATCTTGTCTACTTCTTCGGAAATGGACGACGTTACCGCGCTATTGCCGATATTGCCGTTTATTTTCACCAGAAAATTGCGGCCTATGATCATAGGCTCGGATTCCGGGTGATTGATATTGGCCGGAATGATGGCGCGGCCGGCGGCCACTTCCTGGCGCACGAATTCCGGCGTGATCTCCTCCGGCAAATTGGCGCCGAAGCTCTGCCCCTTGTGCTGACGCGTCATCAGCTCCAGCAGTCGCTGGTTGCCGGTGGCTTGCAACGCTGCCACATAGGCGCGGCGGTTCAGGTTTTCTCGTATCGCGACGAACTCCATCTCCGGCGTGATGATGCCTTGCCGGGCATAGTGCATCTGGCTGACGTTGCGGCCAGCCTTGGCGCGGCGCGGTTTGCGCTGCAGATTGAAGCGCAGCTCGGCAAGCTTGGGATCGGCCTCGCGGGCGCGGCCGTATTCGCTGGACAGGCCATTCAACTGCTCGCAGTCGCCGCGCTCGGCGATCCAGGCGGCGCGCAAGGGCGCGAGGCCGCTCTGGATATCGATTTGCGCGGCCGGATCGCTGTACGGGCCGCTGGTGTCGTAGACATAGATAGGGGGGTTCTGCTCGCCGCCGAACTGCGTCGGCGTATCGGCCTGGCGGATCTCGCGCATCGGCACTTGAATGTCCGGGCGGCTGCCGGCGACATAAATCTTGCGGGAGTTGGGCAAAGGCTGAATGGCGGCGGCGTCCACCACCATCTGCTTGTTTACGGGCGCGTTCATCGGGCGAGTCTCCAAAAACGATGAAGCGGCGCAAGGAGCGATCCGGCGGAGCCGGCTGCGGGTATGGCTGGGCCATGGCGGGCAGGTGACGCTTCCCTACGCCGGTATTATCCGGGTCAGGTTCCAAGGGTATTTCTCACCCGCGCCGTGTTTCAGCCCGATGTCCTACACTTTGGCAGCCATCTACGCTGAACGCCAGGCGCAGGACCCCTAGCGATGCCGTGTGAAGGTAAGGCAAATATGGGATAATCGCAAGTTATCGTCATGACCAGAGTCTTGCCGCCGCCGGCGGACTCCCAGCCACCGGAGTGTAAGTTGATGGATTTCGAAAAAAACCGTTTCAACATGGTCGAACAACAGATTCGCCCGTGGGATGTCCTGGACACAACCATTCTGGACCTGCTGTTCCACGTGAAACGCGAGGACTTCGTGTCCGACAATCAGCGCCAACTGGCCTTCGTCGACACCGAGCTGCCGCTGCCCAACGGCAGCAAGATGCTGCAACCTAAAATGGAAGCGCGCCTGGCCCAGGACGCCCTGATCCAGTCCGGCGACAAGATTCTGGAAATCGGCACCGGCAGCGGCTACCTGACCGCGCTGCTGGCCAAGCTGGGCAAGCACGTCGTGAGCGTGGAAATCGATCCGTCGCAGAAGGACCGCGCCGCCGCGCATCTGAAGAAAGCCGGCATCGCCAATGTCACCCTGGTGGAAGGCGACGGCGTGCTGGGCCTGCCGCAGCAAGCGCCTTACGACGTGATCGTCGTCGGCGGTTCCTTGCCTGTCGTCCCGCAGGAACTGAAGGACCAGCTGGCCGTGGGCGGCCGCCTGATCATGGTGGCGGGCGATTTGCCGGTGATGGGCTGCAAGCTGATCCAGCGCGAGACCGACACCAGCTTCCGCGAAACCACGCTGTTCGAAACCTGCATCGAACGTCTCAAAAAGTTCGAAGCCGTCGAACCGGCCCGCTTCAGCTTCTGATCATGCTGCGCGAAATCACCGCCCCCGCCCTCGCCGCCCAGCTGGCGGACCCGCAGGCCAAGCGCCCGCTGCTGCTGGACGTGCGCGAAGGTTGGGAATACCAGCTCGCGCATATCGAAGGCAGCGTGCACATCCCGATGAATCTGATTCCCATCCGGATGAGCGAACTGCCGGACGACGCCACCATCGTCGCCGTCTGCCACCACGGCATGCGCAGCGCCCAGGTGGCGCTGTTCCTGCAGAACGCCGGCTTTGACGACGTGATCAATCTGCAAGGCGGCATAGACGCCTGGTCCGTTCAGGTGGACCCGGCGGTCGCCCGCTATTGAGATCTTGCTGGCGCGTCGCCCTTACGGGGGGGACACCCTAGCTGACACCGCCTGCGGGCGGTGTTTTGCTTGGAACGAAACGCGCCGCCGCGTCTCTAAGGTTTTTGCTCCGTCTTACCCGCCGCAAAGAAACGCCATGTCCTCTCTGACTTATCTCTCCCCCGCCCTGGCCCGCGTCCACCCGGACTGGGAAGCCGTGTTGCGCCAGCCCGCCATCGCCTCAAAACTGGCGGGCATAGACCGCGAGCTTGGCCAGCAGAGCGCGGCCGGCAAGACCCTGTTCCCGCCGCAGCCGCAAGTGTTCAATGCGCTGAGCTTCGTCGCGCCGGCCGACGTCAAGGTGGTGATCCTGGGCCAGGACCCCTACCACGGCGACGGCGAGGCCATGGGCCTGTCGTTCTCGGTGCCGGAGGGCGTGCGCGTGCCGCCGTCCCTGCGCAACATCTACAAGGAGCTGGCGGCCGACCTGGGCCTGGGCATCCCGGCCGGCGGCGATCTCAGCCACTGGGCGCAACAAGGCGTGCTGCTGCTCAACAGCGTATTCACGGTGGAGCGCGACAAGGCCGGCAGCCACGGCAAGCTGGGCTGGCAGGCGGTCAGCGACGCGCTGATCGATGCCGTCAACGCGCAGAATCCCGGCTGCGTCTTCCTGCTATGGGGCAACTGGGCGCAGACCAAGGCCGAGCGCATCGACGCCGGCCGCCATCTGGTGCTGACCGCGGCCCACCCGTCGCCGCTCTCCGCCAGCCGCGGCTTCCACGGCTGCCGCCACTTCTCCCAGGTCAACGCCTGGCTGGTCGCCCGCGGCCGCCAGCCGGTGCGCTGGGCCCCCGCCGCCCTCCAGAACAGCCTGTTCTGACCCCGCTGTCCGCCGCGGCGCTTTGCGCGGCGGACAGCTTGCCCTAAGCTAGTAGCTCCGCAACTCCCCTTTCTTCATCGTGGAAATTCTGCTGCTGCTCGGCCTGGTGCTGCTGAACGCCGTATTCGCGATGGCCGAAATCGCCATCGTCTCTTCCCGCAAAGTCCGATTGCAACAAAAGGCCGACGATGGCCACCGGGGGGCGCGCGCCGCGCTGGTGCTGGCTTCCGAACCCACCCGTTTCCTGTCCACCGTCCAGATCGGCATCACTTCGATCAGCATCCTGTCCGGCGTCTACGGCGAGGCAGCGCTGTCCGAGCATCTCCGCAGCGCGCTGCTGGACGTGCCGCTACTGGCGCCGTACAGCAAGCCGCTGTCGGTGGCGCTGATGGTGCTGTTCATCACCACTCTGTCGCTGATCCTGGGCGAACTGGTGCCCAAGCGGCTGGCGCTGCTGAACCCGGAACGGGTGGCGATGGCGCTGGCGCGTCCCATGCTGTTGCTGTCGCGCGCCAGCGCGCCGCTGGTGCAGGTGTTCAGCCGCGTCACCGACGGCCTGCTGCGGTTATTGGGCGCCAAGAAGAGCGACGAGCCGTCCATCACCGAGGACGAAATCCGCACCCTGATGGAACAGGGCGCCGACGAAGGCGTGTTCGACCGCGCCGAGCAGGAACTGGTGGAGAACATCTTCCGCCTGGACGACCGCAAAGTGGCCTCGGTGATGACGCCGCGCAAGGACGTGGTCATCCTGGACCTGGAAGACGGGGCTGAACGCAATCGGGAAACCTTGCTGCGCTACCCGTTCAGCCACTTCCCGGTCTGCCGCGGCGACACCGACCAAGTCATAGGCATACTGAACGCCAAGCGGCTGCTGGACCGTCTGCTGCAGGGCCAGCCGGCCGATTTCGAAGCCGATCTCGCCCCGCCGCTGTATGTGCCGGCCACTTCTTCCTTGATGCAATTATTGGAGCAATTCAAGCAGGCGCGCAGCCATAGCGCGCTGGTGGTGGACGAGTATGGCGAGCTGGCGGGCCTGGTATCGATCAATAACGTCATGGAAGCCATCGTCGGCGATATGCCGGCCATTGGAGCCGAAGATGACGAGATCGTGCAGCGCGAAGATGGTAGTTGGCTAGTAGACGGCATGGTGTCGCCGGACCAATTCCGCGAGTTTTTCGAGCTGGACGAAGACGCGGCGCTGCCGGGCGAAGCCAGCGGCAACGTCCACACCTTGGGCGGCGTGATGATGTACCAACTGGGCCGCATTCCAGGCGTGACCGACCGCTTCGAATGGAATGGCTTCAGCTTCGAGGTGGTGGACATGGACAAGACCCGGGTGGACAAAATCCTGGTGCTGCGCCGCCACCTGCCGCAGCCCGAGTTCGAATCGATCTAAGCATCCGGAAACTTTGCCTGCCTGCCGCCGTCCTCCAGCCTAGACCCACACGCTTGCCGGAGCCGTCATGGAAAACCGTTCGCCGCCAGTCCTCATCGTCCCCTCCTCCCCCTCGCGCGCTGCAGACTGGCTGCGCTTGCGCGCCGCGCTGTGGCCGCATTGCCCCATGGACCGACACCAGCGGGAAATCGCCGAGCAACTGGGCCAGCCGGACCGCTGCGCGGCTTTCCTCGCCATCGATGCGCCAAGCGGTCCCTGCGGCCTAATTGAGATTGCGCTACGCAACGATTATGTCAACGGCACCGAAAGTTCGCCGGTCGCCTTCGTCGAAGGCCTTTACGTCGCGCCCGAGCACAGACGCGGCGGCGTCGCCGCGCGATTAATGCATGCCGCCCGCGAATGGGCGCGCCAACACGGCTGCGTGGAATTGGCTTCCGATACCGCGCTGGACAACGCCGCGGCCCAAGCCGCCCATCTGGCCCTGGGGTTCGAGGAAACCGAACGCGTGGTGTTTTACCGCATGGCGCTGTGAAGCTTCCGTTGCGGAGAGATAGCGGTAGGGCAGATGTCCCGCAGGGGCGATCTGCCAGCGGCTACCGACAAAGCGTTTTGCCGTCCATACGCTAATCGGCCCGGCGTCTCCAAGACTCGGCATAGGCGGAACGCCCGGCCAGCCGGGCTTCCGCCCTACGACACCAGCCGCTGGCTCAGCCTCGCCCTGCCCTCGCCCCATAGCTCCAAAATCGCCCAGGCGCCGTTCAGCAGGCTCCATTGCGGCGGCACGTGGCCGATGTCGGCATCGATCACGATCGGATACGGCAAACCGTCCAGCGCGGCCCGAACAGCGTCCTCATAGCGCAATGCCTGCCCGTCAGCGGCGTTTTGAGCGCCGCTGCGGCCCAACACCAGCCCGGATAGGCCATCCAACGTCCCGGACAGCCTGAGGCCCGCCAGGGCCCTTAAAACGGCGCAGGGCGCGAGTTCGCAGTTTTCCAGGTACAGGATGGCCGGTTCGCGCTTGAACGCCGCCAGATCGAAATACGGCGTGCCCTGCAGCGAAACCAGCACGTCCAGGCAGCCGCCTATCAGCCTTCCTTCCATTTTCCCGCTCCCGCCGTCCAACATCCGGACGCGGTTGGCGAACTGTCTGCCCGGCTCGTTCCAGCTCCAGTAGCAATCGTGCTGATCCTGCGCTGGCGGCTTGCCGGTTTCCATGGCCGCCAGCAGCGCTTCATTGCCGAACGCCCGTTCCCGCAGCGGCAGATCCATCAGATTGGGGCCATGCAGCGTGGCCCAGCCCGATAGCAGCGTCAGCGGCGTCATCAAGGTGGACACATCGGAAAAGCCCGCCAGCCATTTGGGCGGCAGCTTGGCCAGCGCGGAAAAATCCAGGCCCGGCAACAGCTCGATCGCCCGCTCGCCGCCCCAAGGCGGCAGGATGGCGCGGATATCGGGGTCCGACAGGAAACGTTCGAAGTCGGCCAGCCGCGCCGCGGCGGGCGCGCTGGCATCGTGTTTCTCTTCGCGCAGGCAGGCGCCCTCCACCACGCGGTAGCCGCGTCCGCGCAGCGTGTCCAGGGCCTCGTCCAGCCGGCCGTGCAGCTGCGGGTGGACGCCTGAGGAAAAAGCGGTGACGGCGATGGCGTCGCCGGGGCGCAAAGGCGCGGGAAAGCGGATCTGCATGCGATATCGTCCGAAAGCTTGTGGATAAGTTTGAACGCTCACTCCCCCCGCGGCAGGTCGAGCGCGAAAGTGATGCTTGTATTTTTCTGCTGGTAGCCGATGCGGCGGTAGAAATCATGCGCGGCCACGCGCTGAATGCCGGAACGCAGCCGGATGCGCGCATAGCCCTGCTCATGCGCCCACTGTTCGCATGCCCGCAACAGCAAACGGCCTATGCCCAAGCCGCGGCTGGCGGGATCCACCACAATGCCGCCGATCTCGACATAGCTGCTCCCCTCCAGCAAATGGCCGCCATGGCCATGCGCCCAGCCCACTACCTGACCATTCCATTCCGCTACCCAAATCTCATTGCCTGGAAAGGCCCTCACTGCGGCGTAACGCGGCATCAGTTGCTCAGGGGTGGTCGGGTAGTCCAGGTCGCCGCAAAGCTTGGCCACGGCGGCGATGTCGGCGTCCGTCATCAAGCGGATCAGGATTGGAGGCTTCATGCGTTTGGCTCACAGGGAAATCCACATGCTAACGGAACGCTGAAAAGAGAATCAAACGTCATGTCCCATTCAGACTGCGCAGCCAAACCCAAGTTTTCCACATCTGGATTCAAGCCAGGTTGTCCGTTTTCCAAGATGGCTTACACGGAGCGAATTTGCGTGCCGAGACAACCCTGATCAAAAGCGCTGAGTCAGTCCGAGCCAGGCCATGCGGTTGTGGATTGCATGCATATATTTGATATATAAGGATAATTTTCAGAAATCAGCATTGCTAGCCCTCGCCAGTACGACGATTTTCCAGTGTTAGAAGGGTCAGCCAGCCTGTGGTTTCGTGGATAACTTTTCCACGATAGGTGGAGGCTATCAGCCTTGCGCTTGTCAGCCATGCATGTCCACAAGACTTTGAGCCGCCTGTCTTGCTCGTTTCTGCAGACTGGGTTTTCCAGTGTTTTTGCCGGAGGGAAGCCAGGCAAACCACGCTACATGTCTGTTATATGTTTTCCCATTTAAAAAATGAAGATACTGGTAGAAGGCCTCTATTGTCTGTGGATAACTGTGTTTTTCCCTTTAAATACAAATGCTTTTGATCCATCAAAAACTGTTGCTTAGCCGGAGGGTCTGCCGGTGACGAGTTGTGGATAAGTTTTCACATTGTTGCAGACATCGACTTGTCCACATCGTAGCAAGCCGTTTTGCCTTTCCGCCTGTGAGCGGTTTTTTTTGCGTGCAAAGACTTCAGTCCTCCCGACTTTTCTTTAACGCAACTATAAAATGATGAAACTAATGAAGATCGATTTTTTTGTGGATAATTAGGAAAAAACTAAATGATTCATAGCTTTGTCCTGTTGATAGGCATTGGATTATTGCAGCGCGCAACGATGGTGCAAGTTGTGGATAAATTGGCGGAAAATTATTCACAGCCGCTTATCCACAACTAATGTAGAGGGATTTTCCTTGGTTAACCACAGCCCCGCTCGGGTACAATGCGCGCCATGATGAATGTGCTGATTGTGCGCACCTCGTCGATGGGCGACCTTATCCACACTTGGCCGGCCGTCACCGAGCTGATGACGCACTACCCCAATATCCGCTTGAGCTGGCTGGCCGAGGAAAGCTTCGCCGATATCGCTCGCCTGCACCCTCAGGTGGCGGAGGTGATGACCCTGCGCTGGCGCAGTTGGCGCAAGCGCCTGCTGCAGCCGTCGGCCTGGCGCGAATTGCGCGTTTTGCGGCAGCAGCTGCGCGAGGCCCGCTACGATCTGGTGCTGGACAGCCAGGGTTTGATCAAGAGCGCCATCCCCGCCCGCTGGACCCGCGCGCCCTTGGCCGGATTGGATTGGTCCAGCGCCCGCGAGTCGCTGGCCAGCCTGTTCTACGACAAGAAACACACGGTTTCGCGGCAGTTGTCGGCCATAGAGCGCAACCGCCGGCTGTTCGGTCTCTGCTTCGGCTATGTGCCGGAAGGTCCGCCGCAATTCGGCATCCGTCCCGGCGAGCGGCCGGCCTGGATGCTGTCTGGCCGTTACGCCGTGCTGCTGCACGCCACCAGCCGCGCGTCCAAGGAATGGCCGGAAGAGAGTTGGGTCGCGCTGGGCCGGGAGCTGTCCGGCCGCCATGACCTGGTGACGGTGCTACCTTGGGGGAATGAGCGCGAGAAGGCACGCGCCGAGCGGCTGGCGGCGCGGCTGCCGGCCGCGGTGGTGGCGCCCAGGATAGGCCTGATCGAGGCCGCCGGCCTGCTGGGCCATGCCAGCGCGGTGATAGGCGTCGATACCGGCCTGGTGCACCTGGCCAATGCTTTGAACGTGCCGGTGGCAGCCATTTACACCGATACCGATCCGCAGCAGACAGGCGTGGTGGAAACGCCGTGGGCGACCAATCTGGGCAATATCGGCCAGTGCCCGTCGGTGGACGAGGTGATGGCGGCGTTGCGCTCGCGGCGGGACTGGGCATGAGCTGGCGGCGCGCGCTGTACAGCGGCCTGTGGCGCGCGCTGACGCCGCTGATCCGCCGCTATCTGAAAAAGCGGGCGCGCAAGGCGCCGGCGTATCTGGAGCATTGGGACGAACGCTTCGGCCAGGCGCTGTCGCCCAAGGCTGCGGGCGCGATCTGGATACACGCGGTATCGGTGGGCGAAACCCGTGCCGCCCAGCCGTTGGTGGCGGCCATCCGCCGGCAATGGCCGGATGCGCCGCTGCTGCTGACGCAGATGACGCCGACGGGCCGCGCCACCGCGGAGCAGCTGTATCCGGATGCCGAAGTGCGCTATCTGCCTTACGACTATCCGCGCGCCGTCGCCGATTTCCTGCGCGTCTACCGGCCGCGCTGCGGCGTGCTGATGGAAACCGAGATCTGGCCTAATTTGATTCATGCCGCCGCCGATCAGGGCGTGCCGCTGATTTTGGCCAATGCCAGATTGTCGGAAAAATCACTGAATGGCTACCGCAAAGTATTGGGGCTGGTTCGCCCTGCTGTGCGGGAATTGACTGCAATAGCCGCACAAACGGCGCAAGATGCCGATCGTTTACGGCAATTGGGCGCGGAGCATGTCGTGATTTGCGGCAGCAGCAAATATGATATCGAGATTCCGCAAGCGCAGCGTCATCTGGCCGACGCCTTCCGCGCGCGCATAGGACGGCGGCCGGTGCTGCTGTGCGCCAGCACGCGCGAGGGCGAGGAGGCCTTGATTCTGGATGCCTGGCTGGCGGCCGGCGCCGCCGTCGGCGACACGCTGCTGGCGTTGGTGCCGCGCCATCCGGAACGCTGGGATGAGGCGGCCCGGCTTGCCGCCGAGCGCGGTCTCAAGCCGCAGCGCCGCGGCGACGGCGCTGCGGTGGAGGCGGATACTCGGGTCTGGCTGGGCGACAGCATGGGCGAGATGTTCGCCTACCTGGGCGCCTGCGACGTCGCCTTTATCGGCGGCAGCCTGCTGCCCTTCGGCTGCCAGAATCTGATAGAGCCGGCGCTGATGGGCGTGCCGGCCTTGTTCGGCCCCTCGGTGTTCAATTTTCAGCAGGCGGCGGCGGATTCTCTGGCCGCCGGCGCCGGCCGCCAGGTGGCGGACGCCGGGGCAATGGTGAGCGAGGCCCTGTCCTTGCTGGCCGATCCGGCCGCGGCGGAGGCGATGCGGCAGGGCGCGGCGCGTTTCCGCGACGCCCACCGCGGCGCGAGCGAGCGGATGCTGAAGGTGATCCAATCGACGTTGGAACCGGCGGCTTAAGCGCGCCGCCGTTGCCCAAAGCAAGCCGCCTGTCTCGTGGAGCAGGCGGCTTTGTCGTTTACGGCTGGGCTGACGGGGTCAGCGGGAAGGCGAACAGCTCGCGGCGATAGGTCTCGACCACCAGGCTGAACGGCACGCCGCCGTCCTTGTACAGCAGCGCGCGGTGTTGCAGCACCCGTTCCGGAATATCCAGTCCCGTCTGGCCCGCGGCGGCCGGCAGCGGCCGAGTTTCCCAGCCGGCAGGCAAAGGCGACCACAGCAGCCGCGCGCTTTCAGTGCGGCGCGTGAAATTCAGCGCGCGCACGGCGGTGCCGAAGGGCGTGTCGCTGGTGTCCAGCAGCTTGTTCATCTCAGCCGTCAGCCGCGACGGCACATACCAGTTGTCGGCCTCGGACAGCACGCGTTCGCCGCAGGCCAGTTGCACGCGGCGATAGCCCACTTGCTCGTCGGGCCCCACTTGCAGCTGGGCGCGGATCTCGGCGTCGGCCGGCTTGCGCAGGGTGGCGTCGCGCAGCGCGCGGATGCGGGGCTCGGCCGCCAGATGGTGCGCCTCGCACCATTGCTGCAGCGTGCGGGTGGCGCTGGGGTTGCTCAATAGCGCGGCATTGACCGATTGCAGCAGCGCCAGGGCCTTGACGCGAGTGGCGGCGTCGTCGCGCCAGCCCGGGTAGTTCCAGCCATCGGCGCGCGCGGTGGCGGCGCATAGCAACAACAGGGCGGCCGCGCCCAGGCGCAAGCGGGCCGCAGGCTTGGGCATCCAGTGTTTATGCTTCATGGTTTCTCTCGGATTTCAAACAAACATGGAAAAACAGGCGACTAGGTACGGAAAGTTTCCGCTTGTTCGCCCGCTTTTCCGCTACCTTGAAATGAGGGTTGGCCGCGACGGGCGGGCCGGCCCGATTCGCTTTTCGAATCAGCCCTGCGAGGAACCGTCATGGCCACCGAATATCAAGCTCTGCCCACCTTGACTCTGCCACGCACCACCGATCTGGTGCAACTGGAGCAGCGCCCCCATCCGCCTATCGGCATGAACAGCCCGGCGCTGAGCGTGATGACCGACCTGCGCCTGGTCAATCCGATAGGCATCCGCGGCGACGCCGGTCTGCGCGAGGCCCACCAGCGCATGATCAGCCACGGCATCCGCCTCTTGTTCGTGCATGATATGGAGGGCGGCCTGCTCGGCATCGTCACCGCGGTGGATCTCTTGGGAGAGCGGCCCATTCAGTGCATGAAGGAACACGGCAAGCATCACGCCGACATCCAGGTGTCCGATGTGATGACGCCGCGCGACCGGCTTGACGCGCTGCGGCTGGAGGATGTGGCATCGGCCAATGTGGGCCAGCTGGTCGCCACCATGAAGCATCTGGGACGGCAGCACGCGCTGGTGGTGGAGGTGAACCCGGTCAACGGACACCACGAGCTGTGTGGCCTGTTTTCCACCTCCCACCTGGCGCGGCTCCTGGGCGTGCCCTTGTACTTTATCCGCGTGCCCAAGGCCTTGTCGGAAATCCAGTATTCGCTGCTGTATACCGGCTGATTTCGGCAAGAATCGGGTCGCCGCCGCGCGGCCGCCTTCCTAGACTTCGGGCATCATGACACCTCCGAAGGAGAAGGCGATGGCGTGGCGGATGGAAACGTTGGACGAGGCATTTGCGGCGGCGGCGCGGACGCGCGGCGTCGATGCCCAGGGCCAGCCGGTAAGGCGCGTGGCGGCGCAGGGCGGCGAGCCGCTGCGCGATGGCTTGCGCCGCGCGCGGCCCGGGGAGGCTTTGCTATTGGCGAGCTACAGCCCCTTTCGTCAGAGCGGACCGTACAAGGAATGCGGACCGGTGTTTGTCGGCGCGGCATCGGGCGCGGGCGCCTTGCCCACGCTGGAAACCTTGCTGGGCGAGGATGGAGGCTATCTCGCTCAGCAGATGGCGCTGCGCGCTTATGATGCCGAACAAGCGATCATAGAGGCGGCTATTCTGCCGCTTGCTCATATTCAAACGCGCTTGGAGCAATGGGAGGCGCGCGCCGACATTGCCTTCGCCATGCTGCGTTTTCCTGCTCATGGTTGCTATGCCTTGCGGCTGAACCGGGAAGATTGAAATGGAAGCCCTTCTGCCTGCAGACGCGGAAAACAGCCGCGATTACGGCCGCGTGCGAGACGCCATCCGCTATCTGGTGGCGCACGCCGCCGAGCAGCCGCAGCTGGCCGATCTGGCCGCCGCGCTGCATCTGTCCGAATCGCGGCTGCAGCGCCTGTTCACGCAATGGGCCGGCGTCAGCCCCAAGCGTTTCATCCAGCAGCTGACCTGCGAGGCGGCCAAGGCGCGCTTGGCCGCGGGCGCGCCGGTGTTGTCGCTGTCGCATGAGCTGGGTCTGTCCGGCGGCGGACGCTTGCACGATCTGTTCGTCACGCTGGAGGCGATGACGCCGGGCGAGTATCAGCGCGGCGGCGCGGGCCTGGAGATTGACTGGAGCGTGGAGCCCAGCCGTTTCGGCCCGGCTTTGCTGGCGCGCACCGAGCGCGGGATTTGCGCGCTGCAGTTCGTCGCCGACGAGGGGGCCGGCGAAGCCTGGCTGCGCGATCAATGGCCGCATGCCGCGTTGCGCTGGCGGGCGGGCCAGGGGCGGGATGTGTGCCAGCGCTTGTTCGACCCCTTGTCGGAACGCGGCGGCGCGCCGCTGGCCTTGCGGGTGCAAGGCAGTAACTTCCAGATCCAGGTATGGCGCGCCTTGCTGGCCGTGCCCTACGGCGGCCTGGTCAGCTACGGCCAGCTGGCGGCGAGCATGGGCAGGCCAAGCGCGGCGCGGGCCGTGGGCGGCGCGGTGGGCGCCAACCCCGTGGGCTGGCTGATTCCCTGCCACCGGGTGATACGCGCCGAGGGCGCCGTGGGCCAATACCGCTGGGGCGAAGCGCGCAAATTGGACCTGATCGGCTGGGAAAGCGCCAGCCTGGCCGGCGAGGCGCTGGCGGCATGGACGGCTTGAGGCGCGAGCTCGGCCTGCTGATCTTGCTGGCTGCGCTGTGGGGCGGCTCCTTCCTGTTCATGCGCGTGGCCGTGCCGGCCTTCGGGCCGCTGGCGTTGATCGCTGTGCGCGTGGGGCTGGCGTCCTGCCTATTGCTGCCGATGCTGGCCTGGCGCGGCCAGTTCGGCCTGTGGCGCGCCCATTGGCCGCGCATCGCCGCGGTCGGGATTTTGCTCACGGCCTTCCCGTTTTGCCTGATCGCCTGGGCGCAGCTGTCCTTGCCGGCCGGCATGGCCTCGGTGCTGAACGCCACCACGCCGCTGATGACGGCGCTGTGGGCCTGGCCCTTGGCCGGCGAGCGGCTGTCCGCGCCGCGTTTGGCCGGGCTGGCGCTTGGATTGGCCGGCGTGCTGGTCCTGCTGTTCGGCCATGGCGCCCGCTTCGGCATCCAGTCCGGCGCGCCGGCGCTGGCCATGTTGGGCGCGACAGCCAGCTACGGCTGGGCTGGCCACATGGCCAAGCGCTGGCTGCCAGGCTTGCCGCCCTTGGTGACGGCCTGCGGCGGACTGTGCAGCGCGGCGGCGCTGATGCTGCCGCTGGCGTGGTGGAGCTGGCCGGCGAATGCCGTCGCGCCCAAGGCTTGGATGGCGGCATTGCTGCTGGCCGTCTTGTGCACTGCGGCGGCGTATCTGATTTACTTTCGGCTGATAGATCGGCTGGGCGCCACCCGCGCCAGCGCCGTGACCTATCTGGTGCCGGTGTTCGGCGTGTTGTGGGGCGCGCTGTTCCTCGGCGAGGCGGTGAGCGCCGTCATGGCGCTGGGGGCGGCGCTGATTCTGGCCGGCGTGCTGGCGCTGGGCCGGCGGCGCTAGCCGGCCAGCAGGCTCAACTCGCGGAAGAACAGGCGGCTCAACCTATCCAGGGAGGCGTCTTCGGCGCGCCCCGGCTTGCGGTACAGCGCCAGCGAAACTGGCGGCAGATCCGGCAGGCTGCCCGGCGGCAGCGGCCTGAGCGCGCCGCCGGCCATGCCGGGCAACAAGGCGCCCACGCCCAGGCCAGCTTGCAGGGCCGCCTGCACCGCCAGCAGGCTGGCGCTCTCGAACGCTACCCGGTAGCGGCGTCCGGCCAAGCGCAAGGCTTGCAGCATGGCGTCGCGCCAGCCGCAGGGCGCGGCGAACAAGACCAGCGGCAACGCCTCCTCGTCCAAACATCGGCCGTCCGCCGCCAGCCAGGGCAGCGCGCATTGCAAGGACCAGGCCGGCGCCGGATTCTGCCCGCCGTACGCCGTGGTGGAGACCAGCAAATCCAGCTCGCCGCGGTCGTAGGCCGCGCCGAGCTCGCCGCCCGACGCCACCTTGACCTCCAGCCGCAGCCCGGGATGGGCGGTGGCGCAATCGGCCAGCACGCGCGGCAGCGGGAGGCTGACCACATCCTCGATCAGGCCGACGCGGCAGCGTTGCGGCTCCAGGCCCGGCGCGGCGGGCAGCATCTGGTCAGCCAAGCCGACGATGCGCTCGGCGAAGGGCAGCAAGGCCCGGCCGGCCGCAGTCAGCGCGACGCCGCGCGGCGAACGCAGCAGCAGCGTTTGGCCGCAATGCTGTTCCAGCTTGCGCAACTGCAGGCTCAGCGCCGGCTGGCTGCGGCCCAGCTCGGCCGCGGCGCGGTTGATGCTGCCCAGGCGAGCGGCCGCTGCCAGCGCGCGCAACAGGGCGGTGTCGATGTCATTGCTCATATGATTATTTTATAACTGTTGCCAATATTGGCAGTCTACATATAGCTGGCGCGATCGTTTAGCATGGACCGATTCAAGCGTTTCAAGGAGGGCGCCGCATGTTTTTCATATCGATGCTGCTGACGGTGGCGGGCGCCGTCGTCTATCACTTGGCGATCAAACAGGTGCCGCGGGAGGCCAATCCGTTCTTCGCGCTGGCGGTCAGCTATGGCGTGGCGATGGCGTTGTGCCTGTTCGGCCTGTGGTGGCTGCCCGGCGGCCAGCGCGGCCTGACCGCTTTGAACTGGAGCAGTCTGGGGGTGGCGCTGGGCATAGTGGGCATCGAGGTGGGGTTCCTGCTGGCCTATCGAGCCGGCTGGAATCTGGGCTACGCGGCGCTCAGCACCAATGTGCTGACCACCGCGCTATTGCTGCCCATAGGCATCTGGCTGTTTCGCGAGCCCGTGTCGGCGGGCCGGCTGGCCGGGCTGGGACTCAGCCTGGCCGGCTTGTGGATGATGCTGCGTTTTCGCTGAGCGCGTCGCCCAGTGGCAGGCGGATGGCAACCTGGAAGGCGCCGTCTTCGGTGTCGGACAACTCCAGTTCGCCGCCATGCTGTTTGACCACGCGCGAGACGATGGCGAGGCCCAGGCCGCTGCCGCCGTCTGTGCCGCGGTGCTCGGCCAGCCGTTCGAACGGCGCCAGCGCCGTTTCGCGCAGCGAGGCGGGTATGCCTTTGCCGTGGTCTATCACCGCCAGCACCGCTTCGCCTTCGCGTTTCTCCAGCCGCACCCGCACCGGCGGCTGGCCGTAGCGGCGGGCGTTTTCCAGCAGATTGCTGAGCAGCCGCTCCAGCGCCAGTGCGTCGGCCTGCAGTTCCGGCTCGCCGCGGATGTCCAGCCTCACGTCCATGCCTTCGCGGCGGAAGCGCGCCACCACGCTGGCGGCCAGGTCGGCCAGCGCCACCGGCACCATCTGGTTGCACTCCTCGGCGCGGGCGAAGTCGATGAACTGGCGCACGATGCGCGACAACTCGTCGATGTCGGACAGCATGTCGTGCTGGTCGTTGCTGGCTTCCTGCAACTCCAGCGTCAGCTTCAGCCGGGTCAGCGGCGTGCGCAGATCGTGCGACAGGCCGGCCAGCATCAGCCTGCGTTCGCGCGCCGCGTTGTCCAGGGCCAGCGCCATGCCGTTGAAGTTATGCGCCAGCAGCTGCACTTCGCGCGGACCGGTTTCCGGCACGCGTTGCGGCATGGCGCCGCCGGCCAGCTGGCGGCTGGCCTGCACCACCCGGCTGATCGGCCTGGTGATGCGCCAGGCGAACAGCGAGGCCAGCGCGGTGGCGAACAGCGCCGCCAGCAGCGAGGCCTGCAGCATGGTGCCTATCATGCGGTCGCGGTAGCGGCCGAACGGGATGACCAGCCAATACGGCTGGTCCAGCACATGCACATGCACCCACAGCTCGGAGTGGTCGTCGCGCAGCGCGTAATGGGCCTGGATGGGCTCGTTCAGATCGTGCGACAAGCGCTGCGCCAGCATGGAGCCTATCTTGGGCAGTTCCTTGGCGAAGCTCTGGCCGTGGTCGGCGTTGAACGGCAGCAGGCTGGGCAGGCCGGGACGGTTGTAATTGTCCAGGAAGGCCTGTTTTTCCTCGTTGCTCATGCCGGTCATCGAGTCTTCCAGGAAGGACAGCGTGTCCAGCACCTGGATGTACAGCTGGCGCTCCAGCAGTTTGTGGCGCTCGTTGTTGGCCAGCGAGATGGTGAAGAGCTGGGTGGCGATCACCACGGTCACCACTAGCAGCGCCAGCCGGAAGAACAGCGAGCCGAACAGCTTGCGTATCAAGACTTACTCCCTGGGCGAGCCGTCCGGGACGAACACATAGCCGTAGCCCCATACGGTCTGGATGTAGCGCAGCGGGCTGTCGCCGTTTTCCAGCGCCTTGCGCAGACGGGAAATGTGCACGTCTATGCTGCGGTCCAGCGATTCGCCGTTGCCCTTGCCCAGCGCCAGCTCCATCAGCTGCTCGCGGGTCAGCGGCCGGCGCGGGTGGCTGACCAGCACCGACAGCACGGCGAATTCCGCGCTGGTCAGCGCCACGGGGTGGCCGGCGCGGCGCAGTTCGCGTTGGCCCAGGTTCAGGGTGAATTCGCCGAACTCGATCACATCGTCGGCATTGTGCTGGGCGGCCAGCGCCGGCGTGGTGTGATGGCGACGCAGCACGGACTGGATGCGCGCGGTCAACTCGCGCGGGTTGAACGGCTTGGGCAGATAGTCGTCGGCGCCCATTTCTAGGCCCAGGATGCGGTCGATGTCTTCTCCGCGCGCCGTCAGCATGATGACGGGCAGCGTCTCGCCCTGGGCGCGCAGCCGGCGCACCACGGCCAGCCCGTCTTCGCCGGGCATCATTACGTCGAGTACGATCAGGTCGGGACGGTTGCGCGCCAGCTTGCGGTCCAGCTCCTTCGGGTCCGGCAGCGTTTCCACGCTGTAGCCCTGCTGGGTCAGATAGCGAGTCAGCAATTCGCGCAGCTTGGCGTCGTCGTCCACGACCAGGATTTTATTGTGTTCCATATGCTGTTCCTTGAGTGTTCTGCTTGGCAGCTTAAGCGCAGGCGCGCCGGAGCAGGCGCGGCTTTTTTTTACAGATGTTAAGCCCGCCCGCCGGGCTACAGTCCTTAACAATTGTGCGGGCAGAGCTGATGTCTGAGCAAATGCTTGCGTTTATCCTGACATGGAGAAATAAATACAGGCCTTTGCGGCGGGTCATATCGGCATGATATGCCTCGCTTTGCCTCCTGCATGAGCGGGAATGGTTCTTGTCGGGCGAAATGTCGGCGGCATGGTTGATTCCAACTTGTCGAGGGCAGGGTAAAATGGCGATTATGAAGCGATATCTGATCCTACTGCTGAGCGGCAGCCTGTTGGCGCAACAGGCGGCATGGGCGCGCCCTCCGAAAATGGCGCCGCAACGCGACAGGGTGGTCTGGAGCCAGATACAACGCAAGGCCAATTGCGACGAAGGCCGCAGTTGCCGCGATAACCGCAGGCTGCAGGCCTTGCAGCTGCGGGAGGCCGCGCGCAATGGCGACGTCGGCGCCGATCCGGCGCGCCGCCGCCTGTTGCCGCCGCCGGACGGCCATCCGCAAACCATACCCAGCAAGCCCAATTTTTGGCAGGATAGACATAGGCAGGAGCTGGAAGAGAAGCCGTCCGAATAAGAGCCTGTTCAAGCTCAAGACCTTGATCGGGCAACAAGAACCGCCGTCCGCCCATTGGGATGGGCGGCGGATTGTCGTCCGACGGGAAAGGACGCCGTGATGAAGCATCAGGGGAAATCCAGATGGCGGAGCTGGCTGCGGGGTGGTTTGGGCCTGTTGCTGGCCTTTGCCTTCAACCAGGCGGCGCTGGCCGCCGACGAAGACTGCGGCCGCGCCATTGCGCCGCAGCGCTGCCTGCTCTACCGCCAGGGCTTGAGCGCCTGCCAGGATCTTGACGCCTCTCGCCGGCGCGCCTGCCTGGCCGACTACACACCCTCATTGCTTTGCCACCGTCAGCGCGACGCCAAACGCTGCGTCGCCCTGGTGGCCGCGCAGACATCCTGCGAGGGAGAGAGCGGCGCGGCGCGGCGCCGTTGCGTGGATGAGCGTTTGCCGGCGCCGGTCTGCGGCCGAAGCCGCGCCGAATGCGATCCCCAGGACGAGGCCTGCGCCGGCGAGCGGCGGCGCGGCTGCCCGCCACCGCTGTTGCTGGGGGAATGAAGGCGCGGCTCAGGGTTGCAGAATGATGGAGCCGGTGGTGCGGCGCGCTTCCAGGTCGATATGGGCCTGGGCGGCTTCGGCCAGCGGGTAGCGCTGCGACGGCGAGAGCCGTATCGTGCCGTCCTGCAAGCGGCGGAACAAGGCGGCTGCCGAGGCTTCCAGCTCGGCGCGGCTGGCGATGTAATCGCCGAGCCGGGGCCGGGTCAGGAACAGCGAGCCGCGGCGGGTCAGATCCAGCGGCGCCACTGCCGGCACCGGGCCGGAAGCGTTGCCGAAGGTCACCATCATGCCGCGCGGCGCCAGGCTGTCCAGCGAGGCTTCGAACGTGTCTTTGCCCACCGAGTCGAACACCACCGGCACGCCTTTGCCGCCGGTGATTTCGCGCACCCGCGCCGCGACGTCTTCCTCGCGGTAGTTGATCACATGCGCGGCGCCGAGCCGGCGCGCGATTTCGGCCTTGGCGGCCGTGCCTACGGTGGCGATGACGTGGACGCCCATCGCCGACAGCCACTGCAGCGCGATCTGCCCCACCCCGCCGGCGGCGGCGTGCCAGAGCACGGTTTGGCCTGGCTGCACCGGGAAAGTCCGCTGCACCAGGTATTCGACGGTCATGCCCTGCAGCATGGCGCAGGCTGCGGTTTCGTCCGCGATGCCGTCCGGCAATTTGACCAGATGCTCGGCGGCGATCAGCCTGTCGGTCGAATAAGCGCCCAGCGGCCCGCCGGCATAGGCCACGCGGTCACCCGGCCGCAAACCGCTTACGCCTTCGCCCACCGCCTCCACCACGCCGGCCGCTTCGCTGCCCAGTCCGCTGGGCAGGGCCAGCGGATACAGCCCGCCGCGATGGTAGGTGTCGATGAAGTTGACGCCGATCGCGGCGTGGCGCACATGGACTTCGCCCGGCTTGGGACTGCCGATCTCGACCTCTTCCAGCCGCAGCACATCCGGGCCGCCGGTCGCGGCGAAAACGATTCTCTGACTCATGGCCGACTCCTCGCAAAGTGATCGCTCAGTGTGCCGCCCCCTTCCGCCGGCGACAAGCGTGGAGGCTTGAACGCCGCGTCAAGACAGGCTGGACAATGGCGCGCGCGCCCAGGCCACCACGCCGGGCAATACCTTGGGCCAGTTGTTCAAACGGTGGTCGTCGCCGTTGAATATCGTTTGCCGGCT
>NZ_PQWB01000108.1 GCF_002924365.1 Chromobacterium alticapitis | reverse complement strand
ATCATCCCAGGCTGCTGCCTTGCGCTTGATCCGCATGCTCATCTTGCCGTTTTTGCCCATCGGCACCGGTCGCACCAGATTCAACACCATCTTTTTCAGCAATGACAGATTCTCCGGACTTTGTTGCATAAATAGGCTTCGGCATGCAAAGCCCCTTTCCCTGGACGGATTTATGGCATGCGCACCGTCATCGGCGTCCCGAGCCGCGTGAAGCGGTTCAAGATCGCCGCTCGCACTTGGAGTTCTGCGACTTGACGGTCGAAGTCCCTTGCCATCACCCGCTCACCCAGCCGCTTGAAACAGCGTATCTTGGTTTCCACCAGGCTGCGGCGATGGTAACCGCGCCATTTCCACCAGATCGCTCGTCCCAGGCGCCCCACTGCCGCGAAATTAAGCAGTGGCACCTTATATATCAGTCACTTATAAGCACGATGATGTCGAGGCTTTTTGCGGTTGGCCTTGCGCGGCGAGGTCGGTTTGTCCGGCCTTCGCCGGCTGATCTGCTGGGCAATCGAGTCGTACAGCAGCGGCCCGATCTCCCGAATCGACGCCGGATCGGCCAGCAGCTGCGGCAGATACAGCCGCACCAGATGCGACGCATGCGTCAGATTCGGCGCGTGGGTTTGCGCGTCCCGCTCCTGCTGCGCCAGCACGTCTTGCGCGGCAATCGTCGCCAGGTTGTGCAGCAAGATCGCCGCGTGGAATTCCTGCCGTATCGCTTGTGGTGTTTCGCCTCCGAACTGTTCAAGCTTGAGCCGGCATTTTAGGTGGCGGAAGGCCTCTTCGATCCGCCAGCGCTTCTGGTACAGCGCGGCGAAGGCCGCTGCCGGCCACTGAGCCTCATCCAGCAAAGAGGTCGCCAGCACTTCAACCTGGCCGCTGCTCAGCGGCACCCGCACCAGGCGCAGCCGTAGCGGCTGCAAGGGCAAGCCGTGCGCGGCGAAGCCCGGACGATGGGCGCCATTCGGCGTGATGTCGATCACCGCGCTGGCGGCGCCGGAGGCGACGAAGGCCCGCACCTGGGCGCTGAAGTCCAGTTTCAAACGGATGCAGAAATGGCGCTGCTTAGCCTGCAGCAGCGCGAACAGCCAGTACGCCGGGTAGCCGCGGTCCAGCACCAACAAATCGTTCACCTGCAATTGATCGAGCTGGCTGGCCAGCACCGTGCGCTCGTCCTCGGTTTCGGAAGTGAGGTCGGCGCGCAGAATCAGGCCAGTGCTGGCTTCGCACAGGGCGGAGGCGCGGGCAAGGCTGTAAATGCCGGTGTCGGTGTGGTAGCAACCAAAGCCGTCGCCGCCCTCGCGCAGGATGTCGGGATGCGTCGTCGGCAGATACAAGGTGGTGCTGTCGCCGGCGACGACGCGGAAGCCATGCCAATCCGGCGCGGGCCGCAGGTCTGCCAGCACGGCTTGATTGAGTTCGACAAAGGCTTGCCAGCGCAGCTTCTTG
>NZ_PQWB01000107.1 GCF_002924365.1 Chromobacterium alticapitis | reverse complement strand
GCTATTGGCTTCCGCCGTGCCGGTTACCGTCGGCTGGTTGTTGGCGGTGATGCCGTCCGTGCTGCTGGCGCCGGTGTCTGTCGCCGCCGTCAACCCACTGACAGTCGGCGCGATCGGCGCGCTGGTGTCGATGGTGATGGACTTGGCCGTGGATTGGCCGCTGACATTGCCGGCCGCGTCGGTCGCCGTCGCCCGGATGCTGTGATTGCC
>NZ_PQWB01000106.1 GCF_002924365.1 Chromobacterium alticapitis | reverse complement strand
TGGTGTCGATGGTGATGGACTTGGCCGTGGATTGGCCGCTGACATTGCCGGCCGCGTCGGTCGCCGTCGCCCGGATGCTGTGATTGCCATCGGCCAGGCTGCTGGACAAGCTGTAGTTCCATACCCCGCTGCCATTGGCGGTGGCGGTGCCCACCGCCGTGCCGTCCACATACACTGTCACCGCGCTATTGGCTTCCGCCGTGCCGGTTACCGTCGGCTGGTTGTTGGCGGTGATGCCGTCCGTGCTGCTGGCGCCGGTGTCTGTCGCCGCCGTCAACCCACTGACAGTCGGCGCGATCGGCGCGCTGGTGTCGATGGTGATGGACTTGGCCGTGGATTGGCCGCTGACATTGCCGGCCGCGTCGGTCGCCGTCGCCCGGATGCTGTGATTGCCATCGGCCAGGCTGCTGGACAAGCTGTAGTTCCATACCCCGCTGCCATTGGCCGTCTCCGTCCCCACCGCCGTGCCGTCGATATACACCGTCACTCGGCTGCCCGCTTCCGCTGTGCCGGTTATGGTAGGCCGGTTGTTGGCGGTGATGCCGTCCGTGCTGCTGGCGCCGGTGTCTGTCGCCGCCGTCA
>NZ_PQWB01000105.1 GCF_002924365.1 Chromobacterium alticapitis | reverse complement strand
TAGAGTGAAAATGATTGCAAGCAGCTGATTTTATTAGGCTATGCAGTTCGGAGGTGCTCTTGCTTTACATGGACAGAACTCAGAAACACATACCGCGCGGCGAGTCAGTGCATCACTTTTAACTGCTTGACCTTGCTTTTATCAGACAGCACGGCCTTGATTTTTATCGAATTTTGCGAATAAGCCATTGAAGTCAATGGGTTGGCTTCAGTCATGAATATTCATTCCGAGTGC
>NZ_PQWB01000104.1 GCF_002924365.1 Chromobacterium alticapitis | reverse complement strand
CCATGTAAAGCAAGAGCACCTCCGAACTGCATAGCCTAATAAAATCAGCTGCTTGCAATCATTTTCACTCTATGCAATCCGAGTGCGGAGGCCCTGGGGAGTACATATATTTAACTTATATAAAAAGCCGCCCACCTTGCAGTGAGCGGCTTTCTCATCAGCCCAGCGTCTGGACTAAATCTTACTCCGGACGCATATGCGGGAACAAGATCACATCCCGGATAGACGGCGCATCCGTCAACAACATCACCAAACGGTCGATGCCGATGCCACACCCGCCGGTCGGCGGCAGGCCGTATTCCATCGCGCGGATGTAGTCTGCGTCGTAGTGCATCGCCTCGTCGTCGCCGGCGTCCTTCTGGGCCACCTGCGCCTGGAAGCGCGCGGCCTGGTCTTCCGGATCGTTCAACTCGGAGTAGCCGTTGGCGTGCTCGCGGCCCACGATGAACAGCTCGAAACGCTCGGTCAGGCCCGGCTGGGTGTCGGAGCCGCGCGCCAGCGGGGAGACTTCCACCGGGTAGTCGATGATGAAGGTCGGGTTCCACAGCAGGGACTCGGCGCATTCCTCGAACAGCGCCAGCTGCAGGCTGCCCAGACCCGGCGCCGGGGGCAGCTTGCCGCCCAGGCGCTTGATCTCGCTGGCCACCCAGGCGGCGTCGGACAACTGTTCGTTGGTGTATTGCGGGTTGTAGTGCTTGATCGCTTCCACGATGGTGAAGCGGTCAAACGGCTTGCCCAGGTCCACTTCCTTGCCTTGATAGCTCACGGTGGTCGTGCCGCAGGAAACCAGCGCGCATTCGCGGATGATGGTTTCGGTCATCTCCATCATGCGCTGGTAGTCGCTATACGCTTCGTAGAACTCGATCATGGTGAACTCGGGGTTGTGGCGCGTGCTCATCCCCTCGTTGCGGAAGTTGCGGTTGATCTCGAACACGCGTTCCAGGCCGCCCACCACCAGGCGCTTCAGGTACAGCTCCGGCGCGATGCGCAGGTAGAGCGGCATGTCCAGGGCGTTGTGGTGAGTGGTGAACGGTTTGGCCGACGCGCCGCCCGGAATCGGGTGCATCATCGGGGTTTCCACTTCCAGGTAGCCTTCGCCCACCATCACGTCGCGCACCTTCTGCACGATCTTGGAGCGCTTGATGAAGGTGTCGCGGCTTTCCTCGCTCATGATCAGGTCGGCGTAACGCTGGCGGTACTTGGTTTCCTGATCGCTGATGCCGTGGAATTTTTCCGGCAGCGGACGGATGTTCTTGGACAGCATGCGCACTTCGGTCGCCTGCACGGTCAACTCGCCGGTCTTGGTCTTGAACAGCACGCCCTTGATGGCGATGATGTCGCCCAGGTCCCAGCGCTTGAAGTCGGCGTAGACGTCTTCGCCCACGTTGTCGCGGGAGATGAAGGCCTGGATGCGGCCGCTCACGTCTTGCAGCGTGGCGAAGCTGGCTTTGCCCATCACACGTTTAAGCATCATGCGGCCGGCGACGGCGACTTCGATTTTCTCGGCTTCCAGCGCCTCGGCTTCTTTGGCGGCGTGGTCGTCCTGCAGCGGTTTGGCGAAGTGGCTGCGTTTGAAGTCGTTGGGGTAAGCGATGCCTTTTTCGCGGATCGCCTGCAGTTTCTGGCGGCGTTCCGCCATGATCTGGTTTTCGTCTTGGCTTTGCGCCGGTGCTTGTTCGTGATCAGACATGATGACTCCGTGCCGGGTTGGGTTCCTTCGGCAAATACACTTTAAAAAAACGGCAAAAACCGGCCGCATGCGGCCGGTCGACAGGGATTAAACGCCCTGTTTCAAGCTGGCTTCGATGAAGCCGTCCAGGTCGCCATCCATGACGCCCTTGATGTTGCCCACTTCGTAGCTGGTGCGCAAATCCTTGATGCGGGACTGGTCGAACACGTAGGAGCGGATCTGGTGGCCCCAGCCCACGTCGGTCTTGGTGTCTTCCAGCGCCTGCTTGGCTTCGTTGCGCTTCTTCAATTCCAGCTCGTACAGCTTGGCGCGCAGCATCTGCCAGGCCTCGTCGCGGTTGCGGTGCTGGGAACGGTCGTTCTGGCACTGCACCACGATATTGGTCGGGATGTGGGTCAGACGCACCGCCGAGTCGGTCTTGTTGATGTGCTGGCCGCCGGCGCCGGAGGCGCGGTAGGTGTCGGTGCGCACGTCCGCCGGGTTGATGTCGATCTCGAAGCTGTCGTCCACTTCCGGGTACACGAACACCGACGAGAAAGAGGTGTGGCGGCGGGCGTTGGAGTCGAACGGCGACACGCGCACCAGGCGGTGCACGCCCACTTCGGTGCGCAGCAGGCCGTAGGCGTATTCGCCCTCGATCTTCAGCGTGGCGCTGGTGACGCCGGCCACTTCGCCTTCGGACAGTTCCAGCACGTCCACCTTGAAGCCCTTGCGTTCGGCGTAGCGGGTGTACATGCGCAGCAGCATGCCGGCCCAGTCCTGGGCTTCGGTGCCGCCGGCGCCGGCCTGGATGTCGATGAAGCAGTTGGTCGGGTCCATCGGGTCGTGGAACATGCGGCGGAATTCCATCTTCGCCACTTTTTCTTCCACTTCTTCCAGATCGGCCTGCACCGCGAGGATGGTGTCGTCGTCTTCCTCGCTCTTGCCCATTTCAAACAGTTCGCGGCTGTCGGCGATGGTGGCGTTGATGCTGTCCAGCACCAGCACCACATCTTCCAGCTGTTTGCGTTCGCGGCCCAGATCCTGCGCCTTTTTGGGGTCGTTCCAGATATCCGGGTCTTCAGTCAGGCGGGAAACTTCTTCCAGACGGTCTTTTTTGCCGTCGTAGTCAAAGATACCCCCGAATATCGGCGGCGCGGGCGGCCAGGTCTTCGATTTTGGCCGCGATTTGGTTCAAAACTTCAACTTCAATCATGATTTCGCTCCAAATGGCAGTCTGTATTAGTAAATTCAAATGTTCATCAGCGGTTTGACTAAAGACAAAAAGCGCACCATTTGGTGCGCTTCTGTTCAGTCAGGCTGAAATCTTAGCCAAACAGGTGAGCGATGGCTGCGCGCTCTTCTTCCAGTTCGGCCAGGGTCAGGTCCATGCGCTCGCGGCTGAACGCGTCGATTTCCAGGCCTTCAACACGCTTGTATTCGCCATTTTCGCATACAACCGGCACGCCGTACATCACGCCTTCCGGGATGCCGTAGGAGCCGTCGGACGGAATGCCCATGGTCACCCACTTGCCGTTGCTGCCCAGCACCCAGTCATGGATGTGGTCGATGGCGGCGTTGGCGGCGGAGGCGGCGGAGGACAGGCCGCGCGCTTCGATGATGGCGGCGCCGCGCTTGCCCACGGTGGGCAGGAATACGTCGCGGTTCCACACGTCGTCGTTGATCAGGGTCTTGACCGATTGACCGTCGATGGTGGCGAAGCGGTAGTCGGCGTACATGGTCGGCGAGTGGTTGCCCCACACGGCCAGCTTCTCGATCGAAGCCACCGGCTTGCCGGTCTTGGCGGCGATTTGCGACAGCGCGCGATTGTGGTCAAGACGCAACATGGCGGTGAAGTTTTTCGGATCCAGATCCGGAGCGGACTTCATGGCGATCCAGGCGTTGGTGTTGGCCGGGTTGCCCACCACCAGCACCTTGACGTCGCGGGCGGCGTGGTCGTTCAGCGCCTTGCCCTGAACGGTGAAGATGGCGCCGTTGGCTTCCAGCAGGTCCTTGCGCTCCATGCCCTTGCTGCGCGGGCGGGCACCGACCAGCAGGGCAACCTTCACGTCCTTGAAGGCCACGTTCGGATCGTCGGTGGCTACCATGCCGGCCAGCAGCGGGAAGGCACAGTCTTCCAGCTCCATCATCACGCCCTTCAGCGCGGTTTGAGCTTGCGGCAGGTCCAGCAGGTGCAGGATGACCGGCTGGTCTTTGCCCAGCATTTCACCACTGGCAATGCGGAACAGCAGGCTGTAGCCGATCTGGCCGGCAGCGCCGGTAACGGCAACGCGAACGGGGGCTTTCATTGGCGGACTCTCCTTTGTCGTATCCGATAATGAGCTGCAGATGTTGCTCTGCAGTATAGATGTAACTGGAGTGTATCACGGCTCTCTATGAATTTGGACTATGGGTCAATAGATTGTTTGTAAACCGGCGTTTTAGTCTTGTGTCTTATATAAGACTTGTCTTTACGCTTGATTTAATTGGTGATAAAACACGCACCATGACTGTCAATACGCTGAAAAGGCAGCCGCTGTACGTTCAGGTCAAGCAGCTGCTGCAGCAGCGGATCGCGGGCGGGGAGTGGCAGGCGCATGACGCGCTTCCCAGCGAATGGGAACTGGCGGATGAGCTGGGCGCGAGCCAGGGCACGGTGAGGAAGGCGCTGACCGAGCTGGTGGACGCCGGCCTGTTGTACCGCCAGCAGGGACGCGGCACTTACGCCGCGCCGGTGCCGGGAGATTGGGGCGAGGCCAGGCTGTTGACGCCGGGCCTGTTCGCGGAGCAGCCGGACGAGTTGGCGCGGGAGTTTCTGGGTTTGTCCCGGTTCAATGCCAGCGAGGACATCGCGGAGGCTTTGCAGCTGCGGCGGCTGGCCCCCTTGCTGCGGATACGGCAGCTGTGGCGGCGCCACGGCGCGCCGGTGGCGCTGGACGACGCGCTGCTGCCGGCCGAGGCGTTCGATGGATTGGACGCGCGCTGGCTGCGCGGTTCGGCTGGCGTCTACGGCACTTTGCAGCAGCGCTACGGCGTGCGGCTGCATGTGGTGAGCGAGCAGTTTCGCGCGGAAATGCTGCCGCGCGAGGAGGCGAGCCTGCTGGGCGTGACCGGCATGGTGGCCGATGTGCCGGCCCTATGTTTGCTGCGCTTGTCAGCGGATATGCAGGGTCGGCCGTTGGAGTGGAGGCAGCGTTACTGCCTGACGCACCAACTGGCTTATACAGTGAAGCACGGTTAGGCGGCCAGGACTTTGACGCAGATTAAACCGCGAGCGGGCAGCGTCTTAGGCCGACATTTGTTAGAATTCTCCGCGCATATTGCAAACGCATTGTATGCAATATGCCTGGCAAGGGCGGATATCGGGCTGCGAACAAAGCCTGAATCCGCCCGGCGGCGCGCCCGGGCGGGCGCGCCGACTTATAAACCACTTGGTCACAAAACATCCAAGGAAAGCCTTATGCAGAAGCAAAGACCGAAGCATCTGGACTTGGCCAGGATCAGACTGCCCGTTCCGGGCTTCGTCTCCATCCTGCACCGGGTCAGTGGTGTGGCGTTGTTCTTTTCCCTCCCGCTGTTGATCTATTTGCTGCACGGTTCGCTCAGCTCCGCAGAGTCGTTCGAAACCTACCGCGCCGTGGTCTCCAATCCGCTGATGAAGCTGGTCGCGCTGGGACTGATCTGGGCGTACATGCACCACTTCTGCGCCGGCATCCGCTTCCTGTTTCTTGACGTTCACAAGGGCCTCGAGCTTGAGACCGCCCGCGCCACCGCGAAAACCGTGCTGGCCGTCAGCCTGACGCTGACCTTGATCCTGGGAGGCATCGCGCTATGGTAAACCGCAATGTTGTCGGCGCCGGCTACGGCCTGCGCGATTGGGTGATGCAGCGCGTCACCGCCGTGATCATGGTGATCTACACCGTGGCCATGGCGCTGTTCCTGCTGTCGCTGCCGTCCGGCTATGAAAGCTGGAAAGAGCTGTTCAGCCACACCTGGGTGCAATTGTTCACCCAGGTTTCGCTGCTGGCGCTGTTCCTGCACGTATGGGTAGGCATCCGCGACGTGTGGATGGACTACGTGAAGCCGGTGGGCATCCGCCTGGCGCTGCACGTGTTCACCATTGTCTGGCTGGTTTCCTGTTTCATCTATTCCGTTAAAGTGGTTTGGGGGCTGTAATGGGCGTAGCTGTTCGTCATTTTGATGCGGTTGTCGTGGGCGCCGGCGGCGCCGGCATGCGCGCCGCGCTGCAACTGTCGGAAGCTGGTCTGAAGACCGCCGTGCTGTCCAAGGTGTTCCCGACCCGTTCCCACACCGTGGCCGCCCAGGGCGGCGTGTCCGCGTCTCTCGGCAACTCCGAGCCGGACAACTGGCACTGGCACATGTACGACACCGTCAAGGGTTCGGACTGGCTGGGCGACCAGGACGCGATCGAATTCATGTGCCGCGAAGCCCCGAAAGTGGTGGTGGAGCTGGAACACTTCGGCATGCCGTTCGACCGCAACCCGGACGGCACCATCTACCAGCGTCCGTTCGGCGGCCACATGTCCGAATTCGGCGAAGGCAAGCCGGTTCGCCGCGCTTGCGCCGCGGCCGACCGCACCGGCCACGCCATGCTGCACGCGCTGTACCAGCGCAATGTGCGCGCCAACACCCATTTCTTCGTGGAATGGATGGCCCTGGACCTGATCCGCGACGCCGAAGGCCGCGTGCAGGGCGTCGTCGCCATGGAGATGGAAACGTCCGAGATCGTCGTGTTCCAGGCCAAGGCCACCTTGTTCGCCACCGGCGGCGCCGGCCGCATCTTCGCCTCGTCCACCAATGCCTTCATCAATACCGGCGACGGCCTGGGCATGGCCGCCCGCGCCGGCATCCCGCTGGAAGACATGGAGTTCTGGCAGTTCCACCCGACCGGCGTGGCCGGCGCGGGCGTGCTGATCACCGAAGGCGTGCGCGGCGAAGGCGGCATTCTGCGCAACAGCTCCGGCGAACGCTTCATGGAGCGCTACGCGCCTAACGCCAAGGACCTGGCCTCCCGCGACGTGGTGTCGCGCGCCATGGTGTCCGAGATCAACGAAGGCCGCGGCTGTGGCCCGAACAAGGATCACGTGCTGCTGGACATCACCCACCTCGACCCCGAGGTGATCATGTCCAAGCTGCCGGGCATCCGCGAAATCTCCATCAAGTTCGCCGGCGTGGACCCGATCAAGGCTCCGATCCCGGTGGTGCCGACCTGCCACTACCAGATGGGCGGCATCCCCACCAATTACCACGGCGAAGTGGTGATCCAGGGACAGCCGGTGCACGGTTTCTACGCCGCCGGCGAAGTGGCCTGCGCGTCGGTGCACGGCGCCAACCGCCTGGGCACGAACTCGCTGCTGGACTTGCTGGTCTTCGGCAAGAGCTCGGCCAACTCCATCATCGAGTTCGTCAAGCAGCAGCCGCAGGATCTGCCGGAACTGGCCATGGCCGACGTGGAGCGCTCCGTCGCCCGCGTCGCGCGCCTGGACAGCCAGACCAATGGCGTGCAGGTGCATGACGCGCGCGCCGAAATGCAGCGCGTGATGCAGGCGCACTGCGGCGTGTTCCGCTTCAAGGACATGCTGGCCGAAGGCGTGGAGAAGATCCTGCAGGTGGCCGACATGGTCGCCAAGACCGAGATCGGCGACAAGTCCAAGGTGTTCAACACCGCCCGCATCGAAGCGCTGGAGCTGGAAAACCTGATCGAAGTGGCCAAGGCCACCATGGTTTCCGCCAATGCCCGCACCGAAAGCCGCGGCGCCCACGTGCGCGACGACGCGCCGGACACCCCGGAAACGCCGAACGGCCGCGACGACGTGAACTGGCTCAAGCACACCCTGTGGTTCCGCGAAGGCAACCGTCTGGAGTACAAGCCGGTGAACATGAAGCCGCTGTCCGTGGAAACGATCAAGTTGAAGGCCCGCTCCTACTAAGGGTTGAACCAGAGATGACTACCGAAAACGTCAAATTCCGCATCTACCGCTACGACCCGGACAAGGATGCCAAGCCGTACATGCAGGACATCAGCGTGGAGATGGACGCGACCGAGCACAAGCTCCTGGACGCGCTGGTCAAGCTGAAGACCAAGGACGACACGCTGTCCTTCCGCCGCTCCTGCCGCGAAGGCGTCTGCGGCTCTGACGCGATGAACATCAACGGCAAGAACGGCCTGGCCTGTCTGACCGACTTCCGCACGCTGAAGCAGCCGATCGAGCTGCGTCCGCTGCCGGGCCTGCCGGTGGTGCGCGACCTGATCGTGGACATGGCGCAGTTCTTCAAGCAGTACCACTCGATCAAGCCGTACGTGATCAACGACGCGCCGCCGCCGGAACGCGAGCGCCGCCAGTCGCCGGAAGACCGCAAGGAGCTGGACGGCCTGTACGAGTGCATCCTGTGCGCGTGCTGTTCCACGTCCTGCCCGTCGTTCTGGTGGAATCCGGACAAGTTCGTCGGCCCGGCCGGCCTGCTGGCCGCCTACCGCTTCATCGCGGACACCCGCGACACGGCGACCAGCGAGCGTCTGGACAATCTGGAAGACCCGTACCGCCTGTTCCGCTGCCACACCATCATGAACTGCGTCGATGTGTGCCCCAAGGGTCTGAACCCGACCAAGGCGATCGGCAAGATCAAGGACCTGATGGTCCGGCGCGCGGTATGACGGGCTACGATCCGATCGAACTGAAACGGATCCGCTGGCGCTCCCGGCGGGGCCTGCTCGAACTGGACCTGGTGCTGGAGAAATTCTTCGCCGGTCCGTTCGAGCGGCTGACCCCGGCCGAGATCGACGCCTACCGGAGCCTGCTCGATCTACCCGACACTGACTTTCTGGACATCGTCAACGGCAAGGCCGATCTCGAAGATCCGGAACAAATGGCCATAGTAGCGATCCTGCGATCGCTGTGACGGCCTTCACCACACTACAACAACGAAATGACTGGGAGTATTGCTGTGGAAACGAATCGCAAAGTCACGCTCAGCTACAACGAGGGTAAAGAAACTATCGACCTGCCGGTGCTGCAGGGCAGTCTGGGTCCGGACGTGGTGGATATCCGCTCGTTCGGCAAGACCGGCATGTTCACTTTCGACCCGGGCTTCCTGGCCACCGCCAGCTGCGAATCCGGCATCACCTTCATCGACGGCGACCTGGGCCAGCTGTACTACCGCGGCTACCCGATCGAGCAACTGGCCGAGAAGAGCGACTACCTGGAAGTGTGCTACCTGCTGCTGAACGGTGAACTGCCGACTGCAGAGCAGCGCAAGGAATTCGATCGCGGCGTGATGCGCCACAACATGCTGCACGACCAGCTGATGAGCCTGTTCAAGGGCTTCCGCCGCGACGCGCACCCGATGGCCGTGATGGTGGGCGTGGTGGGCGCGCTGTCCGCCTTCTACCATGACTCGCTGGACATCTCCAATCCGGAGCATCGCCGCATCTCGGCCCACCGCCTGATCGCCAAGCTGCCGACCATCGCCGCGCAAGCTTACCGCTACAACAAGGGCCTGCCGTTCTCGTATCCGAAGAACGGTCTGACCTACGCGGAAAACTTCCTGCACATGATGTTCTCCACCCCGTGCGAAGAGTACAAGGTGAACCCGGTGCTGGCCCGCGCCATGGACCGCATTTTCACCCTGCACGCCGACCACGAGCAGAATGCTTCCACCTCCACCGTGCGTCTGGCCGGCTCCTCCGGCGCCAACCCGTTCGCGTGCATCGCCGCCGGCATCGCCTGCCTGTGGGGCCCGTCCCACGGCGGCGCCAACGAAGCCGTGCTGAAAATGTTGGATGAAATCGGCTCCGTGGAAAACGTGGCCGACTTCATGCAGGGCGTGAAGGACAAGCGCTACAAGCTGATGGGCTTCGGCCACCGCGTGTACAAGAACATGGACCCGCGCGCCGCCATCATGAAGCAGACTTGCGACGACGTGCTGAAGGAACTGGGCCTGCACAACGATCCGAAGTTCAAGCTGGCCATGGAGCTGGAAAAGATCGCCCTGAACGATCCGTACTTCATCGAGCGCAAGCTGTACCCGAACGTGGACTTCTACTCCGGCATCGTGCTGGCCGCGATCGGCATCCCGGTTTCCATGTTCACCCCGATCTTCGCGCTGGCCCGCACCGTGGGCTGGATCGCGCACTGGAACGAGATGATCGGCGATCCGGGCATGAAGATCGGCCGTCCGCGCCAGCTGTACACCGGCGCGCCGCGCCGCGACTTCGTGGAAGTCGCCAAGCGTTGATCTGAAAAACCGGGGTTGGCTGGAGCGGGGGCTTCAGCCAGCCCTTTTTTTACAGAGCGCTGGGGCAAGGACGCCTTGCCCAAGCGCTTTGCGCGAATGCAGCAACATCCAGACAAAGGGTAGCCAGACCATGATGCAATCCATGTACAGCCATTCCTACCTGTTCGGCGGGAATGCCCCGTTCATCGAGGAGCTGTACGAACAGTACCTCGCTGACGCCAACTCCGTGCCGCAGGAATGGCGCGATTACTTCGACAAGCTGGCGCAAGCGCCGGGCGCCGCCGAGCGCGACGTGCCGCACCAGCCCATCCAGGAGTCGTTCATCCAGTTGGCCAAGAAGCCGGTGACCGGTCTGCGCGGCAGCGCCGCCACCGACTGGGACGCCATGCAGAAGCAGGTGGGCGTGCTGAAGCTGATCTCCGCCTACCGCGTGCTGGGCTCGCGCCAGGCCAATCTGGACCCGCTCAAGCGCATGGACCAGGAGATCGTGCGCGAGCTGGACCCGGCCACCCACAGCCTGACCGACGCCGACATGGCGGTGCAGTTCAATGTCGGCTCCCTGGTGGGCCCGCAGAAGCTGCCGCTGTCCGACATCCTGTCCCGCCTGAAGCAGACCTACTGCGGCAACATCGGCGTGGAATACATGCACATCACCCACTCCGACGAGAAGCACTGGGTGCAGAAACGCTTCGAGGGCGATCTGTCCACCCCGCGCTACGATGCGGCCAAGAAGCAGCGCATCCTGAAGCAGATCACCGCGGCTGAGACGCTGGAACGCTACCTGCACACCAAGTACGTCGGCCAGAAGCGCTTCTCGCTGGAAGGCGGCGAATCCGCCATCGCGGCGCTGGACCACCTGATCCAGAACGCCACCGAGCAAGGCGTGCAGGAACTGATCATCGGCATGGCCCACCGCGGCCGCCTGAACGTGCTGGTCAACACCCTGGGCAAGCAGCCGCGCGACCTGTTCGCCGAATTCGAAGGCAAGGCCGCCCAGCAGATGGCTTCCGGCGACGTGAAGTACCACATGGGCTTCTCGTCCGACATTCCGACCGCCAACGGCCCGATGCACGTGTCGCTGGCGTTCAACCCGTCCCACCTGGAAATCGTCAACCCGGTGGTGGAAGGCTCGGTCCGCGCGCGCCAGGAGCGCCGCAAGGACGCTGAGCGCAAGACCGCTGTTCCGGTGCTGATCCACGGCGACTCCGCCTTCGGCGGCCTGGGCGTCAACCAGGGCACCTTCAATCTGTCGCAGACCCGCGGCTACGGCACGGGCGGCACCATCCACATCGTCATCAACAACCAGGTGGGATTCACCACCTCGGACACGCGCGACATCCGCTCCACGATGTATTGCACCGACGTGGCCAAGATGATCGAAGCGCCGATCCTGCATGTGAACGGCGACGATCCGGAAGCCGTCTGCTACGTGATGCAGGCCGCGCTGGACTACCGCATGACCTTCAAGAAGGATGTGGTGATCGACCTGGTGTGCTACCGCAAGCTCGGCCACAACGAGGGCGACGACCCCTTCCTGACCCAGCCGATGATGTACAAGAAGATCGCCAAGCACCAAGGCGTGCGCGCGATGTACGCCGCGCGCCTGGTGCAGGAGGGCGTGCTGAAGGCCGAGGAAGCCGACGCGCAGATCCAGGCCTACCGCGACGCGCTGGACAAGGGCGAGCACGTAGAACAGACCGCGCTGACCAACTACCGCCGCGAGCACGCGCTGGACTTCAGCCAGTACCTGGGCACCCATTGGGCGCACCCGACCGACACCTCGCTGCCGCAGGCCGACATCCAGCGCCTGACCGACAAGTTCACCGCGCTGCCGGAAGGCTTCAAGCTGCACCCGACCGTGCAGAAAGTGCTGGCCGCCCGTAAGGCGATGGCCGCCGGCGAGCAGAACGTTGACTGGGGCATGGCCGAGACGCTGGCCTACGCCTCCCTGGTGACCAACGGCTTCGGCGTGCGCATTTCCGGCGAAGACTCCGGCCGCGGCACCTTCTCCCACCGCCACTCGGTGCTGCACGACCAGAACCGCGAGCGCTGGGACCAGGGCAGCTATGTGCCGCTGCGCAATATGTCCGACAACCAGGCCGACTTCCTGGTGATCGACTCCATCCTGAACGAGGAAGCGGTGCTGGCCTACGAATACGGCTACGCCTGTTCCGCTCCGGACCAACTGGTGATCTGGGAAGCCCAGTTCGGCGACTTCGCCAACGGCGCCCAGGTGGCCATCGACCAGTTCATCTCTTCCGGCGAGACCAAGTGGGGCCGTCTGTGCGGCCTGACCACCATCCTGCCGCACGGCTACGACGGCCAGGGCCCGGAGCACTCCTCCGCCCGCCTGGAACGCTGGCTGCAGCTGTGCGCCGAGCACAATATGCAGGTGGTGATGCCGTCCGAAGCCGGCCAGATGTTCCACATGCTGCGCCGTCAGGTGCTGCGCCCGTACCGCAAGCCGCTGGTGATCTTCCTGTCCAAGCGCCTGCTGCGCTTCAAGGACTCCATGAGCCCGATCGAAGACCTGACCACCGGCAGCTTCCGCCCAGTGATCGCCGACTCGGTGGTCAAGGACGCCAAGAAGGTCAAGCGCGTGCTGCTGTGCGCCGGCCAGGTGTATTACGACCTCGCCGCCGCCCGCAAGGAGCGCGGCCTGGACGACGACATCGCCATCGTGCGCATCGAGCAGCTGTATCCGTTCCCGACCGAGCAGGTGGCCGCCGAGCTGGCGCGTTTCCCGCAGGCCAAGGAAGTGATGTGGGTGCAGGAAGAGCCGCGCAACCAGGGCGCCTGGTACCAGATCCGCCACCGCCTGGAAGGCCTGCTGAGCGCCAAGCAGCAGCTGTCCTTCGCCGGTCGTCCGTCGTCCGCCTCGCCGGCCGTCGGCTATATGAGCAAGCACGTCGCGCAGCTGAAGGCCTTCGTCGAAGAAGCGATGACGGTTTCCCGCTGAGCCAACGAGAGAACAGGGGCGGCATCGCGGCCGCCCCGCCATGGAGAAGAACATGCTGATTGAAGTCCAAGTCCCGCAACTGCCGGAATCCGTATCCGAAGCCACGCTGATGAGCTGGCACAAGAAGGTTGGCGAATTCGTCAAGCGCGACGAGAACCTGATCGACCTGGAAACCGACAAGGTGGTGCTGGAACTGCCGGCGCCGCAAGCCGGCGTGCTGGTGGAAATCGTTGAGCAGGACGGCGCGACCGTTACCTCCGGCCAACTGATCGCCAAGATCGACACCGCCGCCAAGGCAGGCGAC
>NZ_PQWB01000103.1 GCF_002924365.1 Chromobacterium alticapitis | reverse complement strand
CAACCAGACCCACCAGTCCAAAACCGATCCGGAAGCGCGACTGGCCCGCAAGAGCGCCGGCGACGCCAGCCGCTTGTGCCATATGGCCCATATCCTGACCGAGAACCGCAACGGCCTGGTTGTGGACGTCTCGGTGTCCGAGGTCAATGGCCACGCCGAAAACGTCGAAGCGCTGAACCTGTTGCTGCGCAATGCCAAGAAAGGCAGCACCGTCGGCGCGGACAAGGGC
>NZ_PQWB01000010.1 GCF_002924365.1 Chromobacterium alticapitis | reverse complement strand
CTCGGTCAGTTGTACGGTGCACTTCATGGAGTTCGGCGGTGAGTAGAGTCCGGGTGAGTGCAAGCAAGAATCAAACCAATTTGTTGTGGGCACTTATTTGGTGGCAACCCCGTGGAATCGCGCCATCCAAAGTTTCAAGCGGCTATGGTAGGCATTCACATGCTGGATATGGAATGCGCCCTCGCGTACCCGCTGTCCCGCCTTGGCATGATGCGCGATGCAAGAAGCGATGGCGCCACAAGAAAGCCGTGTTTTTGCTGATGCCGCACGCGCGCGCCGCGGCCCGCACGGTCAAGCCATTCTGCAGCGCTTGGGCATAGCTCAGCCAGCGATCGGCCTTGCGCAATTTGGCCAATGGACTGCCCGACAAGGCATTGCAGGTCCGGTGGCACTGTTTGCAGCGATAACGCCGCAGGCCTCGGCTCCAGCCCCATAACGCCAATTGGTTGGCCTCGGCCTGGCAGTGTGGGCAAGCCGTCAGGTCGGGCAAGGCGTCCTGAACGGCGTCATGGTGAGTGCGGTGCTTGAGAGCGGAGGACAACAGACTCCGCTGTTTGAGGGTGAGTTGATCCAGCTGGGCAAGAAAACGCTGAAAACTTTGGGCATCCATGGCGTTGCTCCCGGTCTGCTACCGTATTCAGCATAGCTCCCAACACGGAATTGGGACATAGCCAAAGAAAAACCCCGTAAATCCTTGGATTTACGGGGTTTTATCTGGAGGCGGGGGTCGGAATCGAACCGGCGTAGACGGATTTGCAATCCGCTGCATAACCACTTTGCTACCCCGCCGTTAACCGGCGTATCGACCAGATTATATCTGATCCATTCAAATTTGGAGCGGGAAACGAGGCTCGAACTCGCGACCTCAACCTTGGCAAGGTTGCGCTCTACCAACTGAGCTATTCCCGCATGGTAACACCTAAATTCTCAAGCTTGATTCTGGAGCGGGAAACGAGGCTCGAACTCGCGACCTCAACCTTGGCAAGGTTGCGCTCTACCAACTGAGCTATTCCCGCACTCCAGATTGTCACAATTGTTTGGAGCGGGAAACGAGGCTCGAACTCGCGACCTCAACCTTGGCAAGGTTGCGCTCTACCAACTGAGCTATTCCCGCATCACAAATCATTTCAAGCTATTGGAGCGGGAAACGAGGCTCGAACTCGCGACCTCAACCTTGGCAAGGTTGCGCTCTACCAACTGAGCTATTCCCGCGCTGCGTAACTTGCTACAACGCTTTAACTTGATCTCGCTGCCGCTTCGTCAGTGGCGGCGAGAGACTGCGAATTATAGAGATTTGATCCGCGCTGTCAACACTCAAACATCAATTTTTTTACCCGCAAACTCCTTGGCGGCCATTTGCAGGTAATAAACCATTGACCACAAAGTCAATATGACAGCAACGTACATTGAAAAATTTCCCAACCAGCGCGCATCCATGCCCGGCAGCAAGGCGCCATCGTACAGCAGCAAGGTGATCGCCAGCATCTGGGCGGCGGTTTTCAGCTTGCCGATATAGGCCACAGCCACGCTGCTGCGGCTGCCCATGCCGGCCATCCACTCGCGCAGGGCCGAAATGGTGATCTCGCGGCCGATGATGATCATCGCCATCCATCCCTCGGTGCGGCCCAATTGCACCAGCAGAATCAGCGCGGCGGCGACGATCAGCTTGTCCGCCACCGGATCGAGAAAGGCGCCGAAGGCCGAGGTCTGCCCCAGCTTGCGCGCCAGGTAGCCATCCAGCCAGTCGGTGGCGGCCGCAAATGCGAAAATGCCGGCCCCCACGGCATTGCGGCTATGCAGCAGCAAGATGGAGTCCGGCAGGAAAAATACCGCCACGCAGATCGGGATCAGGGCAACCCGGATCCAGGTCAGGAAAATCGGCAAATTGAAGGGCATTGGTTTTGGTCTTGTCGCTTTCAGGCTCGTCCACAACGCCGCTGTCGCCCCGAGCCTGGATCAGGGGCGGCAGCCGCTTGCAATCATCTAATGCAAAGCATTGTAAATCTTTTCCGCCAGGGTTCGGCTGATGCCGTCCACCTGGGCCAGATCGTCCACGCTGGCCGCCGCCACGCCACGCAAGCCGCCGAAACGCGTCAGCAACTGCTGGCGCCGCTTGGCGCCTATGCCGGGAATGTCTTCCAGCGTAGACGCGGTGCGCGCCTTGGCCCTGCGCGCGCGGTGGCCGGTGATGGCGAAGCGGTGGGCTTCGTCGCGCACGGTCTGGATCAGGTGCAGCGCCGGATGATCCTGGCGCAATTGTAGCGTCTTTTCCAGATAAGGCAGGATCAGCGTTTCCAGCCCTGGCTTGCGCTCCTCGCCCTTGGCGATGCCGACGATGGGCAGATTCAGCCCCAACTCCCCCAGCACCTCCAGCGCCACGCCCACCTGGCCCTTGCCGCCGTCGATGAACACCGCATCCGGCAGCTTGCCCTCGCCTTCGGCCAGCTTGCCATAGCGACGTGACAGAACTTCGCGCATCGCGGCGTAATCGTCGCCCGGCGCGGCGGTGGTGATATTAAAGCGCCGGTACTCCGTCGGCTGCATCGCGCCCTTGTCGTACACCACGCAGGACGCCACCGTGGCTTCGCCCATGGTATGGCTGATGTCGAAGCATTCGAAGCGCCCGGCGTCTTCCAGCTCCAGCGTCTCGTTCAGTTGCGCCAGCCGCTGGCTTTGCGTGGCCTTGCTGCCCAGCTTCTGCATGATGGCCAGTTCGGCGTTTTTCTCCGCCATTTCCAGCCATACCCGGCGCTCGCCTATCGGATTGCTCACGATGTAAACCTTGCGTCCGGCGCGCTCCTGCAGGAACTGTTGCAGCGCCTCGTCCAGCTCGCCATTGATCACCAGCGCCGTCGGCACCGCGGCGTTCTGGTAGTGCTGGGCAATGAAGGCCTGCAGGATCTCCTGGGCGGAATCGGCCTCGCCGCCCACTGGAAAATGGCTCTTGTCGCCCAGGTGGCGGCCGCCTCGCACCATCACCAGATTGACGCAAGGCTGGCCGTCGCGGATCAGAGCCGCCGCCACATCGCAATCCTGCTGGCTCTGGTTGCTGGCGACGAACTGCTTCTCCTGCACCCTCGCCAAAGACTGGATCTGGTCTCGCAGCTCTGCGGCCTGCTCGAATGCCATCGCCTCCGCCGCCGCCGTCATGCGCCGCGTCAGCTCATCTATCAGCTCGCTCTGCCGGCCATTCAGGAAGGCCACCGCGCTAGCCACGTCTGCCGCGTATTCTTCTCGAGAAATGTGCTCGACGCAGGGGCCGGAGCAGCGCTTGATCTGATAAAGCAGACAGGGTCGGGAGCGATTGGAAAACACAGCGTCCTCGCAGGTGCGCAGCCGGAACACTTTCTGCAGTATCTGCATGCTCTCGCGCACCGCGTAGCCGTTGGGATACGGCCCGAAATACTGGTTGGGTTTCTTCGGCTCGCCCCGGTAATAGGCCATTTGCGGAAAGTCGTGACCGCTGAACATTAGATAAGGATAGGATTTGTCATCGCGGAACAAGATGTTGTAGCGCGGCGCCAGCGCCTTGATCAGGTTGTTCTCGAGAATCAGCGCCTCGGCCTCGGAACGGGTGACCGTGGTTTCTATGCTGGCGATCTGCTTCACCATCAACCGGATGCGCGGACTCAGATCGTTTTTCTGGAAATAGGAACTGACGCGGCGCTTCAGGTCTATCGCCTTGCCCACGTACAACACCTTGCCGTCCTCGCCCAGCATTCGGTACACGCCGGGCAGCGAGGGCAGGTTCTGCAATACGTTCTGGTAGTCGAATTCGGGTTTGGACACTTATTTATTGCACCAGGTCTGCACGTCTTTCTGGGCCTGGCGGATCATCTCGTTGCGCTGGACGTCGGTAGCCAGCGCGTTGGAGCCCGGCAGGCGGATTCGTCCATTCAGTTGCAGCGTAGACAGATTGCTCTGCGCCGCCTTGCAGTTTTGCGCCTTGACCTTGGCGTTGGCCGCGTCGATGGCCGCGTTGTCGGACGCCGCCGGCTTTTTCTCAGCTTTCTTTTCCACCACCGGCGCGGAAGCCGGCAAGGGCGCAACCGGCGCGCGCACGTCCAGGCGGCGCGCGTTGACGTTGGGCGGCGGCTGGTCGGAATAGACGCGCTTGCCGCTGGCATCGGTCCAAGTATACACCTCCGCTCGCGCGGCGGCCGGCAGCAGCAAAATCAGCAAAAACGTCCATACTACAGATGACTTCATTGTCTCTATCCCCGCAACCCTTTGGCTGTATGTTCCGGATTGTAAAGCCTGCCTCCCGGCCGCGCAAAAACGGCCGCCGCGCCGCTTTTGCAGAACAGTCGCTGATCCGGTACAATGCGGCTTTGCCGCCTAAGGAAACGCGATGCGCATCATCGAGAAAGCCTACACCTTCGACGACGTCCTCCTCGTCCCGGCCCATTCTGAAGTTCTACCTCGCGATGTGGAACTCTCCACCAAGCTCACCCGCAACATCACGCTGAAGCTGCCGCTGGTTTCCGCCGCCATGGACACCGTGACCGAAGCCCGTCTCGCCATCGCCATGGCGCAGGAAGGCGGCATCGGCATCGTGCACAAGAACATGAACGCCGAAAAGCAGGCTGCCGAAGTCTCCAAGGTGAAGCGCCATGAGAGCGGCGTGGTGAAAGATCCTATCACCATCGCGCCGGACATGCTGGTGCGCGACTTGGTGCTGCTGACTCGCCAGTACAAGATCTCCGGCCTGCCGGTGATCGAAGCCGGCAAGGTGGTGGGCATCGTCACCAACCGCGACCTGCGCTTCGAAACCCGCCTGGACCAGACCGTCGGCTCCATCATGACCCCGCGCGAGCGCCTGATCACCGTCAAGGAAGGCGCCAGCATAGACGAAGCGCGCGAACTGATGCACACCCACCGCCTGGAGCGCGTGCTGGTGATCAATGACGCCTGGGAGCTGAAGGGCCTGATCACGGTCAAGGACATCATCAAGACCAGCGAACACCCGAACGCCAACAAGGACAGCCAAGGCCGTCTGCGCGTCGGCGCCGCGGTCGGCACTGGCGCCGACACCGAGGCGCGCGTGGCCGCGCTGGTGGCCGCCGGCGTGGACGTGATCGTGGTCGACACCGCCCACGGCCACAGCCAGGGCGTGCTGGACCGCGTGCGCTGGGTCAAGCAGACCTACCCGCAGGTCGACGTGATCGGCGGCAATATCGCCACCGCCCAGGCTGCTCTGGACCTGGTGAAAGCCGGCGCCGACGGCGTCAAGGTCGGCATCGGCCCCGGCTCCATCTGCACCACCCGCATTGTCGCCGGCGTGGGCGTGCCGCAACTGACCGCCATCCATAACGTGTCCGAGGCGCTGAAAGGCACCGGCGTGCCGATGATCGCCGACGGCGGCATCCGCTTCTCCGGCGACATCGCCAAGGCGCTGGCCGCCGGCGGCAACGCCGTGATGCTGGGCGGCATGTTCGCCGGCACCGAAGAAGCCCCGGGCGAAGTGGAACTGTACCAGGGCCGCTCCTACAAATCGTACCGCGGCATGGGTTCGCTGGGCGCGATGAGCCAGGGTTCGGCCGACCGCTACTTCCAGGACAGCTCCAACGCCGCCGACAAGTTCGTGCCGGAAGGCATCGAAGGCCGCGTGCCGTACAAGGGCCCGATCGGCCAGGTGATCCACCAACTGGTGGGCGGCCTGCGCTCGTCGATGGGCTACCTGGGCTGCCCGAACATCGCCGTGCTGCACGAGAAGGCGCAGTTCGTCGAAATCACCTCGGCCGGCATCCGCGAATCGCACGTCCACGACGTGCAGATCACCAAGGAAGCGCCGAACTACCACGTGGACCGCTAAGCCGGTTCGCCTGGCCAGACAAAAGCCCGCGTTTTTCAACGCGGGCTTTTTTTGCGCTCGCCGTTATCAGGCCAGCGACAACAGCAGCAAGGTTTTCAGCTCGGACGGCGGCGTGTCGTAGGGCGCATTCCAATACTCTTCACGCAGGGCGTGGCCCCGGGCGCTTCTCCGCTGGCCGGCAGCCGGTAGCGATTACAGCCAATCCCAGCGTTCCGCCAGCTCCGGTAGGACAGCGTAGCGGCCGACAAACGCCCAAATGAAGGTGGCTCTGCTGGAAAAGCCGGCGCGCGCCGCCCAGCTCGCCCGCCGCATGGCGCAGCAGCAGACGCTGCCGGCTTTCCATTACCGTTTCGCCCATAAGATTGCGGTACAGGCGATGGAAGTGAAAGCGCGAGAAGCAAGCCTCCGCCGCCAGCCAGTCCAGCAGCAGCGACTGATCCAGATGGCGCCACAGATAATTCAGGGCTCGCAACAGGCGGATGGTATGCAAAGCGCCGGGGCCGAATCGCCGATAAGCGTGTCTCATGCGGATAGCCTAGGCGGAATCGATTGATCGATTTTGCGCTTCATGCAGCAGCAGCCATTGCATGCGCTGGCACAGCTCCACCACGTAGTCCCACACCACTCGGTAGCGCAGCGTGCGGCGGATATTGCTGCGCGCGCTGATCCAGTAAGAGCGGACGATGCGCACGTCGGGCAGAATCTGCGCCAGCCTCGGATCGTCGTAGGTCATGTAATAAGGCAGCACCGCGATGCCGCCGTCGGCCAGCGCGGCCTCCTTCTGCGCCACCACGCTGGTGCTGCGCAAGGGCATGCTGGGATGGCGGCACAGGCCATGGTGGAACATCAGCTCGCGCGAGAACAACAGATCGTCCACATAGGCCAGGATGGCATGGCCGTTCAGGTCTTCGCGTTCGCGTATCGGCGGCTGGGCGGCCAAGTAGTCCGCCGTGGCGTAAAGGCCCAGGCAATAATCGGTCAGCTTGCGCGTCACCACCAGATTGGCCTGCGGCCGTTCCAGGGAAATGGCGATGTCCACCTCGCGGCTAGTCAGGCTGACGAAGCGCGGCACCGCCACCAGGTCGATCTCCAGCCCCGGATAGCGCGCCATCAAGGCCGGCATGTGGCGCGCCAGAAACAGTGCGCCCAGGCCCTCCGGCGCGCCCAGCCTGACCACGCCGCTAACTTCGGCCGGCCCCCTCTTCGCGCTGTCCAGCATCTGCGATGCCGTATTCTCCAAGGATTCGGCCAACGGCAGCAGCTGGCGCCCCGCCGCCGTCAGCGTGTAGCCGTCGGCCTGCTGCACGAACAAAGGCTGGCCCAGCACCTGCTCCAGCGCGGCGATGTGGCGCCCCACCGTGGCGTGAGTGGTGCCCAGTTGCTTGGCGGCGCCCAACAGCTTGCCGCAACGCTGCAAAGCCAGAAAAAAGCGGACATCGTTCCAGTCGAACATGGTTTTCCCGCAATAGGATTGTGCGCCCGCACACGAAAACGCGGCCTGGCAGGCAGAATGTTGTTCAAAAATTAACATACGTTGTTTCCCGCTGGCTATTCCCTCCCGCTCGCGCTTCGGTTTAGATGACCAGCAAGACAACGACATGTTAAGCGCCATGCTCAGCGGAGAATTCGACTACATCATCGTCGGCGCAGGCAGCGCCGGCTGCCTGCTGGCCAACCGCCTGTCCGCCGATCCGGCCAAGCGCGTGCTGCTGCTGGAGGCGGGCGGCAAAGACACTTACCCGTGGATCCATATCCCGGTCGGCTACCTGTATTGCATAGGCAATCCGCGCACCGACTGGTGCTACCGCACGGTGGCGGAAAGCGGCCTGAACGGCCGTTCGCTGGGCTATCCGCGCGGCAAGGTGCTGGGCGGCTCGTCGGCCATCAACGGCATGATCTACATGCGCGGCCAGGCAGCGGACTATGAACAGTGGGCCGCGCTGGGCAACGCCGGCTGGAGCTGGCGCGAGGTGCTGCCCCACTTCCTGGCCATGGAGGATCACCACGACCCCGAGCGGCCGCTGCACGGCCATGGCGGCGAATGGCGGGTGGACAAGCAGCGCCTGTCCTGGGAAATTCTGGACGCCTTCCGCGCCGCGGCCGCCGAACAAGGCATCGCCCCGGTCGACGACTTCAACACCGGCGACAACGCCGGCTGCGGCTACTTCGAGGTCAACCAGAAAGCCGGCCTGCGCTGGAGCAGCGCCCGCGCCTTCCTCCACCCCGTGCGCCATCGCGCCAATCTGACCATCCTGACCGGGGCCGAGGCGGACAGGCTGATACTGGATAATCGCCGCGCCTCCGCTATCTCATTTATGCAACATGGCCAGCGCCTGAACGCGCGCTGCCGCGGTGAAATCATCCTCGCCGCCGGCGCCATCGGCTCGCCGCTTTTGCTGCAGCGCAGCGGAATCGGCCCCGCCCCACTGCTGCTGCGCCACGGCATAGAACCGCTGCATGATCTGGCCGGCGTAGGCGGCAATCTGCAGGACCACCTGCAGCTGCGCATGGTGTTCAAGGTCCAAGGCGCTACCACCCTGAACCAGCGCGCGGCTGGCTGGGGCGGCAAGCTGGCCATGGCCTGGGAATACCTGTGGCAACGCAGCGGACCTTTGTCCATGGCGCCCAGCCAGCTCGGCGCCTTCGCCCGCAGCGGGCCGGAGGCGAGGCGGCCGGATCTGGAATACCACGTGCAGCCGCTGTCGCTGGAGCGTTTCGGCGAACCGCTGCACCGCTTCCCCGCCTTTACCGCCTCGGTTTGCCAATTGAGGCCGCTGAGCCGCGGCCATGTCGCCATCGGCGGGGCCGATCTGGCCGCGCCGCCGCTGATCCAGCCCAATTACCTGAGCCACCCGGAAGACCAGCGCATGGCCGCCGCCGCCATTCGGTTGACCCGCCGCATCGCGGCCTCGCCCGCGCTAACCCGCTACCTGCCCGCCGAATACCAGCCTGGGCTGCAATACCAAAGCGAAGAAGAACTGATAGACGCCGCCGGCCGGATCGGCACCACGATTTTCCACCCCGTGGGCACCTGCAAGATGGGGAACGATGAGCTGGCCGTGGTGGACGACAGGCTGCGCGTGCGCGGCATCGCCGGGCTGCGCGTGGCCGACGCCTCCATCATGCCCGTCATCACCTCCGGCAACACCAACAGCCCCACCCTGATGATCGCCGCCAAGGCGGCGCAGATGATAGCGCAGGACAACCAGCAAGCGGCGCCGATCCGGACGCCGGCCCCACCCGCAAAGGAGACTTCGACATGAGCAACAGCATGGCAACGACGGCATCCGCCGTCGGCATCAGCCGGGCCGAGCGTAAGGTGATTCTGGCCTCGTCGCTAGGAACGGTGTTCGAATGGTACGACTTCTTCCTGTACGGCGCGCTGGCCGCCATCATAGGCAAGCAGTTCTTCGCCGGCGTCAACGAAACCACGGCCTTCATCCTCGCGCTGCTGACCTTCGCCGCAGGCTTCCTGGTGCGCCCCTTCGGCGCGCTGCTGTTCGGCCGGCTGGGCGACATGGTAGGCCGCAAATACACCTTCCTCGCCACCATCGTCATCATGGGCCTATCCACCTTTCTGGTGGGCGTGCTGCCCGGCTACGCCACGCTGGGCATTGCCGCCCCGCTGATCCTGGTCGGCCTGCGCATGCTGCAGGGCTTGGCCATAGGCGGCGAATACGGCGGCGCGGCCATCTACGTGGCCGAACACGCGCCGGACCACAAGCGCGGCGGCTACACCAGCTGGATCCAAACCACGGCCGGCGCCGGCCTGCTGCTGTCTCTGCTGGTCATCCTGGCCTGCCGCAAGCTAACCGGCGAAGCCTTCAACGACTGGGGCTGGCGCCTGCCCTTCCTGGTCTCCATCGCGCTGCTGGCCATTTCCACCTGGATCCGGCTGTCCATGCAGGAGTCTCCCGCCTTCCTGAAAATGAAGCAGGAAGGCAAGCATTCAAAAGCGCCTATCACCGAAGCCTTCGGCAACTGGAGCAATCTGAAGCTGGTGCTGATCTCGCTATTCGGCTTCAACGGCGGCCAGGCCGTGACCTTCTACTGCGCGCAGTTCTATTCGCTGTTCTTCCTGACGCAAATTCTCAAGGTGGACCCGCAGACGGCCAACCTGATGCTGGTCGCGTCGCTGGTGATCACCACGCCGCTGTTCCTGTACTTCGGCCACCTGTCCGATCGCGTCGGCCGCAAACCGGTGCTGATCGCCGGCCTGATTCTGGGCCTGGCCCTGACCTTCCCGGCGTTCCGCTGGCTGACCGACTTCGCCAATCCAGACGTGGCGGCCGCCCAAACGCGAGCGCCGGTAGTGGTGGTGGCCGATCCGGCTAGCTGCCACTTTCAGTTCGACCCCATCGGCAAGGCCAAGCTGAACACGCCGTGCGACCAAGCCAAAGCGCTGCTGGCCAAGAACGGCGTGCCGTACAAACAGCAAGCCGCGCCGGCAGGCGTGACGGAAATCCACATCGGCGGCGTGGCGCAGCAAGGATTCGACAAGAAGGCGCTGCAGGACGGTTTGAAAGCGGCCGGTTACCCGGACAAGGCCGATCCGGACAAGATCAACCATCTGATGGTGATCCTGGTGCTGGTGCTGCTGTCTGTGATTTCCGCGCTGACTTACGGCCCGCTGGCCGCGATGATGGTGGAGCTGTTCCCCACTCGCATCCGCTACACCTCGATGTCCCTGCCCTATCACCTGGGCAATGGCTGGATAGGCGGGCTGATGCCTACCGTGGCGTTCTCGCTGGTGGTCTATACCGGCGACATCCTGTACGGGCTATGGTATCCCATCGTGGTCTACGCCATGAGCCTGGCGGTGAGCCTGCTGTTCCTGAAGGAAACCTTCCGCAACGATATTCACAGCCATTAAGCCTGCGCCTGCCTGCGCAAAAAACCGCCGCGTCCCTTGCCGGAGCGGCGGTTTTTCGTCAGCCGGCGCACACCGCCTACTGATAGACCATGGTGAAAGTCAGCGAGGTATTGGCCTTGCCGCCGGTCACCCTGCTGCCTATCTGGTAATACGTGGCCTGCAAGGGGATGGTATAAGAGCCGCCGCGCCAAGACTGATAGCTGCTCAGCGGATACTGGGCGCCGAATTGCAAAGGATTGCCGTTGCCGTCCTTCAGCTGGATGGCGACCCCGCCGGCGCTGGAGGCGGCATCCAGCGCCACCACGCCGGCGCTGTCGTTCAGCACCTGGGTGGTCGCATCCACTTGGTACTGAATGGAATTCATGCCGCGCGGACAATTATTGACCGCGATATTGAATCCCACCGCCGCCGGCTTCATCGGCTGATTGATGCCTGCAAAATCCTTCAAGGTGCGCTGGCCCAGATTGACCGAAACATTGGGCGTCGAACAGGCCTGGGTGGTGATGGTGACGCCGCCGATCGGTAGGGCGTTATACACATTGAGGTCTGTATCGGCCACCATGCTGACACCCGGCAAATTGGATGCATTGACATAACCGGACGATACCTGGCCGGTGACGATCAACTGGTAGGTCAGCTGAGGGCTACCTAGATAATAACTGGTGCGACCGCTCAACTTACTGGAGTAAGGCAACACATCGCTGCCCAAGTGCAGCACCTGCACGCCTATGCCAGGCACGCCGGTCTCGTAGATGCCGCTGCCCGCCGACGCCAGCGGCGCCGTGCTGAAAGTCCATGAAACCGGCGCTGAATTAGAACCGCAGTACAGCACACTATTGCTGGATGGATTCCAGCTGAAGCTGGCGATCACGCTGCCCACCGCCGCGTCACGCGGCACCGGGTAAGCGCCGCTCAAAAGTATGGTCGGCGTCATCGGATAGCTGCCGTTGACCAATTGGCAATTCCGGCCCGCCCAGGCCGGCAGCGTCGCCAGGATCAACAGCAATCCCAAACCGCCGCGGCGCCAATTCTTCACTATCGCATGCATTTGAATATCTTCCCTGATCAATCCCGGCTTAAGCGCCAGCTGCGGCATCCGCCTGCCGCGTTTCATGCTTCACACACTGCGCCTCGACGCGGGCGAAGCCGGCATGTGGCGCCTTGGCTTCCCGCTGCTGCGCCTGATAATGGAAGGCGCAGCTGCGGTCCTCGCCCTCGCCCCATTTCGCCGTCAAGGCCTGTCCTTCCAGCCCGCGCAGAAACACCCAGCCGCCCTGGCCTACCAACGCGACGGATTGCCCCTTGCCGCCCAGCACGGCCGAACCGACCGGAATGGCGCGTCCGTCAGGCTGCCGCAAACGCACCAGCGCCGCCTGGCCCTGCACGGTCGGGAATTTCAGCATGACGATGGAGCCTGCGCGCGGCACCACATCGGACGAAGTGGTCTGCAACTCGACATTGTCGCTCAGTCCCTTGGGATCCAACGAGATCTCGTTGGCGCGGTACGGCATCAAGCTGGGCACCACCGCATAGCCGCTGCCCCCGACCTTCACGCCGTTGGCGTTGCCGACCACGGCGCCTTCGGCTCCCTTGGCTTCGATCACCGCGATGGAGTCGCCCAGGGTCTGCGCCGCCGTGACGCCGCCGGGGTGGAACACCAGCGCGCCAGACAGGCCGAGCGACTGCTGGCTGGAACCGCTGCCGACGCTGGCGGCCGCGTTGAAGGTCGCCGCGGAGGTGGCGTATTGCAGCGAAGCGCCGCCGCCGTCCCCGCCGACGCCATGGTTGCGCTGGCTGCTGCCGTAGACGCTGTAACTGAGATCTTTCTGTTCGCCGGCCGTGCCATTGAGAGACAACTGGCCGCTGCGGCTCTGCCGGCTGTCCGCCGCGTAGCTTGCCGTCAACTGCGGCGCAGCCATGCCCCTGCCCAAGGGCAGACTCAGGCTCAGCATGTATTGCGTGGTGGCCGCGCCCAACGAATTCAAAGTGCGGCCGGCGGACAGGGACACGCTGCCCCAGGACAACCGCTTGGAGTAGCCCGCCTGGTAGATCACGTCGCTGCTGTCGCGGTTCCAGTAATTCTGGGCCGATCCAGTCAGGAACAGTCGGCCCAGATTGCCCGGCAGCGGTTGATCGACATTCAACTGAAAGCGGCTGCGCTGGCGATACACGATGGAACCATTGTCCAGGCGCGCGAAATCGGCGAGCTCCAGATAGCCGTCAGTGGAGTAGCGATAGGCGGCCACGGTGAAATTGGTCTGCGTAAACGGCAGCAGTTTGCTGTAGGTCACGCTGTAACTTTGGCCGCTCATTCTGCCGCCATCGGCGAGATAATTTGGCAAGCCGCGTGCGGTCGACTGCGCCATGTCCGCGGAAAAGGCGCCGATGGGCGTATTGAAGGCCAAGCCCAGCAGCAGCTGCTGATAGCGTCCGCTCGCGATGGCGCCGCCGTAGCCGGTAAAGCTATTGTTCAGGCCGCGCTGATAAGTGCCCTGAATGAAATCGGGCAAGCGGCTCAGGCTGTCGTTGCGCAGCCGGCCGGCCAGCAGGCTGTAGCGACTGGCGTCGGGACGCAGCAGCTGCGGCACAGAGGCGTAAGGCACGACGAACTGCTTGGTGCGGCCGTCCGCCTCAGTCACCGTGACATTCAAGTCGCCGGCGTAGCCGGTATTGTAAAGATCGTCTACCTTGAATTCGCCCGGCGGCACTGTCGCCTCGTAGATCAGATTGCCGTTCTGGCGCACGCTGACCTTGGCATGGGTGTCCGCCACGCCGCGCACGATGGGGGCGTAGCCTTGCAACGATTCCGGCTGCATGCGGTCGTCGGACTGGATTTGCACGCCGCGAAAAGACACGCTGCTGAACAGATCGGACGGCGTCTGGCTGTCGCCCATTGTCAACTGCGCGCGCCAGTCGGTCAGATCGCGCTGGACATAGGCGGCATTGCCCTGATAGCTGCGCCCGCTGCCCTGGCCGTCGCCATGGTCCTGCTGGCTCAGCGTGCCGCTGTAGCGCAGTCGCCATTCCCGCACATTGAGGCCGGCATTGGCGCCGAGGAAATACAGATTGCGCGCCTGCCCCGCATTGTCATAACGATAGCCGTTGGCGTTGTAGCTCAGAAAACCGGCCAGCGGCGCGCCGGCATCCCAGTATTGCGGGTCGACATAGCCGCGCGCCTGGCCGCGCAGATACAGCTGGGGAATGCTGACTTCAAGCTTCAACTCGGACAAGTCGAAGCTTTGCGTGGCGCCCGGCACCACTTCAGACATCGGCGCGCAGGCGCCCCCAGCCAATGCGGAATCTGCTGTCGACTGCGGCAGCTTGGAGAAGTCGACGCCCAGCCCCTCCATCATGACGCGGCTCATGCAAGCCTCCACCCTCGGGCCGCGCTGGCTCAAGGTCACGTCGCGCCGGCCTATCCAGGACTGATTGACGTAAACGTCGGCTCGATACGTGCCCGGCTCCGCCTGATTGCCCTTGTCGAAGCGAGACAGATCTAGCGCCTGGCCATCCATCGTCTTGCCGAAGAAGGCCGGGTTGAATTGAGTCTCACCGCCTGCAGCCGGAACGGCGTCCGCAGCAAGGGACTGGCCGTTGAAGGCCGCCAGCAACAGCAAGACCAGCGGTTTCATGGTCCTGTGTCCTATGCGGCAATGTCTAGGCTCGACTCTATTCATAGATACAGTTTAAATTTTTTATTTAAAATTAAGGCAGAAAATAGCTTGCTGGCAGCAAGCGTCCTCCCCTTGCGGGCTTAAAACTTCAACTCAACCTGATGGCTGACCGGCGCGCCGTAATCGTTGATGGTTTCGTACTTGACCATCGCCTTGCCTGCAGGCGCGGCGCTCAGTCCGTTCAGTTCGAAATCCTCACTAGCCTGCGGCGCGATCATGCCTCCATCGCTCTTGTACTCGCGCCCATTCCACAACAGAGCGGTCAGATTGAAAGATACATGGAAGGGACTGCCGTTATGACCGCGCAAGGCATAGCCTTTGCCGGATGCGTTCTTGACCAGCTTCCAGTCCACCTTGTCGGCGGCCTCGTCCGGGCTGCCCGGCAGGCCCGTCGGACGATAGAAAATCTTCAAGCGGGAGCGGAAGGCGATCTGCAAGAAATTACTGGCTTCGCCGGCTTTCTGCGGCAAGGGCGGCACGTCCAGCACATTGAGCCAGAACAGGGATTCGCGATCCTGCGGCAAAGCCTCCTGGGTGAAGGTCATGCGCAGGGTCTGTGACTTGCCGGGATCGACCCGGAAAATCGGCGGCATGATGACAAACGGCGCATCCGCGGTGTCCGGCGTGGACTTCGCATTGCCCCGATCCGTCCAGGCCTGCACCAAGGCCGGTTCCTTGCCGGGGTTGTTCAGCTTGATGGTGACCTCTCGCGCATCGCTGTTGTACACCACGCGCGTCCCGGTAATCACCACATTGGCCATCGCCGGTTGCGCCGCCGCGCAGCACGCCAACGCCAGACCAGCCAAACTCCGCCTCATTATCGCTTTCATTCCGTATCCGCCTGCCATCCTGTTTCAGCCCAGACCGCATCCGGGCGCCAAGGCGGGCGCGCAAACCGCACCCGCTCCGAGCGAGCGGTTCGCAACCGCCCGCCGGAGATTATCCCCGGTATCAGTTGTACTGCATCGAGAACATGACGCTGGTGTTCACCGCGCCGGCGGTGGCGGCGCCGGTCGCCACGTACTGGGCGTAGTAGTTCAGCGTAGCGACGTTATTGCTGATGCTGACCGTTTGCGAGTTGGTGTTGTTGGTGATGTTGATAGGCTGGAAGCTGCTGTTCAACAGGCCCACTTGAACGTTGGAGGCGCCGCCGGTGGTCTGGTTGATCAGATTGCCAGTGGTCTGGTCGACCGTAGAGCCCAGCTCGAACAGGGTCTTGGCGCTGGCGCCGGTGCACTGAGTCAGGTTCAGCACAAAGGGCGTGGTGCCGGCGGTCGCGCCCTTGGTGGCCAGCGCGCTCTTAGATACGGTCGGCAGCGTCACATTGACCGTCGCCAATGTGCCATTGGCCGTGCCGTTGACCTGGCAGGTGCTGCCATTGATCTGTCCGGTAATATTGATCACGCCGTCGGCGGCAAAAGCCGCGGAGGAGGTGCCCAGGCCCACGCACAGTGCCAGAACCAGCTTCTTCATTTTCATTCGCTCCCTATTTGAGTGATGCGGACAAACCGCCCGCTGAGATCAGATGCCGCCTGCGGGCGGCGCTTGCCGCGGCGCCCGCAGGCGGTCGCGCGTCGTATCGTGAATCCAGAATAGCGTCAGGTTTGCGCAATTATTAAGTGATTCTTTAAACTCGATTCATAAAAATTGTACTATCCAAAAGACATCATCGGCAAATGCCAAATGAACAGAAATAATGCAATCGGCATTGAGCATCTTGAATAAATATCAGCAAACCAATGAAAATAAACGGAATTTATTTGATTTAATATCTATAAAGTAAAAATTTAAAGACGTTGCACATTTACATCACACTAAACAAATACTTACAAATAAGCCTATCAAAATGCAAAAAGTATTGAAAGAATATCAATATATTCAAATTGAATTGAAGATGCGCCTTAGCGCATGAAGGGACGCACGGCATGCCTGGCCGTGAAGCGACTTAAAAAACGAAAACGCCGCCTGCCAACGAAGGCAGACGGCGTTTCCACGCGAGAGAACTCGCGAGATGCGTGAAGCGCCGAGTCTAGCGGTACTCCACAGTCATGATGGACTGCTGGCGGCCGACAGGCTGCATGGATACCGCCGCCACATAATTGTTCAAGGACTTGGCCGGAGCGGTCGCGCTCACCTTGCGCGTCACCACAGCGGCGTCTTCGCAGATCATCTGCAAGGCCACGGAACCGGATACGCCCTGAACCTGGGCTGAGCACGTCGGCGCCATGATGCTGCCGGAGAAACTCACCACGCCATCAGCAGCCGAAGCCGAAGCCATGATGCCGAAACCCAGCAGCGCGGCGGTAGCGACTTGCACAGCCAACTTCATCGCAAAGGTCCGTTCCATTTTTGGCTCCCGGCCCGGCGTGGCGCAGCCAACCGAGCGTTAAATTTTAATTTAAAATCTTTTCAATCAAAAAACACTGCATTTACAACTCAACAATATAAACATGGCGGATTTTTTTCAAGCGTTTTTTAAACAAACACGCTGCACGCCCGCCATTTCGCAACAAATCAATTCAATTGGCATTAAAAATTATGGCAAATCCAGATGAGAATTAATTATTTTAAACTTTTTGTTTAATCTTAGATTAAACAGCTAGCCAGACATGTCATTGTTCCAATCCTGCCGCGCCAGGTAGACTGCCTCCACCCAATCACAATGCCTGATCCAGCGCCATGGCCAACCGACTTCCCCATCGCAGTGAAATCCGCCTCGTCAACCAACGCCGCTATCACTTGCGCCACTGGGGCGCCGTCGATGCCCCCCTGCTGGTGCTGCTGCACGGCTGGATGGATAGCTCGGCCACCTTTCAATTCATGGTAGAAGAGCTGAAGCGTGAATGGCATGTGCTTGCGCCGGATTGGCGCGGTTTTGGCGACAGCCAATGGAATGAAGGCGGCTATTACTTCCCGGACTATCTGGCGGACTTGGACGGTTTGCTCGACCAGCTGTCACCCCACCAGCCGGTCCGGCTGCTCGGCCACAGCATGGGCGCCATGATTGCCGGCATCTACGCCGGCGTGCGGCCGCAGCGAATTGCCCGATTGACGCTAGTGGAAGGGTTCGGCCTCAACGCCACCCGCCCAACCGAAGCGCCTGGGCGCTATGCCCGCTGGTTGAGGGAAACCCAATCAACCCAGTCTTACGAGACGCTGACGGATCACACGCAAGTGGCGGACAAGCTCTGCGCGCGCAACCCCTTGTTGACTCAGGAGCGCGCCCACTGGCTAGCGGCGGAATTGACCCGCCAGGACGGAGATGGCCTCACCTACCGCGCGGACCCGCGCCACAAGATGGTCAATCCCGTCTTGTACCGGCTGGAAGAGGCCATGGCCTGCTGGCGGCGCATCACGGCGCCCGTGCTATGGGTATTGGGCGAGCGCGCCTTCGAACATCCCGCGGTCAACGGCGTCATGTCCACGCTGGACGAGCGGCGCGCTTGCTTCGCACAGCTCAGCGAAACCGTCATAACGGGCGCCGGCCACATGATTCAATGGGAGAAGCCGCAGGCGCTGGCCCACGCGGTGGAAGACTTCATGACTGTCGACTGAAGGCGCGCATCCCGGCGACGCGCCAGGATTTGAGCTGCATCAGCCAAGCTTCGGCAGCGGCTGCTACACTGCCTATAGCGTCCACTCCCCACGAACGCAGCCATGGCAACCGAACTGAATGTCGAACAGCGCAAGACACTGCTGCAGAATCTGGTCATCCCTCCACGACCGGAAATCCTGGACAAGCTGCAGGCCTTGCGCCAGGACAGCGTCTCGCCGCTGCAGGAGCTCAGCGAGCTGATCGCCAGCGATCCCGCGCTAAGCATCGCCATGCTGAAAGCCGCCAATTCCCCCGTGCTGGGCCAGGGCCGCCGCATCCAATCCATAGGACAGGCCGTCAATCTGCTGGGCGTCAACAATGTGATCAACCTAGCCAGCGGGCTCGTGCTGCGCAGCCGCTTGACGCAAGAGACGCCGCCCATCCTGGAGGTATTCTGGGAGAAGGCCATGCAACTTACGACCGTGGCCGGCCTGCTCAGCGAAAGGCTGGCCCATGTGCCGGACCAGTGCCAGAGCTATGCGCTGTTCCACGCTTGCGGCATCGCCATCCTGTTGATGCGCCAGCCAGGCTACGCCCGCACCCTGCAATTGATGGAAATGGCCGATGACGACCGCATCCTCAAGCTGCAGCAACAGTTGCATGGCACCGACCACGCGGTGGTGGGCTATCTGGTGGCCAAGGTATGGCATATGCCGGAGAACTTCGCCCGCGCCATTCAGCTGCAATACGATCCGCAGGCGCTGGATGCCGGACCGGACGCGCCGCTGGATCACGAGGGCAGAATGATGGTGGCGATCACCCGCGCCGCGCAACACGCCTGGCGCACCTCGCTGCCGGGCCAGACCGACCCGGGCTGGCCGCAGCGCCGCGCCGCGGTGCTGGCCTATCTGGGGCTGAATCAGGAAGAGTTCGAAGACTGGTGCGATCACCTGCACCAGCAGATGGCCGGCGTCTGACCGGCCACCCGCTTTGGGCTTAGCCCAGGTAGCGCGCCTCCAGGTGGGCGCGGTAGTGGGCTGGATTCAGCGCTTCCCCAGTGGCGCGGCGCACCAGCTCGTCCGTCGTCCACTGGCAGCCCTGGCTCCAGATATGGTCGCGCAGCCAATCGAACACCGGCGACAAATCGCCCGCCGCGATGCGGCCGTCCAATCCCGGCTCCTGCCGGCGCAGCACGGCGAAATACTGCGCCGCGTACATCGCGCCCAGGGTGTAGCTGGGGAAATAGCCGAAGGTATCCGTCCAGTGAATGTCCTGCAGGCAGCCGTCGCGGTAGTTGCCGCGGGTGTCTATGCCCAGATAGGCCATCATCTTTTCATCCCACAGCGCCGGCACATCCTCGGCCTCGATCTCGCCATTGATCAGCGCGCGCTCGATCTCGAAGCGCAGGATCACATGCGCCGGGTAGCACAGCTCGTCCGCATCCACGCGGATATAGCCCGGCTCCACCCGGGTATACAGCCGCGCCAGGTTCTCGGCGGTAAAGGCCGGCTGCTCGCCGAAGCGGCGGCGGATCAACGGCGCGATCAGCTGCAGGAAGCCGCGGCTGCGGCCCAGCTGCATCTCGAAGGACAGGCTCTGGCTTTCATGGATGCCCATGGAGCGCGCGCGCCCCACCGGCTGCTCCAGCAGCTCGCGCGGCAGGCCTTGCTCGTAGCGGGCGTGGCCGGTCTCATGGATGATGCCCATCAAGCTCTGCACGAAATCGTCTGCGCGATAGCGGGTGGTGATGCGCACGTCTTCCGGTACGCCCCCGCAGAAGGGGTGGTTGCTGACGTCCAGCCGGCCAGCGTCGAAGTCGAAGCCCAGCAGGCCCATCACTTCTAGGCCCAAATCGCGCTGCAGTTCCACCGGGAACGGTCCAGTAGCCTGGATCACCGGCTCCTGGGCCTGCTTGGCGCGGACTTTTTCAATGAGCCCCGGCAGCCAGGACTTCACATCGTCGAAAATACGCGCGATGTCGGCGCTTTTCATGCCGGGTTCGTATTTGTCCAGCAGGGCGTCGTACGGGCTGCAGCCATTTTCTGCGGCCAGCAGCTTGGCCTCTTCCCGCGCCAAGCGCAACACTTCGCGGAAATTGGGCAAAAAACCCTGCCAGTCGTTGTTCTTGCGCTGCTCGCGCCAGGCATGCTCGCAACGCGCAGCCGCCAGCGCCTTGGCCTCCACCAGCTCGGCCGGCAGCAGATTGGCCTGCGCCCATTCGCGGCGCATTTCGCGCAGATTGGCGCGCTCCTGCGCACTCAGCTCTTCCTGTTCTGCCGCTTGCAGCTGGGCGCGCAGTTCAGGCGCGGTGATCAGCTGGTGCATCAGCACCTGCAGCTCGGCCTGGGCGGCGGCGCGCGCCTCGTTGCCCTTGGACGGCATCATCGCGGCCTGATCCCAGCTGGCGATGGCACCGAGGTGGCCGAAACGGTGCAGGCGTTGGAAGGTTTGGGTCAGGCTCTGATAGGCTTTTTGATTCGACATGGCGCTCTCCCTTGTAGCATGGCGTTCACGGCATGCTCACATGTCATTAGCTGATGGTCAAGGGGAGCGCACTCGCCTGTGCCGCAAGGGAAAAGCCAGGAAAACCATGAAACTAAGCCTCAAAATGAATGAATTTTACTCATTCATCTTCTAGCTCCCAGCCACGCGCCGGTGAGCGGCGGGAAACGAGCGCCAATGCGGGAAGTATTCGCGCACCAGGCGCCGCAGGTACTCGCCCTCCTCCGGCGTAGCCAGATGCAGCAGCAACGCATCCACCGCCATGCGGTAACTATTGGCATGGAAGGGATGCGGATCGAGCAGGAACGACAAGACCCGCAGCAGAGTCTTGCGGCGGACGATCTCCTCCTCGGCCATGCCGTCCTCGAACAGCTTGCCCAGATACAGGTCCAACGACGGCGGGAAGTCGCGGAATTTCATGCGCAGCATCAACTGCTGCAACTCGTCCAGCGACGTCAGCATTGGCATGGCCAGGTTCTGGACGGTGAAGCTGGCGCCGGAGGTGATTTCCATCACCTTTTTCATATCGTCCAGCCAGAAATAGAAAAACTCGCGGGCGCAAGTCACCGCCAGCAGCTTTTCCTCCGCCGGACAGGCGGCCACGAAGCCATCCACCCCGGCGTGGTAGTTGTCGGCGTCGCGCCGCCTGCCGGACAATTCGTCCAGCATGCGCTGCAGCAGCTCGCGCCGAGCCTGCACCACATCCGGCGGCGCGCCCAGCTTCTCGATCAAATGCAGGTAGGCCGTCAATGCATCCGCCAGCGCCGCCACCTTGCCTCCCTATTCATCTCACGCTCCCGATAAACCCCATAACGCGCGGCCCGCCATCCAGATGACGCGGCCGCTTACGCCCGATTCGCCGGACGCAAGGTCAGCCTCAAGTCTTGGCCCACCATGCGCGCGTCGACGATCTTCAGGCTGATCTTGTCGGCCAGATCCTCCAGCGCCGGCCAAGCGAACAGGCCGCGCGCGGCGTCGCCGGCCAGCGACGGCGCCAAGTACAGCGCGATCTCATCCACCAGCCCTTCCCGCAGCAGCGCGCCATTCAAGCCGGCGCCGGCCTCGACCATCAGCTCGTTGACGCCGCGCTCGCCCAAGCGGCGCAGCAGCTCCGCCAGATCAGCCTTGCCGCCGCGTCGGCCGATGATCAGCGGCTCGACGCCGCGCTCGCGGAACGGCGCCAGTCTCGACTCATCGTCGATGCAATTCGCCAGCAGGGAACGTCCGCCCTGATATACGCGGCCCGCGGGATCCGTTCTCAGATCGCCGTCCAGCACCACGCGCCAGGGCTGGATGGCCACCGGCAGCTCGCGCACCGTCAGTTGCGGATCGTCGGCCAGCACGGTGCCGCTGCCGGTCAGGATGGCGCAATGCGCGGCGCGCAGCCGCTGCACGTCCAGCCGCGCCTGCGGCCCGGTGATCCACTTGCTGCGGCCATTGAGCAGCGCGGTCTTGCCGTCCAGCGTGGCGGCGGCCTTCAGCGTCACCCAGGGCCGGCCGCGCTCCACGCGCGACAGGAAGCCTCGATGGATGCGGCGCGCCTCGGCCTCCATTAGGCCGGCGGAGGCCGGAATGCCCGCCGCCTGCAGCATGGCGATGCCGCGGCCGGACACTTCATGATAGGGATCGACCATGGCCGCCGCCACGCGGCCTATGCCTTCCCGGATCAAGCGTTCAGCGCAGGGCGGCGTGCGGCCATGGTGGCTGCACGGTTCCAGCGTGACATAGGCCGTGGCGCCGCGCGGCGTATCCCCGCGCGCCAGGCAGTCCTTGATCGCCTGGATCTCGGCATGATCCGAGCCGACTGCCAGCGTCGCGCCCTCGCCTATGATCTCGCCATCGCGCACCAGCACGCAGCCCACTCCGGGGTTGGGCGCGGCGCGGCGCGTCGCGCCTTCGGCCAAGCGCAGCGCGCGCTGCATGAACAGGTGGTCGTCGGCGCTATAGTCCATCATTCCCGCTTTTTCCATTCCTCGGCCAACAGGCCGTAACAACGCATATTCCAGAAGCGGCCATTCAGCCATTGCGCATCGCGCAGCTCGCCTTCCAGCCGGAAGCCCAGGCTTTCCGCCACCTTGCAACTGCGGACGTTTTCCGGCGCGCAGCCCAGCTCCACCCGATGCAGGCCCAATTCGCCGAAAGCCTGATCCAGCAACTGGGTCAGCGCCCGCAGCATCGCGCCCTTGCCGACATGGCAATCGGCCAGCCAATAGCCGACGCGGGCATAGCAGTGCGCCTGGCTGATGCCATGCAGCGAGCAGCTGCCGGCGATTTCGCCGTCCACCAGAATCAAGCGGTGCGCGCAGCGGCCTTCCTCGTTGCCCTGGACTTGCCGCCATAAAAAGGCTTCGGTATCAGCCACCGACCGCGGCTTGACGATGCCGGCCATCCACAGCGCCAAGGTGGCGCGATAACGTTCAATCAAAGCATAGACGGCCGGCGCGTCGCGCTCCGGCATGGCGGGACGAATGCTGACTTCGCTCATTTCCGCATCCTCCACTCCCGCGCCAGCATGCTGTACTGACAGGCGTCGTGAAACCGGCCATGCAACCGCAAGCCATCCCTTTGCACGCCCTCTCGGGCGAATCCCAGCCGCTCCGCCACGGCGCGGCTGCGCGCGTTTTCCACGCCCGCCACGATGACGATACGATTCAGGCCGAGGTCGTCGAAGCCCACGTCCAGCACCTGCGCCACCACGCCGCTCATGATGCCGCGACCGACAAAGCGATCGGCCAGCCAGTAGCCCAGCAGGCCGGAGCCATTCAGCTTGCTGATGCCGTGAATGTCTATGCAACCGGCCAACTCGCCATTCAGTTCTATCAGCCAGCAAGCGCAGCCTGCGCCATCGCGCGCGCCGTCAGTGACGCCGGTCAAAAATGCCCGGCTGTCCTCCACGCTGCGCGTGGCGTCCACCCAGGGCAGCCAAGCGCGCAAGCTGGCGCGGCTTGCCTCTATCAAGGCGAACAGCCGCTCTGCGTGGACAACGGAGGGCGGCAATAGGGAGATAGGCTGGAGAATGGCGGCGGTCATGGCTCAATCCAAAATGACAAATAGATTAAACATGTGTATCAGCCGCCACTGAGACTGTCAATGCGAGGACTTCTGAATTTCCTTGATTGCGTCAGTAAATTCAGAAATATCCTGAAAACTGCGGTAAACCGAGGCAAACCGCACATAGGCAACCTTGTCCAGACGGGCCAGTTCCGCCATCACCATTTCGCCTATCTGGCGGCTGCTGACCTCGCGTTCGCCCAGTTGCAGCAGCTTGTGGCAGATGCGATCTATCGCCTCGTCCACCAGCGTGGTGGACACTGGCCGCTTGTGCAGCGCGCGCAGGAAGCTGGTGCGCACTTTCTCGATGTCGAACTCTGAGCGGTGTCCGGCCGTTTTCACCACTTGCGGCATGCGCACGTCGGCGGTTTCGAAAGTCGTGAAACGCTTGTCGCAGGCGGGGCAGCGGCGACGGCGGCGGATGCTGCTGCCGTCCTCGCTGACGCGGGAGTCGATCACCTGGGTGTCAGAGTTGCCGCAGAACGCGCATTTCATGACAAAAATCCTGAGAGTTGCAATAAGCGAATGTTATCAGCAAAGGCTATTCAAGGTATCGCAGACATGAAATCCATGGCGACGTCCCAATTATGTATTGTAAAGCCATGCCGACTATAGGCGTAGACTAGGCCATGGATGCTTGCCGCTTTCTCGCCCAACTGGATCCGTTCTGCCTCCTTGCAGGTGCATTTTGCGCCCCTCGCCTACTACAGCACCACAGGCAGCTTCTCCAGCGCCTGCACCAGTTCAACCTCCACCATGCACCAGTCGCTGCCCTTCTCCAGCACCTTGCCCAAAGCGATCTGGAAATGTTTGCCGCGCGCGGTCATGTAGAACTGCTTGCCCAGCATGTATAGCGAAACCGGCAAGATCAGCGCATTAATCAGCTTGTCGCCACGCCGATACGGCATGAATACGCTGATATGGCCGGCCAACCACACTTGGTCCGGCGGCAGCGTCGGGTCTATCAGCCTGGTGTCGGTGGGCCGCAAAGAAGCGGCCAGCGGCCGGGTAGTCAGCGTTTCTATGCCCAGGTAGATGCGCTCGCGGCTGGTTCGCTTGATGCGGCGGATGATGCCCAGATTCCAGCTGTCGGCGCCGGCATCTCGATAACCTATCAACCCTCCCAGAGCCACCCACTCATTGCCCATCACGTCCAATGACACGCCCAGGCCGGACTGGCTGATATTCTCCAGCGCCCACTTGGGAAAATCCTGCGTCGGCGCCGGCTCCACGGTTTCGCCGGACAGCGACAAGCCGCTGATCGCAGGCTGCGGCGTGACGGACTTGTCCCGCTTGCGGCTGGTGACGAAACCATAGATCCGGATATTGGCCGCATCTTCATAACTGTCGCGATCTCCGCCGCGCGGGCTTTGCCCCAGCTCTTCGTCCGGCCTCCGCACCAGCTTATGCAGCATGGTCAGCCGGTGCGCCACCTCGACCTGGCGATCGCTGACCGCCTGCCGCTCCGCGCGCGCGAACAAGACTGGTTTGACCGCCCACTCCCGCGTCAGCACACGCAGCAAGGCGGCGTCTATGCCCGGCTCGATCAGGCGCTTCAATTCGGTCGGCACACGGCCAGCCTCAATCATGATCGCCCAGTTATGCAGCATCTCCACCAATTCGGCGGTATTCCAGTAACGCGCCCATTCGCCAGCCGTCACTAGGTCAACCCGCGCGGCAGGCCTGGATTCGTTCAACAGGACGGCAAAACTGGCTTCCGGGCCGCTCTGTTTGCTCAATGTCATGCGGTTGCTGAGCAAGCCTAGCAACTGATAAGCGAAATTAATCTGTTTAACGCTGAAATTGCCATTTCCCAACTGCGCCAACATCTGCAGCGCCAAATATTGATCCTGAACCGTGGTGGCGGCCGATTTTTCGCCGAACAGAAATACTGGCCTGGAATCCAGACCGCGCTGCTCCGCTAAACGGTATAGTTGATTGACATTCAGCCAAAAAACTTCATCAGGCTGAAAATTCCTGATGTATTGCCACCTGGCATACTCGGTCAGGTAATAAAGAATGCGCGCCAGCACCAAGGGCAGCAAGCCGACTATTTTGACTCCATTCGGGCTATCGGCGACTACCGGCAAGGCATATTGATAGAACTCGGTAAACTGTTTGCCATAGTTCAGTATCTGCCCGCGCAACTGGCTTTCCAGCACTTTGGGCATCCTGGCGTTCATCAGGTATTGCACGCACAGGCCGTCATGCAACGGCTGGGTTTCCTGATTCAGCGTCAGCACTGCCTCCAGCATGTCCGCGGACAATTCCAGCGAAGGCGCGTTCAGCGCGCTCAACAATTCAGCCGCCTTGTCGTGCGCGGCGGAGCCGAACTCCTGCTTCAGCGCCTCCGCGTGCGTCTTGGCCGACTCGGCATTGGCCAAGGGATCCGGCTTGCCCTTGCCCCCCCTAGAGAAGAAATCCAGCATGCTCCCGTCCAGTCTCCTGCAAGCGTCGATAGATAAAGCCTACATACTCTATGCTACTAGATTTATAGCAAGCCGGGCGAACCGTAATAATCCGCGTAAACCGGCGCTTCGCCAGCCACTGCCGCTGCCGCGGCGTAGAAACAAGCCGCAGCGCGCCGTAGACGAAAAAAAAGCGCCAAAGGCGCTTTTTTCACGGCAGGCAGCCCGTCATCAGATCATTAGATCATCAGGTCTTGCAACGCCTTGCCACCATCCACCCAGGACTGAACCCAGGCCGGCTTGCGGCCGCGACCCGTCCAGGTCAGCTCATTGTTTTCCGGGTGGCGGTACTTGGCTTCCACCGGCTTGCGCACGGCCACAGCCTTGCTCAGCACTTCCTCGACGCTCAGGCCATAGGCGCGAGCCAATTCGATAATCTGCTTCTTAGCCTTGGACTTCTCTTCCACTTCGCGGCGCTTGATTTCGTTTTCCACATCGGACTTCAGCGCAACCAGTTCAGTGAATTCGAGTTTAGACAGATCCATGAGATGTTCCTTGTTGATTATTGATCTAGCAATTACAGGGTGTAATGTAGCTAATGCAATTGGTGCAAGTCAAGAATCAAAAAGAAAACAGATTGCCCATTATTCAAGCACGGACTCCAACGAATAAGGTAATTCCAGTTCGCGTAGGGCAATTGCATGCGATTCGTCTCCAAATACTCCAGCCTCCCAAGTCTGAGACTGCGCCACCGCCAGTCCTTCAAACCTTCCCTCGCCAACTTGACATGCCGCAGCCAGCATGCCGATCGATTGCTCCGGCAATTGCGGGCTAAATAATTTGCTTCCTACGGACAAGCGCTCGAAAAACTCCACCCTGGACATGCGACGCTTCATTTTCCCCAGGTACTGGCTGCGCGCCACGATTTCCTGCCCCGGATAGCAGCCTTTCTTGAAGTTGACCGCGCCTATCAGCTCCATATTGGCCATCTGCGGCACGAACTGCTCCTGTGTTTCCTGCGTCACCCAGGCGATGCCGGCTCGAATATCGCGCAGCCCCCATACCGTCGCGGAGACGCCATGCGCATTTTCCGCCATGGAAATATCCTGCTCAAAACCACATCCAGCTCGCAGGGCAAGCAAATAGCCCCCATGAGGCAAACGCAGCAGCGAGGCATCTTCCCGCACCGACTGCTCCATATCGCCCAGCTTGTCCGCATCGTTGAAATGCGGCTGCAATATCAACGCTGCGTCCGGGCCGGATAAGCCCAGGATGGACCATGCATCATCCAGCGTGGCGCGAACCTTGGACCGCAAAATGAACATGCTCAGACGCTTGGCGATGGCTGCGGCAATATCGGCCGATACCATCAAGTAATAAGCGCCGCCATGCCGCCAGATCAGGAAGCTGGCCAACATGCGTCCCTTCGCCGTGGAATACGTGCTGTATTGCGCCTTGCCCTCCTGCGCTTGCCGGATGTCATTGGACAATTGCCCTTGCAAAAAGGCCTCAGCATCGTCGCCTTCCATCCGAATCAGGGAGAAATTATCCAATGGCGCCAGTACGGTTTCTGTCTCCAGCGCGGCCACTTGCCGCAAATGCTCAGCCACCGGCTGCACACCCCGCTCGTCCAGATTCACGCCTTTTTGCTTCAGCCATTGTTGCCAGAATGCATGCATGCCATCGCTCCCTCACTGATATCAATGCGCGATCTTAACGCCAAGCGCTTTTCCTCGCCAGCCAATACCCAGTGCAAAAAACCTCACTCGGCCAGCCACTTATGTCGCTAGGCAGCCCCTCCGCCTAGCCTAAGTTCAAAAAAATGCAAGAAATCGTTGACACGACCCAGTCGCCCATATATAGTTCGCCCTCACTCAATTCCCTGATAGCTCAGTTGGTAGAGCGACGGACTGTTAATCCGCAGGTCGCAGGTTCGAGCCCTGCTCGGGGAGCCAGTTAACCTTGGTTCATTTTGAGTGTCATGTGTTCCCTGATAGCTCAGTTGGTAGAGCGACGGACTGTTAATCCGCAGGTCGCAGGTTCGAGCCCTGCTCGGGGAGCCACATCGCCTTACAGCGCCCAATTCAAAGTTTTGTTCCCTGATAGCTCAGTTGGTAGAGCGACGGACTGTTAATCCGCAGGTCGCAGGTTCGAGCCCTGCTCGGGGAGCCAGAATACGATGAGCCGCAGCTTACGCTGCGGCTTTTTCGTTTGGCATTTACCTCTTACAATCGTTTCCACCAACCGGAGAAACGATAGTGAAGCATCCCATCCCGCTCGCCCTCGGCGCCGTCCTGCTATGGGCATCGCTCGCCACGCTGGGCGCGCTCACCCGCAGCCTGCCGCCCTTCTTCGTGGTCGGCGTCAGCCTCTGCGTCGGCAGCTTGCTGTCCATCCACAGGGCCAAGGAATGGAAGGTGCCGCCGCTCACCGCGCTGGCAGGCGTCTACGGCCTGTTCGGCTATCACTTCCTGCTGTTCTTCGCCTTTCGCCACGCGCCCGCGCTGGAAGCCAATCTGCTCAACTATCTGTGGCCCCTGCTGATCGTGCTGTTGTCGCCTTGGTTCCGCCCCGGCATCCGCCTCAACCACCGGCACATCCTGGGCGGCGCGCTGGGCTTCATCGGCGCCGGCCTGATCGTCACCGGCGGCCAACTGGCGCTGTCTCAACAATATTTGCCAGGTTATCTGTTAGCCATCGCCGCTGCGGTGGTCTGGTCCACCTTCAGCCTGCTGCTCGGGCGGCTGCCTGCCTTTCCCGGCAGCGCGATGGGCGGCTTCTGCCTGGCCTCCGGCCTGCTGGCCCTGCTGTGCCACGCGCTGTTCGAACCCGCCGTCAACCCCAGCGCCGCGCAATGGGCCACGCTAGCCCTGCTGGGCTTGGGCCCGATGGGCGGCGCCTTCTTCCTGTGGGAGCGCGCGCTGCGGCTGGGCGACCCCAGGCAGATAGGGTCGCTGTCTTATTCCACGCCCTTGCTGTCCACCCTGCTGCTGACCGCCAGCGGCCAGGGCCATCTCAGCCCGCTGGCGTCGGTCGCCATCCTGCTGATCCTGGGCGGCGCGCTGCTGGGCACACTGCCTGCGCGTTCCCGCGCGGCAGCCGGCGCCTCCTGATTTTTGCAATGAAAAACCCAAACAGTTAAAATTATTTCAATCAAATAAGAGGATAAGCCATGTCCGTACTGAAGGAATTCAAAGAGTTCGCCGTCAAAGGCAATGTGATCGACCTGGCCGTCGGCGTGGTGATCGGCGGCGCCTTCGGCTCCATCGTCAAGTCCCTGGTCGATGACGTGATCATGCCGCCCATCGGCCTGCTGATCGGCAATGTGGATTTCTCCAACCTGTTCTTCGTGCTGAAAGAAGGCGCCAAGCAGGCCGGCCCTTACGTATCGGTGGCCGCCGCCAAGCAGGCTGGCGCCGTGACGCTGAACCTGGGCCTGTTCATCAACGCCCTGGTCAGCTTCACTATCGTCGCCTTCGCCATTTTCATGCTGGTCAAGGCCATCAACCGGCTGAAGCGCGAACAGCCCGCGCCGGAAGCGCCCGCCGCGCCGGCCACCAAGGAGTGCCGCTACTGCCTGTCCGCCATCCCGGAAAAGGCCACGCGCTGCCCCTGCTGCACCTCGCAGCTGGACTAGAACCTGCCGAGGCGTGGCATGGCCAGCCGCAGGCAGGCGCATGCCATGCGGCCTCGCTCTCCCAACTGGTCGCCTTGAAGCGGCGGCCTCCAACGCCCGCGGCTTGCCCGCCGGAGCCGGGCCTTGATCCCCTCCTCTCACGCTTCCATCTGGCGCATCGGTAGAAAGACGGTGAAGGTGGCGCCTCGCCCTTCTTCGCTATCGATCTCGATGCGCCCATGGTGGCGGGCAATGATCTTGCTGACGATATCCAGCCCCAGGCCGCTGCCTTCGCCGCTGCGGCGGGTGGTGAAAAAGGGCTCGAAGATTTTGTCGCGGATGGCGGCGGGAATGCCATGTCCGGTATCGCGCATGGCGATGGCGACCTCATCGCCGGATTGCCGCACGACAATGGTAAGCGTGCCCTTGCCGTTCATGGCCTGCAGCGCATTGTGAGCCAGATTGGTCCACACCTGGCCCAGCTCATCCGGCAAGCAAGGTATGCGCGGGACGTCTTCGTATTCGCGCACGACTTCCACTCCCTGGCGCAGCTGGTGTTGATAGATGGTGAGCACGGTGTCGATGCTGTCTCGCACGTCGACCTCGTGAAAGATGCCGCTGCTGTCGTGGCGCGAAAACGACTTGAGCGCATAGACGATCTTCCCCACCCGCTCGATCGCGGCTTCGATATTGGCGGCATTGCCCAGCGCAATCGACATTTGCTGCGCCGTATCGAGAACCAGATCGCGCGAGTCGTGCAGCAAGAGCGGCGTGTAACGCGCGATGCCGCCTTGCAAATGGCACTGCAGGAAGACATCCGCGACTTGGTTGGCGCCGTCGATCCGCAAACTCTCCAGCTCGCCCAGCAGGCTGCGTCGCAAAGCGCGCTGCTCGCGGCTGCTCAAACCCTGGCTGCCGGCGGGATGGCAATGTGCCAGCAGGTCGGCAAACAGCTCTCGCAAGGGATCCTCCAGCACCGGCGCCAGTTGCAACAGCTGCAGCATCGCGCGGCGAAAAGCGATCGCGCCGCTCTGGTTGCTGGACTTGATGGCGCCGATCGGCGTGTTGATTTCATGAGCGACATTGGCGATCAATTGGCCCAAGGACGCCATTTTTTCTTGCTGGATCATCTGCGCCTGGGCGTGCTTGAGCTCTTGCAGGGCGGCGGCGGTTTGGGCTTCGGCGGTTTGCGCGGCGTGGTAAGCGTCGCCATTGGCCAGCGCGATGGCCGCGTAGGCGCACAGCGTGCGAAAGATCATGCATTCGCGCTCGCCGAAAGCATGCTGCTTGTCCGACTGAATGCTCATCACGCCCAAGGTTTGCCGGCCCACGATCAGCGGCACGAACAGATTGGTCAGCATGCGCCGGGTGCCGGGCATATGGCTGGGGCTGGGAGTGTCTGGCTCCCATTCAGTGAGGATTTCGCGCTGCTCGCGGATGGCGCGGGCGGAATTGGAGTGCGGCAAATCCAGCGGAATGGTGTCATATGGCAGGGGCTTGCCGTCCTCCGCGCTGAACACGCGATTCAGCAGGCTGCCGTCGGAACTCAGCCTGTACAGCGAGATGTGCGGGCAATCCAGCAGCTCCGCGATATGGCGCTGCAAGGATACGAACACGTCCGCGGCGTTCAGCTTGGCGGTAATGTCGCGCCCGACATCGCCCAGTTGCCGCAGGATATCGGCCGAGACGGCGAGCTCGGCATTCGCCGATTGCAATGCCAGCGTCTGACGCTCCACTTCCTCGCTCAGCGCGCGGCGCTGTTTGTGCAGCACCGCCGTTCGCGCCCAGACAAACAAATAGAGCCCCGCCAAGGCCAGCAAGCCCAGCAGCGCGCGGAACCATGCGGTCTGATACCAGGCGGGCTGCACCGCAAATGGTAATTCCGTTGACGCATTTGTCCATTGACCTTCGCGATTGCTTGCCCGCAGATGCAAGCGATAGTCGCCCGGCGCCAGATTGGTGTAGACCGCCGTGCGATGGCTGGCGTCGGCGCTGATCCAGCTTTTGTCGAATCCCTCCAGGCGATAGGCGTAGCGGATGCGTTCCGGCGCGGCATAATCGAGCGCGCTGAACTCTACGCGCAGGCTGTTTGCCGCAGCGGAGACGCTCAAGACGGGAAAGCGGCTGTCGGCCAACTGAGCGCCCGGCGGGACAGGCGCGCCATCTATGGTGAGCTCGGTAATGCGCAACAGCTGACGGTCGTCACCGGCCTGGTAACGCTCCGGCCTCACCACGACCAGCCCGCCCGTGCCGCCGAACAATAATTCCCCGCCAGGCGCGGCTGCGCCGGACCCCACCCAGAAATTGCCGATGGCCAGCCCATCCGCCTGACTCAGCGCGCGGATGCGCAAGGTGGACGAGTCGATGATGGCCAGCCCATTATCGGCGCTGGCCCAGATGCGGCCCTTGCCGTCTGCCAGCAATTTGTCGACATTGCCGTCCGGCAAGCCTTGGGCCTTGCCCAGGCGCAGGAACCGTCCGCGGCCATCGGCATCCACCCCTTGCAGCAGATTGATGCCGCCGCCGGTCGTGCCAACCCACAAGCGGCCGCCCCGGTCCGTCAGCAGGCAGGCAATGGCATTGCTCGACAGCGAAGCGGGATCCGCCGCGTTGCTGCGGAATATCCGGTTGCCATGGGTGGCCGGATCATACAGGTTCAGTCCGTTATCGGTGCCGACCCATAGCTTGCCGCCGGCCGCCGGCGCGATGGCGTTGATCGCCTCTGAACTCAAGCCAGGAATGTGCCGCAGCGGCGTTTGGGAGGACGCGGCCAGGTCGAGCGCAAACAAGCCATCGGTACCGCCCCCTATCCAGGCGGTATCGCCCCGAATCAACACCGCCTGCACGGCGCCGTCTACTCGACGGCCCGGCCGCTGTATACGCTGCACCGTCATCTCAAAAGGAGAAGCCCGATACAAACCCGCCCCAGTGGCGATCAACACGCTGCCGTCGCTCGCTTCCGCCATGGCGGGAATGTAGCCATCCGGCAAAGCCCGATCAGGATGCGAGGGATCCGGGCGCAATGCGCCCAGGCGGCCGCGCACCGGGTCGATGACATCAATGCCATGGCTGGCCTGCCCTAGCCACACCCGGCCATCCGACAGATTCAGCACGCTGGTGACATCGGTATCGGTGACACCCTCGGGCTTGCTGCTGGCGCCGAATACGGACAGGATCGCCCCTTGCGTTGGATTGGCGCGGCTCAAACCATTCTGGCTGCCTATCCACAACAGGCCGTTGCGGCCAGAATGAAGCGCCCAGATGTAGTCGTCGCTCAGGCTGACCGGCAAAGCGCGGTCATGGCGCAGGCGTCGAGTTTCGCCGCTGTTCTGGTCGATGACGACAATGCCCTGGCCATAAGTGCCGAGCCATATCTCGCCGGGATGCGGCTCGGCGATGCCGTCCACCCATTGATGCGCGAGCGGACTGTCTACTTTGCCGTTTTCCTGCAGGGCCGTGGCCGCGCCATCGGCGGGGTTCAGCCTGAAAGCACCGCGCTGCTTGCAGCCAATCCACAATCGCCCATCGCTGGCGACATGCAAGACGCTGACAAAGGGCTGCTGCCCCGGTCCGGCCGGCAGCATGACCGGGCTGAATCCGCCGTCGGCATCGCGCCGGGCCAAACCGCCGCCGGTGCCGACCCAAAGCGTGCCATGATGATCCAGCGCCAAGGCCCGCACTTGGCCAGACAGCAATCCTCCGTGATCTCGCCGATTATTGAGCGCCTGGCGACTCAGGCGGTCTTGCGCGTCCAGGTGATACAGTCCGTTTTCCGTGCCAACCCACAAGCCGCCGCGACCATCGTCCAGCATGGCATTCACCATGGAATCGCTCAGGTCCTCGTTGTTTTGGGTGCGGCTCCAGATGGTGAAACGGTCCTTTGCCGGATCATAGCGCGCCAAACCAGCGGCGTAAGTGCCCACCCATAGATGGCCGGCATGGTCGGCATACAGGCTGCGGATGCGATTATCCGGCAGGCTGCCGGCTTGATGGGAGTCAGGCTGGTAATTGCGGAAACGGTAGCCGTCCCAGCGCGCCAGCCCGCCTTGCGTGCCTATCCACAAAAAACCCGCGCCATCCTCGGCGAGAGATGTCACGACGGTATCGGGCAGCCCCTGCTCCTTGCCCAGATGGGTAAAGACAGCATCGGCCAATGGCGCCCAAGCCGTGGCCGGCCAGGCTAGCGCGCTGCACCATGCAAACCAGAAGACAAGCCCCAAACGGGCGGCAAGGCAGGCGAATTCGATCAAGCGGCGGTAAGGAGCGGCCATATGGGGAGAGATTGGGCTGAGGGGTCCGCAAGCCAGTATAGCGGTTCCGCACACATACGACGCCCGATTTCCCGCCCGAACTAGCCTATCCTCAAGACAGTCAGCCATCGCAAAACAAGGGAGGCGTCGTGGCCAACGAGGTGATTTTATGCGTCGACGACGATATTTCGGTTCTGAATGCCCTGCGCGCCCTGCTCTCGCAAAATCTGGACAAGCACCAGTCAATTGAAATCGCCGAGAGCGCCGAAGAAGCGCTGGAATTGGTAGACGCCTTGCGCGCGGAAGGAGAAGAAGTTCCTGTCGTCTTTGCCGACTACATCATGCCGGGCATGAAGGGCGATGAATTGCTGGCCGCGATACGCCAGCGGCTGCCAGCGACCATGAATATCATGCTGACCGGACAGAGCGATCTGATGGGGGTGAAGCGCGCCATCAATCAAGCCGGACTGTATCGTTTCATTGAAAAACCGTGGGATAACGACGATCTGGTGCTGACGCTGCAAACCGCGCTCAGGACATATGCGCTGGACCGCAGCCTGAAGCAACAGAATGAAGCCTTGCGCGAGCTGAATGCGTCGCTGGAGCGTACAGTGGCGGAGCGCACGCGCGAGCTGCAAGAGAAAAACTCCGAGTTGGCTCGACTATCGGTGACGGACAAGCTCACCGGCTTGGCCAACCGGCTGTTTCTGGATCAATCTCTCGAAACCTATTTCGCCGAATCGCGCCGCCATGGTTCCGTGTTTTCCCTGATCTTGCTCGATGTGGATCACTTCAAAAGGGTTAATGACACCTGGGGCCATCACACCGGAGATGCAGTACTCAAAGGGGTGGCCCAGGTATTGAGCGGCAGGGTGCGGCAAAGCGATGTTTGCGGCCGCTGGGGCGGGGAAGAGTTTTTGGTGATTTGTCCGCATACCGAACGCGATGGCGCGCTGCTGGTGGCCGAGTCTTTGCGAGCGGCGATTGCCGAGCATGCGTTTGCCGAAGCGGGGCAGATGACCGCCAGCTTTGGCGTCGCCAGCTATCAAGCAGGCGACACGATCAGCAGAATCGAAACCCGCGCCGACCAAGCTTTGTATCGCGCCAAAAAAGCCGGCCGCAATCGCGTGGAGGCCGGCTGACCCTACTCAGCTCCGCCACGCGCCTAAGCGCCCAACGCTTGCCCGCGCCAGGCGATTACCCTACAATCCGCCTCGTTCTGGGGGAGTAGCCTCGGCGCGCGACAGCGCCGGCGGCGGTCAACATACTTGGCGTTCGCCATGGCCGTCGCGACAAATCCTGTTTGGCAAGACCCATGATATGCTTGCGCGCAGCGGGGCCGCCGCGCAGGTTTGTCATGGCGTATCCGCGGCCCCTGGAGCAGTCATGCAAGCCTTCCTGATTTCCACCGGCGTGGTGGCTCTGGCCGAAATCGGCGACAAAACCCAATTGCTGGCCCTGCTGCTGGCCTCTCGCTTCAAAAAACCCGTTCCCATCATCTTGGGCATTTTCGTCGCAACGCTGGTCAACCACTTCGCAGCCGCCGCCGTCGGCCACTGGCTGATGCTCAAAGTGGGCCCGGACATCATGCGCTGGGGCCTCGGCATTTCCTTCGTCGCGATGGCGGCCTGGATGCTGATTCCAGACAAACTAGATGAGGATGACAAGCTTCTCGAGCGTTTCGGCGTGTTCGGCACCACCGTCATCGCCTTCTTCCTGGCCGAGATGGGGGACAAGACGCAGATCGCCACCATCGCGCTGTCCGCGCGCTTCCCGGAGCAGCTTTACATGGTGGTGGCCGGCACCACGCTGGGCATGATGCTGGCCAATGTGCCGGCCGTGCTGCTGGGCGAAGTGGCGGCGAAGAAAATACCGCAAAAGATAATGCACGCCATCGCCGCCGCCTTGTTCGTCGGTCTCGGCATCGTCACGCTGCTGACGCCGCTGTCGCTGTAAATCGCCCATGCCATAAAGAAGGGGGCCGCAGCCCCCTTTTCGCTTCCCCCCGCGCTCAGCCCTGCGCCAACAAGGTGTTGGGATCGAAGCCCACCCGCAGCGCGCCCCAATGACGGCCGCGCAATTCCAGCGGCAACACCACCTCGGACAAAACTTCACCGGTATCGCGGCTATAGGTTTGCAGCAGGAAGGGCTGGATATTGCGCGCAGCGCGCAAGCCGGCCGGATCGTTGAAAATGCGCTTGTCGCGGCTTTCCATCAAGTCCTTCTGCGCATCGCCGCTCAAGGGGCGGCTATACCAGCTGTTATGCGTGGGCGCATAGCCATTGCTATCCACCGCCACGCAGAACTTGCCGCCGGGAATCAGGCTGACAACCCTGTCCGTCAGAGGCTGCAACTGCTTTTCCAGCTTATCGTCGTAAGCGGTCCGGTATTTGGTCGGCTTGGTCCCCGTGATGGGCTGATAGCGCTGATCGAACAGATCTACGCCGCGCTGCAGTTCCGTCTGCAGCACCTGCAACACCTGATCCCGCGCCGAACGGGCGTGATTCAACGCCTGATCGAACGCGCCATCTCCGATCACGAACTTCGAAACCAGTCCCTGCACCTGCTCCGCCGCCTCGGTCAACTCATTCGCGGCGCGCTCGGTCTCGCCCAAACGCTGGTTCACCACCAATCCCAGCTGGTGAATTTCAGCTACATGCTGGTTGACCTGCTGATTGCTGTCCATGAATTCATGCATGGTCGTCGCGATCTGGCTCAGGCTGGAAGAGGTGGACTCGAAGTCTCCCATCATCTTGCTGAAATGCTCGGAGGCGCGCGAGATCACGTCTCGCGCCTGATTGGTATCCTCGGTGATCGCGGCCGTCTCCTGCTGCGTATCGGCCACCAGGCCCAGCATGCCGTCGATATTGTGCGAAATCTCGTCGGTAGCCGTCTTCACGCGCTCGGCCAGTTTGCGCACCTCGTCAGCCACCACGGCGAAGCCGCGGCCGCTCTCGCCGGCGCGCGCCGCCTCGATCGCTGCGTTCAGCGCCAGCAGATTAGTCTGCTCGGACACGTCCTTGATCAAATCCACAATGGTCTTGATGCTGGCCGAACGTTGGCTCAAGTCTTCCACCGTATGGTTGAAATGACCCACTTTACGGCTGATATCGTGGATGCTCTCAGTCACCGAGCGCAGCTCTTCGTAGGACTCGCGCGCGGCGTTCAGATTGACCGCCGTCGTCGCCGAAATGGCCTCGGTCTGCTCCGTGACCTGCTCTACACCACGCGTGGATTGGTCGCTGGCATGGCTGACCTGCTTGGCCAACTCGTCCTGCTGCCGCGCGCTTCCCGCAGACTCCGTCACATTGCGCCGCGTCACCGCCGAATCCATGGCGATGCGCACCGTCATCCGCCGCACATTGCTGATGATTTCGCGCATTTTCAGCAGGAAGCGGTTATAAGACAGCGAAAGCTCACGGATTTCGTCGTAAGTGATGGTGGGAATTTCTCGCGACAGATCGCCGGCGCCGGCGCCTATCTCGTTGAAAATCTGAATGATCATCCGCAGCGGCCGGACGATCAGGTAACGCAGATACCACACCATGAAGGCGATGAACAGGAAGCTCAGCGCCCACAGCCCCAGCGTCCAATACAAGGCGCTATCCACCGTGGCGTCCACCTTGGCCAGCACCTGGGCCGACACGCCGGCATCGCGCACCGTCGCCCGTATATCGCTCAAGGCGTAGTAGCAGTAAGCCGCCATCAGCAATTGAAACAGGCTGATAAAGAAAAAACTGCCCAGCTTCTTGGTCAGACTATTCCAGAAGGCTTTTTCTGAAAACGTGTAAAACCGCCAGAACCACTCCATTTGCTCTCCTCCCAAACACTCTGGACCGTTATATTTTTATCGGTCGCTATTTTTTCTGAAAGCGGCCGCGCCGGCCACCTCCTTAGGACGGAAATGCTTGATCCAAATCAAACATTCGCCGTCTCCATACCATCCAGCGCTCCTTGCCGCCGAAAACCGGCAAACCATCCGGTAAAGACTGCGTCTGCTCCAGTTCGAACCACGGGCTCAGCAAGGCTTCCAGCTCTGCCTCCCCCACCCCGAACGGCGGCCCCTTCTCGCCCTCCCCCATGAAAAACACGCCAACCAACGCGCCGCCCGGCTGGATCATGCCCGCTACCGCCCGCGCATAAGGCGCTCGCCTATCCGGCGGCAGCGCGCACAAAAAAGCCCGCTCGAACACGCAGTCGAAAGCGGGCAATTTCAATTCGAAGAAATCAGCCAGAAGCAGGCTGTCCGCCGCCTCCGGCCAGTGGCTGCGAGCCAGCGCTATGGCCGCCTCGCTGAAATCGACGGCCAAGACCTGATGGCCCATGGCGCGCAGCGGCGGCATATCCGCCGCGCTGCCGCAGCCGGGCAGCAGCACTCGCCCGGGCGGCCTGGCGGCGAAGAATAGCCGCGCCGGCTCCGGCAAGCTCGCGCCCTCCCAAGGCATCACGCCGTCGCGATACCTTTGCTCCCAAAACTCCGCCCGCGAACTATCCGCCACGCCCTCTCCTTGTCATGACCCGCCCAGCCAGGCGGCCGCCTCCGGCAAAGCTGACGCGCAGCCAGACCACGCCTCGGCCACGCCGTCGCCAGACCGACGCAGCAGAGCGCCGCCATCGTCCAGCCGGTACAACACGCCATTCGGCAGACGCCCCCACTCCACGCCGTCCAGACTATCCAGCTCCAGCAAGGCGCCGCACGCCGCAGCCAGTTTCAATAAGCGCTGGCGTTGCGGCAAGCGCAGCCAAACCGCCTCCCGCGCCTCCTGATCCAGGAAACACCATTGGCTGATCTCGCCAAAAGTGCGCGCGCAGCCGCGGCATACATTATCGCCCAGCGCGGTGGAACACAAGGCGACGCATGGAGAGTCGGGGCGCGTGCTGCTCATAAGCTTGGTTGCCGAATTCGAATGTAAAGCAATGATTTATGAAAGTTGTTTCAAACCACAATGAATAAGCGGCTTGTTCCAATCGAGTATATCAGGAGAAAGAAAAGGGAGCGCAAATCGAATGCACGCGCGGCTTGAGAATGAAAAACGACGCCATCCCCGCTAAACGCGCGAATAATCAGACGTCAGAACCATTCCCTGGCGGCGCGGCGCGCCAAACTCGGCAGATCAAATGGCGAAAACAAAAAAGCCCTGCATAAGCAGGGCTTCTTTGATGTTTCGTGTCTTGATTGGTCGGGGTGAGAAGATTCGAACTTCCGACCCTCTGCACCCCATGCAGATGCGCTACCAGGCTGCGCTACACCCCGACTCAAGAGAAACGTAGTCTAACCGATTTATTCTTTTTTGCCAATACCCGAATCCAACCATTCCAGGATGGATTCCAATTCGGCGCGAACTTCCTGCGCCGAGATCGGGCGCGCGCCGTCCTCGCCCATTCCAAGACGCTGGCGCGCGCCTTGAATGGTGAAGCCGTCATCGTAAAGCAGTTCGCGGATTTTCCGCACCAGCAACACTTCGTGATGCTGGTAATAACGGCGATTGCCGCGCCGTTTCACCTGGCGCAGCTGGGAAAACTCCTGCTCCCAATATCGCAGCACGTGCGGCTTTACTCCCGCCAGCTCGCCAACCTCGCTGATGGTGAAGTAACGCTTGGACGGAATCGACGGTAGATCAGCCTTGCTTGTTAGCATGGTATTGCTCAACCATTCCCTTGAGTTTCTGGCTTGCGTGGAACGTTACCACACGGCGCGCGGTGATGGGAATCTCTTCCCCGGTCTTGGGATTGCGACCCGGACGCTGCGGCTTGTCGCGCAGCTGGAAATTGCCGAAACCCGACAATTTCACCGAATCCCCGGACTCCAGCGCCAGCCGGATCTCTTCAAAAAACGACTCGACCATGTCCTTGGCTTCGCGTTTGTTCAGACCTACCTGGTCAAACAGCAAATCGGCCAGTTCAGCCTTCGTCAAAGTCATGACATTCCCCTCAAACTTCTGAACCAATGGCGGGCGCGAGCGCCCGCCCAAATCCTAATCAAACGCGCAATTGCGCGCCCAGCTCCAACGCGGCGTCAAGCAGGGCCTGCATGGCCGGCTCCACGTCCTCGTCGGTCAAAGTGCGGCTATTGTCCTGCATCAGCACGCTAAAGGCCAGACTCTTCTTGCCTTCGGCGACGCCTTTGCCACGGTAGACGTCAAACAGCGCGATTTCGCTGACTATGGCCGCGCGCTTGGCGTCGAACGCAGCCAACAGTTGCGCCACGGTCACCGCTTCGTCCGCCAGCAAGGCCAGGTCGCGGCGCACCGGCTGGAACTTGCTGACCGGCTGCGCCTTGATGCGGCTGCGCGCGACGGCGGCATCCAGCCCCAGCTCGAACAATACCGGCGCATTGACCAGATCATAGGCTTGAACCCACTGCGGATGCAGCTCGCCGATCACGCCGACAACCTCGCCGCCCACCAGCACCTCGGCGCAGCGGCCGGGGTGGAAGGCCGGATGGCTGGCCTTGCGGTATGCCGCCTTGACCGGATGCAGCAGAGCCTCCACGTCAGCCTTGACGTCGAAGAAGTCCACTCGTTCAGCCTTGGCGCCCCATTGCTCGGACAAACGCGCGCCCCAGGCCAGACCGGCCACTTTTTCCGGCTGCGCCAATCCCTGCTCCGCCTTGCGGAATACGCGGGCCGCCTCGAACACGCGCACGCGCGGCTGCTTGCGGTTGATGTTGCCCGCCAGCACGTCCACCAGGCCGCCGATCAGCGTAGAACGCATCACGCTCATCTGGCTGGCGATCGGGTTGATCAGGCGCACCGGGTCGGCGTTGCCGGCGAAGTCGCGCTCCCAGCGCTCGTCGACGAAGGCGTAGCTGACCACTTCCTGGTAGTCGCGGCCAGCCAGCAGATGACGCAGTTGATCCACCGGGCGCAGCTCTTCCAACTGCTTCAGCATGCGCATGGAGGAGCGCGGCGCCTCGGCCGGAATGCTGTTGTAGCCGTAGACGCGCGCCACTTCCTCGATCAGATCTTCCTCGATCTCGATATCGAAGCGGAACGACGGCGCCTGCACGGTGAACACTTCCTGCTCCAGCGTCCAGGACAGGCTCAGACGGGACAGGATGTCGCCGATCTGGCCGGCGTCCAGCGCCACGCCCAGCAGCTTGGCCACGCGGGCCACGCGCAGCTGCACGGCCTGGCGGCGCGGCAGCTCGGCCACTTCCTCGATCACCGGGCCGGCTTCGCCGCCGCAGATGTCCAGCACCAGGCGGGTGGCGCGCTCGATCGCGTCGCGCTGCAGCTCAAAGTCCACGCCGCGCTCGTAGCGGTAGGACGAATCCGAGCCGAAGCCCAGCTCGCGCGCTTTGCCGGCGATCGCTTCCGGCGCGAAGAAGGCGGATTCCAGGAAAATGTCGCGGCTCGCCGTGGTGACGCCGCTCTGCTCGCCGCCCATGATGCCGCCCATGGCCAGCGCCTTGGCGTCGTCAGCGATCACCAGATGCTTGTCCTGCAGTTCGACAGTCTTTTCATTCAGGCACAGCAGGCTCTCGCCGGCGCGCGCCTGGCGAACGGTGATGCCGCCCTCGATCTTGGCCAGATCGAAAGCGTGCATCGGCTGGCCCTGCTCCAGCAGGATGTAATTGGTGATGTCGACGATGGCCGAAATCGAACGCAAGCCGGAACGCTCCAGGCGCTGGCGCATCCAGGCCGGCGTGGCCGCGGCGGCGTCGACGCCCTTGAGCACGCGGCCCAGGTAGCGGCCGCAGGCTTGGCGCGATTCGATCTTCACCGGACGAACGTCGTCGATGGACGGCGCCACCGGAGCGATGGCCACCGGTTTCAGCTCGGCGCCGGTCAGCGCCGCCACTTCGCGGGCGATGCCGCGGATGGACAGGCTGTCGGCGCGGTTGGGTGTGATCTTCAGCGTGAACAGCTGATCGTCCAGGCCCAGATAGTCGCGGATGCTCTGGCCCACCGGCGCGTCGGCCGGCAGCAGCATCAGGCCGTCCGCGTCTTCCGGCACGCCCAGCTCCTTGCCGGAACACAGCATGCCGCCCGATTCCACGCCGCGCATCTTGGTCGGCTTGATCTTGAAATCGCCAGGCAGCACCGCGCCCGGCAGCGCGCACGGAATGCGCACGCCGACGGCGACATTGGGCGCGCCGCAGACGATCTGGATCAGCTCGCCAGTGCCCGCGTCCACTTTGGTGACGCGCAGGCGATCGGCGTTCTCATGCTTGACGCACTCTTTCACCTCGGCGATGACCACGCCGGAGAAGGCCGGCGCGGCGGCTTGGGTTTCTTCCACTTCCAAGCCAGCCATGGTCAGCAGCTCGGACAGTTGCTCGGTGTTCAGCGCCGGATTGACCCAGCTTCTCAGCCATTGTTCGGAAAATTGCATAGTCGGCTCCGTGCGCGATCAGTTGAATTGCTTCAGGAAGTTGAGATCGTTCTCGAAGAACAGCCGCAGGTCGTTGACGCCATAGCGCAGCATGGCGAAACGGTCCAGGCCGATGCCGAAGGCGAAGCCGGTGTATTTTTCCGGGTCGATGTTGGCGATACGCAACACATTCGGATGCACCATGCCGCAACCGCCCACTTCCAGCCAGCCGCGCTCGCCCAGCACGTCGATCTCGGCCGACGGTTCGGTGAACGGGAAGAAGGACGGGCGGAAACGCACTTGCAGGTCGTCGCGCTCGAAGAAGCGGCGCAGGAAGTCAGTCACCACGGCCTTGAGATCAGCGAAGGACACGCCCTCTTCCACCCACAGACCTTCCATCTGGTGGAACATCGGCGAATGAGTGGCGTCGGAGTCCACGCGGTAGACACGGCCCGGCGCGACGATCTTGATCGGCGGCTGGTTGTTTTCCATGAAGCGCGCCTGGATCGGGCTGGTATGCGTGCGCAGCACCTCGCCGCCTTCCACGTAGAAGGTATCGGCCATCGCGCGCGCCGGATGGTTTTCCGGGATGTTCAGCGCCTGGAAATTGTAGAAATCGCTTTCGATTTCCGGACCGTCGGCCACTTCGAAGCCCATGGTGCGGAACAGGCCGCTGATGCGCTCCAGCGTCAACGCCACCGGGTGCAGGCCGCCGCCCACCGCGCCACGGCCGGGCAGGGTCACGTCCAGCGATTCCGACGCGAGCTGGGCTTCCAGCTTGGCCGCATTCAGGGCGTCGCGCTTGTCGTTGTGCGCGGCCTCGAACGCCTGTTTGGCCTGGTTGATGACAGCACCGGCTGCCTTGCGCTCTTCCGGCGCAAGCTTGCCCAGCTGTTTCAGGAGTTCGGTCAGCTCGCCGCTCTTGCCGAGATAGCGCGCCTTGACCTGCTCAAGCTCGATCAGATCGGTCACGCCGGCCACGGCGGACAGACCGGCTTGGAGAATCGCGTCAACGTTGTTCATCGTGTTCCACACCGCATGCGAATAAAAGGCTGATCAAATCATGCAAAAACATACAGGATTGGATCAGCATTCTAGGAAACGCGCATAGAAAAAAAGGGAGGCGATTGCCTCCCTTTAAGTTCGTCCGGGCGATTAAGCAGCGAGGCTTGCTTTCGCCTTTTCGACGATCTGAGCAAAAGCGGCCTTTTCGAACACGGCCAGATCGGCCAGGACCTTGCGGTCGATTTCGATGCCGGCTTTTTTCAGACCGTTCATGAACTTGCTGTACGGCAGGCCGTTTTCACGAGCAGCTGCGTTGATACGAGCAATCCACAGTTGACGGAACTGACGCTTTTTCTGACGACGGTCGCGGTAGGCGTATTGACCCGCCTTCATCACCGCCTGTTTGGCGATGCGATAGACGTTCTTCCGGCGGCCGCGATAGCCTTTCGCCAGGGCGAGGATTTTCTTGTGACGAGCACGTGCGGTTACACCGCGTTTTACGCGTGGCATATTTCAGGTCTCCTTAAGCGTAGGGCATCATGGCGCGAACAGAGGCCACGTTGGTCGCGTCCACCATGGAGGTGCCGCGCAGCTGGCGCTTGTTCTTGGTGGTCTTCTTGGTCAGGATGTGACGCTTGAAGGCGTGTGCACGCTTGAAACCACCGCCACCCAGTACTTTGAGACGCTTTTTCGCGCTCGACTTGGTCTTCATTTTCGGCATGGAAATGCTCCTGCTGAATTTTGTTTAGATTAGACACAGGGTGGCTGTCCGGTTAACCATCCAGCGCTTGGGACCACTGCGTCACGCTTTTGAGCAGATCGTTGCCGACCTACAAAATCAACACGGCAGAGCGCACTCTGCCGTGTCGGAACGACGATTATACCGATTATTTCTTCTTCGGCGCAATCATCATTACCATCTGGCGGCCTTCCAGGCGCGGGAACTGCTCCACCGTGCCCACTTCCGCCAAATCGGCTTCCACGCGCTTGAGCAGCGCGAGGCCGATATCCTGGTGTGCCATCTCACGTCCGCGGAAGCGCAGGGTGACCTTGGCCTTGTCGCCTTCAGTCAGGAAACGGACCAGGTTGCGCAACTTGACGTTGTAGTCGCCATCGTCGGTGCCCGGACGGAACTTGATTTCCTTGATCTGAACCTGCTTCTGCTTTTGCTTGGCTTCGTGGCGCTTCTTGGACATTTCGTACTTGTACTTACCGTAGTCCATCAGCTTGCACACCGGCGGCTGAGCGGTCGGAGAGATCTCTACCAGATCCACATCACCCTCTTCGGCCAGAGCCATTGCTTCACGCAGACTGACGATGCCAATCTGCTCACCTTCCTTACCTACCAGACGGATTTCGCGGGCGGTAATCTCGCCGTTGATCCGTGCTTCGCGTTCCTGAGCTATAGCTGAAATCTCCTAATAAATGTAAGTATGCCGCCGCCGAATCAGGCCTCAGGCATCTCAGCCTTGAGGCGAGCGATGAACGCGTCCAGCGTGAGCTGGCCCAAGTCCTCGCCGCGGGCGCGCACGGCAACCAGTCCGTCTGCCTTTTCCTTGTCGCCGACAATGATCTGGTACGGCAACTTTTGCAGACTATGTTCGCGGATTTTATAGCCGATCTTCTCGTTTCTCAAGTCAAGATCGACACGGAAGCCTTGTTTCTCAAGCGCTTTGGCAATGCCTCTGGCATATTCCGCCTGCACTTCGGTGATATTCATCACCACCATCTGCACCGGCGCCAGCCATAGCGGGAACGCTCCGGCATGGTTTTCGATCAGAATGCCGAGGAAACGCTCCAGCGAACCCAGCGCCGCGCGGTGCAACATCACCGGACGCTTGCGGCTGTTGTCATCCGCCACATATTCGGCGTCCAGACGCTCCGGCAGCATGAAGTCCAGCTGCAGCGTGCCGCACTGCCAGGAGCGGCCCAGCGCGTCCTTGATGTGGTATTCGATCTTAGGACCGTAGAAGGCTCCCTCGCCCGGCAGCTCCGTCCACTCCACGCCGCAGGCTCGCAGCGCTTCGCGCATGCCTTCTTCGGCCTTGTCCCAGGTGGACTCTTCGCCGATGCGCTTTTCCGGACGCAAGGCCAGCTTGATCGCCACCTTGTCGAAGCCGAATCGGTCGTACACTTCCATCACCAGGCGGTGGAAATCCTTGGCTTCCTGATTGATCTGGTCTTCCGTACAGAAGATGTGGCCATCATCTTGCACAAAGCCGCGCACGCGCATGATGCCGTGCAGCGCGCCGGACGGTTCGTTTCTATGGCAGGAACCGAACTCAGCGTAGCGCAGCGGCAGATCGCGATAGGAGCGCAGGCCGCTGTTGAAGATCTGCACATGGCCCGGGCAGTTCATCGGCTTCACCGCATAGTCGCGCTTTTCCGATTCAGTGATGAACATGTTCTCGCGGTAGTTGGCGGCATGGCCGGAACGCTCCCACAAGTTGGCGTCCATCATCATCGGCGTGCGCACTTCCTTGTAGCCTTCATGATTCAGCTTGGCGCGCATGTATTGCTCGACGTTCTGCCACAGCTGCCAGCCCTTGGGGTGCCAGAACACCATGCCCGGCGCCTCGTCCTGCAGGTGGAACAGGTCCAGCTGCACGCCCAGCTTGCGGTGATCGCGCTTCTCCGCCTCTTCCAGCATGAACAGATACGCTTCCAGGTCTTCCTTCTTGGCCCAGGCCGTGCCGTAGACGCGCTGCAGCATCTCGTTCTTGCTGTCGCCGCGCCAGTAGGCGCCGGCCACCTTCATCAGCTTGAATACCTTGAGCTTGCCGGTGGACGGCACGTGCGGACCGCGGCACAGGTCGGTGAATTCGCCCTCGCGATACAAGGACAACACCTCGCCCTGCGGGATCGATTCGATGATTTCGGCCTTGTAGGCCTCGCCTATGCTCTTGAAGTAGGCGATGGCCTCATCGCGCGGCAGCTCGTAGCGCTCCACCGGAATATCCCTCTTCGCCAGCTCGGCCATCTTTTTCTCGATGGCTGCCAGGTCTTCCGGCGTGAACGGACGCTTGTAGGCGAAGTCGTAGTAGAAGCCGTTTTCAATCTCCGGCCCGATGGTCACCTGCGCCTCCGGGAACAGCTCCTTGACCGCGTAAGCCAGCAAGTGAGCGGTGGAGTGGCGGATGATGGACAGGCCGTCGGCGTCCTTATCGGTGACGATGGCCAAATCCGCGTTGCCGTCTATCAGGTAGCTGGTATCCACCAGCTGGCCATCCACGCGGCCCGCCAGCGCGGCGCGCGCCAGACCAGTGCCGATGGAAGCGGCCACTTCATGAACCGTTACCGGTTTGTCGAAAGAACGGACCGAGCCGTCCGGCAAGCGAATGTCTGGCATGTCAACTCCAACGAGGGCGAGAGATTTTTGTGAGCGATTCTAAAGCAAAAGGACAAAAAAAAAGTGCGGCCTGAGCCGCACTTCTTTTTCGCATGGTACAACCCGCAAGGCTCAGCTTTCGTGAGTATGTCGGGTTGTGGTAGTTCGCAAGAATTTCACTTGAAAAACTCCATGCATTTAATTTGGTAGGCACGATTGGATTCGAACCAACGACCCCCACCATGTCAAGGTGGTGCTCTAACCAACTGAGCTACGTGCCTGTCGTCGAGGTGTGCATAGTATAAGAGCCTCCCTGTCTTGGCAAGCACTTTTTTGCGCTTTCGGCGCAGCCCGCGCGCTTGCTGTATACTAGCGGACTGATTTTGCTAAACAAACCCTGAAGCGACACTTCGAATAATGTTGAAGTTTACCGTACACAAAACCTCCGGCGGCGCTCGGCGCGGCACTCTGGAGCTGAACCACGGCACCGTGGAGACCCCGGTATTCCAACCGGTGGGCACTTACGGCTCGGTCAAGGCGATGAGCCCGGTCGAGCTGAACGACATCGGCGCGCAGATCATCCTGGGCAACACCTTCCACCTATGGCTGCGCCCGGGCCTGGAGATCGTCGAGCAGTTCGGCGGCCTGCACGAGTTCATAGGCTGGGACAAGCCCATCCTGACCGACTCCGGCGGCTTCCAGGTGTTCAGCCTGTCCGACATGCGCAAGCTGACCGAGGAAGGCTGCACCTTCCAGAGCCCGATCAACGGCGACAAGCTGTTCCTGAGTCCGGAAATCTCGATGAAGATCCAGACCGTGCTCAATTCGGACATCGTGATGCAGCTGGATGAGTGCACGCCGGGCCAGGTGGACCACGCCACCGCGCAGAAGTCGCTGCAGATGAGCCTGCGCTGGGCCGAGCGCTCGCGCCGCGCCTTCGACGACCTGAAAAACCCGAATGCGCTGTTCGGCATCGTGCAAGGCAACCTTTATACCGATTTGCGCCAGGAGTCGCTGGAAGGCCTGATGCAGGTCGGCTTCGACGGCATCGCCATCGGCGGCCTGTCAGTGGGCGAGCCCAAGCCGGAAATGTATCGCATGCTGACCGAGCTGAAGGACATGCTGCCGGCAGAGAAGCCGCACTACCTGATGGGCGTGGGCACGCCGGAAGACCTGGTGCACGGCGTGGCCAACGGCGTGGACATGTTCGACTGTGTGATGCCGACCCGCAACGCGCGCAATGGCTGGATCTTCACCCAGTGGGGCGACGTCAAGATCAAGAACGCGCGTTACAAGGATGACAAGAAGCCGCTGGACGAGGAGTGCGCCTGCTATGCCTGCCGCAACTTCAGCCGCGCCTACCTGCACCACCTGCACCGCGTGGGCGAAATCCTGGGCGCGCGCCTGAACACCATCCACAACCTGCATTACTACCAGGAACTGATGCGCGAAATGCGCAAGGCCATCGAAGACGACCGCTTCGAGGACTTCCGCCTGGAATTCGCGGCCAAACGCGCGCGCGGCGTCAACTAAGCTCGCCCGGCAAAAGCGGCGCGCGCGGCGTGGGTTTCGCTTTCGCCGCGCCGCTCTTCGCCATGGGGAACCGCAATGCTCCGCCGCCGGTCCCAAGCTCTTGCCATTCTCCATGGTTGGAAAAGCCATGGAGCATGGCTACAATGGCCTGTTTGAATTCAAGCATAACGAATCTAGGAGTTTCCCTGATGTTCATTACTCCCGCTTACGCCGCCGGCGCCGCGCCTTCCGGTTTCGACCTGATGGGCTTCCTGCCCATGATCGTGATCTTCGTGCTGTTCTACTTCCTGATGATCCGTCCTCAGCAGAAGCGCATGAAGGAAACCCAGAAGATGCTGTCGGAAATCCAGAAGGGCGACGAAGTCGTCACCCAGGGCGGCATCATCGGCCGCGTATCCAAGGTCAGCGAGCAATACCTGACGCTGGAGATCGCCGACAAGGTTGAAATCAACGTGCAGCGCGGCGCCGTCAGCGCCAAGCTGGAAAAGGGCACGCTGAAGTCCCTGTAAGCCCATCACGGCCGCCCCCGGAACCTTCCGCTGGCGGCCTGTTCATTTTCCACCCCAGAACTAGAACATGAACCGCTACCCTCTCTGGAAATACCTCGTCATCGCGGTGGCGCTGATCCTGTCCGCGATCTACACGCTGCCTAATTTCTATGGCGAGACCCCCGCGGTGCAGGTCTCCAGCACGCGTCAATCCATTCCGGTGGACACGGCGCTGATGGCGCGCGTGGAAGACGCGCTGAAGGCGCAGAACATCAGCCCCGACGGCGAGTTCCTCGACAGCAACACCCTGAAGATCCGCTTCAAGGACACCGACACCCAGCTGAAGGCCCGCGACGCCATCCAGCACGCGCTGGGCGACAACTACATCATCGCGCTGAACCTGCTGCCGGCTTCCCCGGCCTGGCTGTCCTCGCTGCGCGCCAACCCGATGTTCCTTGGCCTGGACTTGCGCGGCGGTGTGCACTTCCTGCTTGAAGTGGACATGAAGGCGGCAATAGACAAGGCCATGCAGCGCTACGCCGGCGACATCAAGCGCGAGCTGAAAAACAAGCAGGTACGCTATGGCGACATCAAGCGCATCGGCAACACGCTGGAGGTCCAGCTGCGCGACGCCGACACGCTGAAGTCCGCGCAGGACGTGGCCTATCGCGCCGTGCCCAATCTGTCCATCCGCGCCGACGACGCCAGCAACAAGCTGATCCTGTCGCTGAAGCCTGAAGAAATCACCAAGATCCAGAACGACGCGGTCAAGCAGAACATCACCACCCTGCACAACCGCGTGAACGAGCTGGGCACCACCGAGCCCATCATCCAGCAGAATGGTCCGAACCGCATCGTGGTGCAGCTGCCCGGCATTCAGGACACCGCCCGCGCCAAGGACATCATCGGCCGCACCGCCACGCTGGAAGTGCACATGGTCGAAGACGACCAGGGCAAAATGGCCGAGGCGATGGCCGGCAACGTGCCGGCCGGCTACGAGCTGTTGGACGAAGCCACCTCGCGCGGCCAGAGCAAGATACTGCTGAAGAGCGACGTGGAGCTGACCGGCGACAATATCAACGACGCCCAGCCCAGCTTCGACCAGTTCGGCGCGCCCGCCGTCAGCATCAATCTGGACAGCGCCGGCGCTTCCATCTTCCGCCAGCTGACCGCTGAAAACGTGGGCAAGCGCATGGCCATGGTGCTGGTGGACCGCGGCCACAAGGAAGTGGTCACCGCGCCGGTGATCCGCACCGAGATCGGCGGCGGCCGCGTGGAAATCTCCGGCAGCATGAACAGCGCCGAAGCCAACGACACCGCCCTGCTGCTGCGCGCCGGCTCCCTGGCCGCGCCGATGAACATCATCGAAGAGCGGACCATAGGCCCGAGCCTGGGCAAGGAAAACATCGAGAAGGGCTTCCATGCCACGCTGTGGGGCTTTGCCGCCATCGCCGTGTTCATGGTGCTGTACTACGGCCTGTTCGGCGTGTTCTCCGCCCTGTCGCTGGCGATGAACGTGTTCTTCCTGATCGCCATCCTGTCCGTGCTGCAAGCCACGCTGACCCTGCCCGGCATCGCCGCCATCGCGCTGGCGCTGGGCATGGCGATTGACGCCAACGTGCTGATCAATGAGCGCATCCGCGAGGAACTGCGCAACGGCATGCCGCCGCATTCGGCCATCCAGGCCGGCTACAACCACGCCTGGCACACCATCCTGGACTCCAACGTCACCACGCTGATCGCCGGCCTGGCGCTGATGATCTTCGGCAGCGGTCCGATACGCGGCTTCGCCATCGTCCACTGCCTGGGCATCCTGACCTCCATGTTCTCGGCGGTGCTGGTGTCGCGCGGCCTGGTGAACCTGTGGTACGGCCGTCGCCGCAAACTGACCACGCTGGCCATCGGCCAAGTGTGGAAACCGGAAAACAAGGGCTAATCCAATGGAGCTTTTCCGCATCAAACGGGATATCCCGTTCATGAGCTACGGCAGGCTCACCACCGCCATCTCGCTGGTGACCTTCATTCTCGCCGTATTCTTCCTGGCCACACGCGGCCTGAACTTCAGCGTGGAGTTCACCGGCGGCACGGTGCTGGAAGTGCAGTATCAGCAGTCGGCCAATCTGGACCAGATCCGCGACAAGGTGGACAGCCTGAAGCTGGGCGAGTCCACGGTGCAGAACCTGGGCAGCAGCCGCGACGTGATGATCCGCCTGCCGAACAAGCCTGGCACCAGCTCCGCCCAGCTCTCCGACAAGGTGATGGGCTCGCTGAAGGCCGCCGACGCCACCGTGCAACTACGCAAGGTGGATTTCGTCGGCCCCAGCGTGGGCGCCGAACTGGTGTCCAGCGGCCTGACAGCGATCATCCTGGTGTGCCTGGGCATCATGCTCTACCTGGCCATCCGCTTCGAATGGCGCTTCGCCGTGGCGGCCATCATCGCCAATATGCACGACGTGGTGATCATCCTGGGCTGCTTCGCCTTCTTCCGCTGGGAGTTCTCGTTGACCGTGCTGGCCGGCATCCTGGCGGTGCTGGGCTACTCGGTGAACGAATCGGTGGTGGTGTTCGACCGGATCCGCGAAAACTTCCGCAAGACGGGCACCCGCCACATGGCGGTGAACGAGGTGATAGACAACGCCATCACCTCCACCATGAGCCGCACCATCATCACCCACTTCTCCACTGAAATGATGGTGGTGTCCATGCTGGTATTCGGCGGCCCGGCGCTGCACGGCTTCGCCATGGCGCTGACCATAGGCATCGTGTTCGGCATCTACTCCTCCGTGCTGGTGGCCAGCCCGATCGCCCTGTGGCTGGGCGTGAAGCGCGAGCACATGATCAAGCCGGTGAAACAAAAAGAGGAAGCGGTGGTCTGATCCCCGCATCCCATAAACTGGCCGGCTTGTCCGGCCAGTCGGCTGTTGATAGCCCTCCTCGCCTTCTTGAAGGCGAGGCTCCCTTGAGGGCAAGGGCCGGGAATTGGGATTCAAATAGGAAGGCTGCCGAATGAGCCGCTTATTTGGCGAGGCCCGGTTGTGCCGGGTCCTCTAGAATCGTACCGATTCACTTTGTCAGCAGCCTGGCCGGCTTGTCCGGCCAGTTTTTTGCGCGCCCTTCGCTCAACCCGCACTTCAATTACGCACGGGAACCCTCATGGAAGTCCTGACATTCCTGATCGATTTCATTCTGCACATCGATACCCACCTGGCGCAGCTGGTGGCCAACTACGGCCCGTGGATCTACGCCATTCTGTTCCTGATCATCTTCTGCGAAACCGGCCTGGTGGTGACGCCCTTCCTGCCGGGAGATTCCTTGCTGTTCGTCGCCGGCGCGCTGGCCGCCATGGGCCAGATGGACGTGCACACGCTGACCGGCACGCTGATCGTGGCCGGCGTTCTGGGCAATACCGCCAACTACACCATAGGCCGCTACCTGGGCAAGGCGCTGCTGCAGCGCTATCCGCGCCTGATCAAGCAGGACTATCTGGACAAGACCCACGCCTTCTTCGAGCGCCACGGCGGCAAAACCATCATCTTCACCCGCTTCGCGCCCATCCTGCGCACCTTCGCGCCCTTCGTCGCCGGCATCGGCGCCATGGGCTACCGCCAGTTCACGGTCTACAACGTGGTCGGCGCGGTGCTGTGGGTGGCGGGCTTCGTCTACGCCGGCTATTTCTTCGGCAACCTGCCCTTTGTGCGCAAGAACCTGGAGCTGCTGGTGCTGGGCATCATCATCGTCTCCTTCCTGCCGGCCATCATCGAATACCTGCGCCACAAGCGTACGGCCGCCCAGCAGTAAATCCGTAGTAGAATCGCCAAGGCCGCTCCGCGCGGCCTTGTTCGTTTTCAGCCCCTAGCTCTCGCCGCCCATGACACGCATCCAACGCCTGCCCGACCACCTCGTCAACCAGATCGCCGCCGGCGAAGTGGTGGAACGCCCCGCCTCCGCGCTGAAGGAAATGCTGGAAAACAGCCTGGACGCCGGCTCGACGCGCATCAGCGTGGACCTGGCCCAGGGCGGCATCAAGCTGATCCGGGTGACGGACAACGGCGGCGGCATCGCGGCGGAAGACCTGCCGCTGGCGCTGGACCGCCACGCCACCAGCAAGATCGCCTCGCTGGACGATCTGGAATCGGTGGCGACCTTGGGCTTCCGCGGCGAAGGCCTGGCCAGCGTGGCGTCGGTTTCCCGGCTGACGCTGGTGAGCCGGCCGCAAGACGCCGAGCACGCCCACCAGATCATCGCGATAGACGGCACCTTGCACCCGGTGGAGCCAGCCGCGCATCCGCATGGCACCAGCGTGGAAGTGGTGGACCTGTATTTCAACACCCCGGCGCGGCGCAAATTCCTGAAAAGCGAGAACACCGAATACGCCCATTGCGCGGCCACGTTCGAGCGCATCGCGCTGGCGTACCCGGAGGTGGAGTTCCTGCTGCGCCACAACGGCAAGGTGGCGTGGCGGCTGCCCTCGCAAAGCGCCGAGGACCGCGTGGCCGCGCTGCTGGGCAAAGACTTCGTCGCCGCCGCCATCCCGCTAGACAGCCAGGCCGGCCCGCTCGCGCTGACGGGCTTCGTCGCCTCGCCCACGTATTCCAAAGCCAGCCGCGACGCCCAGTACTTCTACGTCAACGGCCGCTTCGTGCGCGACAAGACCGCCCAGCACGCGCTGCGCCAGGCCTACCGCGACGTGCTGCACCACGACCGCCATCCAGCCTACGCGCTGTTCTTCACGCTGGAGCCATCCGGCGTGGACGTCAATGTGCATCCGACCAAGATCGAGGTGCGGTTCAGGGAAAGCCAGGCCGTGCACCAGTTCCTGTTCCACAGCGTGCACAAGGCGCTGGCCGGCACTACCGCCGGCGCCGCGCCCACGGTGCAGGTGGAGGGCGCCGAGCCGGCTGCGACAACAGGCGCGGCAATTGGACTGAGCCGAGGCGAATCAGCCTCGCTGTTCAGCAGCGCGTCGTCCGCCGCCACTCCGCGTCCGGCATCGCCCGGCGCGCAACCCTTCCGCTACCAGCAGCAATCCATCCCGCTGAACGTGGCGCGCGAGGCGGTGGGCGTCTACGACAAAATGTTCGGCGGCCTGCGCGAAGAAGAACGGACGCTGAACAATCCCGAACTGGCGATGCCCTCCCCCGCCGCGCCGCTGCCCCATCCGGCCGTGCTCGCCATGCCGGCGCACGACGAAAACGGCATCCCGCCGCTGGGCTTCGCGCTGGCTCAGCTGCACGGCGTCTACATCCTCAGCCAGTGCGCCGAAGGCTTGATCCTGGTGGACATGCACGCGGCGCATGAGCGCATCGTCTACGAACGGCTGAAAACGGCGCTGGAATCCGATTCCATCCCGCTGCAGCCCTTGCTGCTACCGGTATCGTTCGCCGCCGACCGCATGGAAGTGGCCACCGCCCACGAGCATGGCGAAGAGATGAAAAAGCTGGGCGTGGAGTTGGCGCCGCTGTCGCCCACCCAGATCGCCGTGCGCGGTGTGCCGGTATGGCTGAAGGACGGCGACCCGGTGGAACTGGCGCGCGCGGTGCTGAAGGACGTGCGCGAATTCGGCCTCAGCCAGGTGCTGACCGAGCGCCGCAACGAACTATTGGCCACCATGGCCTGCCACGGCGCGGTGCGCGCCAATCGCCAGCTGACTTTGCCGGAAATGAACGCGCTATTGCGCGACATGGAGGCGACAGAGCGCTCCGGCCAATGCAACCACGGCCGCCCCACCTGGACCCGGCTGACCTTGCGCGATCTGGACAAGCTGTTCATGCGCGGGCAATAGGCCGCCGCAGCCACCCTGAAACAGCATGCCGCAAGCAACAAAATAATGACAATGAAGTATACTTGATTCCATGCGCCTGCCGGCATGCCAACCGGCAGGCATGAAAACGTCCCTGATCATTCGCCGCCAAGGCAAACCTGTCATCTCCGGGTACAGCATGCAAACCATGACCGATCAACAATCCGCCCCTCTCAATCGCGCAGACTACAAAACCCTGGGTCTGGCCGCGCTGGGCGGCGCGCTGGAAATCTACGATTTCATCATTTTCGCCTTCTTCGCCACCACGCTGAGCAAGCTGTTCTTTCCGCCTGCCATGCCGGAATGGCTGCGCCTGCTGCAGACCTTCGGCATCTTCGCCACCGGCTACCTGGCGCGGCCGCTCGGCGGCATCCTGATGGCGCACTTCGCAGACCGGCTGGGCCGCAAGCAGGTGTTCAGCCTGACCATCCTGCTGATGGCCGGTCCCTGCCTGCTGATAGGCTTGATGCCCACCTATGCCGACATCGGCATCCTCGCCCCGCTGATTCTGTTGACCCTGCGCATCCTGCAAGGCGCGGCGGTCGGCGGCGAGGTGCCCAGCGCCTGGTCCTTCGTCGCCGAGCATGCCCCGCCCCGCCATCGCGGCTACGCGCTGGGCGTGCTGCAAGCCGGTCTCACCTTCGGCTACCTGCTGGGCGCGCTGACCGCCACCTTCCTGGCGCGCGCCCTGTCGCCGCAGGAAATGCTGGACTACGGTTGGCGCATTCCCTTCCTGCTGGGCGGCCCCTTCGGCCTGCTCGGCGTCTGGCTGCGGCGCTGGCTGGCCGAAACGCCTGTGTTCTTGGCCATGAGCGAACGCCGGACCGAGCAAGCCGAATATCCGCTGCTGGCCGTGCTGCGCCGGCACAAAGCCGCGCTGCTGCCAGCCGCGGCGCTGACCTGCGTGCTGACGTCTGCCGTAGTAGTGCTGGTGGTGGTGACGCCCACGCTGCTGCAGCAACGCTTCGGCATGCATGCCGATCGCGCCTTCGCCCTGAGCAGCGTCGGCATCGTGTTTCTGAACATAGGCTGCGTCATCGCCGGCCGCATCTGCGACCGCATCGGCCAGCGCCGCAGCCTGATCCTGTACAGCCTGCTGCTGCCGCTAGGCGTGGCCGCGCTATACGCCAGCCTGATAGGCGGCTGGGCCTGGCCGGGACTGGCCTATGCCTTCGCCGGCCTGTGTTGCGGCATCGTCGGCGTGGTCCCGTCCATCATGGTGAGCATGTTCCCGGCCGATGTCCGCGTGTCCGGCATTTCCTTCACCTACAACATCGCCTATTCGATCTGGGCCAGCGTCACGCCGCTGCTGCTGATCGCCGCCATGCCGTGGAGCCCCTGGGTCTGCGTGATGTACTGCGCCCTGGTGGCCGCGGTAGGGCTGCTATGCGGCCGCGCCGCGCGCGCGCAACGGGAACCATCGCTGGATGAAGCGCTCTACCAGCGTGGATGAAACGTTTGCCGCAGCGGTTTGACGCGGCCGCGCCGGCCTGTTAGCTTGGCCTGAGCGGCTCCGCATCGCGCGCCGCGTCAGCGTTTCGAGTTGTCTTCTTTCATCATTGCCAGGAGGTCGCCATGTCCAATGCCGCCATCGCCAAGGAAAAAGAACAGCTGCTGGATGACGTACGCCAAGTATTGGCCAGCACAGAAGAACTGATAGACGCCACTGCCGACGACGGCAGCGCTCACAGCAAGGAACTGCGCAAACGCCTGAGCGAAAAGCTGGGCAGCGCCAAGGCCAAGCTGCGCGAAGCCGAGGTCGCCGTGGTGGGCAAGGCCAAGGAGGCGGCCAAGGCCACCGACGAATACGTGCATGAAAATCCGTGGAAGTCCATCGGCATCGCCGCCGGCGTCGGCTTCCTGCTGGGCATGCTGGTCTCCCGCCGCTGATGTTCGAAACCGCTCGCCCGCCTCGTCCCGGCTCCCTGCGTTCCTTCGCCGGCGGGGTGGCGTCGTTGCTGCTGACCCGCGCCGAACTGGCTTCGCTGGAAGCGCAGGAGCTCAAAGACGAGGCCATTGGCAATCTGCTGCTGGGCATGCTGGGGCTGATCTTGCTCGGCTGCGGCCTGATGGCGCTGGTGCTGGCCCTGTGGGCGCTGACTCCGGCGCCCTGGCGGCTAGCCGTGATGGCCGCGCTGGCCTTGCTGTTCTGCGCCGGCGGCGCGGCCGTGATGCTGAACTTGCGGCGCAGACTGCGCGAACAGCCCGCGCCGTTCTCCTCCACGCTGGAGGAAGTGCGCAAGGACTGGGCGGCGCTGGGACCGGGGGGAAACAGTCCGTGACGCCGCAAGACCGCGCCATGAAAAAGCAGTTGCTGGTGATGAAGGGCGAAGCGCTGCGCGTCAAGCTCAGGCTGGAGCAACAGCGCTTGCTCGAGCCGCTGCGCTGGTCCGGCCAAGGTTTCGCGCTATGGCGCGATGCCGGCGGCGCCGGCTCGCTGTTGGGATGGTTGGGCAAGCTGTTGCCCGAGGGAAAGCTGAGCCGCTGGCTGAAAGGCGGCTCCACGCTCTGGACAGTCTGGCGCTTACTCCGCCGCCTGCGGCCCCGCTGACGCCGCAGCCTCGCCGCCACCCTGGACACTGACGCTGACCGGCGATTCCCCCATCGCCGCCAAGGCTTCCGGCCCGCCTTTCAATATCTTGTCCACATCCTGCAACGCCTTGTCCGCAGACCGCATGTCATCCTGCAACTGCCGCTCCTTGTCCTTCTCCTGCGCCCGCAGCTGTTGGGCCATCTGCTTGATGAAGGCCTGCACCATCTTCAAGGTTTGCTGCATCTCCTGGATGTCCGGATCGCCGGCCACGGGATTGCCTTTGGCCAGCATGCTGCTTAAAGCCGCTTGCGGATTCGCGGCGGCGGCGGCGGCCGCCTCCGTCTGCCGCTGGCCACCATCCGCCCCCTGCTCCGCCCCAACCGAGCCGTCTTGCGCCGCGACGCCGCTTCCTGATGGAGCGTCCGCCGCCGATGCGGCAGACCCGGCGTCATCCGCCGACGGCGTGGAAGCCGCCTCCCCCTCATCGCCCGCTTGCGTGGAAGCCGCTCCATCCGCGGCGCTCGCGCCGCCGCCAGCCGCCAAGCCGACGGCCTGCGGATCGTCGGCCGCATTGCGGCTCATGCTGGTGACCAGCTCCTTGAGCTCGCGCGCCAGGCACGCCAGTTCGCCGGCCAAGGCGCGCAGGCTGGCCTTGTCATGCGTCATCAACATCATCTGACGCAAGGAGTCCACTCTTCGCTTGAGCAGCTGCTTCTGCATCGCGTCGGCTTCCTTGCTTTGCTGCTTGACCGGCTGATTCAGATTCACACGCAGTTTGCTCATGTAATCCTGCCACCCTTGGTTCAGCGACTGCTGCAAATCGCCGTTCCCCGCGGGCAGCCGAGCAGGCGGCGCGCCCGGCGCCGCGCTGGCGTCTGCGGTGGAAAGCTCGGGATGGGATGGCTGGGATGGAGGGAGGCGCCGCAGCCACGCCTCCAGCGCGGAGGTGGCTGGCTGGGATGAAATCACGGACATGGAATTCTTTCTGCTCTTTTCCAACCCTATCGGCCATTTAATAAAAATCTTTATGCCGATCGGCGCAATTTCATGAAATGAGAACGCAATCTGGAAGCTGGCTCCAGCCGCGCGGAACAGGTTTGGCCGCCATCGCCAAACGCGCGATAATAAAGCCACCGCCGCAACTGTTTTCGCCTCGACCACGTGACACTAAGCTCCCCCCCGCTGCCGCCCTCCGCCCTGCTCTGGCTCGCCGAGCTGGATATCCGCACCCGCTCGCAGCTGCAAGCCTGCGGCGTCGTCACCGCTTTTCTGCGGCTAAAGGCGGCTGGCCATACCGTGACCCGCCGCCTGCTGTTCGCGTTGGAGGCCGCCGCGCGCGGCGTGCATTGGCAAGAACTGGACGATGAGGACAAGGCCGCCTTGCTGCGCCAACTGGCTCAGCACCCGCCGGTCGCCCTGCCGCCGTCCGCGGAGGCGTGCCGCCGCTTTCTGGGCCTGGCGCGCGAGCTGGCTGAGCAAGCCGCCGCCGAGGGCGAGGTGCCCGTCGGCGCGCTGGTAGTGAAAGAGGGGGAAATCATAGGCCGCGGCTACAACCAGCCCATAGGCCGGAATGACCCGTCCGCCCACGCAGAAATGCTGGCCTTGCGCGACGCCGCCTCGCGATTAGGCAATTACAGGCTGGATGGCTGCGATCTATATGTCACGCTGGAGCCTTGCCCGATGTGCGGCGGCGCCATCCTGCATTCGCGCATCGCCCGCGTGATCTACGGCGCGAGCGACGCCAAGACCGGCGCGGCCGGCAGCACGGTGAACCTATTTGCCGATTCGCGGCTCAATCATCACGCTGCTGTATTCGGCGGCGTGGAAGCCGCTGCCTGCGCCGAGCAGTTGTCCGCCTTCTTCCGGCAGCGGCGCGCGGCGGGAGATTGACATGCGCAGCGCCCTCTTTCTTGTGCTCGCCGGCCTCGCCCTGCCCAGCCAGGCCGCCGTGGAAGACGCCGCCTGGCTCTTGCGCGCCGAAAGCGACGCCCCGCTGCAAGCCACCCACCCCAACGCCCGCCATTACGGCGCGCCGTGGATCTGGGTGGCGGTGAAATCGCAAACGCTGCGGCTGCTGGACGGCTGGGGCCGGATACAGCGCGAATACGCGGTGTCAACGGCGAAAAACGGCGTTGGCGAGGCCACGGGCAGCTACCAGACGCCGCGCGGCTGGCACTCCGTGTGCGAAAAAATCGGCGGCGGCGCGGCGGAAAACACCATCATCGTCCGCCGCCAGGTCACGCCGTGGAAATACACGCCGGAACTGCACGCCCAATACCCGAACAAGGACTGGATACTGAGCCGCATCCTATGGCTGTGCGGCCAGCAGCCCGGCCTGAACCAGGGCGGCGATGTCGACAGCTACGACCGCGCCATCTACATCCACGGCGCCGGAGATCATGTACCATGGGGCCGCCCCAGCTCGCTGGGCTGCGTCCGCATGAAAAACCGCGATGTGATTGAACTGTTCGATGCCGCGCCCGCCGGCATCGATGTATGGATAGACGAGAACTCCTGATGCACTCCGCACTGAACCTGGCCACCCCGGCCCTGCTGTTTCCCGCCGTCTCCCTTCTGCTGCTGGCCTACACCAACCGCTTTCTCGGCCTGGCCGGCATCATCCGCACGCTGTATGAGGAATACCGCGACAGCCACGATCCGAAGATATTGCGCCAGATAGGCAATCTGCGCACTCGCATCACGCTGATCAAATGGATGCAGTTCATGGGCATCGCCAGCCTGTTCCTGTGCAGCGTGGCGATGTTCCAGATCTACACCGGTTGGCAGGCGACCGGCGAAATCACTTTTGGCGCGAGCTTGCTGTGCATGATCGCCTCGCTGGCCATCTCGCTGATGGAGCTGATCCGCTCTTCGGATGCGCTCAACATCCTGCTGTCCGACCTGCAGGCGGAATACGACCGGCAGCGCTGACTCAATCAATAGCGGCCGGCGAAAGCCGGCGCCGCGTCCTTGCGCGCCACCAGCAGATGCAGCGGCAGCTCCACGCTACGCTTCATGCCGCCATTGCCCCAGGCCCGCGCGATGCGCAGGCAAGCCTCGTCCAGGATGCTCTCGCCCAATGCCTGCTTGCACAGCTGGCTGGCGGAAGTGGCGTTGAGGAAGGCGAGAAAGCGGTCCAGCGTCCACTCCTCGCGCATGGTGAAGCTGGGCGCCTTCAGCAGCGGCAGCGGGCAGCCGCTGCCGCGGAAATCGTCCCACAACAACTGGCAGCGGCTGGACCAGAACGGTTCAATGATGGACCACAGCACGCGGCACGCCTTGTCTATCTCCGGCGACACCACGCAGTGATGGTAACCCCAGGCCGCGAAAATCCCCCCCGGCTTCAACACGCGCTCCGCCTCCGGCCAGAACGACGGCAGATGGAAGCAGTGCAGCGCTTGCGACACGCAGATCAGATCGAAGCAGTCGTCGTCGAACGGCGTCACCTCGGCCGGACACTCGCGGTAATACACCAGGGCATGCCGCTCGGCCGCGGATAGCTGCTTGTTGCTGATGTCGGTGGCGTCCACCCGCGCAAAATCCCCGCCCAGACGCACGGCGGTCTGGCCGCCGCCGGTGGCGCAGTCCCAGGCCCGCTGGTAACCGGGACACAAGGGCAGCAGCCAGTTGTACAAGGACTCGGGATAAGCTGGCCGATATCCCGCGTGCGCATCCGAGTAAAGGCCAAAACTGGTGGCGGAGCTGGTCGTCATACTCATAATCCGGTAAGTAAAACCACTGAAACCATGCCGAGAACATTTTCAGTATGTATGACGTAAGCGGTAGATTTGCAAGACAAAAATCTAAATTCTTCTGCCAAGCAAAAGTGGTTGCAACTTGGTCACAACATTTGCGGTTCACATCCATGCCGTGAACCGCACTCGCTCTGGCAGGCAAAAAAAATGCCGCCCAACAAGGGCGGCATCCTCAAACCTGACAATCAAGCCTGCGTGACCGGAATTTTGCCGATCTTCACCCGCCACTCCGCCGGGCCGGTGTTATGCACCGAAGTGCCACAGGAGTCCACCGCCACCGTCACCGGCATGTCCTTGACCTCGAATTCGTAGATCGCCTCCATGCCCAGGTCGGCGAAGCCCACCACCTTGGACGCCTTGATCGCCTTGGACACCAGGTAGGCGGAACCGCCTACGGCCATCAGGTACACGGCCTTGTTGTCCTTGATCGCCTCGATGGCCGCCGGGCCGCGCTCGGCCTTGCCTATCATGCCCAGCAAGCCGGTCTGCTCCAGCATCTGGCGCGTGAACTTGTCCATGCGGGTGGCCGTGGTCGGGCCGGCCGGGCCGACCACTTCGTCGCGCACCGGGTCCACCGGACCGACGTAGTAAATGAAGCGGTTGGTGAAATCCACCGGCAGCGCCTCGCCCTTGTTCAGCATGTCTATCATGCGCTTGTGGGCGGCGTCCCGGCCGGTCAGGATTTTGCCGTTCAGCAGCAGCACGTCGCCCGGCTGCCAACTGGCCACTTCTTCGCGGGTGATGTTGTCGAGGTCCACGCGCTTGCCGTTGGACGCGTCATAGGTGATGTCCGGCCAGTCTTCCAGCTTGGGCGGTTCCAGATGGGCCGGACCATTGCCATCCAGATGGAAATGGATGTGGCGGGTGGCCGCGCAGTTCGGGATCAGCGCCACCGGCAAGGAAGCCGCGTGGGTCGGATAGTCCAGAATCTTCACGTCCAGCACCGTGGTCAGGCCGCCCAGGCCCTGCGCGCCTATGCCCAGCGCGTTGACCTTCTCGAACAGCTCCAGGCGCAGCGCTTCCACGCGGGACAGTTCGCCGCCCGCGGCGGCCTTGGCCTTCAGTTCGTGGATATCCACGTGGTCCATCAGGCTTTCTTTGGCCAGCAGCATGGCCTTTTCCGGCGTGCCGCCTATGCCGATGCCGAGGATGCCCGGCGGACACCAGCCGGCGCCCATGGTCGGCACCGTTTTCAGCACCCAGTCGACAATGGAGTCGGACGGATTCAGCATCACCATCTTGGACTTGTTCTCGGAACCGCCGCCCTTGGCCGCGCAGATCACGTCCACCTGGTTGCCTTCGACGATCTCGAAGTGCACCACGGCCGGGGTATTGTCCTTGGTGTTCTGGCGCTTGCCGGCCGGGTCCCGCAGCACGGAGGCGCGCAGCTTGTTGTCCGGGTGGTTGTAGGCGCGGCGCACGCCTTCGTTGACCATTTCCTGCACGCTGAGCTTGGCATCCCATTGCACTTGCATGCCCACTTTCAGGAACACCACGGCGATGCCGGTATCCTGGCAGATCGGGCGCTGGCCTTCGGCGCACATGCGGCTGTTGACCAGAATCTGCGCCATCGCGTCCTTGGCGGCGGTGCTTTCCTCGTTCAGGTAAGCCTGGTACAGCGCGTCGATATAGTCTTTCGGGTGGTAGCAACTGATGTACTGGAAGGCATCGGCGATGCTCTGGATGAAGTCTTCCTGGCGGATGATGGTCATAAGGCTGTCTCGAGAAGCCGGGCGCCGGTGCGGCCGCCCGTGGATTACCCCGCCGCCGGCGCTGGATGAAACCCGTGCCGCGCGACAACTAAAAACCTGTCTCGATTGTAACACTGTCCGTCATAAACTTTGACTCTGCACAAGGCGCGCGGACACCTACCCTGCCGGGCTGCCGCCCAATGCGAAACAGCCGCCGGACGGATCGTCGCGGCGGCTGTTCGCGGGCGGATTCAGGATCACTCGCTGGTGCTGGTGTTCCAGTAAGCCTGGCTGATATACGGTTTGGCCGTCAATTCCTGAGCAATACGATCCAGTTCATCCGAATCCACCGAGGTGGCCAGCAGCGTGGCGGTCATTTCCACCTCATCGTCGCCGAAAGCCTCCACGTCCAGATCGCCCACCGGGTAGTTGGCCTTATCCAGCAAGTCCCCCACCTGGGCCAAGGCCTGCTTCTGGCCTTCGCGCGTGGCGATGACGCACAACTGGTAGGTGACCTCGCTGGCGTCGTCGTCGATCGGACGGCGGTTGATGGAGTTCACCACCGGTCTGAGCAGCGTGTTGACCGCCAGCACGAACACAGTGGTCAGCACGGCTTGTCCGAGCAGGCCCGCCCCGGCGCAAGCGCCGGTCGCGGCCGAGCCCCATAGCGTGGCGGCGGTGTTCAGGCCGCGCACGTTCAACCCTTCTTTCATGATGGTGCCCGCGCCGAGGAAACCGACGCCGGACACCACGTATGCCACCACGCGCGAAGCGCTGCCGGTGCCATCCAGCTGCAAGGCCATATTGACGAAAGCCGCCGCGCTGACTGCCACCAGCGCGTTGGTGCGCAAGCCTGCCGTGCGCTGGCGGTATTGCCGCTCCAGCCCGATCACCGTGCCGCAAACAAAGGCCATGGCCAGGCAGATCAGCGAATGCAACAGGCCGAACAGATCGAAATCGAACAGATTGTGCAGGTTGTAATGCATGCGTCCTCCTGCTTTGTGAAGTTGTTATATATAAGGAACGTGCCTCGTGGCTTTCCAGGAAAGCCACGAGGAACCCTCCCTCATGCGAAAAACCGCCCAAACGGGCGGTTTTGCTCCGCCGGCGGCGCATCTCGCGCTGCCGGCCACAACCTTACCTTGCCCCTCAGTGGCCCAGCAAGGCGACCTGCGTCACTTTGTACACCACCATGATGACAGCCACTACCAGATAGCCGCGCAACACCGCCATCCACAGCCGGTTGCTGCGCGACAACACCATGGGCTTGAGCTGGTCCAGCGGCGGCATGCGCCAGGTGTGCATGTACAGTTTGCTCGGTTTGGCTTCCTCTGCCAGATCCGCGCCGGTTTCGGCGTCGCGGCGCAGCTTGACGGCATGGGCCGCGATCACCACCACGGCGCCGATGATGCCTCCTCCAACCAGAACATTGACGATGGTCTGGCTGGAAATATCCGGCCACAGCACAGAAGCGGTCAGAATGATGGACAGCAACACCAGCACCGCAGCCACGGCGCCAGTGAACAGATTGGTCCAGCGGCCGTTCACCCACGGCCCCAGCACTGCCTTGTCATTGCACAGCAGCAGCAGGAAAACCGAAGCGGACGGCAACAGCACGCCGGCCAAGGTTTGCACGGCATTGGTCAGCAGGCCCAGCGGCACGCCCGGAATCAGCACCAGCGCGGCGGCGCCGGCGATCAGCAGGAAGTACACCAGATAAAACGCGCGCGCGTCGGACGGCTTGCGGTGCAGCGAGTGCTTCATGTTCATCACATCGGCCAGCGCATAGGCGGTGGATAGCGACACGGCGCTGGCGCCGATCAGGCTGGCGTCTATAAGCGCGACGGCGAACAGCACGCCGGCCAGATGGCTATGGTGCTTGCCCAGGCCTGCGGCGACAGCGCCGGCATCCTGGAAGTTGCCGAACTCCGGCTTGCCGGCGAACAGCGCGGCGGCCATGCCTATGATGGCGATGGCGCCGATCAGCACCAGCACGATGCCCAGCCACAGATCGGCTCGCTCGTACTTGATGAAGCGCGGCGTGATGCGCTTGTCTATCACATAGCTTTGCTGGAAGAACAGCTGCCACGGCGCGACGGTAGTGCCGACGATGGCTATGATCAGCAGCATCACGTCGGACAGCTTGCCGCCGGCCGGCATGCCCGGCACGAACAAGTCATGACCGATTTGCGCCATCGGCGGATGCATCATCATGAACACCGGAATCAGGAGCAGGCTGAACCCCACCAAGATCATCGAAAAACGCTCGAAGCGGCGAAAATCGCCTGTACTGACTGCAGCCATCACCAGCAAGGCGGCCGCCACCACGCCCCACTCCTTGGGCAGGCCCAAATACTGCAGACCCAGCGTGATGCCGATAAATTCCGTGACGATGGTCAGGGCGTTCAACAGGAACAGATCAATGGCGCTGAAAGCGCCCCAGAATTTGCCGAAGCGCTCCAGGATCAGGCGGGCATGGCCCACGCCGGTGACCGCGCCCAGGCGCAGCACCATTTCCTGGTTCACATACAGCACCGGGATCAGCAGGATCAGCGTCCACAGCAGCGAGGTGCCGTAATTCTGGCCGGCTTGGGAATAGGTGCTGAAAGCGCCGGCGTCGTTGTCGCCGACCATCACGATCATGCCGGGGCCCAGAATCGCCAGCAGCGTGCGAAAACGCTGCCACATGCTGTTGCGGTCGCCGACATCGCCTTGGCGTATGGTGCCGAAGGCGCCGCGGATATCGCCCACGTGGGCGCTGTCCAGTACAGCTTCGTTCTTGACGGTATTTGTCATTGTCATCGTCTCCGTACGGGCGGCGCAAGCGTATGCCGCCCGTCGTTTTGCAAGCAAACGAAGGCATGCGAGCACGGACGCGGCTGCGTCGGCCAAGCGAAGAAACGCTCGGCGTATGCAAACGCGAACATGCGCAAACCTGATTTAGGCGTCCGATAAGGCTCGGTACGCGGTCATCAGCAGTAACGGTATAGGGGTAAGTACGCGGCGGCGGATTGAGGCCCGCGCCTGGGATGCGCACTGTCTAGCTTCGCGGCAAGACAGCGGCCAATCAAATGGTGACGATGCCTGTGCCGGTCAGAGCGACCCTGTAGATAACCAACTACTACTGCAACTTTCCAAGGCATCAGCCCCCTGTAATGAAAACGCGGCGATGGTAAGCCTCGCCATTCCTTTACGTCAACCCATGAGTCACTTCGCATTTTCGCGCCAGCCAACCGGGCCGCGCGGAAATCTGCCATGAAATCCATCACATCCACACATTCACGGCAGATTGCCTACGCAACTCTTTTATAGGCGCTACAAAACCCCACAATCGTAGCGTAAATTTTTGTTAATGAAATGTATTATTTATTCACAAAAGACAATATCAGCGCGCCGCGCCGCGTCAGCACACCCTGTCCCAGCGCCACGCCCAGCAGGATCAAGCCACCGCCCGCCCAATGGTAATGGTGGATGGTTTCTCCCAGCAGCGCGCTGGCCAGCAAGGCCGTGAACAAGGGCAGCAAGTTCATGAAGATGGCGGTGCGGTCGCTGCCCAGCTTCTGGATGCCGCGCATCCACAGATAGGCGGCAAACAGCGAGGAGCCGATGCCGGCGAACAGCACCAGCCCAATGCCCTGGGCCGGGATGGCCATGCTCTGCGCAGTCAGCGTCAAGGGCAGCAGCAGCAACACCGCCAGGCTAGCCTGCAAATAGAGATTGAGCCAAGCGCCGAACGGCGGCGCCCAGCGCCTGAGCAGAATGCCGTACAAGGCATAAGATGCGGCTCCAGCCAGGATCAGCGCATCGCCGGTATTGACGCCATTGGCCAGCAGGCTGGCCGGGTCGCCCTTGCCCAGCAGATAGACCACGCCGGACAACGATACCGCCACACCCAGCCAAGCCATGGCGCTCACGCGCTGACGGAACACCGCGGCGTTCAGCAACAGGCCCAGCAGCGGCACCATGGCCGTGATCACGCCCATATTGGTGGCGCTGGTGCTGTGCGCCGCGTAATAGGCCAGACACTGGAACATCACCATGCCCAACGCGGACAAGACCAACAGCTTGCCCAGCCAGGGCTTCAGTTCGCGCTCGCGGCGACGCAGTTGCGGCAGGCAGAACGGCGTCAGCACCAGCGCCGCCACCAGCCAGCGGTAAATGGAGATCGCCGCCGGGTCCAAAACATGGGCGGCAGCCTTGGAAACGATCACATTGGCGGCCCAGATCAACACCGCCAGCAAGGGAAACAGCATGGCCATCACAGCCTCCTTCTACTCGATGCCTACATTCTAGAATCGTCCGTTATGGACGATATAATGCAAAACAGACAATCCGCTCAGGCAAACCGGACAAGATGAGCCCAGACCTAGACGATTATTTCGCCAGCGACGCCGCGCTGCCGGAACCGGCGCCGCTGACCTTTCGCTACCACCGCTTCACGCCCAAGAGCGAGTTCGCCCGCCATCGCCATCGCTGGGGCCAGCTGAGCCGCATCAATCTGGGCCTGGTGGAGCTATTGCTGGATGACGGCAAGGTGGTGGCGCCGGCCCAGTACCTGCTGTGGACGCCGCCGGAAGTGCCGCATGCGGCCTATGTGCGGCAGGCCATGCACTACATCTCGATTTACGTCAGCGGCGGCATGGCCGCGCGGCTGCCGGACCATACCTGCCTGATCGAACAGACGCCGCTGGTGCGCGCCCTGTTGGACGACTTCGCCCTGCGCCGCGTCACGGTGCCCTGCGATCCCTGGGACATCCGCCAGGCGGAGCTGCTGTGCCAAAGGCTGCTGAAATCGGGAAAAGAGGCCAACTACCTGCCGGACAGCGGCCACAAGCTATTGCGGCCGATACTGGATGCCATCCGCCACGATCCGGCCGACGCCACGCCGCTGAAACAATGGGCGGAGCGCGTGTTCAGCACCGAGCGTACCTTGGCGCGGCTGTTCCAGCGCGAGCTGGGCATGAGCTTCGGCCAGTGGCGCGGCCGGGCGCGGCTGGTGGAGGCGCTGGCGCGGCTACGCCAGGGCGACAGCGTGCAGGACATCTCGGCGCGGCTGGGCTACGCCACGCCGTCCGCCTTCATCGCCATGTTCCAGAAACAGCTGGGCGCCTCTCCGGAACGCTACCGGCGGCAGTTGCTGGAAGGCGGCCAATGGAACGAGGACATCAGCGCTTGAACAAGGCCAGCGCCCGCTCGCGCTGAACCGCGTGATCGACAATGGGATGCGGGTAGTCCCGCCCCAGCTTGATGCCGGCCATGCTCAATTGCTCCGGCTTGGCCAGCCATGGCGCGTGAATCAGCTTGTCCGGCAGCGCCGCCAATTCCGGCACGTAACGTCGGATGAAGCGGCCGTCGGGATCGAACTTCTCGCTTTGGCTCACCGGGTTGAAGATGCGGAAATAAGGCTGGGCGTCACAGCCGGTGCTGGCCGCCCACTGCCAGCCGCCGTTATTGGCGGCCAGGTCGAAGTCCAGCAGTTTGTCCGCAAAATACTTTTCGCCCCAACGCCAATCGATCAACATATCCTTCACCAGGAAACTCGCCGCCACCATGCGCAGCCGGTTGTGCATATAGCCGCTGCGGTTCAACTGCCGCATCGCCGCATCCACCAGCGGGTAGCCGGTTTGCCCGTTTCTCCAGGCATCGAACCATTCGGCATGGTTGGGAAACGGCAGCGCGTCGTACTCCGGCTTGAAAGCGTGTTCGACCACATCCGGCCTATGCCACAACACCTGCTGGTAAAAATCGCGCCAGATCAGCTCATTCAGCCAGCACATCGCGCCCTCGCCGCCCTCATGCCAGGCATAGGCGGCCAACCGGCGGATGGAGATGGTGCCGAAGCGCAGGTGGACACTGAGATAGGACACGCCCTTGACGCCGGGAAAGTCGCGCTGCGCCTTGTAGCGCTCGATGCGGCCGGCGAAATCGGCGAACAAAACTTCGGCGCCATCCGAGCCGGGCTTAAGCGGCAGCGTGGACAGATCGCTGGGCGCAAAGCCGATGTCGGCCAAGCTAGGCATCGATTCCGCCTCGCGCGGCATCAGCGCGCCCAGGTAGCGCCGCACCGGATAAGCCTGCAGATAGAAAGGCGTCAGCTGTTTCAACCAAGCATTCTTGTACGGCGTGAACACGGAAAACGGCTTGCCGGCGCCGGTCAGCACCTCGTCGGTTTCAAAGATCACCTGGTCTTTGCAAGAATGGAAGGCGATACCAAGTTGGGCCAAGCGGCTGGCCACCGCGGCGTCGCGCTCGCGCGCGGCCGGCTCGTAGTCGCGGTTGCAAAACACCGCCTCCGCTCCCAACGCCGCCGCCAGCCTCGGTATTTCTTCCAGAGGCAGGCCATGGCGGATCAGCAGGTCGCCGCCCAGCGGGTTCAACTCGGCTTTCAGCGCCTTGAGGCTTTGATGGATGAAGTCAACTCGCCTGTCGTCACGCGGCAAGGCGTCCAGTATTGCGGTATCGAACACGAATACCGGCAGCGCTTCCCGGCTATGCTTCAGCGCGTGGTAGAAGGCGGCGTGATCGTCCAGCCGCAGGTCGCGGCGCAGCCAGACCAGCGCCTTGCCTATCGTTTTGCTCATGCTTGTCTCCCGTTAGGCGACGCCAGCAAAGACGCGGGCAAGCCGCTGTCCCACAAGGGCAGATCGCCGCCCAGCTTTTCCTGCAGAAAATCAATGAAGACGCGCGCCTTGGCCGGCAAGCGCCGCCGCTCGGGATACACCACATGGATGGCGTGCCGAGGCAGAGGGTAATCCGTCAGCACCGCCTTGAGCCGCCCCGCCGCCAGGTCCGGCCCGACGAGGAAAGTGGGCATCTCGCAAATCCCCAAGCCCGCCAGCAAGGCATCGCGGCGCGCCTCGCTATTGTTCACCAGGTAATTGCCGCGCGGCTGCACGCGGATTTCGCCTTGCGGCCCTTGGAACACCCAGCTGGCGCCGCCTCGATAATAGGAATACGCGATGCAGTTATGCTGGGCCAGCTCCGCCGGATGCCTGGGTTCGCCATATTCCGCCAGATAGTCCGGCGAGGCGCACACCCACACTCGGCACGGCGCGAGACGGCGCGCCACCATGCTGTTGTCCGGCAGATTGCCGATGCGCACCGCCAGATCGTAGCCGTCGGCCACCAGGTCCACCATGCGGTCATCCATCGCCAGGTCCAGCTCAATGGCGGGATGGCGGCGCAAAAACGCCGGCACCAGCGGCGACAAATGCAGGCGGCCGAAAGCCATGGGCGCGCTGACGCGCAGCACGCCCGCCGCCTGGCTTTGCAGGCCGGCCGCCGCCTCCTCCGCCTCCATGGCGATGGCCAAGGCATGGCGCACGCTGTCGTAATAGCGCTCCCCGGCCTCGGTCAGGCTCTGGCGGCGGGTCGTGCGCTGCAATAGCCGCACGTTCAGTCCGGCCTCCAACTGCTGCACTCGTTTGCTGACGGCGGATTTGGTCAAGCCCAGCTTGGCCGCGGCTGCGGAAAAACTGCCCGCCTCCACCACGGCGACGAAGACGGGAATCGCGGCGAAGTGCTCCATCGAAATTGTCCACTTATTCTCTACGATAAGTTTCCATAAAGCCGGATTATCAGTCAATCAAACACAATATACGATGCGTCTTCATGCCATCAATCACAGAGAAGCCCATAACCATGCCCTCGCGACGCATTTTATTCAATCGACTCACCCTGCCTGCGCTTGCGTTGCTCGCTGGCGGCTTGCTCGCGCTGATGATTCATAGCAATAGCCAACTCGCGCGCTACAGCAATCCGCTTTGCGCTTCCTGGCTGGCGCACGGCATCGGCATGCTGACTGCATTGCTGATATGGCGAGCCATGCCGACGCCAAAGACGTCAAGCCGCCCAGCCCCGCCCCCAATCTGGGCTTACCTGGGCGGCTTGCCGGGCGCGCTGGTGGTATCGCTGGCCGCCATCACCGTCAACAGTCCGCTGGCGATGTCCGGCACGCTGGCGATCGGCATGATAGGGCAAGTTCTCTTTGGTTTGCTTACCGACCGCTTTGGCTGGTTTGGCATGCCTCGGCGACGCTATCGCGCGCAAGAAATCCTGGCGCTGCTGCCCATTCTGTCCGGTTGCGCCATTTTGATTTTTGGAGCCTGAACATGGGGTATTTGATGCTATTGGCGCTAGCGAACGGGCTATGCATAGCCGCCAGCCGCGCCATCAATGGCAAGCTTGCGCAAAGCCGCGGCGCGATGTCCGCTTCATTCTGGAATCATCTGGGAGGGTTTCTGTTTCTAAGCCTGCTGCTTATAGTCGGGAGCGCCGCCTGCCGCCTGCCATGGCAGGCGCCCGGCATGGCTTGGTTGGGAGGCGTGATGGGAGCCTTGTTTGTCGCGATCAACAGCATTGCGCTGCCCAGGCTGGGCATTATGAAAACCACGCTGCTGGTGATAGCGGGCCAGATGATAAGCGGCGTGCTGATCGATCACGTGTCGGGACCAAGCGCCAGATCGGCTCCGCTGCAGCTGGTCGGCATCGCGCTGATTTTGGCGGGTCTTTATCTGTCGAAACGCGGCCAGGAACGGTCTGCCAAGCCCCATGCCCAGTCCGGAATGCAAAGGTCCTCGCTTTAAGCTCGCGGCGCCAGCATGATCACCAGCATGCCGGCCAGCGCCAGCGAACACCCCAGCGCGTCCCAGCGGTCCGGCCGGATGCCGTCCACCAGCCACAGCCAGCCTAGCGCCACCGTCACATAGACGCCGCCGTAGGCGGCGTAGATGCGGCCCGCCGCCGCCGGATGCAAGGTCAGCAGCCAGGCGAACAAGGCCAGCGCGCCAGCGGCGGGCAGCAACAGCCACCATGGCTTGCCCTCGCGCAACACCAGCCACGGCAGATAACATCCGACGATTTCCATCACCGCCGTCAAAACGAACAAGCCCGCCATGCGCGGCAGGCCGGATAGCCATTCCATATCCTTACGCTCCCAACTCCGCGCGACAACCGCGCTATCGTCATCATTCAAAAAGACAATTCAACAGCCAGACAAAATTCAAATAGCATCAAAGCATCGACGAACTAAGGGGATCGCGCCATGCCGCCATTCAAGATTCAGGGAATAGACCACATCGTGCTGCGCGTCGCCGATCCCGAGCGCGCGGAGCGCTTCTATCTGGAAGCGCTGGGCTGCCGGGTAGTGAAGAGACAGGAAAAACTGGGATTGGTGCATCTGGACGCGGGCAGCGCGCTGATCGATCTACTGCCGGCTGGAGACGCGGAGAGCGGAGCCAATCTGGACCATTTCTGCCTGCGCGTGGCGCCTTTCGACGAAGATGCCATTCGCGCCCACTTGGCGCGTTGCGGGGTCGATATCGAGCCGGCCAAGCCGCGCTTCGGCGCGGGCGGTGTCGGGCCGTCCATCTATCTGCGCGATCCGGACGGCAACGGCATCGAGCTGAAAGGCCCGCCGGCGGCCTGAACGCTCATGCCGCGCCGCGGTGCAGGCGGATGATGGCCTCGCCGGTGGGGCCAGCGACGATATCGCGCAGGGTATAGCCGTCCAACGTCAAGAAGAAGGCCGCCAGCGCCTCATCCAATACGCCCTTGAGCAAGCAGCCCTGGCGCAGCGCGCAGGGCGGCTCGCCGCAATCGATCAGCCGCGGCCGGCCCTCCAGCGCGCTCACCACCTCGCCCAGCCGGTAATGCTCAGGCGGGCGCGCCAGCGACATGCCGCCGCCCTTCCCGCGCAGGGTGGCCAGCCAGCCCTGCTGCGCCATGAAATGCACCACCTTGACCAGGTGATTGCGCGACACCTCGAACCGCTCCGCGATTTCCGGGATGGTGGCCAGTTGGCCTGCCTCCTGCGCGGTCAGGTACATCAGCACGCGCAGTCCTAGGTCGGTGAATCGGGTCAGTTGCATGGCAGTCTTCTAAGGCGGGGAACCCGTGGCAGCATACCGCTTATGGCCTACGGCCTCAATCGTCGCCGGGATTGGAGCCGAACACTTCGTAATGGATGCGCTCGGCCGGCACGTCCAGGCGGCGCAGGCTATCGCGCTGCGCGCGCATGAAGCCCAGCGGACCGCACAGGTAGTAATCCGCATCCGGCAACACCGCCAGCGCTTTCACTTCATCCAGCTCCAGGCGGCCGGCGGCATGGTAATCGACGCCCATCACGTCCTGCGGACGCGGCGTCTCATAACGCACATGAATCTGCAGCTGCGGATGGCGCTCGGCTAGTTGACGCACTTTGAGCCCCATCGCATGCGCGCCGCCGTGACGGGCCGCGTGCAGGAAGCGCACCTCGCGGCCGCCCTGCTTGAGCAGCCTGCCCAGCATGGCCTGCATCGGCGTTTGGCCGACGCCGGCGCTGATCAGCACCGCCGGGCCGGAACGGTCTTCGTGCAGGAAGAAATCTCCCTGCGGCGCGGTCAACTCCAGCACATCGCCTTCGCTCACTTCGCGGTGCAGCAGATTGGACACGCGGCCGGCCGGCTTGCCCTCGGCCGCATCTTCGCGCTTGACCGAGATGCGCAGATACTCGCCGTTGGGCGCGTCGGACAGGCTGTACTGTCGCGGCTGGCTCAGGCCCCACTCGCCGACGAAGCGCTTCACCGACACATATTGGCCCGGCTTGAACGCCGGCAGCGCGCCGCCGTCGCTGGCCTCCAGATAGAAGGACGCGATCTCTTCGCTCTCCGCCACTTTGCGCGCCACGCGGAACGGACGCCAGCCGCTCCAGCCGCCGGCCGCGTTGGTAGACTCGCCATACATGCCGTTCTCGATGCCGATCAGCGTATCCGCCAGCAGACCGTAGGCCTCGGCCCAAGCCTGGATCAGATCATCGCTGGCCGCCTCGCCCAGCACTTCGCGGATGGAGGCCAGCAGATGCTTGCCGACGATGGGGTAGTGCTCGGCGCGTATGCCTAGGCTGACATGCTTGTGCGCGACGCGGATCAGCACCGGCAGCAGCGGCGACGGATCTTCGATGTGCTGGGCATAAGCCAGCACCGCGCCGGCCAGCGCCTGCTGCTGTTGGCCGGAATGCTGATGGCCCTGGTTGAACAGGTTCTTCAGCTCGGGGTTGTGCTCGAACATGCGGCGATAAAAATGGCTGGTCAGCGTCACGCCGTGTTGCTGCAGCACAGGCACGGTGGCCTTGACCAGGGACAGGGTTTGTTCGCTCAGCATGCTGGACTCCTTAAGATTCTTAATTAATACATCTTTAATGACCGAAAAATCCGCCTGCATTGCCGCAGACGGATAAAGATGTTTAAATAATACATCTTTAATTGATTCGTGTCAGAAAATTACTCATCAAAAAAGCAGACTGTTGTCATTACGCACCAGTCCCAGCCCAGCCATTCCAAGTTCAACCATCCAGCATCCTCTGCGATCCCCACTGTACATGCACCATTTTGGGCTGATTTCACGGCCAAGTGCACCATCTGCGCCCATCCAAAATTAAACAAGCGTTTGAACTGGAACAAATCCGGCTCTCTCCCTTTTGCTATAGTCCGTAACAAAATTACATCGGCATCCGGTAAGACTTTTATCCGTAGGTCAACCTGCCGTACTACAAAGTGGAGACAACAACCATGCGTAAACCGTCCCTGATGCGCCCCGCCTTGCTGGGCGTTTTGATCGCCAGCCTGTTCAGCCCGCTGTCCCACGCCGGAGAGGCCTTCGGCGCCCCCGGCGGCACCCCGGCGCGCGGCCCGGCAGCCAAGTCCTTTCTCGGCACCGCCGTCGGCAGCCCGTCCAAGGTCTATTTCACCGGCTATCGCGGCATCGTGTCCGAGGTGTACTACCCGGTGCTGGACACGCCGGAGTCGGTAGACCTGCAATTCCTGGTGGGCGATGCCAAGAAGACGTTTGTCGATGAGGAGAAACGCCAGGCCTACTCCGCCAGCCAGAGCGATAACCGCACCATGAGCTGGATCGCCAGCACCGGCAATGCCGGCCACAACTGGCAGATCAGCAAGCGCATCTTCGCCGATCCCAACCACGACACGCTGATCCAGCGCGTCACCTTCACCGCGCTGAACGGCCACACCGTGGGCGACTTCAACCTTTACGTGCTGTTCAAGCCTTATCTGGACAACGCCGGCAGCGGCAACAGCGCCCAAACCGTGGCGGCCGCCGGCGGCTACGCGCTGGCCGCCAGCCACAACAGCCGCGCCTCGGCGCTGATGGCCAGCCAGCCATGGAAAGTGGTCAATGGCCAGCCCATGCTGTCCAACGGCTTCGTCGGCCAGAGCGATGGCTGGACCGATCTGGTAGGCAGCGGCGACAACAAGATGGACTGGACTTATAGCTCGGCCACCAATGGCAATGTGGCGCAGACCGGTTGGCTGGACCTGGGCGATCCCACCGCCACCAGCGTGTCCTTCGACGTGGCGCTGGGCTTCGGCGCCAGCCAGACCGACGCGATCAGCAGCGCCGCCGCCTCGCTGGGTTCGGACCTCGCCGCCGCCCAGCAGCAATACGACAACGCCTGGCACGCCTACGCCGCCGGCCTGTCCACCCAAGGCGGCCTGGCCGACGACCGCTACTACCTGTCGGCGATGACGCTGAAAACCATGCAGGACAAGAGCAATGGCGCGATGATCGCCGGCATCGGCACGCCGTGGGGCGAGACCCAGGGCGACGCCAACCAGGGCGGCTACCACCTAGTGTGGCCGCGCGACCTGTTCAAGTTCGCCAACGCGCTGACCACGGCCGGCGACACCGCCACCGCCACGACCGTGGTGGGCTATCTATTCAACACCCTGCAGCAAACCAGCAACTGCGGCACGGCCGAATACAACGCCGCCGGCTGCGCGGCCGGCTACAGCCGCATCGGCCGCTTCCCGCAAAACGCCTGGGTCAGCGGCTGGCCGTACTGGCAAGGCACGCAGATGGACGAGCAGGCCATGCCCATCCTGCTGGCCTGGCGGCTGGGATCCGCCGTGTCCAATCCGCTGTGGCCCAAGATCAAGCTGACCGCGGACTACATCGTTTCCACCGGACCGTGGAGCTACCAGGAACGCTGGGAAGAAAACTCGGGCTACTCGCCGTCCACCCTCGCCGCCGAGATCGCCGGCCTGGTGGCCGCCGCCGACATCGCCCGCAACAACGGCGACGATGCCAGCGCCGGCCGCTACTTGTCTGCCGCCGACTACTGGCAGCAAAATGTCGCCGCCTGGACCTATACCACCAGCGGCAGCTTCGGCAACGGCAGCTACTATGTCCGCATCAACCCGGCCAGCCGCGCCGGCAGCGGCGCCGACCGCGCCAGTTTCAATCCCTCCGCCGGACCAGACACCCCGCAAACGCTGACGCTCAAAAACGGTGGCGGCAGCCACGACGCCCGCCGCGTGGTGGACGGCGGCTTCCTGGAACTGGTGCGCATGGGCGTCAAGCGCGCCAGCGACCCCACCATCGTCAATACCATCAATGTATTCGACACGGTGCTGGGGCAAAGCCTGGCCCTGCCCGGCGCGCCCGCCCTGCCGTATAACGCCTGGTTCCGCTACAACTTCGATGGCTACGGCGAGCACAACGACGGCAGCGACTTCAACGGCACCGGCGCCGGCCGCCTGTGGCCCATCTTCACCGCCGAGCGCGGCATGTACGAGATCGCCCGCCAGGGCAGCGCCGCGGCCGGCCAGCCCTACTTCGCCACGCTGAAGCTGCTGACCACGCCGGAAGGCATGCTGCCGGAACAGGTCTGGTCCAACAGCGCCACGCTGCCGGACGGCTGGACGGTAAGCACGCCGGCCAGCTATCAGCCCGGCACGCCGACCAAGTCCATGGCGCCGCTGAACTGGGCGATGGGCGAATACATCAGCCTCCTGGCCTCGATCCACGCCGGCAAGGTGGTCGATATTCCGCAAGTGGTCTGCGCCCGCTACAACAACTGCCGCGCCGCGCCCAATGCCGGCGAGGTGCCGGTCAGCATCAATGTGACAGCCAGCACGCAGTGGGGGCAGCAGGTCTACGTCACCGGCAACGCGCGCGCCCTGGGCAACTGGAATACCGATCTGGGCATTCCGGTGGATGCGACCAATTACCCGGTATGGCAAAACGGCGTCAACCTGCCGGCGGGCCAGCAAATCGCCTACAAGTACTACCGCAAGAACGCCGACGGCAGCGTCACTTGGGAAAACCTGTCCGGCAACCGCAGCCTGCAGACGCCGGCCAGCGGCAGCCTCAGCCTGAATGATCAGGTGAGCTGGTGAGTCCGCGCCGCGCCTGGCCCGCCGCCCTGCTCATTGTCGCGGCGGCGGGCGGCGCGGCCTGGTGGCTGTGGCCGGCGGAGGCACCTGCGCCTGCGCCGGCTGTAGTCAAGCCTCCGGCCCCCCTGCCCACCCAGCCCATCGTTCATTTGCCGACGCCCGTCACGCCATGGAAGCCGCCCAGCCGGCCCGCCCTGCCGCCGGTGAAGAAAGGCGGCGACAGCTGGCGGCCGGAGGCGGCGCCGGTGGTGACCAAGGTGGAAGTCCAGCGCGGCGCGCCGGACATCCCGGACGCGCAGCCGCTGCCCAGGCCGCCCGATCCCTGATCCGCCGCGCCGCGCCAGGCCCGGGAAACCCGGCCTGTTTCTTGCTAGTTCCTGATTTGAGATTCCCCTTCAGAAAGAGACCAAACAAGATGCCGCAACTGGACATCATCGCGCTCGACGGCGCGTCGACAACCACCCTGCTGCCGGAACTGGCCGAACTGCTGCGCGCCTGCGTGCATGACGGCGCCAGCATCCATTTCGTGCTGCCGTTTTCCCTGGAGCAAGCCGCCGCCTTCTGGCGCGACAAGACCCTGCCCGGCGTCGCAAGCGGCGGCCGCGTGCTGCTGGCCGCGCTGCTGGATGGGCGGCTGGCCGGCAGCGCGCAGCTAGATTGCGACACCCCGCCCAACCAGCCGCACCGCGCGGAAGTCTGCAAGCTGATGGTGCATCCAGACTGCCGCCGCCAAGGCGTCGCCCGCGCGCTGATGCGCGAGATCGAAATCCAGGCGCGCAATAGACAGCGCGCCTTGCTGACGCTGGACACCGCCAGCGGCGACAAGGCGGAGCCGCTCTATCTGTCATTGGGCTATCAAGAAGCCGGCCACATCCCCGGCTACGCCTGGGACGGCCGCGGCGAAAAACTGCAGGGCACCACGCTGATGTACAAGACGTTGTAGACGCGAAAAAGCCGGGCAAGCCCGGCTTTTGCTGTTTGCAAAATATCCTCCGCTCACGCGCGCTGCGCGACAGCGGCCTTCTTGCCTCCCCAGCCCAGCAGCCGCAGGGCGAAGCGGCCCAAGTAGAGCACGCCCAGCGCGAACACGATGTCGCCCGGCACCCGCAGCCACACCAGATTCTGCATCAGCGCCGAGTGCACCACCTCCGGCGAACGGGCGTACCACAAGCCGTAAGTCACGCTGGCCCAGGCCTGATAGATGCCGGACGGCAGGATGGACAGGAACACCATCATGAACAGGCCGATATTGAGCAGCCAGAACATAGGCTTCAGCAGGCGGTTGTCCCACAGCGCAGCCTCGGACACGCCGCGCAGGCAGAACAGCATCAGGCCTATGCCCAGCATGCCGTAGACGCCGAACAAAGCCGCGTGGCCGTGGGCCGGGGTCATGTTCAAGCCCTGCACGTAGTACAGCGAGATGGGCGGATTGATGGAGAAGCCCAGCAGGCCGGCGCCCACGGTGTTCCACACGCCCACGGCGACGAAGCACAGGATGGTCCACTTGTAATGGTCTACCCACGGCGCGGCGCCGCTGCGGCGATATGTCTGCCAACCCTCGAAACCCACCAGCGCCAGCGGCACCACTTCGAAAGCCGAGAACACCGCGCCGACCGCGATCACCGCAGTGGAAGCGCCAGTGAAGTACAGATGGTGCAAGGTGCCCAGAATGCCGCCAAACAAGAAGACGATGGTCTCCAGCACGATGGCGCGGTTGGCGCTTGCCATGCGGATCAGGCCCAGCCGCGCGAAGATCAGCGCGATCACAGCAGTGGCGAACACTTCGAAGAAGCCTTCCACCCACAAGTGGACCAGCCACCAGCGCCAGTACTCGATCATCGAATAATGGGTGTGTTGGCCCCAGGCCAGCGAGGTGGCGTAGAACAGGCCGATGCAGGCGGCGGACAACAGCAGCATGGCGATCAGGCTGCGGCCTTCCGTTTCCTTGTTGTGCAAGGCCGGCAGCAAGGCGCGCGCCACCAGGAACAGCCAGAACAAGAGGCCGACGAACAGCAGGATTTGCCACACGCGGCCCATGCTGGTGTAAGCCAGGCCCTGATTGCCTATCCAGAAGCTGAAGTCCGTGCCCAGACGCTGCAAGGTGCCCACCCAGCCGGTGACGGTGGAGCCGACGACAATGAAGATCAGCGCCCAGAACAGCACATCCACGCCCAGTTTCTGGTATTTGGGCTCATGGCCGGACAACAGCGGCGCGATGTAGAGGCCGGTGGCCAGCCAGGCGGTGGCGATCCACAACACGCCGAACTGGGTGTGTATGGTGCGGCTCACCACCCAAGGCAGCACTTCGGCCAGCGGGATGCCGAAGAAGCTGTGGCCCTCCACTGCGTAGTGCGCGGTGATGGCGCCCATGCCCACCTGGGTCAGCAGCAGGCCGATCACCACATAGAAATACTTGCGGGTGGCGCGCATCGACGGCGTGGCCTTGAGCTTGCGCAGCGGATCGGCGTCCGGCACTTGCGCGGCCTCCTCGCCTTCGCCGGCGGCCATGTGATACCACACCATGGCGGCGATGCCGGCCAGCATCAGGATCACGCTGGCGATGGACCACATGCCGTTGGCGGCGGTGGGCGCATTGCCGACCAGCGGCTCGTGCGGCCAGTTATTGGTGTAGGACAGGCCGGTTTCGCCGGGACGATCCGCGGCGGCGGACCAGGCGGACCAGAAGAAGAAGGCGGCCACAGCCTCGCGGTCGGATGCCGACGGCAGCGCGTTGGCGTTCATCGCGTACTGCTCGCGCAGCGTGTCGAAGGCCGGATCGGCGCCATACAGGCCTGCATAGTGCGCGGCCACTGCGCGCGCGGCGGCTGCGCGTTCCGCGCTCAGCGTCAGCTTGTCATGGGCCGCGTCATAGCCATTGGCGCGCATCTCGCGGCGCAGTTCGGCGTCCAGCATGCCCTGGCGGCCGACATCGAGCTGCGCGTAGGATGCGCCGAAGCGTTGCTTGGCCCGGTTTTCACGCAGCGCCAGCGCCTCGCGGTGCAGCCAGTCAGCCGACCAGTCCGGCGCCACATAGCTGCCATGGCCCCATACCGTTCCCAGTTGCTGGCCGCCGGACGACAGCCAGGCCTGCTGGCCTCGGCGGATCTGCTCGCCGGTGAACACCACCTTGCCGTCCGCGCTCTGCACCACGGACGGAATCGGCGGCGCGGACTGGTAGATTTCCTTGCCCATATAGAGCAGAACCGAGAACGACAGCAGGCAAATCAGCGCCAGCCATCCCCATAGTCTTCGCGTGTTTTTCATGTTTGCTCCCTCGCAGGGCCTCCCAAAATGGCGTCATTAAGGTGCATGTTATATACATCTTTTAAAGATGTATATATTGCACATCTTTTTCATGATCCAGATCAAGAACCCAAGCGACATCGCTTGCCTACTCATGCCGCCCAGCCTGCCCCCGCGAAGCGCAAAAAAAATGGCGGCAACGCCCAAGCGCCAGCCACCACTCCCCTTCCTAGGCCAAGCTCAGCCCAGCTGGCTCCAGCCCGACCAAGCCAGGTACACACCCACCAGCATGATCAGCGCGCCCGAGATATACGGCGCCTTGCGCACCCAGTCGCCGAAGCCGCTCCAGCGGCGCGACACATGCTTGACGCTGAGCGCGGCCAGCACGCCGGACGCCACCATGGTCAAGGCCAGGCCCATGCTGAAGCACAGCACCAGCGTGGCGCCCAGCGCCACCTGCTTCAGTTGCAGGCACAGCAGCAGCACGGTGATGGAGGCCGGGCACGGCACCAGTCCGCCAGTCAGGCCGAATATCACGATCTGACCGGTGGTCACGTCCTGGCCGGAAAAACGGCGGCGGATGTCGTTGGCGTGCGCCAGTTCATGCGGATCCTGGTAGCCGGGCGCGGACACATCCAGCCTGGCATACTCGCCCACCGCGTGAGCATGGCCGCACTCGACGAATTCGACATCGTAATCATGGCTGTGATGGCCGTGGCCAAGCTGCAGCCTGGCGACGAATTCATGCGGCTCCGGTATCGCCTCCGTCGATTCTAAAAAACCGCCGGCATCGCGGAAGGAAAACGTCTGCCGCGCGCCATCCGCGCGCTCGGTTTCCAAACTGACCTGCCCGGCGCTCCAACCCAGTTTGCGGCCATCGGCCGCGGCCAGCCGGAAGCGCGGCGGCGCGCCGGTTTCGAATATCCGCAACGCCACCACGCCGTGGCCGGTGTCGATGCGCTTGGCCTCGTCATGCCCGTGCTCATGGTCGTGCTCATGGCCATGCCCGCTGTGACGCCAGGTGCGCCACATCATCCATGCGGCCACCGCCATCACCAGCGCCGCCGACGCGATCTGGAAATACGGCTCCGCGGTTTCCGCGTTCCAGTTGCGGCCGAAATGCAAGCCCAGCAGCGCCACCAGCCACACCACGGCGGTGTGGGACAGTGTCGCGGACAGGCCCAGCAGCACGGCCTGCCGCACCGTGCCGCGGATGGCGACGATGAAGGCGGCCATCATGGTCTTGGAATGGCCGGGTTCCAGCCCGTGCAAGGCGCCCAGCACGATGGCGCTGGGCAGGAACAGCCAGGCGTTGCCCTGCTGCAGCAAAGTCGAAAAGGAAGTCACTATCGTTTCCGTGGGAAGTGGCAATGCCGCGCATTGTACTCCCCCCCAGTATCAAAATACTACCCCCCAGTACCTGCCGTGTTAAGATCGGCGCATTGAACAGGGAGATTCCGAAGATGTCGCATACGGTACGGGACAAGGCCAAACTGCTGGCGCGGGTGCGCAGACTGCAAGGCCAGGCCGCCGCGCTGGAAACGCAGCTGGAAAACGATGGCGATTGCTCGGCCATCCTGCAGCAGATCGCCGCCATCCGCGGCGCGGTCAACGGCCTGATGCTGGCCGTGATGGAAGGCCATCTGGCGGAGCACGTGGTGCAGGAGCCGGAACTGGCGCAGCGCCAGCAGGATCTGGACGCCGTGCTGCAAGTGCTGCGCTCCTATCTGAAATAAGCGTTCCCGACCCGCCCGCAATCTTTTCGCCAATCGCGTAGCCCCCGCCGGAAGCGCCGATGCGAGGCGGAGGATCCGGGCCTTGGGATGACAAGGCCCTGCCCGGCAACGCCGCAGACAGTCTCCATACCCTCCAAGATCATGCAGGCCTCACGGCTTGCGCACATGCACCACCCCGGTCATATACGGATGCACGGCGCAGAAATAGGCGTAATCGCCCTCCTTATCGAACACGCGCTCGTAATGGTCGTCCGTGTCCAGCGCCTTGGACCCAAACGCCTTGTCCCGCGTGGACACCGTATGCGGGATTTCATCGTGGTTCACCCATGTCACCCGCGTGCCGGGCGCCACGGTCAGCTCCTTGGGCGAGAAAGCGAACTTGCTGATATCCACCACCCGCTCCGCGCCGCCGGCCCAGACGACAGACGCCAGCAGGCTCGCCGCCAACAGCCCCCCGCATTTCAGAATGCGCATGTCCCTTCCCCCTTGGCTCAATGATCCAGCGGCGTATCCACCAGCGCGAGCGGCCCGCCGCCCTGCACCAGGGTTAATTGCCGCGTGCCCAGCAGCTTGCCCAGCTCCCCTGCCGGCACTTTGACCGGCGCCGGCTCGCCGAAACCCGCCTGGCCCGGCGTGGGCAGCGGATAGGCCAGCGACCGCGCGGTATGAAAGGCCACGTTGCCCTCCACCTTTTGCATCACCTGGTGGATGTGGCCGTTCAGCACGGTCACGGAGCCAAAGGGCCGCAATAGCGCCATCACTTGTCCAGCATCGGCCGTCCCCCAGCCCCATGGCTCGTAAATGGTCCACAGCGGGATATGCGCCAGCACCACGATGGGCGTGGAATGCGCCACGCCGGCCAGATCGCGCTTGAGCCAAGCCAACTGCTCCTCGCCCAGCGCGGCCAGATGGCTGGTGGCGAAACTGAGCACATTGTTCAGGGCCACGAAATGGACGCCGCCCTGATCGAAGCTGTACCAGGCCCGGCCCTTGCCGTCGTGATCGAAGAACTTCAGATAGCCGGACACGCCATCGTCCAGCGCGTCGTGCTCGCCTGGAATCGTATGCACGCGGTCGACGCGGATATCCTGAAACATCTGCCGCCCCAGATCGAACTCCTCGGGCCTGGACAGGTGGCTGACATCGCCGGTGTGCACGACGAAGGCCGGCGGCCGCGCCAGCGCGTTGATGTCGGCGATGGCCCGGCGCAGGCTGCCCTGCACGTCTGGATTGGCATCCTTGTGGAAACCTAGGTGGGTGTCGCTGATCTGCACGAAACTGAACCCCTCCAGCCCGCCTCCCGTCGCGCCCGCCGCCTGGGCCCGCGGCACGCCGCCCGCGAACGTCCACACCAACGCCGCGCCGGACCAAGCGGCCAGGCACCCCAATGCCTCGCGGCGGCCGGCATCCGGCTCGCCCTCCACAGAAACCGACTTCCGCTCCGACATCGCCTTCTCCTTGTCCCTATCGCCAGACCATAGGCTTCGCCATTCGCCGGCAGAGGCCCGCTGAGCTGGTTTTAGGACGCCGTTATGGCAAGTTCAAGCCTGCCCGCTGACCACGCGCAGAGACGCGAAAACGACACATCCCATGCCGCGGGTGAATATTTTCTTGATACTAGACGACTGGTCTAGTAGTATCTGTTCCATGCCACGCCCCAATCACACCGCAGACACTCGCGAACACCTGCTCGCCACTGGAGAAGCCATCATCCAGGGCAAGGGCTTCGCCGCCGTCGGACTGGCTGAAATCCTGTCCTGCGCCGGCGTGCCCAAGGGTTCGTTCTACCATTACTTTCCATCCAAGGAAGGCTATGGCGTGGAGATGCTGCGCCGCTACTTCCTGAATAGCGATGAAAGATTGGCGCAGTTGCTGCGCCCGGAATCCGGCAATGCCCGCAATGGCCTGCTGGCGTATTTCCGGGGCTGGATCGATCACCATCAGTGCGAGCAGCACAGCCAGACCTGCCTTGCAGTGAAGCTGGCGGCGGAAGTGTCTGACCTGTCCGAGCCGATGCGCGAGATGCTGGCCGAAGGCATGGGGCGGCTGATCGTCCGCCTGGCTGACGCCATACGCCGCGGCCAACGCGAAGGCAGCCTGTGCACCCATCTGGAGCCGGACGAGCTGGCTGCCAGCCTGTACAGCCTGTGGGTGGGCAGCGCCCTGCTGTACAAGGTTTTGCATTCGCAGCAACCGATGCTGAATGCGTACAAACTGACGGAAACCATGCTGGCGCAGCCTGACGGCGCCAGCTGCAAGCGATAGGGAAACACCCGCCGCGCACGGCGGGTTTTCTTGGGATTTAAACTAGACGACTGGTCTACTCAAATGGAGCCCAACATGAACGAAACCTTGCAATTGATGCACAGCCACCGCAGCGTGCGCAGCTATCAAGACCAGCCCATCGCGCCGGAGATGCTGGACGCGGTGCTGGATGCGGCCTGGAAGGGCCCCACCTCCATCAACGGCCAGCAGGTCTCGCTGGTGGTGGTGCAGGACGCCAAGCGTCGTCAGCGCATCGCAGAAATCGCCGGCGGCCAGCCCTGGATCGCCCAGGCGCCGGTCTTCATCGCCATCGTGATGGACTTCCATAAAACCCGGGTCGGCGTGGAAATGGCCGGCGAGCGGCAGCTCATCCACAACAGCGTCGAAGCCTTCGCCGTAGGCGCGGTGGATGCCGGCATCGCGCTGGGCAACCTAATCACCGCCGCCCACGCCGCCGGCCTGGGCGCCGTGCCCATCGGCGGCATCCGCCGCGATCCGCAGGCCATGATAGACCTGCTGGAGCTGCCGGAACTGACCTTCCCGCTGGCCGGCGTGGCAATCGGCCACATCCAGGACGATGGCGCGCAGAAACCGCGCCTGCCGCGCGCAAGCTTCATCCATCGCGAACGCTACCAGGCGGAGGGCCTGGCCGGCCACATCGCCGCCTACGACGACACGCTGCGCCGGCACTGGGAAACCATAGGCCGCGCCGACGGCGAACCGTGGACCGCCAACACCGCGCGCGTCTACCGCCAGGTGTACTTCCCCCAGGTCGCGCCGGTCGCGCGCGCCCAGGGCTTTGGATTCGAGCAGTAAGCCACCTTCTATAGACCGCAACGAGGAAAGAAGCATGCAAGCCGACAAACTGTTCACCCCGCTGACGATGGGCGCCGTCACCCTGGCCAACCGCGTGGCAATGGCCCCGCTGACCCGCCTGCGCAATATCGAACCGGGCGATGTGCCGGGCCCGCTGGCCAAGGAATACTACGTCCAGCGCGCCAGCGCCGGCCTGATCGTGGCCGAGGGCACTCACATCTCGCCCACCGCCAAGGGTTATGCCGGCGCGCCGGGCATCTACAGCGAAGAGCAGGTGAACGCCTGGAGCGAAATCACCGCAGCCGTGCATCAGGCCGGCGGTAAGATGGCGCTGCAGCTATGGCACACCGGCCGCATCTCGCATCGCTCGCTGCAGCCTAACGGCGAGGCGCCGGTCGGCCCATCCGCCATCCAGGCCGACAGCCGCACCAATATCCGCGCCGCCGACGGCAGCCTGGTGCGCGAGCAGTGCGATACCCCGCGCGCGCTGGAAATCGAGGAAATCGACGATCTGCTGGAAGACTACCGCCGCGCTACCGACAACGCGCGCCGCGCCGGCTTCGATCTGGTGGAAATCCACGGCGCCCACGGCTACCTGCTGGACCAGTTCCTGTCGCCGCAGGCCAATGTCCGCGCCGACCAATACGGCGGCAGCGTGGAAAACCGCGCCCGCCTCCTGCTGGAAGTAGTGGACGCCGTGGTGGCGGAATGGGATGCCAAGCATGTCGGCATCCGCATCTCGCCGCTGGGCATCTTCAACGGCGTCTCCAATACCGACCAACTGGAGATGGCGCTGTATCTGGCCGAGCAGCTGGCCAAGCGCAAGCTGGCCTTCCTGCACATCTCCGAGCCGGACTGGGCCGGCGGCCCCAAACTGGACGACGCCTTCCGCGCCGAGCTGCGCAAGCGCTACCCCGGCGTGATCATCGGCGCCGGCGGCTACACCGCCGAGAAAGCCGAAACGCTGCTGCGCCAGGGCTATATCGACGCCGCCGCCTTCGGCCGCAGCTATATCGCCAATCCGGACCTGGTGGAACGCATGAAACAGAACGCGCCGCTGAACCCGCCGCAGTTGGAAACCTTCTACGGCGGCGACGCCCGCGGCTACACCGACTACCCGACACTGCTTCAGCAAGGCTGATCCAGCCCGCTTCGCGCCAAGCCCGGCATCGCCGGGCTTTCTTGCGTCCGCAAACCATGACAAGGTGATTTGTTTCGCGTTACAGTCGGCATGCGTCGCCCCTCGCGGGGCCGCGATACAACAGGCGCGCTGCACGCGGAAGAGTGTGCTCGCGGCAAGCTCGCCCCATACAGGAGAACATCATGAAGACCCGACTGCTCGCGACCGCCGTCCTGCTGCTGGCCGCGCACAGCCAAGCCGCCAGCGACCCCTACCTCTGGCTGGAAAACATCCAGGGCAAGGAAGCCTTGCAATGGGTGCATCAGCAGAACGCGGCCACCGCCAAGGAAACACAAGGCTGGAAAAGCTTTCCCGGACTAAAGCGGGACATCCTGTCCGTGCTCGACTCCAGCGCCCGCATACCGGGCATCGAGAAAATCGGCGACCGCTACTACAATTTCTGGCGCGACAGCCAGCATCCGCGCGGACTGTGGCGCAGCGCCACGCTGGCAGAATTCCGCAAGGCGGATCCGGCCTGGAAAACCGTGCTCGACCTGGACCAACTGGCCAGCCAGGAAAAGGAAAACTGGGTGTGGCAGGGCGCCGACTGCGTCAAGCCGCAGCAGGACCGCTGCCTGATCCGCCTGAGCCGCGGCGGCGGCGACGCCGCCGTGGTGCGCGAGTTCGATCTGCCGGGCAAGCGCTTCATCGCCGACGGTTTCCAAGTGCCCGAGGCCAAGAGCGAAGTCAACTGGAAGGACCGCGACACGCTGTACGTGGCCACCGATTTCGGCAAAGGCACCCTGACTGATTCCGGCTACCCCCGCATCGTCAAGGAATGGCAGCGCGGCCAGACGCTGAGCCAAGCCGCCACCCTATTGGAAGGCAAGCCAACCGACATCTCGGTGGGCGCCTACCGCGTCCACAGCGCCGGCCGTCAGTACGATCTGATCAGCCAGGGCACCACCTTCTTCAGCAATGAAGTATCGCTGCTGCGCGACGGCAAGTGGCAGAAGCTGGACAAGCCAGGCCACGCCGAAGTCAGCTTCCACGACTCCTGGCTGCTGCTGAAGCTTCGCCAGGACTGGAGCGTGGGCGGACATGACTGGAAGGCCGGCAGCCTGCTGGCCATCCAACTGGACGATTATCTGCAAGGCAAGCGCGACTTCACCGCCCTGTTCCAGCCCACGGCCACCACCTCGCTGGCGGACAGCGCCGACACCCGCGGCGCGGTCATCCTGACCCTGCTCGACGATGTGAAGAGCCGGCTGGTGGAGTGGTCGGTGCATGACGGCAAGTGGCAATCCCGCCCGGTGGCCGCTCCCGGCTACGGCAGCATAGAAGTCCGCCCGGTGGACAGCGATGACTCCGATGACTACTTCTTCACCTTCGCCGACTTCCTGACGCCGACCACGCTGTCGCTGGCCCATGCCGGCAGCGACGCGCGCGAGCCGCTGAAACAGCAACCGGCCTTCTTCGACGCCAGCCCCTACCGCATCCGGCAATTCTTCGCTCGCTCCGACGACGGCACCCGCGTGCCCTACTTCGTGGTGTCGCGCAAGAACCTGAAGCCTAACGGCAAGAACCCGACCCTGCTGTACGGCTACGGCGGTTTCGAAGTCTCCATGACGCCTTATTACAGCGGCACCCTGGGCAAGGCCTGGCTGGAACGCGGCGGCGTCTACGTGCTGGCCAATATCCGCGGCGGCGGCGAATATGGCCCGGCCTGGCACGAGGCGGCGCTGAAGCACCAGCGGCAGAAAGCCTACGACGACTTCTCCTCCGTGGCCAAGGATTTGTCGCGCCGCGGCATCGCCGATGCCCGCCACCTGGCCATCAAGGGCGGCAGCAACGGCGGCCTGCTGATGGGCGTGATGCTGACCAAGTACCCGCAGCTGTTCCACGCCATCGTCTGCCAGGTGCCGCTCCTGGACATGAAGCGTTTCAACAAGCTCTTGGCCGGCGCCAGCTGGATGGACGAATACGGCAACCCGGACCTGCCGGAAGACTGGGCCTATATCCAGCGCTACTCGCCGTACCAGAACATCAAACCGGGCACGCATTACCCGGCCACGCTGTTCGCCACCTCCACGCTGGATGACCGGGTCCATCCCGGCCATGCGCGCAAGATGTTCGCGGCCATGCAGGCGATAGGCGCCGACGTGCATTATTACGAACGCACCGAGGGCGGCCACGGCGCCGCCGCCAACCACGAAGAGGAAGCGCGCATCGCCGCGATGGAATACGCCTTCCTCTGGCAGCAGCTGCGCTGACCGCCCCAGCCCCGCTTCGGCGGGGCTTCTTCACATCCGCCCCATCTCGATGCAATTTGAATGGCAAGAACCGTCTCCTATAATGGAGACGGCCTCCCCGACCGCTCTCTCCGGACCCGACCCCAGGAGTCGCCCTTGCCCATTCCGTTCCCGTCTCAGCTCTCCCGCCTGGAAGGGCGGCTGATCGTCTGCTTCCTGCTGAGCGCGCTGCTCGTCACCGCCGTAGTCGTCGCGCAGACCGGACAACACCAGCGGCAGCAACTGCTCGCCGCCTACCAGACCAGGCTGGGCTACGTCTCGCAAACCCGCAGCGCCATCCTGCGCCGGCAGTTCGACCAACTGCAGAGGGACGCGCGCTTCCTCAGCGCCACGCCGCCCATAGCGGGCATCGTCCGCGCCAACGCCAATCATGGCTTCGACAGCAAGGAAAACACGCCGCTGCCGATCTGGCGCAAGCGGCTGGAGTCCATTTTCGGCGCCTTCCTGCAAGCCAATCCGGAAATCTCCTCGCTGCGCCTGATCGGCGCGCAAGATGACGGCCAGGAACTGCTGCGGGTGGAGCGGGGCAGCCTCGGCGCGGTCAGCGCCGTCCTGCCCAGGCCGCTCAGCCGCCGCGGCGGAAGAGACTATGTGGCCGGCACGCTGCGTCTGCCGCCTGGCCAGGTTTATTTCTCGGATCTCGCCATGGGTTCGCACTATCTGGGCCATGATGGCCCGCCGCCGGTGCCTACCCTGCACGTGGGCATTCCCGTCTACGACGAGCGAGGGCGCATTTTCGGGCTGGTGCTGATCGACTATGACGCGACCACCCTGCTGGCCTCGCTGACGCGCAATATTCCGCAGGAAGTGAATGTCTATCTGACCGACCAGAACGGCAACTATCTGCTGCAGCCGGACGCCACACGCACTTTCGGCGCGGAAAAGGGCCAGATATGGCGCTGGCAGGACGATTTCCGTCCGATCACGGTCGACATGGGACAGCCCGCCTCGCTGCGCGCCTTCGATTCGCCCTATGGCATCGCCTACGCCCATTCGATCAACGTCCCGTTCTCAACCAGCCAAGCCGCGCGCCACAACAAGCTGTTCGTCGTTCTGCCGGACAGCGAGGTGGCGAAAATGGTCGGCGCCGGCCGCGTGGCCGCGCTGCTCAACACGCTAGGCGTCTTCTTGCTGATAGGCGCTGCCAGCGGCCTCTACTTCCGCACGCAGCGCCAATCCGCCATCCGTCTGGCCGAGCTGGCCGCCATAGTGGAAAACTCCCGCGACGCCATCATGGGCTGTACCCGGCAAGGCGAAATCATCAGTTGGAACGCCGGCGCGGCTCGCCTGTTCAATCTGCCGGCCGAGCAGGCCATCGGCCAGCCGCTATCCGGCATTCTGCCCGAGGTCGACTGGTCTCGACTGCTGCAGAGCAGCCAGGACGGCGCCCCCAGCTCCGTTCGCTGCTCGCTGCAGCAAACGGAAAGCGAGCCCAGGGAACTGGACATCGCCGTCGCCCCGATACGCTACCGCGCCGGCGAGGCCGACGGTCTCTCGCTGACCCTGCGCGACATCACTCAGCAAGAGGCGGCGGAAAAGCAAGTACGCGAGCTGAACGCCTCGCTCGAACGGCAGATCGAGGAACGCACCCGGCAATTGCGCGTCTATTCGTCCATGCAGAACGCCATCCTGTCCCATGCCGGCTACGCCATCATCGCCGCCGACGGCGAAGGGCTGATCACCTTGTTCAACCCCGCCGCCGAGCGGATGCTGGGCTACGCCGCCGCCGATATGATAGGCAAGCGCAGCCTGGCCCACTTCCATCGCGCGGAAGAACTGGCCGAACGCGCCGTCCAGCTCTCGCACGAACTGGGCGAGACGATCAGCGCCGATATAGAAGCCATCGTCGCGCCGGTTTGGCACAAGCCGACGGACGAGCGGCAATGGACCTATGTCCGCGCCAACGGCAGCCGTTTTCCGGTGCAACTGACCGTCTCGCGGCTGCAGAACGAAAGCGGCGAAGCCGCGGGCTACCTCGGCATCGCCTCCGACATCACCCAGCGCCTGCAGGACCAGCGCAATCTGGAGTCCGTCCGCGACCAATTGATCAAGGCGGCCGAGGTCGCGGAGCTAGGCATCTGGAGCTGGCGGATAGACAGCGACATGCTGGAGTGGAACGACCGCATGTTCGACATCTACGACATCCCGCGCTCCTTCCGCGACTTCGGCCTGTATTACAACCACTGGCGCGCGCGCATCCATCCCGACGACATCGCCGAAACCGAATTCCTGGTGCAGCAAGCGCTGGAAACGGCTAGCGCTTTTAATCACACCTTCCGCATCGTGCGCCAGGACGGCGAAGTCCGCCATGTGCAGGCCGCCGCGCAAACCGAGCGGGCCGCCGACGGCCGGGTCAGCCGCATGCTGGGCATCGCCCGCGACATCACGCTGCAGCAGGAGCAGGAAAACTGGCTGCGCGAGGCCAAGGCCGCGGCGGACAGCGCCAGCCGCGCCAAGTCCGATTTTCTTGCCAATATGAGCCACGAAATCCGCACGCCGATGAACGCCGTGCTGGGCATGCTGCAGCTGCTGCTGCAAACCCGGCTCGACGTCCAGCAGGCCGACTACGCCGACAAGGCCGCGGCGGCGGCCCGCACCCTGCTAGGCATCCTCAACGACATACTGGACTTCTCGCGCGTCGAGGCCGGCAAGCTGACGCTGGACCCGCATCCGTTGAGCCTGGATAAGCTGCTGCGCGACGTCGGCGTCATCCTGTCCGCCAATGTCGGCGCCAAGGACGTGGAAATCCTGTTCAACCTCGACCCCGCGCTGCCCGACGCCATCATCGCCGACTCGCTGCGCCTGCAGCAGATCCTGATCAACCTGTCCGGCAACGCGATCAAGTTCACCGACAAGGGAGAAGTGGCGCTGTCGGCCAGGCTGGTCGGCCGCGAGCAAGACCGCCTGCGCGTCGCTTTCGCCGTGCGCGACACCGGCATAGGCATCTCGCCCGAGCAGCGCCGGCGCATCTTCGATGGTTTTTCCCAGGCCGAATCGTCCACCGCGCGACGCTATGGCGGCTCCGGCCTGGGCCTCGCCATCAGCCAGCGCCTGGTCGGCCTGATGGGCGGCCAACTGAGCGTGGACAGCGAGCTGGGCGAGGGCAGCGTCTTCAGCTTTGAAATCGATTGCGAACAGGCGCCGGACGCCGCGTCGTCCACCGTTCCCGGCATCGTCCCGCTGCAGAATCTGCGCTGCCTGGTGATAGAGGACAACGACAGCGCCAGGCAGGCCCAGATCGCCATTCTGCGGTCCTTCGGCTGGCAGGCGGATGCCGCGGCCAGCGGCGAGGCGGCGCTGGCGCTGCTGGCCGGACGGCCCGGCGGGCTGGACTACGACATCGTGCTGGTGGATTGGCGCATGCCCGGCATGGATGGCTGGGAAACCTGCGGCCGCCTGCGCGCGCTGCCTGCCGGCGGCACGCCGCCGTTGATCATGATGGTCACAGCCTATGGCCGGGAAATGTTCGAGCAGCGCCGCCGCCACGATCCCGGCCTCATCGACCACTTCCTGATCAAGCCGGTGACGCCGTCCATGCTGTTCGACGCGATCGCCGACGCGCGGGCCGGCCAGGGCTTGCGCCAGGCCCTGCCGCCCCGGGCGCCCGAGCGCGCGCCTCGGCTGGCCGGCATGCGGCTGTTGCTGGTGGAGGACAACGCCACCAATCAACAAGTGGCGCGCGAACTGCTGCAAAACGAGGGCGCCTCGGTGACAGTGGCGGATTGCGGCCAGGCAGCGCTGGCCGCGATCGAGTCCTCCCCTCGCTTCGACTTGGTGCTGATGGACATCCAGATGCCGGACATGGACGGCCACGAGGCGACGCGGCGGCTGCGCGCCCGCTTCCCCGCCGACCAGTTGCCCATCGTCGCGATGACCGCCAATGCCATGCCGGCGGACCGCGAACTGGCCATGGCCGCCGGCATGAACGACCATGTCGGCAAACCATTCGACCTCAATCAACTGGTGGATGTCATTCTTCGCCACGTCCGACCCAAGGCCCTTACATCGCCAAACAGCCTGGCGCCCGTCCTCCACCCAGCCGAAGCTCAAACGCCGGCCGGACGCGACGCACCCGCCGGCGGACTGATCAACAGCCGGACGGCCCTGCTCCGCTTCGGCGGCAACGCGGGCATCTACCGCCACACCCTGATCAGCTTCTGCGGCGAGGCCGAAGGGCTGCTGGTCAATCTGCAGGGACATCGCGAGCAGAATCTGCGCGAACGGGCTATACAAACGCTGCATACCTTGAAAGGACTGGCCGCCACCGTGGGTGCCGAGCAGTTGGCCGAGCTAGCCGCCGAACAGGAAAAGACGCTGCGCGCCCCGGATCAAGCCTGGCCCGCGGACTACGAGCCGCTATGGCAAGCCGTGGAGGAAGCCTCCACCGCCGCCCGCGAGCTGGCCCATGCCCTGGCGCAGGAGGCATCCCTGTCTCCATCGCCCCAGGCCAGGCAGGACGAGGCCGATCTGCAACGCGAGCTGGCCAAGCTGCAGCGATTGTTGCACGCCTCCAATCTGGAAGCCCTGCCATTGTTCGAGCAACTACAGCGTCAATACCGCGTCAGCATGCGGCAGGAGTTGGGTCCCCTGGAAAGCGCCATCATGCAGCTGGACTTCGCCGTCGCGGCCCATCTATGCGACGACCTGCTCCTGCAGCGGAAAGTGAATCAAGCATGAACGACTCGGCTCTCAATCTCGCCGCCGGACGGCGCGGCAAAATCCTGGTGGTGGACGATCAGCCGACCAATATCATGGCGGCGCACCAGATACTGCAGTCGGAGCACGAGGTCTTCATGGCCACCGGCGGCGAACAGGCCATCGCCTTCTGCCAGGCCACGCCGCCGGATCTGCTGCTGCTGGACGTGGAAATGCCGGGCATGAACGGCATGCAGATTTGCCAGTGCCTGAAGCAAGACCCGGCCACCCGCGACATCCCCGTCATCTTCGTGACCGGCCATCATGGACAGGCCGAGGAAATCGCCTGTTGGGAAGCCGGCGCGGTGGACTTCGTCACCAAGCCAGTCACGCCGGTCACGCTGCGCAACCGCGTCAATGCCCACCTGACGATGAAACTGCAGGCCGATCAACTGCGCGCCATGGCCTTCAGCGACGGCCTGACCGGCATCGCCAACCGCCGCCGCCTGGACGAAAGGCTGGACCAGGCCTGGCGCCACGGCTTGCGCAACGGCAATCCGGTGTCGCTGATTCTGGCCGACATCGACTATTTCAAGAAATACAACGACCGCTACGGCCACATCGCCGGCGACGAATGCCTGCGCCAGGTCGCGCTGACGCTGCGCGCCCAGTTGAACCGTTCCTATGATCTGGCGGCCCGCTTCGGCGGCGAGGAGTTCGCCGCGCTGTTGCCGGAAACCACGCTGGCCGGTTCGGTCTCGGTAGCGCTGAAGATAGAGGCCGCCATCCGCAAGCTGCGGATAGAACACGCCGCCTCTGACGTCTCGCCCTGGGTCACCGTCAGCCTGGGCGTCTCCTGCCTGATTCCGGAAAACGAAGGCGACAGCCAGCGCCTGATCGAACTGGCGGACAGCCAACTTTACCTGGCCAAGGGCAGCGGCCGCGGCCGCGTCTGCGCCATCTAGCAGCGACTCCCGCATTCAGTGGAAAGCAGCCGGCGCCGCCAATGAATCGCAAGCCGGCGCTCAGCCCTTCGCCGCCGCGTCTTGCGGATGCCGGATCACCAGCAGCGAAATATCGTCGCAAGCGACGCCGCCCAGCATGTGGGCCTTGGCGGAGCTAAGCACCCTCTCGCCTATCCGGTCCGGCCAACCCTGGCGCACCGCAGTCTCCACGCCGGGCAGGCCGAACATCGCGCCCGCCCCATCCTTGGCCTCGGTGATGCCATCCGAGCTGACCACCAGCACCTGCCCCTGCTGCCACGCCATTTCCAGCATGGAATCATCGAAATCCGCCGCCGCCAGCACGCCCAGCGGCGGATGGCTGGATTTGCAGCGCTCCGTGACGCCGCCGCGCTCGTCAAACAGCAGCACGCAAGGCACGCCGCCGTTCCAGATGCGCAGCGAACGCCCATTCGGCTCGATGGCGATCAGGGCTGCGGCGACGAAGCGTCCGCTGGGCAACAGCCGGTGCAGCTTCTGATTGACGCCGCGGACGATCTCCTCGATGCCGCAGCCCGCCTCGGTCATTTCATGGAAGCAATCTATCGCGGGCAAGGCGCTGATCGCGGCCGTCAGTCCATGGCCGGTGCAGTCCGCCAGCATGATGTGCTCGCCGCCATCCGGGGTCTGGCAGATGATGATCAGATCGCCGTTGAAGCCGGCCGCCGGGCTCAGGTATTGCCAGATGTGCGCAGGCGTGGAGGTGCGCAGACTGATCAGCCGCTCGATCAGCTCCAGCGCCAGCTGCTGCTCGAATTCGTTCTCGCGGAAGTATTTTTCCAGGCGCACCGCATCCTGGTTGATCTGGTTCTGCATTTCGGCGATGCGCAGAAATACATGGATCTTGGCCGACAGCAGGTCAAAGCTGACCGGCTTGGCCAGGTAGTCGTCGCCGCCTGCCTTCAAACCCTGCACCACGCTTTCCAGCTCGTGCAGGCTGGTCAGGAAAATAATGGGAACCCAGTGTTCGCCAAACATCCGCCGCAGCTCGGTCGTCGCCTGCAAGCCGTCCATCTCCGGCATGATGACGTCCATCAGGATCAGATCCGGCACCTGGTTGCGGCAAAACGCCACCGCCTCCAGGCCATTCCTGGCCGACACGCAGTGGTAGCCCAGCTCCATGATGAACTGCTCGATGAAATAGCGATTGGTCGCGCTATCCTCTACCAACAAGATCGTCGTCGACGACATCACACCCTCGCCTGCTGCCGCTGCCCGTCATCCAGCCGATGCCCATCCGGCCCCTTCCCGCCTAGCCCGAGGCATTCCATCGTCCTCCGGCTCACTCCCATAATAAGACGACAGTCGGCGCACTCCAAGCCGCGATGCGCCATTGACGCTCTCGCCGCGCCGGCTGCCGGAAACGACAAGACCCGGCCAGGCCGGGTCTGCTTCATCGCGCGGCGGCTCGCCAAGCCGGCCGCATCGACTCGATCAAGGCTGATTCGGCGTATTTTCCGCGAAATACTCGTGGTTGTCGGCATTGTTCAGAGCCTGGCTAGGGCTGCTCTTGGCCAGTTGCTTGGCGCCGGTCTGGCCATAGACATGGTCCTGAGTGCCCGCCACCACGGTGAAATGAGACAGCTCATGCACCAGCGTGCCGCCCTTGGAGTCCGTGCCCTTGGTCGGCGCGTTCCAGAACGCGCCGCACAGATACACCGTGTACGGCTGCGACGGATATACATAGGCGTAGGTGCCGCTATCCGTGCAGCTGCAATCGAACTTGATGGGCTTGGTGTCCAGCGCGTCCTTGATCAGCACATAGTGGGACTTGGCGGTGCTCCAGTTTGCCTGGCTGTATTTGCCGAACCAGGTGACATAGCGCGTGGTGGCCGACGGCGTCGCGCCCAGGTAGGCGCTGGTCTCGTCCGCCATGGCGCTGGCCGCGGTATAGCCGTCCTTGGACTGGGATTGCTGGCTGACCGAGCAATTGCCGGCATAGCTGATGCCGCTGACGGCGCTGCGGCTCAGGATCTGCCACTCCTGCTTGGCCGCCTTCGAGCGTTGCAGCAAGGGGCTGATCTTGCCGGCGCTCGCCGCGCTCACCGCATTGGACACGATGGCCTCGTCCTGCGGCGCGGCAGCGAGCTTGGCGCTGACGCCGGCAGGCAGGCCGCTGTTCAACACCCGGCCGCTGTTGCTCTCAAAGCGGACATTCAGCTGGCCGCCCTTGGACAAGTCGTAGTAGTCGGAAACCCGGACTTTGGCGTTCAGCATCGCGCCGGGCGCCAGCGCCACGGTATCGCGCAGCGACGGCACCACGCGCTTGTATTGCGGCCCCAGATACTCCGCCGGCTTGCCGTCCACGCTGACATTCAAAAAACGTTCCTGCAGTTCTTTGCCAGGCAGATACCAGCGATAGACGTGCAGCGTTTGCGAGCCAGTGTTGCGATAGCTGACGTTCACGTCCACGTCTTGCGCGGCGCTGATGGTCGGCTGCCCCAGGCTGACCTGCAGATCGGAAGCGAAGGCGGAGGAAGCCAGCAACAGGGCCGCCGCAGCGATTGGCAATCTCTTGTCCATTTTATTGTTCCTTTGACGGATATTTTTCATCACGGAAAGTTATATAAAACGCATTTGTCATGCTAAAACCATTAATTGCATGAACAAGACATGACGGCAATCAATAAAATTCACCTTGTTGCAAAATTTCTACACCAGTCGCATCCAGACCATCGTTTCGCCGACAACATCCGCGGGCTATAGTGCGGTAAAATCATAGGTTTGCCGCGCCGGGTGAGACCGATCCCGGCGCTCGACTACAACCCTCGACTGTTTTTCGACGGAACATGAATCAAGCATCTGAAAAAGCCCTGGTCGTCCTGTCCGGCGGCCAAGACTCCACCACCTGCCTGTACTGGGCGCTGCGCCGCTTCGGCGCCGGCAATGTGGAGGCGGTCACCTTCGACTACGGACAACGCCATCGCATCGAACTCGACTGCGCCGACAAAATCGCCAGGCTGGCCGGCGTGCGCCAGACCCTGCTGCCCATCGACACCTTCTCCGCCATCGGCGGCAATGCGCTGACCGATGACACCATCGCGCCGGAGGATGGCGTCCGAGACGACGACGCGCTGCCCAATACCTTCGTGCCGGGCCGCAACCTGATCTTCCTGACCTTCGCCGCCGCCTTCGCCTACACGCGCGGCGCGCGCCACCTGGTGACCGGCGTGGCCCAGACCGACTACTCCGGCTATCCGGACTGCCGCGAAAACACGCTGAAAGCGCTGGAGCTGGCATTGCGCCTGGGCATGGACAGCCGCGTGGAGCTGCATACGCCGCTGATGTATCTGTCCAAGGCGGAAACCGTGACGCTGGCGCAACAAGTCGGCGCGATGGAAGCCCTGGCCTGGAGCCACACCTGTTACAACGGCGAGGTGCCGCCCTGCGGCCACTGCGCCTCCTGCGAGCTACGCGCCAAGGGCTTCGCCGAAGCCGGCGTGGCAGACCCGCTGGTGGAACGCTGCCAATCGGAAGCGGAAGGACGCTGAAATGCACGCCTGTTACCTCATAGCCGGCGCCGGCTTCGAAGCGGCGCGGCGGCTTCCGGCCGACCACGGCAAAGCCTCCCGCCCGCACGGCCACAGCTTCCGCGTCACCGCCCGCAGCGAAGCGCAATGCACGGATGCGGCCGCGCTGGAGGCCGCCCTGCATGCGGCCATCGCCCCGCTGGACTATTCCGACCTGAATGCCTTGCTGGCCGCCAGCGACGACCTGGCGTTGACCCGCCATATCGCCGACGCGCTGCCCCAGCCCGCCGCCTTGCTGCTGCAAAGCGCGCCGGACCGCGGCGTGACGCTGGACGGCGACCGCGCCTTCCGCTGGCTGAATACTTCGTTCGAGGCGGCGCACCACCTGCCCCACGTGCCAGTGGGCCACAAGTGCGGCCGCCTGCACGGCCACGGCTTCGGCGTGCGCTTGGTGGCCGACGCCGCCCTCTGCGGCATGCGCGAGCTGGAGCAAGCCTGGGCGCCGCAGTTCCAGCGCCTGAACCATCGCTATCTGAACGATATTCCCGGCCTGGACAACCCCACCAGCGAAGTGCTGGCGCAATGGCTGTTCCAGGAACTGCGCCATCAGCTGCCGGGGCTCGCCTGGGTGGAAGTGCGCGAAACGCACACCGCCGGCAGCCAGTTCGACGGCAAGCGTTTCCGCATCTGGAAGGAGCAGCGCTTCGAAAGCGCCATGCCTTTCGACGCCGCCGGCAACTACACCGGCCATAGCTATCTGGTCCGCCTGATGCTGGCCGGCGATCTGGACCGCGCCATGGGCTGGCTGCTGGACTTCGGCGACGTCAAAGACCGCTTCAAGCCCATCTACCGCCAGCTGGACCACAATCCGCTGGACAAGCTGGCCGGTCTGCGACGCCAGGACAACGCCGCGGTGGCCGAATGGATACACGCCCATTTGTCGCCACTGGTGCCGGAACTGGACCGCATAGACCTGATGGAAAGCGAGCGCGCCGGCGTCTCGATGCACTTCCACGAAGACATGCGCTGGCCGCTGCTGTAAACAGCGGCCATCCCACCCTTCATTGCGAGAACCTGTCGTGACTACCTACACCGTCAAGGAAATCTTTTACACGCTGCAAGGCGAAGGCCGCCAAGCCGGCCGCGCCGCCGTATTCTGCCGCTTCGCCGGCTGCAATCTGTGGTCCGGCCGCGAGGAAGACCGGGCCAAGGCCGTCTGCCAGTTTTGCGACACCGACTTCGTCGGCGTCGGACCGGACGGCGGCAAGTTCGACGGCGCGGCGGCCCTGGCCGCGCGCATCGCTGCCGAATGGCCCAAGGACGCCGGCGGCGCGCCCTATGTAGTCTGCACCGGCGGCGAACCGCTGCTGCAAGTGGACGCGGAGCTGATAAACGCGCTGCACGCCGCCGGCTTCGAGATCGCCGTCGAGACCAACGGCACCGTGGCCGCGCCCGCCGGCCTGGACTGGATCTGCGTCAGCCCCAAGGCCGGCGCCGAGCTGAAGCAGCTCAGCGGAAACGAGCTGAAGCTGGTTTACCCGCAACCCACCCAGCTGCCGGAAACCGTGGTCGGTCTCGATTTCGACACTTTCTACCTGCAGCCCATGGATGGCCCGGACCTCGCCGCCAACACCCGCGCCGCCATCGCTTACTGCATGGCGCATCCGCAATGGCGGCTATCGGTGCAAACCCATAAAGTCGTCAACATCCGCTGAGGCCGCGGACAATCGTCCGCCCTCCGCCACAGCCCCGCCCGTTCCCGCCGGCGGGGCTGTTTTTCATCCCCTCGCCAACCCGGCGGACTTGCCCCGGCCGCGCTATAACGACAAAAGCATGCAGGCCTGACGGGCGCGGCACCGTCCGGCGCCAAGACCCTGGCGCGTTATTTTTTGATTTTCCGCGTAAGAAGCGGCGAAACATCGCGACTCAATGGAAGCAAGCGATGCAATCAGCCGCAGGACTGTAAGCATTCGCCGCTAGCAGCGACCAACCGCCATCACCCGCAAGGGTGAACTACCCAGGAGAACACCATGAGCCACAACAAGACTTTGATCGCCACCGCCCTCGGCGCCGTCATCGCCATCGGCGCGCTGACCAGCATGCCGGCCGCCGCCGCCGACAAGGACCAATGCTTCGGCATCGCCAAAGCGGGCCAGAACGACTGCAAGAACGCCGCCCACGCCTGCGCCGGCCAGGCCAAGGTAGACAACGACCCCGCCGACTTCAAACTGGTTCCCGCCGGCACTTGCCAACAGATGGGCGGTCAAACCAAGCCGATGTAATCCTCAGGCTGGCATTTCCAGCCGCTTTGATTACCATTGCCAGTTTCGGCTGCGAAAGCCGCCACCCAAACCAGGAGATTCCACATGAAGCAGAACAAAGCCCTGATCGCCTCCGCCCTCGGCGCCGTCATCGCCATGGGCGCCCTCAGCGCCGCGCCGGCCACCGCCGCCAGCAAGGAAAAGTGCTACGGCATCGCCCAGGCCGGCAAGAATGACTGCGCCTCGGCCACCGGCGCCCATTCCTGCGCCGGCCAGGCCAAGGTCGACAAGGACCCGGGCGACTGGAAATACGTCGCCACCGGCTCCTGCCAGCAAATGGGCGGCAACCTTTCCCCCAAGAAGTAAGCCTTCCCGATACCGGCCCGCCGCCAGCGGGCCGCCACCCCGGATTCTCAGCATGCCATACCCCTGTCTGCCCACGGTCTGCGGCATAGGCCTGCGCGCCCCGCACTACCGGGAAGTCCTGGACACCGCGCCGCCGCTAGGCTGGGTGGAAGTCCACAGCGAAAACTTCTTCGATGGCGGCACCCCGCTCGCCATGCTGCGCCGCATAGCCGAACGCTGGCCGCTGTCGCTGCATGGCGTCGGCCTGGGACTCGGCTCCGCGACGCGGCCGGACGCATCCCATCTGGCCACGCTGAAACGGCTGGTCGATGAACTGCGGCCGGCGGCGGTGTCCGAGCACCTGTCGTTCAACCACTCTGCCAACCGTTACGCCAACGACCTGCTGCCCGTGCCGTACACGCGCGCCGCGCTGGACGCCATCGCCGGCCATGTCTCCCAGACGCAGGATGCGCTGGGGCGTCCCATTCTGCTGGAAAACCTGTCCAGCTATGTCGAGTTTCCCGGCAACGAGATGAACGAAGGCGAATTTCTGGCCGAACTGGTCCGCCTGACCGGCTGCGGCATCCTGCTCGATGTCAATAATCTGTACGTCAACCGCATCAATCTCGGCACCGATACCGACGCCGTGCTGGCCGCGCTGCCGGCCGGCGCGATAGGCGAAATCCATCTCGCCGGCTACAGCGAACGCGAAGGCCTGCTGGTGGACACCCACAGCCAGCCGGTGCATGACGGCGTCTGGCAGTTCTACCGCGAGGTGATAAACCGCATCGGCCCGCGTCCCACCCTGATCGAGTGGGATCTGGACATCCCGCCGCTCGCCGCTTTGCGCGGCGAAGCCGCCAAGGCGCAGGCCATTCTGGAGGGCCGCCATGAACTGGCATGACTGGCAGGATGCGCTGCTCGAGGCGATAGCCGATCCCGCCCAACAAGCGCCCGCCGCCGCCTGGGGCTTGAGCCCGGCCGGTCTGGCGGTCTACCGCAACAACTACCGCGTCGGCCTGATCGAGGCCCTGGCGCACAGCCATCCGGTATGCCGCGAGCTGGTGGGAGATGACTTCTTCACCGCCCTGGCCCGCGAATACGTCAAGACGCACGCCTCCCTCAGCGGCAATCTGCATCGCTACGGCGCGGACTTTTCCGACTTCATCGCCGGCTTCGAACCCTGCCGCGAGCTGCCTTATCTTGCCGACGTGGCGCGGCTGGAATGGGCCGTTCACCGCAGCTATTACGCGGAAGACGGAGAGCCTTTAGCCGCGGCCGAGCTCGCCGCCGCGCCGCAAGCCCGCTGGGGAGAGCTGGTCTTCGCCGCGCTGCCGCACGTCGCTTTGTGTCCGGCGAACGCTCCCGCCGTCAGCATCTGGCTCGCCCACCGCGAGCGCGGCCCGCTGGAAGGCATTCTGCAACGCGCCCCCGAGCCGGCGCTGGTCCATCGCATAGAGGGCGACGTGCAGGTTCGCGCGCTGAGCGCAGCCGACTATGCCTTCCATGCGGCGCTGTTCGGCGGACAAGCGCTGGCCGAAGCCGCCGAACAGGCCCTGGCTCAAGACGCCGAATTCGACTTGCAAACCGCTCTGCTCGGCCTGTTCCAGCCCCCCTTGCTCGCCTCTTTCCACCTTTCAACGGATGCCTAAGTTCATGAATCACGCGCTCAAACCGGCTTTTTGCGCCTACCGGCTGCTGATCCGCTGCTCCTGCTGGCTGCAGCCGCTGGTCCTGCTGATGCTGCGGCTGTGGATAGCCAATGTGTTTTTCAGTTCCGGCCTGACCAAGATAGCCGACTGGGACGTCACGCTGGCGCTATTCACCGACGAATACCACGTGCCGCTGCTGCCCCCCGCCGTCGCCGCCGTCATGGCGGCTTGCGGCGAGCTTGGCCTGTCCAGCCTGCTGGCGCTGGGCCTGGGCGGACGCTTCGCCGCGGCAGGCCTGTTCATCCTGAACGCGGTGGCCGTGATCAGCTACCCCGGGCTGACCGACGCCACCCGCCAGTTCCATTACTTCTGGGGCTCGCAAATCCTGGTGCTGCTGGCCTTCGGCCCCGGCCTGCTGTCGCTTGACGCGGCATGCAAGCGCTGGCTGAGCCGGCGCTGCCCAGCCGCCGGAGATTGCTGACGCGCCGCCGCGGCGGCAAGCGGCGCCAGACGTGGCATAATCAGGCAAACCACCTGGACGCCGATCGCACCACATGAGCACACCGCAAACCCTAGCCCTTGTCGCCGCGCAAGCAGACGCCTCTCTCATCGCCAAGCTGGCCAGCCTGGCGCAAGCCAAGCGAATAGACCATGGCCGCGCTGGCGTCGTCCGACTGGAAGACATAGACGCCGAATGCGGCCAAGCGCTGCTGGCGCTGTGCCGCGGCGAGGGGTGCGACGCGGCCGTGGTCGACGAGGCGCGCCGCTTCGCTGACTTCGGCCTGCTGGTTTCCGACATGGATTCAACGCTGATCAGCATAGAGTGCATAGACGAAATCGCCGACCTAAAGGGCCTCAAGCCGCAAGTCGCCGAAATCACCGAGCGCGCGATGCGCGGCGAACTGGACTTCGCCGCCGCGCTGCGGGAACGGGTGGCGCTGCTGCAAGGCCTGCCCGAAGCCGCGCTGCGGGAAGTGTACGAACACCGCTTGCGGCTGAACCCTGGCGCTCGAGAACTATTGGCGGCCTGCCGCGCAGCCGGCATCAAGACCTTGCTGGTATCCGGCGGCTTCACCTATTTCACGGACCGTCTCAAGGACGAGCTGGGCCTGGACTACGCCTACGCCAACCAGTTGGAAGCCGTGGATGGCATCCTGACTGGCCGCGTAAGCGGCGGCATCGTCGACGCGGAAACCAAAAAACGGCTGCTGATCGAAACCCGCGAGCGGCTGGATTTGCGCCCGGAGCAGGTGCTGGCGGTAGGCGACGGCGCCAACGACCTGCCCATGCTGCGCGAGGCCGGGGTAGGCATCGCCTACCACGCCAAACCGCGCGTCAGCGCCGAGGCCGACATCGCCATCGAGCATGGCGGCCTGGACGCCATTCCCCTCTTCTTCCGCTAAACGCCGCCATGTCCCCCGCCTTGATCGATGGATTGCCGGAGCTGGATACCGTCAGTTTCGACGCCCGCCTGCCCTTCCAGGCCAAACCGCTGCACGGCGACTATCCGCCGCAGCAACAGCGCGAAACGCGGCTGGCATTGCGCGTGCTGGCCGCGCCGACGGAAACGCCGGAGGACAGCAACCCGGCGCTGCTGCGACTGGAGGCCAAGCTGGACCTGGCGCTGGAGGTTTCCTTGCTGGAGCGCCACCCCAAGCGGCCGGCCATCGCGCCGTGCCGCCTGGGACTGAACACCGTGGCCTGGCTCGACAGCCAGAGCTGGCAGCCTGGCCAGAAGCTGCTGCTGCTGCTGCACCCCAACCCGGACTCCGCGCTCAGCCTCTGGCTGTTCGGCGTAGTCGCCAGCAAGCAGCCCGCAGGCGAAAGCGGCCATCTGCTGACCGCCGACATCCATGCGTCCTTCGACCAGGACACGCACCTATTGTGGGAAAAATGGGTGTTCCGCCGCCATAGGCGCGCGATACAGGAGCGATGACCGAGCTCAGCCGCCGGTCATGGACATGAAGCGCACCAGCTTCTGCGGCTGCTCGCGAAACTCGTGCCGCTCCGGCTTCAGCTCTATCGCCTGCCGCAAGGCCGCCTCCAGGCCGGCATCGTCTATGCCGCCGCGCAGCAAGGGGCGCAGTTCCAGCTTTTCCTCCTGCCCCAGGCACATGTACAGCGTGCCGTCCACCGACAGCCGCACCCGGTTGCAAGTGGCGCAGAAATGCTGCGAGATAGGCGTGATCACGCCAAGCGAGAACGCGCCGTCGCGGCTGCTCCAATAGCGCGCCGGACCGCCGCCCAGCGTTTTCGCCTGCTCGACCAGATCGAACTGCTCGCACAGGCGCTTCAACACCGGCTGCAGATCCAGATATTGCGTCGCGCGGCCGGTGTCGCCCATGGGCATGGCCTCGATCAGCCGCAGGATCAAGCCTTGCTCGATGCAGAACGCCGCCATGGCGTCTATGTCCTGCTCGTTGACGCCGCGCATCGCCACCATATTGATCTTGATCGGCGAAAAACCCGCTGCCTTGGCGGCCTTCAGCCCTTCCATCACCTTGGGCAAATTATCGCTGCCGGTGATTTGCTCGACGCAATCGCGCCGCAAGGAATCCAGACTCAAGTTCAGGCGGCTCACGCCGGCCGCTCGCAGCGCCTCGGCATGCCGCGCCAGCTGGGTGCCATTGGTGCTCAGCGACAAGTCCTCCAGCCCCGGCAAGGCGGCCAGCCTCGCCGCGAGTTCGGCCAAATTCCGCCGCAACAGCGGTTCGCCTCCCGTCAGCCGCACGCGGCGGGTTCCCAGGCGCGCGAAGGCTGCCACCACCCGTTCGATTTCGTCGAAGGTCAGCCAGTGCTCCGGCTCCTCGAAGTGCTTGAAGCCTTTGGGCAGGCAGTAGCTGCAGCGCAAGTCGCAGCGGTCGGTCACCGATAGCCGCAGATATTCGATGGCCCGGCCAAAACGGTCAATCAGCATGCATTTCCTCGCCCATGTTTCTCAGTGTGTCATTTAGTCGCCGCCCAAGCCGTCTTCTGACAACGACTGCGCGCGTCTGCCGCGCGGAATCAGACTAGCGCATTCTGAATTTTACTGCATGCCATGCCTCGCGCCAGGACTGACATGGATAGTCGGCCCGATCCAAAGCGCCGTCACCGCCTCTCCCCTGGACAGGCCGCCGCGGCGCTGCGCTCAGAAACAGGGCGGCCCGTTCGTTCAAACTAGTTGGAAGCGCTATCTATTTATCATTTAATTTCAATGCCTTGCCTACAAACTTTACGCATAAATGACATACGGACCGTTACAAAAACACTCAACTCCGTTGAATTTTCCCTACTTATACTGGGCTCGCCAATTTATTCATATTGGTTAAAAAAGAGCGTCCTGCCCCTCCCGCACCGGCCCAGCCGCAGCGCCTCATGCCGAAGCGGGCGCATCCACGCAGCCAACGCCTCCTCATCCCCACAAAGGAGAAATTCAAGCATGGCCAAAGCATTCGCAGTGAAACTGTTGGTCGCAGCCATGGCCGTGGCCGCCTCTTCCGGCGCCATGGCCGCCGGCGCTCAGGATCTTGGCAAGGTGGAACAGGCCGCGCCCTCGCAAAAACTGACCGTGACCGTGGCCCTGCACTTGCGCGACCGCGACGCCGCCACCCGCTATCTGCAGGAGGCGCATAGCCCGTCCAGCCCGAACTACCACAAATTCCTGAGTTCCGCCGAATTCCGCGCCCGCTTCGCGCCCAGCGACGCTACGGTGGCCCGCGTCAGCGCGCGGCTGCAAGCCGCCGGCCTCGGCGTCAAGCGCATAGGCAGCTCGCTGTTGCAGGTCAGCGGCCCAGCCGCCTCCGTGCAGAAGGCCTTCGGCGCCGAAGTGCACATCTTCCAGAACAAGGCTGCTGCGCCCGGCTCGGCAGCCCGCTATATCGCGCCGGTTCGCGCCAGCGCGCCCACGGTCGACATGAGCGACGTGCAAGCCGTGATCGGCTTCGACAGCCGTCCCCACTTCCGTCCGCACCTGCGCCAGTTGCCCAGCCATCTGCAACCCGCCGTCGGCAAAACCAGCGGCAGCGTCACCGGCGGCAATGCGCCCGGCCAGTGGACCGTCACCGATCTGGCTCGCTACTACGACATCACTCCGCTGTACAACAAGGGCATACACGGCCAGGGCTCGACCATAGGCATCGTCACGCTGGCCAGCTTCACGCCGTCCGACGCCTTCCAGTATTGGAACCAGATCGGCCTGAAAACCGACCTGAACCGCCTGTCCGTGATCGACATCGACGGCGGTCCGGGCGCGCCCAGCGACGACGGCGGCTCCGATGAAACCACGCTGGACGTGGAACAATCCGGCGGCATCGCGCCGGACGCCAAGATCATCGTCTATCAAGCGCCCAATACCACCCAAGGTTTTGTCGACGCCTTCGCCCAGGCCATTGAATCCAACACGGCCGACACGCTGTCAGTCAGCTGGGGCGAGTGGGAATGGTTCGATCAGCAATCGCAGGCGGCCAATCCGGTCAACGGCCAAACCACCAATGTGCTGCAGGCCTACCATGATTTGTTCCTGCAAGCCGCGCTGCAAGGCCAGACCATGTTCGCAGCCGCCGGCGATGCGGGCGCTTACGACGTGAACCGAGCCGCTCCCCTGCCGCAGTACAGCAAGGTGCTGTCCGTCGACAGCCCGGCCAACCAGCAATTCATCACCGCGGCAGGCGCCACCACCGTGCCCGCCACGCTGACTTTCCATCCCAACGGGCAGGCGATGCAGGTCAAGATTCCTCAGGAACGCGCCTGGGGTTGGGACTATCTGAATGGCCTGTGCCAGGCGCTGGGCAAGGACCCGGTGGCTTGCGGCACCTTCCCGGTTGGCGGCGGCGGCGGCGTCAGCGGCTTCATTAACCGTCCGTTCTACCAATACTGGGTGCCCGGCATGCAAAATACGCCGGCCGGCCAGCAATTGGTAGACAACAGCCAGACGCCTCCGCAGGTGATCGCCAGCGTGCCGGCCAATTTCAAGGGCCGCAACGTGCCGGACATCTCGATGAACGGCGACCCGGAAACCGGCTATGTGGTGTACTACACCTCCAGCAAGACCGGCTTCTCCGTCATGAGCAATAACGGCGGCACCAGTTTCGTCGCGCCGCAGCTGGCCGGCATCACAGCCTTGCTGAACCAGTCCATGGGCGGCCGCCTCGGCTTGCTCAACTTCTCGCTATACAGCCTGCTGGCCACCGGGCACGCTTACCATGGCCACGGCCATCACGGCGCGCCGCTGCGCGACATCACCGCCGGCGGCAACTGGGGCTATGACTCGCATCGCGGCTATGACCAGGCCACCGGCGTCGGCGCGCCCGATGTCGCCAATCTGGATGCCGCCCTGCATCGCTACTTCTGGTTCTAAAATACCTGAACGCAAAACGGCCCCGAGCGATCGGGGCCGTTTTTTCATGCTCGCACGCTTATTGCTGCAGGTAGTCGAAAGCCACCGTGCCCAGATCCAGCGTCAGATCGCAAATGAAGTGCTTGGCCGACAACACCTGCAATACCGGCAGTTCCGCCACCGGCGCCAGCGCGTGCGGGTGCAGCTCCAGCGCGCCCGGCGCTTTCCAGGCGCCTTTGATCGTCACATCAGTAGTGTGATAGCGCACCAGCTCGCAAATGCGCGGCGTCCCATCCACATGCGGAATGATCTTCAACAGGAAATTGGGCTCCGCCAAACTGGCCTGCAGATCCGCATGGTCGAGCGCTTCATACTTATAGCCCATGGTGCCTGTCGCAATGCGCAAGGGACCGAAATCCAGGCTGCCGATCAGCGTGTCGCGCTGCACCTCCAGCTTCGGATGGCCGGCTTTCTTTGGAAACCCCCACAACTCGCGACCGCCGGCGATGGGCGGCTGATCGTCCAGAAACATCGCATGCACATAACTGCCCTGCACGCCGCGGAAGCTGACCGGTATGACTTGTCCGCTCTCTGTGTAGTCGCCAAAGCCAGTGGAGTCCGGCATGCGGATGAACTCATACTTGACCACGGGTTCCGTCATTTCCAGCGGCTCAGGCAAGATAGCCTGAATCGCTTCCGGATCCGTACGATAGGTGATGACCATGTACTCGCGGTTGATAAAGCGGTAGGGCCCTGGCGGAAAAGCCGGACTGGTCAAGGGCATGGCAAAGGCACGACGGCGCACTTCTTGCTGCTTCATGAAATCCTCCTTCGGCAAGGCATGTAGAAATGACAGACTTCCGGCGCGAGCCTGCGGCCAACGCCTGTTGAAACTATGCCAAACCCACAACAAACTCAACTGACATATATAAAATCAGACAACCGCATTCCGCCACACTCGCCTGCCACGCGCTAAGGCAAAGTTGACGCCTCACGCTTAGCCGACCATCATTGCACTTGCATGACGCACGTCCTGCGCGCGCATCTTCCAAATACAGACAGGAAAGCCATGAACGCCGCCAAGAAAATCCGCCGCTTCATCGAAGAAGGCCACGATCCGCAACAGATGCACGTTCTGAAGGAGCTGGCCGCCGCGCTGGAAATGGGCCGCTCATTCGACCTGAGCCAGCTGTACGATATCGACATGCGCTACTTCGACGTCGCGATAGACTTGCTGAAAGACTGGCGCTTCGACCACCACATCAGCTCGCGCAGCAAACTGCTGGAAGCACTGCTGACCGAAATCGCTCCGGAACAGCAAGCAGCAATCAGCGCTGAAGAAGTCATCGCCACCGCCCAGCAAGCAGAGCCAGATGGCGGCAAAAAGAAAGGCAAGAATTAACAGGCCAGCGATGCCGGAACAGTCTGCCAGCTCTGTTGGTCAGCGCTGTGCCGGCCAAGTTCCAGCAAGACCATAGCTTGCCATGCCTCCACCGCGGGAACGGGATTGGCGGCGCCGCGCAAGATCGCGTCGCGCACGCCAGCGTAATAGCGCGTGTAATCGCCATCCGGCCCCGCATACGCGACAGGCTGGCGATCCGTCAGCAACAGCCTCCCTGGCTTTTCATCCCTCCCCCAGCAAGCGCCACCTGGCTTCACACCCTCTTTCAGCGCATCTTCTTGCGGGTCCAATCCGTATTTGCTGTAACTGCCCTCAGTACCATGCACGATGAAGCGCGGGCCAACATCAGCCACCAGCGTGCCGCCGTGCAGAATGACCCGCTTGTCCGGATAGCGCAGCACGGCATGAAACCAGTCATCGGCTTGCGCGCCATCGCGCAAGCCGACCTTATCCAGCAGAATGGCTTGCGGCAAGCCGAACAGCAACAACGTTTGGTCCAACAGATGCGGCCCCAGGTCATACCACAATCCAGCGCCGGGGGCCGAGGATTCCCGCCAGCGTTGTCTGACCTGCGGCCGGTAACGATCGAAGTGCGACTCGAAGTGAACCACGCGCCCCAGCCGGCCTTCGCCCAGCAATTGTTTAATTGCCAGAAAGTCGGCATCCCAACGCCGGTTATGAAATACCGACAACAAACGCTGCTCGCTGCGCGCCAAACCAATCAGCTCCTTGGCTTGCCATGCCTCCAAGGTAAAGGGCTTGTCCACCACCACATGCTTGCCTGCCCGCAAAGCCGCTTCCGCCAAAGGATAGTGGCTGTCATTCGGCGTGGCGATCACAACAAGCTGGATTTCTGGATCCGCCAATAGAGCCTCAGCGCTTGCATGCACGCGGACATCCGGCAGCATGGCATGCACGCGCTCCGGTTTGCTGGAAGCCACCGCGCGCAGCTCCACTCCATCCACCGACAATAATAAAGGCGCATGGAAAGTCGAACCGGCGTAACCGAAGCCGAGCAGTCCCGCCTTAAGCGTTTTGGCCATCATGTTCTCCTTATCAATGCGTTCATGATACGACCGAAGACATAAACGCCAAAGCCCCGCCGGGTGATCCTGGCGGGGCTCGTTGGAGGGCGGCTTGGCGCTGCGCGCGCGCCAATGCACAAAGCCCAGCTCGTTTGAGCTGGGCTTTGTCTGATGGGGCGTCTGGCGGTGTCCTACTTTCACATGGCGAATGCCACAC
>NZ_PQWB01000102.1 GCF_002924365.1 Chromobacterium alticapitis | reverse complement strand
AAGGCGCATTCAAATTGCTTGGGGTCCATCAAGCGGAAAATGCGCAAGAAAGTGTCTTCCGACGGGATGCCATGCTTCAGGCTCAGGAAGCGCTGCGCCAGTCCTGCTTGTAGCGCGCCCAGGCGACCATTTCCTCGAAGGTGTCGTTGTCGCACAGCATCGCGCAGATGGCGATGACGAGGATCTCGCGGAAATCGTGCAAGGTGCCATTGCTGGTCTGGCGGGGATCGTCAATGTGTTCAAGGGCTTGCATCAGGCTGACTCCAGGCGTGCTCACATTCATGCGGGCAAAGTCGGGTAGTAGACGCGATTCCTAGCGGCTTATGCAAGGCTTTGACTACTCAGCGAGTCATACATGCCGTTCGAGTGCGGAGGCCCTGGCTGCGGTGTTCATCGCCTTAGCATGCCGCAACGGGTGGCGGGGTATGCAAAACAGCCCTGCAAAACGATAAATATTTAAATAAAAAATACATATTTTAGTATTGCCGCATCCCTCGATACGACACGTCAATGCCGCAAATATATTATATTAAAAAGGTTAGTCATTTTAATGAAAATACTGATTAGTATTTTCTGCTGTCAAAATATTACCTTTTGTAGATTGCAAAAAAACCACATCCCAAACTATCTACGTTTGACATGGTCCATATCAAATACGTACATTGACCAAAATAACTTAATGTCATTGACCAAGTTTGCAATGCAATACGCTTGGATAGTTCAAGCTCATTTCGACATTGCCTTAGCGTCACCACCTGCCGTCTTGCATAATTCAATGAATCGGCGCACATATAAATCGCCGTAAAATGACAGGAAATGTCCCGCTCGTCATTTCGCCCCGCTTTATTCGGGAGCCTATTAAGGAAACCCTATGCTGTTGAATTTGCCATGGCATGATATTGCGATCGTTTTTACCTCGGTGACTATCGCCTATGTGATTTTCGGCGTAGCCGGATTCGGCACCGCGTTGGTCGCCAGCCCGGTACTGGCCAATTTTATTCCCGTGCCGCAGATCGTGCCCTTGCTGGCCTTGATGGATATGTTCGCCGCATTGAGCAATATCGCCAAGGATGGGCGAAAGGCGGATATCGCCGAATTGAAGCGGCTGATACCGTTGATGGTGGCCGGCAGCCTGATCGGCGCCGCCATTCTGCTGAAAACCCGGCCCGATGTCCTCTTGCTGGCGCTGGGCGTCTTCGTGGTGGCCTATTCGTTGTATTCGCTCAGCGGGCTTAGCCCCAACCGCCGGTTCCAGCCGCGGGCGGCTGCGCCGTTCGGCCTGATCGGCGGCGTGTTCAGCGCCCTGTTCGGCAGCGGCGGCTTTATTTACGCCATCTATCTGTCTGGCCGCATAGAACGCAAGGAAAACTTGAGGATTACCCAAACCACCCTGATCGGTCTCAGCACCCTGACCCGGGTAGTGCTGTTCGCCCTCGCCGGCGTCTATATGGACAGCTCGCTGCTGATTCTAGCCTTGATACTCGCTCCGGCCATGCTGTGCGGCGTATTCGTGGGCCGGCACATTACCTTGCGCCTGACGCGGGAGCAATTCATCCGCGTGATCAATACCGTGGTGCTGTTTTCCGGCATTTTCCTGCTGGGACGATATTTCAGCCACTGATCCAATCTTGATTTAAATAGCCAAAACGCGGCCCCCAGCGCGCCGCGCGGGCACGCTTACACCTTGAATTCATTTAGTCCACAGCAGTCAGCCTAAATACCGCTGCCGTGATTTCATTACGCTTGATAAATAAAGTGGAGTGGCAAGTGAGTCCTGACGCATTGAATGAGATGATGACGCCGGAAGAATATCTGGACAGTCTGAACGATGGTCGCTCGGTTTATATATACGGCGAAAAGGTAAAAGACGTCACCCGGCACCATGCCTTCCGCAATAGCGCCTATTCGATGTCCCGGCTCTACGCGGCCCTGCATGACCCGGCCAGCCGGGATTTGATGACCGACATCGATCCGGAAGGCTACCGCACCCACCGCTATTTCATGCCCAGCCGCTCCAGCGAAGAACTGCTGAAGGCGCGCGACGCCATCGCGCACTGGTCGCGCCTGACCTACGGCTTCATGGGCCGCACTCCGGATTACAAAGCCGGCTTCACCGCCACGCTGAAGTCGGACCCGCATCTGTACGCGCCCTTCCACGACAACGCGCTGCACTGGTATCGCCAGACCGCGCGCAAAGTGCTGTTCCTCAACCATGTGTTGGTCAATCCGCCGGTGGGCCGCGCCCGCGACATCGCCGATATGCGCGACATCTACCTGCATGTGGAAAAGGAAACCGACGCCGGCATCATCGTGCGTGGCGCCAAGATGGTGGCCACCAGCGCGGCGCTGTCCAACGCCACCTTCGTCGCCCAGAACAGCGCCACCCACTATCAGACCGGTCGCGAGGAAGATTTCGCGCTGTGCTTCATCCTGCCGATGAACGCCCCGAACCTGAAAATCATGTGCCGCCGCTCTTATGAGGCTTCGGCGCTCAGCCCCTTCGACAATCCGCTGTCCAGCCGCTTCGACGAAAACGATTCGGTGCTGATTTTCGACGGCGTGTTCGTGCCGTGGGAAAACGTGCTGATCTATCGCGACATCGAACGCGCGCGCAGCTTCTATTCCGCCTCCGGCTTCCTCAACCGCTATCCGCTGCAATCCGGCACCCGGCTGGCGGTCAAGATGGACTTCATCTGCGGCCTGCTGGCCAAGGTGCTGGAGTCCAACGGCACCGACAGCTTCCGCGGCGTGCGCACCCGTCTGGCCGACATCGTGGCCTTGCGCAACCTGCTGTGGTCGCTGACCGAATCGTTGTGCCTCAACCCGGAAACGCGCAAGGACGGCTCCGTGGTGCCGCGGCTGGAAGCCGCCGCGACCGTGCGCTATTTCGGCACGCAGATGATGTCCCAGCTCAAGCCGGTGTTCAACACCATACTCGGCGGCTCGCCCATCATGCAGGTCTCCAGCTGGCTAGACCTGGGCCATCCGGAAACAAAAGACCTGATCGACTGTTATTTCCAGGGCACGGACCAGAACGCCGTGGACCGCCTCAAGCTGATCAAGCTGCTGTGGGACGCGCTGGGCAGCGAATTCGGCGGCCGCCACGAGTTGTACGAGCACAACTACGCCGGCAACAACGAGCAAGTGAGGCTGGACATGCTGCGCCACTGCGAAAGCAGCGGCGTGATGGCGCAATGCCGCTCGCTGGTCGACGCCTGCCTGTCCGACTACAGCCCGGCCGGCTGGACCCAGCCGGGCTGGCAGTTCGACGGCGCCTGCCGCGATCTGGCGGACCCGCTGAACAAGGGAGACGGCCATGCTGTATAAGGGCCAATGGGACCGCGCCGGGCTGGATTACCAAGCGCTGAAGAATCAATGGCATGTGGTGGCGCGCGCCGACGAAGTGAGCGCCGAGCGCCCCAAGGCCGTCACGCTGCTGGGCGAAGAGCTGGTGCTGTGGCGGGACGGCGCGGGCCAGATCCACGCCTGGAAGGATTATTGCGGCCACCGCGGCGCCAAGCTGTCGCTCGGCTGCGTCAAGAAGGGCGAGATCGAGTGCCCCTATCATGGCTGGCGTTTCGACGCCGGCGGCCAATGCACCCGCGTGCCCGCGCATCCGGACCAGGCCACGCCGTCCAGCGCGCGGCTGATTTTCCGCCACCACGCCGCCGAGCGCTACGGCCTGATCTGGGTCAGCCTGGATGCGCCAGTTCGACCGCTGCCGGTGTTTCCGGAATGGGAAGACGCCTCCTTCCGCAAGGTGTTCGCCGGACCATACCGCTACCGCGGCAACGCCTTGCGCTCGGTGGAAAACTTCCTGGACGCCTCGCACTTCCCTTTCGTCCACGCCAATCTCAACGGCAACCCCGACGCGCCGGAGCCGCTGAAGGATTACCAGGTGTTCAAGGACGATCGCGGCCTGCGCACCTCGGAAATCTCGGTCTTCCAGCCTTATGGCGATCACCGCGGCATTCCGGTCGACGCCCGCTACACCTATTCCGTGTTCAACCCCACCACCGCCTACTTCGTCAAAAAAACCGGCGAAACGGAACGCTTCTGCACCTTCCTCAACGCCACGCCGGTGGACGAGGCCGAGTGCGTGATCTGGCTGATCGTGGCCATCAACTTCGGCGCGGAGCTGACCGAGGAAAAGATTCTGTACCGCCAGGACATGGTGTTTGAACAGGACAGGCTGATCGTGGAATCGCAGCGTCCGGCGCGGCTGCCGCTGGACTTGCAGCAGGAAATGCACGTGCGCAGCGACCGCCTGGGCATCGAGTATCGGCGCTGGATCCGCGAGCTGGGCCAAATCGCCGCCGAAGGCAAGACGACGCAGCCGGAAATCGAGACGGCTTTAAGCTGAGGGAGACGCTAGAACATGGATGCACTGGAAACCCGCCGCGCCCAGTGGGCCGAGCGCGAATCGAACGCCCGCACCTACGCCCGCGGCATTGACCGCGTCATCAGCCGCGGCGAGCTTGTCCGCGTCTACGACAGCGCCGGACGCGAATACCTGGACTGCCTGGCCTGCGCCGGCGCCCTGCCGTTGGGCCACAACCACCCCTTCATCCAGGAGCGCGTGGCGGCCTATCTGAACTCCGGCCAGTTGCAGCAGGCCCTGGACATCGCCACGCCTGCCAAGCTCGACTTCATCGAGCAACTGTTCCAGGCGCTGCCCGCCGCCTTCGCCGAACGCGCCAAGGTCCAATTCTGCGGGCCGTCCGGCTCGGACGCGGTGGAAGCGGCCTTGAAGCTGTTCAAGACCGCCACCGGCCGCCGCTCCGTGCTGGCTTTTCAGGGCGCCTACCATGGCATGACCATGGGCTCGCTCGGCATGATGGGCAATCTGGGGCCCAAGCAGGCGGTCAACGGCTACCCGGCGGAAATCCAGTTTCTGCCCTTCCCCTACGCCTATCGCAGCCCCTTCGGCGCAGACGCCGCCGAAACCGAGCGGCTGTCGCTGGCCTACCTGGAAAACCTGCTGTCCGATCCCGAAAGCGGCGTGACCAAGCCGGCCATGCTGCTGGTGGAACCCATCCAGGGCGAAGGCGGCTGCATTCCGGCCAGCGCCGAATGGCTGCGCGGCCTGCGCGAAATCACCGCCCGCCACGACGTGCCGCTGGTGATGGACGAAGTGCAGAGCGGCTTCGGCCGCAGCGGCGACATGTTCGCCCATGAATGGGCCGGCATCGTGCCCGACGCCATCATCATGTCCAAGGCCGTGGGCGGCGGCTATCCGCTGGCGCTGATCGCCTATCACGAAAAATACGACCGCTGGACGCCCGGCGCGCACGCCGGCACCTTCCGCGGCAACCAGATCGCCTTGGTCAGCGGCGCCGCCGCGCTGGAATACCTGCGCCGCCCCGGCTCGCTGGAACAGGTGCGCGCGGTGGGGCTGCGGCTGCGCCAGCGGCTGCAGGCGCTGCAAGCCCGCTACGCCTGCATAGGCGAAGTGCGCGGCCGCGGCCTGATGCTGGGCGTCGAGCTGATAGACCCCAACGGCCAGCCCGACGCCATGGGCCGCCCGCCGGCCAACAGCGAGCTGGCCAAGGCGCTCAAGCGCGCCTGCCTGGAGCGCGGCCTGATCCTCGAAAGCGGCGGCCGCCATGGCGCGGTGATGCGCTTCCTGCCGCCGCTGATCCTCACCCCAGACGACGCCGACCTCATCGCCCAGCGCTTCGAAGCCGCGCTGGACAGCCTGTGGCCGGCCGCGCCGGCGGCGCAATCCGCGCCCGCGGCCATGGCACTCTGAGCAACGGAAACCTAGCATGAACCACACCTTGCACGACATCATCGGCATCGGCTTCGGACCGGCCAACATCGCCCTGGCCATCGCGCTGGAAGAACTGGCGCCGCAGCTTTCGGTCCGCTTCCTGGAGCGGCGCGCCAGCGCCGCCTGGCAGCCGGGCATGATGCTGGAAAGCTCCGACATCCAGAACCACCCGCTGCGCGATCTGGTCACGCCGCGCAATCCGCGCAGCCGCTATTCCTTCACCAATTTCCTGCATGAGCACAATCGCCTCTACGAGCACCTGAACCTGCCGCTGCACTACCCGCTGCGCCTGGAATACGCGCAGTACGTCAGCTGGGCGGCGGATTGCTTCAGCCGGCAAGTGGAATACGGCCGCGAAGTGGTCGACCTGGCGCCCATCGCCGCGGCGGACGGCTCGCTGGCCCACTACCGGGTGCGCTGCGCCGACGGCGCGGAATACCTGGCCCGCTGCGTGGTGCTGGCCCCCGGCCGCACGCCCAACATCCCGGAGCCGTTCAACCGCGCCGCCGATCCGCGCGTAGTCCATTTGAACCACTACCTGCCGGCGCTGGAGCGGATGAAGGCCGCCGGCGGCAGCCGCGTGGCGGTGATAGGCGGCAGCCAGAGCGCGGTGGAAATCCTGCTGCACGCCAGCGCGGAAAGCGGCGTGAGCCGCGTCGCCGGCGTCACCCGCAACTTCGGCTACCGGCAGAAAGACACCAGCCCGTTCTCGGACGAAGTCTACTTCCCCGCCTTCGTCGACGCCTTTTTCGCCGCCAGCCCGGAGCACAAGGCCAAGCTGCGGCGCGAGCTGGTCTACACCAACTACTCCTCCGCCGACATCGACGTGCTGAACCAGCTGTACGTCAAGCAGTACGCCAACCGCTTGCAAGGCAAGGACAGCCTGGCCCTGCTCACCTGCATGGAAACCGAGGCTTGCGAGCCGCGCGCCGACGGCGTGGCGCTGCGCATGCGCCACTTCCTGAGCGGGGAGACGCGGGAGGAAACCGCCGACCTGGTCGTGCTGGCCACCGGCTTCCTGGACCTGGGCGAAGGCGCGAAGCGCGAACGCTGGCCGCGCGTGCTGGAATCGGTGTCGCCGCTGCTGCGTTCGGAACGCCAAACCGTGGAAATCGAGCTGGATTACCGCGTCCGCCTGCAGGGCGCCGCCGACCAGGGCGCGCCGCTCTACCTGAACGGGCTTTGCGAGTCCACTCACGGCATGGGCGACGCCGGTTCCTTCAGCCTGCTGGCCCTGCGCTCCCAGGCCATCGTGCAATCGCTGGAACGGCGGCTGCGGGAGTTCGCCGATGGCGCCGCGCGCGCTTGACGGCCTGCTCGCGGCAGAAACCGGCTGGCAGGCGCGCGCCGCTCTGCTGCCGCCGCCGCCCTCGGCCGAGCTGCCCGGACGCTGCCAGCTGGCGGTGATAGGCGCCGGCCTCAGCGGGCTGTCGGCGGCGCTGGCCGCCGCCGAGGCCGGCTGCTCGGTGGCGCTGCTGGACGCCGGCGCGGTGGGCGGCGGCGCCAGCGGCCGCAATTCCGGCTTCGTGGTGCCGGTGCCCTCCCGCCTGGGGCCGCCGCAATTGCGCGCCTGGCTGGGCGACGACGCCGCGCCCTACCTCGCCGCCTTGGCCGCATCCTCGGCCAGTCTGCTGGCCCTTCCCGAGGCCTGCGCCACGCGCCAGGGCTGGATGCTGGCCTTCGCCGACCCGCCGGACCAGCCGGCGCGGCAGCAGGCCGAGGCCTGGCGCGCGCTGGGCGCCGCGGCGCGGCCGCTGGAAGGGGACGCGCTGCGCGCCGCCACCGGCTCCAGCCGGTACCGCCACGCCCTGCTGTTCCAAGACGGCGGGCAGATCGATCCGCTGGCGCTCGTCCGCGGCCTGGCCGAACGCTGCCGCGCCGCCGGCGTGGCGCTGCTCGAACATTGCCCGGTACTCAAGGTGGAAACCCGCGCCCGCGATGGCCTGCATCGCCTAGACACGCCGCGCGGCGCGCTGTTGGCCGAAAAGGTGCTGCTGGCCGGCAACGCCTACAGCCGCGATGGCGCGCGCGACGTCATCCGGCGCAGCGTGCCGCTGGAACTGACGCTGGGACAATTCGAGCTAGATCCGGAGCAGCAGGCGCGGCTGCTGCCCGCCGACATCCCGTTTTCCGACAACCGCCGCGACATGTGGTTTTTCCGCAAGACGCCGGAGGGCCGACTGCTGACCGGCATGTTTTCGCTGAGCGCCGGGCGTTCGGAACAATGGCACGCCGACCAGTTGCGCCGCCGCATCGTCGCCGTCTTCGGCGAGGACGCGGGCGCGGCGCGGCTGTGGTCCGGCCGCGTCGGCCTGACCCCCAGCGGCCAGCCCTCGCTCGCCGCGCCGGGCGAGGGCGTGCTGAGCTGGACCGGCTGCAATGGCCGCGGCCTGGCGCTGTCCGCCTTGCTCGGCCGATCGCTGGCGCGGCAACTGATACGCGCCGAACCCTGCCTGCTGCCCTTCTCCGGCCGGCCGCTGCGCGGCCGCGCCCTGCTGCGCTGGATGACCCAGGCCGCCATCGCCCACGACCGTCAGCGGCGAGACCGCGCGCTGGGCGGCCACTGAACCTGTTTGCGAAAGGAAGCTTATCTTGAGCGCATGCGCCTTCCATTACCGGGAATACTGCTGTACCCGGCCCGACCTGATAGACCGCATGATAGCGCGCTACCCGCTGGCCCTGATCAGCAGCGAAAGCCAAGGCCAACGCCATGCCAGCCATGTGCCGCTGTTCCGCGCCGCCGACCGCAGCCTGTTCGGCCATGTCGACCGCCGCAATCCCCAGTTCAGCCAGCGGCGCTTCTCCGCCCGGCTGGTGTTCATGGGCCCGCAGCGCTACATCCCGCCTGAGGCCTATCACAGCCGCCTGCTGCCCACTTGGAACTATGTGGCCGTGCATATGGACGCGGAAATCGAAGTGCTGGACGACATCGAATCCGCGCTTGGCGCGCTGCGCGACACCTGCGATCTGCTGCAGCCGCCGCAGGCGCCGTTCCAGTTCGATGGCGACGACCCGCGCGTGATCGCCAACGCGCCGCACATCCTCGCCCTGCGCGTGCGCAGCCTGCATGAAGAAGGCCGGTTCAAACTGTCGCAGGACAAGCGCGGCATAGACAGCGACGCCGCGCTGGAACACCTGCTACAACGGGACGAGGACAGCGAACGTGCGCTGCTGCAGGCATTGCGCGACTTCGCCGCCGCCGCGGAGCCCAGCCATGCCTAGGCGAGAAGACGCGCCGCTGGCGCAGCGCTTCGCGGAACGCAGCGTGGCCCTGGACGCCGGCCAAAGCCGCGCCGCCCAGACGCTGGACGGGCTGTACCGCCAGGCGCTGCGGCAAGGCGGCTGGCTGCGGCGCGCCACGCCCTTGGGCGCCTATCTGTGGGGCGAGCCCGGGCGCGGCAAGACCATGCTGATGGACGGCCTGTTCGCCCAGGCCGCGCTGCCCGCCCAGCGCATCCACTATCACCAGTTCCTGCGCGACCTGCACCGCGGCCTGGCGCGCGCGGACGGCGCGCACGCCGACTACCTGAGCGCGCTGGCGCGGCGGGTGGCCAAGCAATGCCGCATGTTCTGCCTGGACGAGTTTCACCTGCACGACGTGGCGGACGCCATCCTGATGGAGCGCTTCCTCGGCGTGCTGCTGGAGCAGCGGGTGCTGGTGATCCTCACCTCGAACTACGCGCCGGAACAGCTGCTGCCCGACCCTCATCTGCACCAGTACGCGCTGCGGGTGATCGCCCTGATCGAGCGCCACATGTCCATCCTGCATCTGGACGGCGACAAGGACTACCGCTACCGCGAGGGCGAAGCCCTGCGGCAATACCTGGACCCCTGCGGCGCAGATACCGACCAGCGCCTGCGCCGCCTGCTGGCCGGCCTGGGGCAAACCGTGCCGGCCGAGGCCGCCGTGGTCCGCCTGTCCGACCGCCCGGTGCAAGCGCGCGCGGTCGGCGACGATTGCGTCTGGTTCGACTTCGACGCCATCTGCCTGGGTCCGCGCTCCCACCTCGACTACCTGGAAATCTCGGAGCGCTGGAACGTGGTGGTGGTGTCGGACATCCGCCAGGCACAGCTGAACAAGGCGGATGGCCTGCGCCGCTTCATCTGGCTGGTGGACGTGTTGTACGACCGCCGGCAACGCCTGCTGCTCGCCTCCGAGCGCCCCATCGAAACCATGCTGCGCGAGGTGGCGCTGTCGGTGGACACCCACCGCACCCTGAGCCGCCTCGCCGAAATGCAGTCGGCGTCCTTCGCCGCCGCCTCGCCCATAGAAATGAGCCCGCTATGCCTATAGTCAGAATCGAAGAAAGCGCCGCGCGCGCGCCGGCCGAACGCCAGGCCCTGATCGAATGCGTCTACGCCGCCCTGCGCGAAGTGTTCGGCGTCAGCGACGAGGAGCTGCAGGCGCGCTACGCGCGATACGCGCCCGGAGACCTGCTGCCGCCGGGCGGCAAGCCAGACTACCTGCACATCGAGATCACCATATTCGCCGGCCGCAAAACAGACACCAAGAAAAAGCTCTACGCCAGGCTGGCCGCCGACGTCTCCGCCCTGCTGGGCATGGCGCCGGCCGACATCGTCATCCTGCTCAACGAGCAGCCCGGCGAAAACTGGGGCATGCGCGGCGGCCTCTGCGCCAGCGAGATCGATTTTGGCTACGCCATCGAGGTATGAGCCGGGGAGCGCGCCGACATGACGTCCAAGCATGCCTTGCGCCAGACACTGGGCGCTTTCGCCACCGGAGTCGCCATCGCCTCCGCCTATGACGCCGACGGCCAGCCGGTCGGCCTGACCGTGAATGCCTTCAGCTCGCTGTCGCTGGAGCCGCCGCTCATTTTATGGTGCCTGCGCCAGCATTCCGGCGCGGCGCCCATCTTTCAGCAGGCCGGCCACTTCGCCATCCAGGTGCTGAGCCGCCAGCAACTGGCGCTGTGCCGCCTGTTCGCCGGCCCCGGGCAAGACGAGCGCAAACGCGCGCAGTTCGACCAACGGCGCGCCGACGCCCCGCTGATCGGCCAGGCCGCCGCCTGGCTGGTCTGCCGCAACGCGCGCCAGCACGCCGAGGGCGACCACTTGATCTTCATCGGCGAAGTGCTGGAAACCCGTCACCACCCCGAACGTCCGCCGCTGATATTCTGGCAGGGCGACTTTCACCAGACCCACCCCCTCGCCATACTGGAAACGACAGAATGAGCAAACAAAGCAAATTGACCCTGCGCCGCCAGCTGGAAGCGCGCGCCGGCCTGCTGGTGCCTGGCGCCTACAACGCGCTGAGCGCCCGCATCATTGAAGACCTGGGCTTCGGCGCCGTCTATCTGACCGGCGCCGGCCTCACCAATATGCAGCTGGGCCTGCCCGATCTGGGCTTCGTCGGCCTGAAGGAAGTGGCCGACCAGACCGCCGCCATCCGCGACGCGGTGGGGATTCCCATCATCGTCGACGCCGACACCGGCTTCGGCAATGCCTTGAATGTCCGCCGCACGGTGCGGGCGCTGGAACGCGCCGGCGCCGACGCCATCCAGCTGGAAGACCAGGTGCTGCCCAAGAAATGCGGCCATTTCGCCGGCCACAGCCTGATCTCCGCAGCCGAGATGGCAGGCAAGATCCGGGCCGCCGTCGAGGCGCGCGAAGACGAAAACCTGCTGATCATCGCCCGCACCGACGCCTGCGCGGTGGAGGGCATAGACGCGGCCATCGAGCGCGCCGCCCTTTACCGCGAAGCCGGCGCCGACGTGCTGTTCATCGAAGCGGTGCGAGACCCGCAAGACATCCGCCGCCTGCCCGCGCTGTTCGACCGCCCCCTGCTGATGAATATCGTCATCGGCGGCAAAACGCCGGCATTCAGCGCCGAAGAACTGAAAACCCTGGGCTACGGCATGGTGCTGTACGCCAACGCCGCGCTGCAGGGCGCGGTGCTGGGCATGCAGCGCGCCCTGGGCGCGCTGTCGCGCGACGGCGTGCTGCAGGAAGACCCGCAGCTGGTGGTCCCGTTCGCGGAACGCCAACGCCTGGTCAACAAACCCTTCTACGACGAGCTGGACGCGCGCTACGCCGCCAAGGACTGAGCGCGGCGGCGGCGCGACGGGCCAGGCCGCCAAGGCCTGGCCACCCTCCCCTATCCCTGCCGTAGCGCATGGGAGCCGAAGCGGCTTTTCCCATGCCGTAAAGCCCCTGGCTTGTCAGGCAGCGGCCCGAAGCGCCATCACGATCCGGCAAGCGCTGGGCTTTCCGCTTTCTGTTTTGCGCAGCAGCCAATAGCCATATCCCTGCGCAATGCCAAAAGCCGCCTCCATGGCTGCAAATCCCCAGACGATGGCGACGCCGTTCATGGCCAGCAGATAGTACAACTGCCAGATGAAAAACAGCCCGCGGGCAAACGTGTCGTACAAGCCGAACTCGGCCTCCGGTCGGCGTAGACGCAGCACCGACCAAATGACCACCACGCTGCCCAGCAGATTGGCGAAAAGAACATGAATAGGCGCGAATGCGGGCAGCGGCGAAATGCTCCCCAGCAGAGTGTGCACGGCAGCGAATGTCCACGGCGTGGCGAAAGCCGCAGTCGCCATCAAGTCATAGAGGGCGCTGAGTCTGACGAGCTTAAGGTACTTGGCGCGCATAGGCGGCTCCTTGCATGAGAGGGAGGTGCAGCAAATGATGGGAATTCAGTGTGTGGCTACGTCAAAAAAACATCCAATAAATTCAATAAAATAGCCGACCGCGCAATCACCCATCCGACAGACGAAACCTGCACCGAAGTTTTGCCAGTGAAACGGGTTGCGCAACCATTAAATCATTGTAACTAAATATATTAATTTTGTTAATTAAATTGCATAATTCTCAACGCTTCCATCACGCCGCTAGCAGTGAGAAAGGCGACAGCTATCCCAGACGATCTGCTGCCAGTGAAAGGCAACCAACCTGCCTTGCTGAGCGCGCTGGAAGCGGCATTCATCGATGCGGGAGACGCGCCGAACGCGCACGGCATTGCTGAGCGCAGCCATGGCAGAGAAGTCGTGCAATTGGCGCGAGTGCTGCGCGTGGCTGGGTGAACATGAGCCTGCGCAAGCTGACCAAAAATCGCGGCTCCTTCCCGAGCGATGAAGCCTTGCTGAAACTGTTTTTTCTGGCGCTGAAAAACAT
>NZ_PQWB01000101.1 GCF_002924365.1 Chromobacterium alticapitis | reverse complement strand
CATCCCGCTGGCGCGACACGCGTGGGAGGTGTCGCTGCCCTTTGAATGATTCCAGGATGAAGGTCTCATCCACTTCGACGATCCCCCGGGCCTGCGTCGCCAGGTGGTCTGATGCGCGATGCAAGAAGCGATGGCGCCACAAGAAAGCCGTGTTTTTGCTGATGCCGCACGCGCGCGCCGCGGCCCGCACGGTCAAGCCATTCTGCAGCGCTTGGGCATAGCTCAGCCAGCGATCGGCCTTGCGCAATTTGGCCAATGGACTGCCCGACAAGGCATTGCAGGTCCGGTGGCACTGTTT
>NZ_PQWB01000100.1 GCF_002924365.1 Chromobacterium alticapitis | reverse complement strand
TCCAAGGCTCAAGCCGCCAAGGCCGACGCTTCCGCTCCGGTTGCCAAGAAGGCTCACAAGCACCACGCCAAGAAGCACGCCGCCAAGAAAGCTGAAGCCTCCAAGGCTCAAGCCGCCAAGGCCGACGCTTCCGCTCCGGTAGCCAAGAAGGCTCACAAGCACGCCGCCAAGAAGGCCGTTGCTTCCAAGGCTCAAGCCGCCAAAGCCGATGCTTCCGCTCCGGCCAAAAAGGCTCACAAAAAGCACGCTGCCAAGAAGGCCGCCGCTTCCGCTGCCAAGTAATTCAGGCAACGGCGCCGCGGCTGTTTAGCTAGCGGCGTTGCATCATCGAACGGGGCGCATTGCGCCCCGTCGTCATTTCAGGTGCTCCATCATGAAACTGCCCCGCCTCGCGCTCTGTCTCGCGCTGATGCCCGCCCTCCTCCACGCCGCGCCATTGAGCCGCGAACATAAAATCCTGTTCTTCGGCAAGGACGAGCGGGTGCTGGTACAGCCCGACCATTTGCCCTGGCAGGCCGTCGGCCAGTTGCAAACCCGCTCGCGCAATATCTGCACCGGCACCCTGGTGTCGCCTAATGTGGTGCTGACCGCGGGGCATTGCTTTCTGAACGATCAGGGCAAAATGGACAAAGCCATCAGCTTCACCGTTGGGCTGTGGGGCAATGAGTATGAAGACCGCAGCCAGATTGCCGAGGTCTATGTGGACCGCGCCTTTCTCAAGGGACTGATCCGACGCAAGGACGGCATCTACATCCCGCCGAATATCGGTCCGCGCGATTTCGCCTTTGTGCGCCTGAAAACGCCGCTGGGCAAACAACAGGGCTATATTCCCGTGTTCCAGGGCAGCCGCGAGCAACTGAAAAAACTACTGAACGAAAAGAAATGGACCGTCACCCTGGGCGGCTATCCGATAGACGACCAGCGTCACTTGCGCGTCCACAATCATTGCAAGGCCACCGATTTGAAGAACGATGGCCGCTTGACTCACCGCTGCAACTCATTGGAAGGCAATAGCGGTTCGCCTATTTTCGTCTTCGACGCCAAAGGACAGGCCAGCATCGTCGCGGTGCAAAGCTCCGCGCCGCCAGCCCAGCGACGCAAGCATGAAGACAATCTCAGCGTCTCCGCGCCCATGTTCAGCCAAGCCCTGCGCGATTTCATCCAGCGCGCCAAAACAGCGGAATCCCGATAAAAAACAGCCCTGCCGACAGCCATCGACAGGGCTTTGTTCTGCTGCCGGAAAAGGCCTGCTTAATCCGCCAGCGCCTCGCGTTGCGCCTGCAGCAATTCGGCGATGCCCTTGCGCGCCAGCGCCAGCATGGCCGTCATTTCTTCCTCGCTGAACGGTTCGCCCTCAGCCGTGCCTTGCACCTCGACAAAGCGGCCGCCGCCGGTCATCACCACGTTCATATCGGTCTCGCAGTCGGAGTCTTCCGGATAATCCAGGTCCAGCACCGGCAGGCCCTGGTATACGCCGACCGACACCGCCGCTACTTGGTCACGCAGGGGATTGGCCGCCAGCTTGCCGGCAGCCTGCAAGCCTTTGATCGCATCGGCCAGCGCCACATAGGCGCCGGTGATGCTGGCGGTGCGGGTGCCGCCGTCGGCCTGGATCACGTCGCAATCGATGACGATCTGGCGCTCGCCCAGTTTGGCCAAATCCGTCACCGCGCGCAGCGAACGGCCGATCAGCCGCTGGATTTCCTGGGTGCGGCCGGACTGCTTGCCGGCGGCCGACTCGCGGCGCATGCGGCTGCCGGTGGAGCGCGGCAGCATGCCGTACTCGGCCGTCACCCAGCCTTGGCCCTTGCCCTTGAGGAAGGACGGCACGGTCTCCTCCACACTGGCGGTGCAGATCACCTTGGTGTCGCCGAACTCCACCAGCACCGAACCTTCGGCGTGCTTGGTGTAGGAACGGGTCAGTCTGACGACGCGCATCGCGTCGGCGCTGCGTTGGGAGGGGCGCATGCTAGAAGCTCCGGTAGGATGGAATGGCAGCGATTATAACCGCTCAGCCGCCCTTGCCCACCTGGCTGGCCAGAATCTCGCGGTGCATGGTCTCCAGATTGGACTCCAATATCAGCCGGCCGCCCATGCGCGGCGGGTTCTTCTCGGTATCCAGCGCGTCGCTGCGCTCGCCCAGCTCCACCGCGTCGTCCAGCACCGTCACGGCGATCGCGGACAGATTGTCGCCGCCGGCGCCGGCCCGCCGCTCCGCCACATTGATCAGGGCCGGCAGCACCTGATTGACGTGGCGGCCCGCGAACACTTTTTCCAGTTCCGCATCCTGAATTTGCGACCACAGGCCGTCGGTGCACAGCACCACGGAACAGCCTGGCCCTATGGGCTGGCGCTCGCCTATGTCGATGTCCGGATCGCTGGACGCGCCCAGACAGTTGTAGATCTTGTTGCGGTCCGGATGGGTCTTCGCCGCCTCCTCGGTCAAGACGCCCTGATCGATCAGCCGCTGCACCTGGGAGTGGTCGCGCGAACGCAGGCGCATGCCTTTATGGTCCAGCAAATACAATCGCGAGTCGCCCACATGGCACCAGAACAACTGGCCCTGCTGCAGAATGGCAGCCACCACGGTGGTGCTGGGCACGTCGGGCAGCCGGTGGTCCGCCGCGTATTCCAGAATCACTTGATGCACAGAGCTGATCGCATTCACCAGGAAACGGTTGGGATGAGTCAGCGTAGGCGCGGCCTGTTGATAAAACAGCTCGCACAACAGATCCACCGTGATCTGGGCCGCCACTTCGCCGCGCATGTGGCCTCCCATGCCGTCCGCCACCACCAGCAAGACTGCCTCCCGCGTGTGGGCGATGGCCAAGCGGTCCTGGTTATAACTGCGGCCGCCTATCCGGCTCTCCTGGAAAACCGATAACTTCATTCCGTTCCCTTTCCATGCCGGCCGCCGGTCAAACCGCGGATCCAGCCCACCAATCGATTTCCCTCTCCTGCCGCTGGCCGCTCCGGACTGCTGTATTCCGTTTGCTGCAGACATTTCTGCACTTCCAGCACCGTCGCCGGCCTGTCGTTGGGCGGCAGTGCCAGACATCGGTCGCACAGCTCGGTCAGCTCGCGCGAATACTGGTGGCGAAAGGCCTGGCTGGCCGGCACCAGCCGGTCGCGCTCTCCCCGCTCGCGCGCGCCGGGCGGCGTCGCGCCGCCCATGCACACGTACAGGCAGGCGCCTATCGCGTAGATATCGGTCCACGGCCCCAAGGGCTGATCTTTCTCATATTGTTCCGGCGCGGCAAAGCCCGGCGTATACATCGCGGCGAAATGCTTGGCGTTGCGCGACAACGTTTGCCGCGCCGCGCCGAAATCCAGCAGCAGCGGCACGCCATTGCGCCGCAGATAGATATTGGCCGGCTTGATGTCCAGGTGCAGCAAGCGCTGGCTATGCACTTCGCGCAGGCCGGACAGCAAGGCGGCGAACCACTTGCGGATCTGCCGCTCCGGCATTTTGCCGCCCGCCAGCTCCAGCTCCTTGCCCAGCGAGCGGCCGTCGGCATACTCCATCACCATGTACACCGTGTGATTGGCGCGGAAAAAATTGCTGACGCGCACCACAGTCGGGTGCGAGATGCCGGACAGCACGCGGCCTTCCTCGAAAAAGCACTTCAAGCCCAGATTGAAGGCGTCCCGGTCCAGCTCCAGCGGCACGGTCACCTCGTCATTGACATTGCGCTCGGCCAGATTGCGCGGCAGGTACTCCTTGATGGCGAATTTGCGGTCCTCATCGTCCAGCGCCAGGTAAACGACGCTGAAGCCGCCGACCGACAGTTGGCGAACAATGGTGTACTCGGCCAGGCGGTAGCCCGCCGGCAATGGGGTTTGCTTGCTGGATTGAGTCATCGAATGGCTGTTGATATAGTGTCCTCTGGCCCTGAATTGAGCTTAGCAAAGCAATTCGGGCCCGGCATTTGGAAATCCCTACAATCACAGGAGCCCCGCATGATACTGAGCATGACCGGCTTTGCCGCCGCCACCCGGGAATTCCCAGGTGGAATGTTGAGCCTTGAGATACGCGCAGTCAATCACCGCTATCTGGATGTGCAGATGCGCCTGCCCGAAGAGCTGCGCATCATCGAACCGCAATTGCGCGAACAAATCGCCGCCCGCGTCACCCGCGGCAAGCTGGAATGCCGCGTCGGCCTCAACCAGGTCGACAGCGCCGCGCCGACGCTGGAACTGAACCAGGCCTTCCTCAGCCGCCTGATGGATGTGTCGCGCCAAGTGCAGCAGCAATGCGGCGCCAACCACGGCCTGTCGGTGGGGGAGCTGATGCGCTGGCCCAGCGTGCTGAAAAGCAATGAACTGGCGCCGGAAGTGCTGCACCAGTTGTGCCTGGACGCGTTGCAAACCGCGCTGGCCGATTTCAACGCCTCGCGCTCGCGCGAAGGCGAAAAGCTGAAGGCGGTGCTGGTCGAGCGCATCGAGGGCATGGAGGCCATCGTCGCCGCCATCAAGCCCAAGCTGCCGCAAATCCTCGAAAACTACATGGCCAAACTGTCCGGCCGCCTGCAGGAGGCGCTGGGCAGCGTGGACGACGACCGCCTGAAGCAGGAGTTCGCGCTGTTCGCGCAAAAAATAGACGTGGACGAGGAACTGTCTCGCCTGACCACCCACCTGTCCGAAGTGCGCCGCATCCTCAAATCCGGCGGCCAATCCGGCAAGCGGCTGGACTTCCTGATGCAAGAGCTGAATCGAGAAGCCAACACCCTGGGCTCGAAATCCGTCTCCACCGACACCACCCAAGCTTCGGTCGAATTGAAGGTTCTGATCGAGCAGATGCGGGAACAGATACAAAACATCGAGTAAACTTTCACGCCGTGTCATAGCGTGTCAGCGAAACCACAAAAGCCCCGCCAGTCGGGGCTTTATTCATTTCAATTCGTGTCATCAAGTATCAACAAAGCGCATACTTGCCGTGTACCCAAGGGTGTACCCATAGCACTTTTTGCCAAGTCGTTTGGGTACACCCCCTATTCGCTGTTCAGATTTTTGGCGTTCCAACAGCGGCGCGGGCTTGAGGGGTCTACTCCGTATTCGAGGTGTGAACATGGGCAAGCTGACCGACATGCAAATCAAGGCCTGGATCAAGGCCGGGGAGCGATTCGAAGGCCGCGGCGATGGCGATGGTCTCTGGCTACGCTTCCGTGAGAACGACAAGGTTCCAGTCTGGCGCTATCGCTACAAGTTCGCCGGCAAATCCCGCACTATGCAAATTGGCAGCTACGCCGAGCTGTCACTTGCCAAAGCCCGGGAAACCGTCAAAGCGCTATCCGCCCGGGTGGCGCTGGGCCACGATGTCGCAGGCGAAAAGCAGCAGAAGAAAACGGCCGCCCTCGCCCAAATCGAAGAAGAGAAAAACGCCGTCACCATGCTGGAGCTGGCGAACGAGTACTACGAGCGGATGATCTTGGGCCGCTGGAAGCACCCCGACATCGTGCGGCGCCGGATAGACAAAGACATCGGCCCGATGCTGGGCAAGCTGAAGGTAGAGGACATCAAGCCCCGCCATATAGACGACATGCTGCAGAGCATCGTCAAACGCGGCGCGCCCACCATGGCCAACGACGTGCTGCGCTGGACCCGACGCATGTTTGACTACGCCATCAAACGCCACATCATCGAAATCAACCCGGCCAGCGCCTTTGACGTGGGCGACGCCAGCGGCAAGGAAGAAGCCCGCGACCGCGCCTTGAGCCGCGACGAACTGGCCAAGCTATTCGCCGCGATGAAGCTGGCCAAGGGATTCAGCGTAGAGAACGACCTCTCCATCCGCCTGCTGCTGCTCCTGTGCGTCCGCAAGATGGAGCTGTGCGCCGCCCGCAAGGAAGAGTTCGACTTGCCGGCCAGCGTCTGGCACCTGCCAGGCGAGCGCAGCAAGACCGGCAAGCCTATCGACATCCCCCTGCCCGCTCTGGCAGTGGAATGGCTGCAGCAGCTGTTCGACCTGGCCGGCCCGAGCGATTGGCTATTACCGGCCCGCAAGATGCAGCACCGCATGGTGCCGCACATCCATGAAGGCACCATCGGCACCGCCATGGGCAAGGTCAAGCCGCACATGCCGGAAGTGACGGACTTCACCGTCCACGATCTGCGCCGCACCGCGCGAACCCACCTGGCGGAATTGGGCGTCGACCCGGTGGTAGCCGAACGCTGCCTCAATCACAAGATCAAGGACGTGGAAGGCATCTACAACCGCCACGACTACTTCAACGAGCGCCGCGACGCCCTTGATAAATGGGCCGGGCTGCTGAATGCCCTGGAGAATTGGAAGCCCTACAACGTGACACCAATAAGCAAGGACCGCAAGAAACAAGCCTGACACCAGCTTTGCCATACCTACTTCGACAGAAGGAAATCCGGAACCCCACGAAAAGAGCAATGAAATCACCGCGATTCCCGCCCTGCTGGAAAGTCTGCAACTCAAGGGGCGGCTGGTCAGCTTCGACGCCATGGGCTGCCAA
>NZ_PQWB01000099.1 GCF_002924365.1 Chromobacterium alticapitis | reverse complement strand
CCATGTAAAGCAAGAGCACCTCCGAACTGCATAGCCTAATAAAATCAGCTGCTTGCAATCATTTTCACTCTATGCAATCCGAGTGCGGAGGCCCTGTGCAATGAGGGGAGGGGTCGGATGGCAAGGACTGCGGCAGCGTCCGTTTAAAACTAAAAATGCTTTGCAATGAACTTATTTTCATATTGCAAAGCATTTTTTGCAATATGGCGACAGTTTCATATAATTTTCCAAGAGGCTGTTGACGCTAAGCGAAAAAACATGTTCAATCTCAATCAAATTTATCGCCGATTTGAACACAGCTTGCGGGCGTAAAACAGCTAAAGCGTGGGTAGACAGACCCAGACTCAGTGAATCTGTCTACAGCCAATCTCTTGTACATCCCGAGATTCCCACAGCTAAAGCCCGCCGCAGCCATCGGTGGGCTTTGTGCTTTTGGGAGTGTTAGGAATGATTCATCTACAAAATGTCTGCAAACGGTTTCGCCGCCCTGAAGGCGGCTGGTTCGACGCCGTCGCCGAAACTTCGCTGTCCATCCGCGAAGGCGAAGTTTTTGGCCTAATCGGTTTCTCCGGCGCAGGCAAATCCACTCTGCTGCGGCTGATCAATCTGCTGGAGCGGCCCGATGCCGGCGCGGTGATCGTGGACGGACAAGATCTGACTAGCTTGTCGCCCAAGAAGTTGCGCGCGGCCCGCCAGAATATCGGCATGGTGTTCCAGCAGTTCAATCTGCTGGCCAATCGCACCGTGGCCGGCAATGTGGCTTTCCCTCTGGAAATCGCTGGCTGGAACCGGGCGGATATCGACAAGCGCGTAGCCGAATGCCTGGCCATCGTCGGCCTGGAAGATCGCGCCAACCACTACCCGGCCCAGCTGTCCGGCGGCCAGAAACAGCGCGTCGGCATCGCCCGCGCCTTGGCGCCGCGGCCGCATGTGATCCTGGCCGACGAGCCGACTTCGGCGCTGGACCCGAAAACCACCCAATCCATCCTTGATTGCCTGAAAGACATCAATGCTCGCTTCGGCGTAACCATCGTCATCGTCACTCATGAGATGCACGTGGTGCGCAGCATTTGCCATCGAGCAGCCGTGCTGGACCAGGGCAGGGTGGTGGAGGTGGTGGATGTCAATAATGCCGAAGTGGAGGCCGATTCCGATCTGGCCCGCTCGCTGCTGGAGGCCGCGTAAATGGATGCCGCAACCCTGAACGAAGCGCTGCAGAACCTGCAGTCCATGAGCCCGGAAATTTGGCAGGCCTGCCGGGAAACCGGCGTGATGCTGGGCGTGGGCCTCGCCGCCGCCATTGCGTTGGGTGGCCCCTTGGGCGTGATCCTATACCTGTCTCAGCCTGGCCAGATGTTCGCCAACCGCGCCGCCAACGGCGTGCTGAGCTGGGTGGTAAACCTGGTGCGCTCCTTCCCTTTCATCATTCTGATGGTGGTGTTGATCCCGCTGACCCGCGCGCTGGTGGGCAGCACCATAGGCCCGGTGGCCGCGTCGGTGCCGCTGGCCTTCGCCGCCATTCCATACTTCGCCCGACTGGTGGAACAGACGCTGCGCGAGATTCCGCGCGGCGTGGTGGAAGCGGCCGAGGCAATGGGCGCCAGCCCCGTGCAAATCATCTTCAAGGTGCTGATCAACGAAGCGCGCTCTGGTTTGATCTCCAGCCTCACCATCCTGACCATCAGCTTCCTCAGCTACACCGCCGTTGCAGGGGTGGTGGGCGGCGGCGGAATAGGCGACCTGGCTATACGTTACGGCTATTACCGCTTCCAGACCGACGTGATGGTAGCCATGGTGCTGCTGCTGGTCGCGCTGGTGCAGATCATCCAGCTGCTGGGCAATCGCCTGGCAGCCAAGCTCGACAAACGTTGATTTTCAAAATGCGCAGAATTTAAAGGAGAGAAAAATGCGTAGATTCGTCGTCAAAGCAGTTGCAGCATCTGTAATCGGTCTGGCGCTGGCCGGTCATACCCTGGCCGCGGACCCAGCCAAGAAGGAAATCGTGATCGGCACGACCGTCGGCGACTTCGGCGACATGGTCAAACAATCGATCAAGCCGCAGCTGGAAAAGCAAGGCTACGCCGTGAAACTAGTGGAGTTCACCGACTATGTTCGTCCCAACCTGGCGCTGCAAGAGGGCTCGCTGGACGTCAACGTGTTTCAGCACAAGCCTTATCTCGACAACTTCGCCAAAGAGCACAAGCTCAGCCTAAAGGAAGTGTTCCAGGTGCCTACCGCGCCGTTGGGCATCTATCCGGGCAAGCTGAAGTCGCTCAAGGACGCGAAGCCGGGCGTAACCCTGGCTGCGCCTAACGACCCGTCCAACTTCGCCCGCGTGCTGGTGATGCTGAACGATCTGGGTTGGGTCAAGCTGAAGCCGGGCATCAATCCGCTGACCGCTTCCGAGCGCGACATCGCCGACAACATCAAGAAAGTAAAGCTGGTGCAACTGGAAGCCGCCCAGCTGCCGCGCTCCCGCAGCGATGTGGATTTCTCCGTGATCAACGGCAATTACGCCACCAGCTCCGGCATCAAGCTGACTGAAGCTGTCTATCAGGAAAAGAGCTATGCCTACGTGAACTGGGGCGTGGTGCGCGCGGCCGACGCCGCCAAACCGTGGGCGAAAGACGTCATCGCTGCCTACAACTCGCCGGCGTTCAAGGCCTACACCAAGCAGAAATTCGCCGGCTACAAGCTGCCGCAAGGCTGGAACTGAGTTTTTCTTGTAACACTCCTGGCTAAAAGATTTGCGGAGGACTTCGGTCCTCCTTTTTTTATGCGCATGCTTTGCTGAGGAGCCTCCATCGGCCTTTGGTACAGGGTGGATGGGATGTCCGCCTGCTATTTTGCCTTGGCCGCCATCCGGCGGCCGCGTCTAAATTATGCAATCCATCGCTGGGCGCCACGCCGCGTCTACCGGCGGCGTTCCGCTCGCATCCAGTGTGTCATTCCTGGTTGTTCATTCAACGTATCCTGCTCAAGGAGAGTCGTTATGGCAGCGCTCGAGTTTGATGTCGAAGTCTGGTCCGGTTCAAATGAGAATTATGGTTCTTTGATCGCGTCCCATTTTTCGGGAGAGGATGGGGATAATGTCGTCGTAAACGAGTATGTGTATTTTTCCTTCCTTTCTCCCGCCGTTGTCGGGCTCGACAACATTCAGCCCGGCTTTGACCCGTGGGTGTCGCTGACGCCGGAGTCGAGCGTCATGTCCACGCTTCAAGACGATGGCAACTATCTGATTCACGCCAAACTCTATTTAGAGAAGCCCCACACCCTGCAGCCCGATGCTCAGGACACCGTTACCTTCAACATAAACGGCAATCTCATTGACAATCCCGAGTTGTATGCGGATTCGTTCGTCGGCTATGTGGATGAGGATGATGGCGGCACGGTGGCCGTCGATTGCGCCGCCAGCCCCGATGAGCGGCTGGCGGCCATCCAGCCGGCCGTCAGCTTTGGCGGAATGCTCAAAACGGTGGCTTACGACAGCCTGACGGAAATCGATCTTGCGCCGACGACCTATGAGGTGACGGCAGAGCCGGTCAGCGACCCGTTTCATATCGTGACGGCGGAAGTGTTGCTGTCGACGGACGAGATTTCCGTGACGACAGGGGAGGTCACGCCGCTGCAAATCACTTTCGGCGCGCCAAGCTATCAAGCCGCCTTGCGGATACGCATTGCCGCGCTGACGGGGCTGGAGCGGGAAACCTTGCATCTGCGCGTGACGCATGGCTCTCAGACCATTGCGCAATTCGAAGCCATGCCCGGGGAGACCCGGCTGATCAACGCGCCGGCTCAAGGGAGTGCCGAGTTGCACGTCGAGCCGCTGGCATTGAACAACATTCGATATGCATTCGCGACGAAACGGATTGAGCTGCGGGCCGATCTGATCGAGGTGGAGTTGAGAGATGCCGACTTAATCCAGGCTCCCGTCGATACCACTGGCTTTGTCACTTTGCCGATTACGGTTGCCGCGGATGCCGTTCTGTCCAAGGATTTGACGCTGCGGCTTATCGGCAACCAGATGGCCTACTCGCAGCCCATTCCCGCCAGCGCCGGCACCCACGCCTTCCCCTTGCCGGTCAAGCCGGGGAGCTATGAAGTTGTGGCAGGCGATTTACTGGCTATCGGCGTCTTGTACCGGGTTCAGGCGCCGGATGCGATTTCGGTGCCGGCAAGCAATCCGCCACCCCTGCCGCTTCAGGTTTCGCGCATCACCTCGCTACGAGTGCCGGGCTTTCCGGACTTTGTTAGCTTTGGCGCCTGCACGGCGCTTACCGACGATGTCCAGTATATGACCGAAGCTCGCGCATCCCATATTTTCACCTATGCGGGCATAGACGGAGCGGGTGATGCTGGGACGTTTCTGGAAGATGACGCCAAAACGCAGCTGCTCATCGAGCGGGCGCGCCTGATAGAAGAGGCTGTCGGCGGCGGTCACGTCACGCTGCCCGTGGTGGTGTCATACACCTGCAATTTGTCCGGCGGCGATATCGAAAACCTAAACGATGCTGGCAGGCATATGCACAGTTATGCGAACTATGTGCTGGCGCTGAGCATCGCCCACGCCAATGTGGATGCGGCCCACCCTGTGGGCGCGGCCTTCGTCTTGAACGCGGACTTTCTCGGGGCCTGCCAGCAGCACGATATCGCACCGAGTTATGGCATGCCGGTCCGCGAGCCGCTACAGGCGGCAATCGAGCATTGCGTCAGAAAGGGATGGATCGACGCGCTGACCATTCCTGCCGATATCGAAAACACTATCCGAGGCTACGTGCGCAGCGTGAACTGGCTGACGCACGCGGTGGCCGAGAATCTGGGCCATCCCGACGCCGTCAGCTTTGGCTGGGTCACCAATCTGTGGAGCGAGGGCAGCTCGCTTTGGGTTTATGATTCCGAGCAAGATCCCGCCGGCCCGGCGCAGTCGATGGCGGAATACGCGAGGGCCTGCGGTGTGTTCGATGCTGAGTACCCAGTGACTTTTCATGCGATAGATCGCTACGAGCGCGATGACCTGAGCCAGGACGCGTATGTGAGCTTCTACTGCTACGGTCCGCGCGAGTGGGAGCGTTACTTCGACTTTTGCCGCGAGTTTTGCTATGCCGCGAAGCACCCCATCATGCCCTGGCAAATTTCGGCCGCCCACCTACCCACGACCAGCGACATCGTCAACCAAGGCTTTGGCGCCAGCCAGCACTGGGGAACGGGGGGCAGCTATATTTTCGGCCACCCGGAAATAGGCAGCTCGGCGAGCCATATCCATCCTGTCGTGCTGAACTTCCGTTTCCCGGCGGCTATCGGTCCCTATTCGATCGTCAGCGAGCTGTTTGAGCGCCCGTTCGACCTCGCGCCGCCCAAGTATGGAGATTTCGCGCTGCGCGGCATTTTCGCCGTTCAATTGGGCGGCGGCAGCACGACGGGCCTGGGCGATATCGGCGACGCTTCGCCTTGGGCGCGCGACAAGTCCGCAGTCTATATAGAGAATCCGGTCCGGTTCGAGTAAACAATCGGCTACCGTCCGGCCGTGCAAGCGGCCGGGCTCCCAACGCCATCCATCCCCTCACATCGCTTCCAAGCCGGTGGCCCGCCAGTTTGTCGACCATATCCGCGGGGCTGTCGCGCCGAGCCGTCCCGCGCTTGCCCGCCATGGGCTGTCATGCCCGCTTACAGGCATGTGGCCTGGCTTTCATGGTAGAATTGAAAGATTGTCACATTCAGTCGGCCGGTGGCGTTGCGGGCGTAAAATAGCAAAAGCGAGATGCCCGTCGCGGCGCCGGCTGAATCATCCTTACGAATAAGATACTTATGACCGATAACCAGTTCGCCAAGGAAACGCTTCCCATCAGCCTCGAAGAGGAGATGCGCCGTTCTTACCTGGATTACGCGATGAGCGTGATCGTGGGCCGGGCGCTGCCAGACGTGCGCGACGGCCTGAAGCCGGTGCATCGCCGGGTGCTGTATGCCATGCACGAACTGTCCAACGACTGGAACCGCGCGTACAAGAAGTCGGCCCGTATCGTTGGCGACGTAATCGGTAAATACCACCCGCACGGCGACTCTGCCGTGTACGACACCATCGTGCGTCTGGCGCAGGACTTCTCGCTGCGCTACATGCTAGTGGATGGCCAGGGCAACTTCGGCTCGGTGGACGGCGACAACGCCGCCGCCATGCGTTACACCGAAATCCGCATGGCGCGCATCGCCCACGAACTGCTGTCAGACATCGACAAGGAAACCGTCGATTTCGGCCCCAACTACGACGGCTCCGAGCACGAGCCGCTGATTTTGCCGGCCAAACTGCCCAACCTGTTGATCAACGGCTCCTCCGGCATCGCCGTGGGCATGGCCACCAATATCCCGCCGCACAATTTGAACGAGGTGGTGGATGGCTGTCTGGCGGTGCTGGCCAACGCCGACATCACCATCGATGAGCTGATCGACATCATCCCGGCGCCGGACTTCCCGACCGCCGGCATCATCTACGGCACCGCCGGCGTCAAGGAAGGCTATCGCACCGGCCGCGGCCGCGTGATCATGCGCGCGCGCACCCATGTCGAGCCTATCGGCAAGGGCGACCGCGAAGCGATCATCGTCGACGAGATCCCATACCAGGTGAACAAGGCCCGCCTGCTGGAACGCATCAGCGAGCTGGTGCGCGACAAGCAGATAGAAGGCATTTCCGATCTGCGCGACGAGTCGGACAAGTCCGGCATGCGCGTGGTGATCGAACTGAAGCGCGGCGAAGTGCCGGAAGTGGTACTCAACCACCTGTTCAAAATGACCCAGCTGCAAGACAGCTTCGGCATGAATATGGTGGCGCTGGTCGATGGTCAGCCGCGCCTGTTGAATCTGAAACAGATTCTGGTCGAATTCCTGCGCCACCGCCGCGAAGTGGTCACCCGCCGCACCATTTTCGAACTGCGCAAGGCCCGCGAGCGCGGCCATGTGCTGGAAGGCCTGGCCGTCGCCTTGTCCAATGTGGACGAGATCATCGCGCTGATCAAGGCATCCGATGCGCCGCCGCAAGCCAAGGCCGCGCTGATGGCGCGCGCCTGGCGCTCGTCTCTGGTGGAAGACATGTTGTCCCGCGTCGAAGGCGATATGGCGCGCCCGGAGAACATCGACCCAGCCTTCGGCATGAAGGACGACGGTTACCATCTATCGGACGTGCAGGCCCAGGCTATCCTGGACATGCGCCTGCAACGCCTGACCGGCCTGGAGCAAGACAAGATCGTCGCCGAATATCGCGAGATCATGGACGTGATCCTGGACCTGCTGGACATCCTGGCCAGACCGGAGCGCATCAGCCAGATCATTAGCGACGAGCTGAACGCCATTCGAACCCAGTTCGGCGACCCGCGTCGTTCGGAAATCGAGCCTTATGGCGGCGATATCAATATCGAAGACCTGATCACCCCGCAAGACATGGTGGTCACCATTTCGCACAGCGGCTACATCAAGGCCCAACCGATAGACGACTACAGCGCCCAGCGCCGCGGCGGCCGCGGCAAGCAGGCCGCGGCCACCAAGGACGATGACTTCATCGAAACGCTGTTCGTGGCCAACACCCACGACTACGTGCTGTGCTTCTCCAGCCGCGGCCGCTGCTACTGGCGCAAGGTGTACGACCTGCCGCAAGGCGGCCGCCAGAGCCGCGGCAAGCCCATGGTCAACGTGCTGCCGCTGGAAGAGGGCGAAAAGATCAACGCGCTGCTGCCGGTCAAGGAATTCCGCGACGATCAATACGTATTCATGTGCACCGCCAGCGGCACCGTGAAGAAGACGCCTCTGGTCGACTTCTCGCGCCCCCGCACCGCCGGCATCATCGCTGTCAATCTGGATGACGGCGACAACCTCATCGGCGTGGCGCTGACCAACGGCGACGATCAGATCATGCTGTTCTCCGACGCAGGCAAAGCCGTGCGCTTCAGCGAGACCGACGTGCGTCCGATGGGCCGCAACGCCACCGGCGTGCGCGGCATGATGCTGGGCGACGAACAGCAGGTGATCTCGCTGCTGGTCAGCAACTCCGAGATGCAGATGGTATTGACCGCCAGCGATGGCGGCTATGGCAAGCGCACCTGCGTCGGCGACTTCCGTCGAACCAGCCGCGGCACCCAGGGCGTGATCGCCATGGACCTGACCGACAAAACCGGCCTCAAGCTGGTGGCGGCCAGCCTGGTGGAGGAGAGCGACGACATCATGCTGATCACCACCGGCGGCGTGCTGATCCGCACCAAGGTGGCGGAAGTGCGCGAAACCGGCCGCTCGGCCCAGGGCGTGCGCCTGATCAATCTGGACGAGGGCGAGAAGCTGATCGGCCTGGAGATTGTGGCTGAGACCGAAGCCGAATGCGCGGAAGGCGAGGGCGAAGGCGACGCCGCTCCGGAGCAAGGCGAAGCGTAATGGTCCAGACCCCCGCCAATCCCCGCGTGCTGCAAGCGATGAGCGAGCTTTTCGTCTCATTCCCGCACTGCGCCACGCTGGGTTTCGAATACGTCGGGACCGATGGCCGCAAGCCCACGCTGCGGCTGGCCTGGCGCGAAGACCTGGTGGGCAACCCAGCCACCGGCATCCTGCACGGCGGGGTGATCACCTCGCTGGTGGACACCTGCAGCGCCATCGCCGTCACCGCGAATCTGCCGGAGATAGAAACCATCGCCACGTTGGATTTGCGCATCGACTACCTGAAGTCCGCCACGCCGGGCAAGGCCATCTACTGCCGCGCCGAATGCTACCGACTCGCCAGCCAGATCGCCTTCACCCGCGCCGTGTGCTACCACGATGATCCGGCCGATCCTATCGCCCACGGCGTGGCGACCTTCATGCGCGAATCCAGCCGCACGCCCATGCTGACGGAGGGCGCGCAATGAGCGAATTCATGCAAAGCTTCGCCGAATTGCGCGAACGCAAAGCCTTCTCGGAGATCGTGGACGCGCTGCCTTACGTCAAGCTGATGGGCACCATCATGAGCGAAGACGAGGAGGGCGAGTTGCGTTTCGAGCTGCCTTTCCTGGAACGCAATGTCGGCAATACCTCTTTGCCGGCGCTGCATGGCGGGCTGATAGGCGGCTTCATGGAAAGCGCGGCGATGATACATTTGATGTGGAATCGCGAATCGCTGGAGGCGCCCAAAATCGTGGACTTCTCACTCGACTATTTGCGTCCAGGCAGGCCGCAAACCCTGTTCGCCCAGTGCGAAATCACCAAGCAGGGCAAGCGCGTGGCGCATGTGCTGATCGAAGCCTGGCAGGATGATCGCGCCAAGCCGGTGGCGGTGGCTCGCGCCCATTTTCTGCTCAATAATTGAACGGCGTTATGCCCTGACCAAGACCAAACCGGCGTATCCTTGCACAGGACGCCGGTTTTTTTATTGACCCACCCATTGCCATTCGCGGCCGCGCCGCCATTTGAACAACGACAAGACAAGAGGACAAAGAATCATGGCCAAGGTGTACAACTTTTCCGCGGGTCCCGCCGTACTACCGCACGCGGTGCTGGCCGAAGCGCAAAGCGAGCTGCTGGATTGGCACGGCTCCGGCATGAGCGTGATGGAAATGAGCCATCGCGGGAAAGAGTTCATGGAGATCATCCATGACGCCGAGCATGACCTGCGCGAGCTGATGCACATCCCCGCCGGCTACAAAGTCCTGTTCCTGCAAGGCGGCGCCTCCTTGCAGTTCGCCATGGTGCCGCTGAACCTGCTGGGCGACAAGCAAAGCGTGGACATCATCAATACCGGCCACTGGTCCAAATTGGCGATCAAGGAAGCCAAGCGCTACGCCCAGGTCAATGTGGCGGCCAGCAGCGAGGACCGAAATTTCTCCTACGTGCCCGAAGAAGCGGCCTGGCAACGCGACCCGAATGCCGCCTACCTGCATTACACCTCCAACGAAACCATAGGCGGCCTGCAATTCCCCAATATCCCATCCGAGCAATATGGGGTGCCGCTGGTCTGCGACATGTCGTCGGACTTCTTATCCCGCGAGATAGATGTAAGCCGCTTTGGCATGATCTATGCCGGCGCGCAGAAGAACATCGGCCCATCCGGACTGACCGTGCTGATCATCCGCGAAGACTTGCTGGGTAAGGCGCGCGCCGACATTCCCACCATGCTGAACTACCAAGTCCATGCCGATGCGGATTCCATGTACAACACGCCTGGCACTTACCCGATCTATATTGCCGGACTGGTATTCAAGTGGCTGAAGGAGCAGGGCGGCGTCAAGGGCATAGCCTCCCGCAACGAGGAAAAAGCCGGCCTGCTGTACCACATGATAGATAACAGCGACGGTTTCTATTCCACTCACATCGAAAAACCTTACCGTTCCAAAATGAACGCGGTGTTCAAGGTGAAGGACGAGGCGCTGGATGAGATATTCCTGCTGGAAGCGCGCAAGGAAGGCCTAGCGCAACTCAAAGGCCACCGCGCCGTGGGCGGCATGCGGGCATCCATCTACAATGCCATGCCTATTGAAGGCGTAAAGGCGCTGGTCAACTTCATGCAGGATTTCGCTCGTCAGTACGGCTGATTCAAAGCCCCGCGAACAAGGCAGGCCTTTACGGCCTGCTTTTGCATTGCTGCCGAGGCCGCACTTGCTTGCAATTAGATAATGATTCAAAAATTCGCATAATCTATATTATGTCAAATCATGCATGCAATCCTACGCATCGTGCAAATCACACTGACATTGCTCATGTCGCCACACTGTCGCACCGACACCACACTGAACACAGTCCAACACTGAGCAGCACACCATGAAACGCAACACGCCGATTGCAGCATGGCCATGCAACAACCCCGACGAACTCTACAAAGCAATCTCGTTCGGCGATGCAGATGCTCTAGCCAAAGAACTAGCCGTCAGCACTGCACAAGTGACCGCGTGGAGAACCGGCCAAGACCCCGTACCCAAAGCAGTTTTCCTGTGGCTAACACTCCGGAACAGCAAAAAACTCGGACCACAATTCGGACCATTCAGAGGGTTTGAGCTATGCGACCGCGGAGACGCCCTGGTCTGCCCAGATACTGGCATCCGGATGAATCACGCCGAGGTGTATCGCCTGCCAGACTACCGCCGCGCGCAACGCCTGGTCGAACAGCAAGCGGAGCTAATCGAACGGCTGATGAAAGAGCGGAATTTCTACCGCAAGAACTGCCACCAGCAAGCGCGCTTCGGCATGCTGCTGAACCAAGTTTTCCAGCCTGACATCGATTAAAATTCAAAAGTCATACTCAATGGATTCAGCCATGAAAAACGTCATGCGGATGATCGCTCTGGCCGTCAGCGCCAGCCATGCCAGCGCACAAGTGATGGAGTGCGTAAACGGCAGCAAGATTGCCTACACCAACGAGACAGAATGCCCAGCGGGCTACCACGCAAAGAAGCTGCTGCTCAAGGAAAACGCACCCGCGCCCTCCTCGCCCAGCTACGCACCAAACAATGCACCCGCCTACGCCTCCACCTATTCCAATTCCAATCCCGCGCCACGCATCATCGTCCAGCAAGCCCAGGCGCAGCGACCCCAACTGACGTGCGAGCAGCTCAAGCAGCAACGAGACCATATCGAGAAGCAGATGGAGCCATTTTCCGGCAGCACTGACCGAGATCTATTCGGCAAGCTGCGAGACATCCAACACCAAATGACGCGGCAGGAATGCAGGATTTAGGCGTGGACTCCCTTCATCAATTTTTCTCAGATACGCATCATGGCGCTAGGCATCACCACCCGGCAGCTCGCCTTCCAGCGTCGCGGCCGCGTGCCCATGCAGATGCCTGCGCGATCACGGCTTCCACCCTCAGCTTGTTTTATGCTGAACCCGATTCAATGCCCATCCGACTGGAAACCAAACCAAGACGCGAGCCATATAGTGACAATGCCGCGCGTTGCGAGTGGTTTGCGCAAAAAAACAGCCCAGCCGGCTTGCGCTGGCTGGGCTGTGCTAGATAGGGCGATGGATTAGATGTTTTCCACCTTAGCCATCTTGCGGCGCTCATGCTCTTGCAGGTAGCGCTTGCGGATACGGATCGATTTCGGGGTGATTTCCACCAGCTCGTCGTCGTCGATGAATTCCACGGCCGATTCCAGCGTCAGCTTGATCGGGGTGGTCAGGCGAACCGCTTCGTCAGTGCCGGAGGCGCGGACGTTGGTCAGTTGTTTGCCCTTGACCGGGTTCACCACCAGGTCGTTATCGCGGCTGTGAATGCCGATGATCATGCCTTCGTACAGCTTGTCGCCCGGGGAGACGAACATGCGGCCGCGGTCTTCCAGCTTCCACAGCGCGTAGGCGACGGCTTCGCCGTTCTCTTGCGAGATCAGCACGCCGTTGTGGCGGCCCGGCAGGTCCGGCTTCACCGGAGCGTAGTCGTCGAAAACGTGGCTCATCAGGCCAGTGCCGCGGGTCATGGTCATGAAGTCGGACTGGAAGCCGATCAAACCGCGCGCCGGGATGTGGTATTCCAGTCGGGTGCGGCCGTTGCCGTCAGATTCCATATTGGTCAGCTCGCCGCGGCGGCGGCCGATTTCTTCCATCACGCCGCCCTGGTGGTCGTCTTCCAGGTCGATGGTCAGGTTTTCGTACGGCTCGGACTTCTGGCCGTTGATTTCCTTGAACACCACGCGCGGCTTGGCCACGGCCATTTCAAAGCCTTCGCGGCGCATGTTTTCCAGCAGGATGGTCAGGTGCAGTTCGCCGCGGCCCGATACGCGGAACACGTCGGCGTCGCCGGTGTCTTCCACGCGCAGCGCCACGTTAGTCAGCAGTTCCTTGGTCAGGCGATCGCGGATCTGGCGGCTGGTGACGAACTTGCCTTCGGTGCCGGCCAACGGCGAGGTATTCACCATGAAGTCCATGGTCAACGTCGGCTCGTCCACCGACAACATCGGCAGGCCTACCGGCTGCTCCTTGTCGCAAATGGTCACGCCGATGCCGATATCCTCAATGCCCGAGATGATCACGATGTCGCCAGCTTCGGCTTGAGCTACATCCACGCGCTCCAGACCCTGGAAGCCCAGCACCTGGTTGATGCGGCCGGAGGCCACTTGCTCATCGTGGTTCATCACAACCACTTGCTGACCCGGCTTGATGCGGCCGTTCAGGATGCGGCCCAGACCCATGCGGCCGGTGTAAGTGGAGTAGTCCAGCGCGGACAGCTGCAGCTGCAGCGGTGCATCCGGGCTGCCGGCAGGCGTCGGCACATGCTTGAGCACGGTGTCGAACAGCGGGCGCATGTTATCGGACTCGTCTTCCAGTTCGTGCTTGGCGAAACCAGACAGGCCGGAGGCGTAAATAATCGGGAAGTCGAGCTGCTCGTCGGTGGCGCCCAGCTTGTCGAACAGGTCGAAAGTCTGGTCCACCACCCAATCCGGGCGCGCGCTCGGACGGTCGATCTTGTTGATCACCACGATAGGACGCAGGCCCAGCGCCAGCGCCTTCTTGGTCACAAAACGGGTTTGCGGCATCGGCCCGTCAACGGCGTCGACCAGCAGCACCACGCCGTCCACCATGCCCAGTACGCGCTCCACCTCGCCGCCGAAGTCGGCGTGCCCCGGGGTGTCTACGATGTTGATATGCACGCCTTCGTAATCGATGGCGGTGTTCTTGGCCAGAATGGTAATGCCACGCTCTTTTTCAAGATCGTTGCTGTCCATTACGCGTTCGTCGACTTGCTGGTTTTCGCGGAAGGTGCCGCTTTGTTTCAGCAGTTGGTCAACCAGGGTGGTCTTGCCATGGTCCACGTGGGCGATAATGGCGATGTTGCGGATTTGTCGGGTCATGTTTAGCGTGCTTCGGCTGGAATTCTGAAAACAGAAAAATCAAACGATTATAGCATGCTAGCTCAGCATCAAGAAAATTTCGGTAAAAACAGATGCCAATCCTATAGCTTCGCCATCAATAGCCGCCGCCTCGCCGCCGCCCGCGTTTGGCGCTACACTGCCGACCATCCGGCAACACCAAGGACATAGAATCATGTATGACTGGAATGCGCTTTGGCATGAGCGCGAAGCCTACCGCACCGGCTTCGACATCCATCACAACGACGCCAATGAGCTGGCCGACGCCTTGCGGGCCAAGCTGGTCCATCCCGCCGGCCATCCGGAAGAAGTGGCCGTCTACGAATGCGAAGACCGCTACATCCTGGCCGGCCATGCCGATGGCCTCCAGCTCTTGGAAGTGATGAAGCATGGTCTGTTCGACATCACGCTGCGCTTCGTGACAGAAGACGAAGGCCAGGGCGTGGCGCTGCCCTATGTCGAGATTCACGTGGACAATCTGGCTACCGAGGAACAAGCCGTCTGGCGCGGCGAAACCCGGCTGGACGATGAAGGCCGGGTCTGGGTAGGCAAACGCACGCTGGAAGAGAACGTGTTGCCGGCCATGCCCTTCGACGACTTGTCGTTCACCGACCATGCCGAATTCCGCGAGGAACTAGCCCGCGTCTGGCACGAGGAGCTTCCCCAACTGCGGCCGCTGATCGAGTCCTGGTTCCATCACGGCGGCGAATCCCTCCAAGAAGAGGCGCCCGCCCATTACGGCGACGCGGACCGCGTGCAGCAGATCTGCGACCGCTATGCCGAGATCGTCCGCCGCGAACAGGCCCTGCTGTCTCGCCAGTTCAGCGACGAGGAGCTGCATCTGGTCGCCGCCGTCATCGCCGGCATCCACTTCGACAGCGCCGCCTCCTGCCGCGGCCTTTGGCTGGCAGTGGAGGCGCGCATCCTGGAAGACGAACTGGATCAGCGGCATCAAGTGCATGGCGAGGCGCTGCTCGCCAAGCTGAAGAACTTGAGCTACGCCCAGGAAGTGGCGCTGATCGAGGCGCTGTCGCCATTGCAATCGTGATGGCCGCAACGGCGCGCATGGCAGCCATTTCAGGTATGATGCACGCCAATTTCGAGCAATCGCACTAAAAAATCTCGGCGCGGCGCCTCTGCCGGCGTCCCGCCTCATTCTGAAAGACAAAAACATGACTGAAGCCACCGCCCTGCGCGAACTGCCGCAACATCAACTGTTCCGTCCCGGCGACGTGTTCGTCCTGTTCGGCGAGTTGTTCGGCCGCGGCTACGCCAATGGCCTGATCGCCGAGGCCCGGAAGGCCGGCATGGAAATCATAGGCATGACCGTGGGCCGCCGAGGCGAAGACGGCCAGCTGCGCCCGCTGAACGCCGAAGAGCTGGCCGAGGCCGAGGCCAATCTGGGCGGCAAGATCATCAATGTGCCGCTGATGGCCGGCTTCGACCAGGACGCCCCGGCAGGCGAAGCGACGCCCACCCAATTGCTGGGCGCGCTGACCTTGAAAACCTGGCAGGAAGACAAGCTGGACTGGGACCATATCGAAAAATGCCGGCAGATCGGCGTGGCGCGCTTCCAAGCCGGGGTGGCCCAGGCCATGGCGCAGCTGGAAGGCATGATAGCCGACGGCCGCAATGTGTTCTTCGCCCACACCATGGCCGGCGGCATTCCCAAGGCCAAAGTGTTCCTGGCCATCGCCAACCGCGTCTACAAAGGCCGCGGCGAGCGCTTCCTATCCACCGAGGCGCTGCTGAACAGCGACCTGGGCAAGCTGATCCTGCAAAACTTCGATGAAGTCACCGCCAATACCTTCCAGCACCTGATAGACGGCAGCGCCGCGCTGCGCCAGCGCCTGGAAGCGGCCGGCGGCCAAGTCCGCTATACCGCTTACGGCTACCACGGCACCGAGATCCTGATCGACGGCGAATACCAGTGGCAGACCTACACCAACTACACCCAGGGCTACGCCAAGATGCGGCTGGAAAACGTGGCCCGCGCCGCTTGGGAGCAAGGCGTCAAGGCTACTGTGTTCAATTGCCCTGAAATCCGCACCAACTCCTCCGACATCTTCGTCGGCGTGGAGCTGCCGCTGATTGGCCTGCTGCGCGCGCTGAAGCGCGAAAACGGCAGCGCCTGGGCCGATGGCGAATGGCAGGCCTGCGAGGCCCTGCTGCAAGACGGCCATGCGCTGGAAGAGGTGCTGAGCAAGCTGGATCAGCTCAACAACAGCGAAGTGATGCGCGGCTTCCGCAACTTCCAAGCCTGGCCGATGCCCAACAGCCCGGAACTGGCCGATGTGATGATAGGCACGTCAGACGGCATCACCGCCATGCACCGAGACGCCAAGGCGCTGATCACCGACCGCCTGAGCAGCCTGGTGATTGAAGCCAGCGGCTCGTTGATGTTCGGCGAGGCGGCTCAGCCCGCCGGCCCGGTGTTGTGGCTGAACCACGACATCATCGCCCGCCAGCTGAACCGCGCTCACGGCTAAGCCGCCGCCGTCGCTGCATCAAACTCGCCCCGTCGCCGCAAGGCCGCGGGGCGAAATTTTATCCATGCCTTGTGAATCAATATTCAGAAAACTATAAATCATCGTCATTTTTAAAGCCTGGGGATAGCTATGAGCTACCAAGTGATCACGCATGACGATGCCCGCTATGAAACGCTGAAGAAAGGCTTCAATTTGCGCTGGCCAGCCGACGGACAGCAAGCCGGCGCCATCATCGTATGCCGCGATGCGGACGAGGCCCGCCAGGCGCTGCAATACGCCGTGGACCATGGCAAGCGCCCCACCATACGCAGCGGCGGCCATTGCTACGAAGGCTTCGTCAGCAACAACCGCGACGGCATCATCCTCGACATCGGCCCCATGTCCGGCCTGCTCAACGATGTCCACGCCGGCGGCCACCGTTACGGCTTCCAGCTTCTGGCCGGCAACCAAAACTGGGATGGCTATGTAGGCTTGTACAAGCTGCACGGCAAGACGATTCCAGGCGGCTCCTGCTATTCCGTGGGCGCCGGCGGCCATATCAGCGGCGGCGGCTACGGCCTGCTGTCGCGCATGCATGGCCTGACGGTGGACTGGCTGAGCGCGGTGGACATCCTGCTGGTGGACGAGAAACGCAAAGTCCATCTGGTTCACGCGAGGGAAGACAACGGCCATGCCGATCTGCTGCGGCTGTGCCGCGGCGGCGGGGGCGGCAATGCCGGCCTGATCACCAGTTACTATTTCGACGACATGCCGCCCGCGCCGCGGCTAGTGGCGCTGCAATTCCTGGAATACGACTGGGCGCAGCTGCGGCACACCCCGGCAATGTTTGCCGACCTCCTGCACGCCTATGGCGAATATTGGGCGGAGGCGGACAGACAGAGCGATGGCTACGGCCTGTTCTCGCTGCTCAAACTGAACCATGTCAGCACAGGCAAGATAGGTCTGGTAGTGCAGTACACCGACGAAAACGGCCGGCTGGACGACACTGGACCGCTGGTGGACTTCAATCAGCGCATGAGCCAGGCCTGCCTGCCGCAGCCCTTAAGCGGCTACCTCGCGGGCGGCAGCCACCTGCCCTTCGTTCCACACCGCTCCATTCACGCGCGCCACCACGCCGCGCTGCCGCCGCACACCCAAGTAATGGATATACGCCACTCAGACGCTGAACGGTTCCGGCAACAACCAGCGCGGCAAATACAAGTCAGCCTATATGAAACAGGGCTTTACCGAACACGAGGTGAACGCCATCTATCGCCGCCTGAGCCAGGAGGCTCCGACAGGCGTGGATCTCAGCCAGACGCTGCTGCAAGTGGACTCCTGCGGCGGCGCGATCAACCACGCCGGCAGCGGCAACAACGGTTTCAACCCTGACGACAACCGCACCGCCGTGCCGCAGCGCGCCTCCATCATGAAACTGCAATACCAGAGCTACTGGACGGATCCGGAGCAGGATCAGGCACAAGTGCGATGGATGCGCGAATTCTATGAAGACGTCTACCGCCAAGACGGATTCAACGGCACGCCCTACCCGGGCCCAGCATCACGCTACGAGGGCTGCTACATCAACTACCCGGACGTGGACATGGTAGACGGCGCGAACCCCGGCACGCCGGCGTATCACTGGGGCGAGCTGTACTACCCAGGCGCGTATGGGCAGCTGCGGGAGGGCAAGCGGCGTTACGACCCGCTGAATGTGTTCCACCACGCGCTGTCCATCCAGCCCGCCTGATCAGGCTCCGCCCGCGGCCAGCGTAGGAAACAGCGTCAGCACCACTTTGCCCTGGTTGCGATTGTCCGCCATATACAGATGGGCATCCTGCACCTGAGTCCACGGGTAGCTGCTGTCCACCGTGGCGCGCAGCCTGCCATCCAGGATGGCAGGCAGAATCTGCTCGCGCAGCGCCGCCGCCAGCCTGGCTTTCACCGCCAGCGGCTGCGGCCGCAGCGTAGAGCCGATCAGACTGATCCGCTTCATCAGCAGCCGGCCGAAGTCAAGCTCCGCCTTCAGCCCGCCCAACAAGCCGATATTCACCAGGCGGCCGTCCGGATTCAGCGCCTGCATATTCTCCGCCAGATAACCCGCGCCCACCGGGTCCAGCGCCACGTCCGCGCCGCCCCAGCTTTTCACCAGCTCGCCGAACGCCGGCGTCTCGCGGTAGTTGAACACGCGGCTCGCTCCCATTTCGCGGCAGAATGCCAGTTTCTCCTCGCTGCCGGCGCTGGCGAAGACTTGCGCGCCCAACATGGCGGCCAGTTGAATCGCCGCCGCGCCTACGCCGCTGGCGCCGGCATGGATCAGCGCCGCCTCCCCGGCTCGCAGCTCCGCCTTGACCACCAGATTGAACCAGGCCGTCATCCAGGCCTCCGGCAGGCTGGCCGCCTCCACCCAGGACAGCTCGTCCGGCTTGGCGATGGCCAGCGCCTCGTCCAGCAAAACATATTCAGCGTAGCCGCCGCCCTCCACCAGGCCGAACACCGCATCTCCGGGCTGAAACGCCGAACCGGCCGCGGCCTCCTCCACCCAGCCGGCCACTTCCAGCCCCAACAGCGGACTGGCGCCGGGCGGCGGCGGATAGCGCCCCTCGCGCTGCATCAGATCCGCGCGATTGACGCCCGCCGCCATCACCCTCACCAGCAGCCTCCCCCGCACCAGTTGCGGACGCGGCCATTCTCCGATGTCCATCGTCTCCACGCCGCCCGGCGCTTGCTGAACCACGGCTTGCATCGTCATGTTTCGCCTTTCCTTTATTTGATATCCGGCAAATGCGGCCAGTCGCGGCCGGCGCAAGTGTCCGTTTCGATTAATCCGCTTTGACTGGCCGCGCCATGAGCTGGATCAAGCGCGCTTCGTCCGCATTGATTACAATCCTTCGTCATGAGCGAGAACTGTTTCCATTGCGGTTTGCCCGTCCCCGTCGGCGCCCGCTTTCCCATCCGCTACCGCCAGAAGGAAGAAGCCGCCTGCTGCGCCGGCTGCCAGGCAGTGGCCAATACCATTATCGAGTCCGGCCTGGCCGACTACTACCAGCACCGCACCGAAGGCGCGGAGCGCGTGGAAGCGCTGCCCGAGGCGGTGCTGCAGCAGATCCGGCTGTACGATTCGGAAGAGCTGCAGCAAAGCTTCGTCCACCGCGTCGAAGGCGAAGCCCGCGAGGCCGCCTTGATGCTGGAGGGCATCAGCTGCGCCGCCTGCATCTGGCTCAACGAACAGCATTTGCGCCAACTACCCGGCGTGCTGGCGGTGGACATCAATTACAGCACCCAGCGCGCGCGCGTGCGCTGGGACAATAGCTGCATCCGGCTGTCCGCCATTCTCGAGGCCGTGGCGGCCATAGGCTACCGCGCCCATCCCTATGACGCGGAGCGGCAGGAAAAACTGCAGCAGAAGGAGCGCAAGCAGGCGCTGAGCCGGCTATGGGTGGCCGGACTCTCCATGATGCAGGTGATGATGTACGCGGTGCCGGTTTATCTGGCGTCGGACGGCGACATCGCCCCTGACTTCCTGTGGCTGCTGCATTGGGCCGGCTTCATCCTGACCCTGCCGGTGCTGCTGTATTCCGCGCTGCCGTTCTATCGCAATACCTGGCGAGATCTCAAAGCCGGCCGCGTCGGCATGGACGCGCCGGTCAGCATAGGCATACTCACCGCCTTCTTCGCCAGCTTCTGGGCGCTGATCCACAAGTACGAGCACGGCATTTATTTCGACTCGGTGTCCATGTTCGTCTTCCTATTGCTGGGCGGCCGCTACCTGGAAGGCATCGCCCGGCGCAAGGCCGGCGCGGCCAGCGAGAGCCTGGTCAAGCTGGTGCCGGCTTTTTGCCACCGGCTGGCTGGCTGGCCTAGCAGTCGGGATGCGGACGAGGCTACCGTGGCCAGCCTGCGCGAGGGCGACGTCATCCTGGTCAAACCGGGCGAAACCATTCCGGCCGACGGCGTGGTGCTGGATGGCAGCAGCGCCAGCAATGAGTCGCTGCTGACCGGCGAGAGCCGGCCAGTGGACAAACAACCCGGCGACAGGCTGATCGCCGGCAGCGTCAATGCCGCTAGCCCGCTGATCATGCGCGTGGAGCAGATCGGCCAGGCCACGCGGCTGGCCGGCATCGTGCGCTTGCTGGACCAGGCGCTGACGGAAAAGCCCAGGCTGGCGGTGCTGGCCGACCGCTTCGCCAGCTGGTTCGTCGCCCTGCTGCTATTGGCGGCGGCGGCCAGCTATATAGGATGGCACTTCGTCGATCCAGACCGCGCCTTGTGGATCATGGTGGCGGTGCTGGTGATTTCCTGCCCTTGCGCGTTGTCGCTGGCCACCCCGGCCGCGCTGACGGCTGCAAGCGGCAATCTGGCGTCGCAAGGCGTGCTGACGACGCGCGGACACGCGCTGGAAACGCTGGCTCGCGTCACCGACGTCGTCTTCGACAAAACAGGCACGCTCACCCATGGACGGATGCGGCTGCGCGACATAGCCGGTCCGCTGCCGCGCGAACGCGCGCTGTCCATCGCCGCCGCGCTGGAGCAATCTTCGGAGCACCCGTTGGCTCAGGCTATCCTCGCCGCGGCGGACGGTCTTTCGCTGCCGGCTGTTCAATCGACGAACAACTATCCCGGGCACGGCGTGGCCGGCATGGTGGACGGCCAGGAATGGCGACTGGGCTCCGCGCCCTTCATTTCTGCCTGGCTGGGCCTTGAGGAGAAGGAGGACTCGGACTGGCACGCCGAGTGCAGCCAGGTGCTGCTGGCCAACGCCGATGGCGTGCAGGCGCGCTTCGCCATCGGGGATGTCTGTCGCGACGACGCGCCCGCCTTGCTGCGCGCGCTGCGCGAGCGCGGACTCGCCGTCCATTTGCTCAGCGGCGACGGCGAACAGGCCGTGGCCAGTCTGGCGGCGGAACTGGGCATGGCCGACTGGCGCGCCCGCGCCGCGCCAGAGGACAAGCTGGCCTTCGTCTCTTCCCTGCAAGCCCAGGGGCGGCGTGTGCTGATGGTGGGAGACGGCGTCAACGACGCGCCGGTGCTGGCGCGGGCGGACGTCTCCATCGCCATGGGAGGTGGCACTGACGTCGCCCGTGCCAGCGGCGACATGGTGCTGATCTCAGACCAATTGGCGCTGATTCCGCTCGCCATCGCCATGGGCAGGCGCACGCTGGCGGTGATTCGGCAGAATCTGCTGTGGGCGGCCGGTTATAATGTGGTGGCGCTGCCGCTGGCCATACTGGGCCACGTCACACCGTGGCTGGCTAGCCTAGGCATGGCGCTCAGCTCGCTGCTGGTGGTCGGCAACGCCTTGCGCCTCACCAAACGGGACACTTGATGGAAAGCCTATACCTGCTCATTCCGCTCAGCCTGGTGCTGGCCTTCGTCATCGGCGCGATTTTCTGGTGGGCCACCCGCTCCGGCCAGTTCGACGACATGGAAGGCCCGGCCCATCGCATCCTGATGGACGACGATACGCCGCATCGAGACGAGGCGAAGGAATGACGTCAAACTACCCGTCCGGGTAAAATGCGCCAAGCTATGCCGCCGCTCTTTATGGGCGACGCTTTTTTGCTGTAGAATGCCGCGCCTTTAAGCATTAGCAAATCATTATCCTGCTAGTTTCAAAGGCCTATCTGTGAATTCCATCCAAGCCCTGGCCGGCATGCTGCTGCTCGTTGCCACCGCCGTCGCCTTCTCCACCAACCGCCGCGCCATCGATTGGCGCACCGTGCTGATCGGACTGTCCATCCCCAGCGGGCTGTTCCTGCTCATCAACTATCTGCCTGTCGCACACGCCGCCTTCTCCGCTTTTGGCGCCGGCTTCGCCAAGGTGCTAAGCTTTTCCGGCGACGGCGCCCGCTTCATTTTCGGCGACCTGGCCAAGCCCGATGGCAAGCTCGGCTTCCTGTTCGCCTTCACCGTGCTACCCGTCATCATCTTCTTCTCCTCTTTCAGCGCGCTGCTCTACCACTTCGGCATTCTGCAGCGCGTGGTCAATGCCCTGGCCTGGCTGATGAAGCGCAGCTTGCGCCTGTCCGGCCCGGAGAGCGTGGTGACCGCCGCCAACATCTTCCTGGGCCAGACCGAGGCGCCCTTGCTGGCCCGGCCCTACATCCAGCACATGACGCGCTCCGAGCTGGCCTGCGTCATGGTCGCCGGCATGTCTACGCTGTCCGGCGGCGTGATGGCTGCTTATGTCGCCTTCCTGGGCGGCGCGGACCCGATCGAACAAGGGCGCTTCGCCACCTATCTGCTGACGGCTTCCTGCATGAATGCCGCCGGCGCAGCGGTGTTCAGCAAGATACTGTTCCCGGAAACCTGCCCGGCCGACATCTCCAGCAATAAACTGAAGGCCGCCGAAGAGAAAACCGGCGGCAACTTCGTCAGCGCCCTGGTGTCCGGCGCGCTGGCCGGCATGAAGATGGCCGCGGCGGTGGCCACCATCCTGCTGGCCATCGTGTCGCTGATCGCCCTGGCCGATTACGCGATGAAGGACGGCCTGGGCGAGCTGCTGGGCGTCAACGGCGCCATCCGCGCCTCCACCGGCGGCATGTTCGACGGCCTGACGCTGCAATACCTGGCGGGCCAATTGTTCCGCGTGTTCGCCTTCCTGATGGGCATCAGCTGGAGCGAGACGCTGGGCGTGGGCAGCCTGCTGGGCCAGAAAATCGTGCTGAACGAGTTCATCGCCTTCCTGGACCTGGCCAAAATGAAGGCCGCCGGCGCGCTGTCCGCGCCGACGGTGATGATCTCCACCTTCGCCCTGGCCAGCTTCTCCAATTTTTCCTCGGTCGGCATCTGCGTGGCTGGCATAGGCGCGTTGGCGCCGTCGCGGCAGAACGAGCTGGCCGCAATCGGCATGCGCGCGCTGCTGGCCTCGGTGCTGACCGGTTTCATGACCGCCTCCACCGCCGGCCTGTGGCTGTCGCTGGCTTAAGTCGCCGGCAAACTGACAATCAGGCGGGAATCCGCTAGCATGCGGTTCCCGCCTTTTTCATGAACGGCCCCATGAAATCCGAATTCTCATTCTTCGCCACCCGGCGTTTCCTGCCGCTGTTCGGCACCCAATTCCTGGGCGCCTTCAACGACAATATGCTGAAAACCGCCATCGTGGTGCTGATCAGCTTCCACGGGCTCAGCACGGCGGGCCTGCCGCCGCAGCAGTTGGTCAATCTGGCGGCGGGCATTTTCATCCTGCCCTTCTTCCTGTTTTCCGCCAGCGCCGGCAAGTTGTCCGAGCGTTTCGACAAGGCCCGCATCGCGCGGTTGATCAAACTGGCCGAAATCGCCATCATGCTGCTGGCCGGCGCCGGTTTCCTGATGAAGTCCGCCGCCATTTTGCTTGCCGCGCTGTTCCTGATGGGCACCCACTCGTCCTTCTTCGGCCCGCTGAAATATTCGGTGCTGCCGCAATATCTGAAGGAGCATGAGCTGGTGGGCGGCACCGGCTTGATCGAGATGGGCACCTTCCTCGCCATCCTGCTGGGCCAGTTGCTGGGCAGCGTGCTGACCCACAATAGCGCGTTGCTGATCATCGCCGCCTTGCTGATCACGGCGGTGCTCGGCTACTTCAGCAGCGCCAAGATGCCGTCGGTGCCGGCCGGCGCGCCGCACCTGAAGTTGTCCTGGAACTTCATGGGCGACTCGGTCCAGCTGGTCCGCCAAGCCTGGAAAATCCATGACGTGCGCTGCGCCATCCTCGGCATCTCGTGGTTCTGGCTGATGGGCGCGATCTACACCACCCAGCTGCCCACTTTCACCCGGCTGCATCTGGGCGGAGACGCCGATGTCTACACCTTGTTGCTGGCGCTGTTCTCCATAGGCATAGGCATAGGCTCGATAGCTTGCGCCAAGGTGTCGCACGGCCAATTGCAACTAGGCATCGTGCTCCTGGGCAGCGCCGGCATGACGCTGTTCGGCGGCGATCTGGCGCTAGGCGCCCTGCCGCATTACTACGGCAAGCTGGCCACGCTGATGGAATACCTGGCCCGTCCGGGCAGCTGGCGCAGCATCATCGACGTGGCCTTGCTGGGCTTCTTCGGCGGCTTCTTCACCGTGCCGCTGTACACTTGGCTGCAGACCGGCAGCCCGGATGAATTCCGCTCGCAGGCGGTGGCGGCCAACAACATCATCAATGGCTTCTACATGGTGGCGGCGGCCATAGGCAGCGCGCTGATGCTGAAGGGGTATGACAGCATTTCCATGCTGCTGCTGGCGGCGGCGCTGCTCAATGTGCTGGCCACGGCCCACCTGGCCTGGTGCGCGCCTATCATCTGGCGCCAGCGCTTCAGCTGGATACGGCCCTTGCTCGGCCGCGCCTGATCCGCGGACGGCGCCGAAAGGCGCCGTTTTTATTTGCCGGACGCAATACCTTGCGGCTGAGATTCGCCCAGCAGTCGCTCCAGCCTGTCCATCGTCTTGCTATTCTCGGCGTCGGGCAAAGAGACGAAGAAACAAATGCCGCCTGCCGGCAGGTTCTCCGCGTAAATGCCGCCGCCGTGGCCCAGCGCGATCTGCCGGCAGATGGCCAGCCCTAATCCGGTGCCGCCGGCGCCGTTGGCGGTGGCGCTGCTTTGCACGAATTTGTCGAAAATGCTCTCCAACTCCGACTCCGGCACCCCTGGCCCCTGGTCCGCCACGCTCAGCGTCAGCATGGAGCCGAAGTGCTGCAGCCCGATAACGATGGCGCCGCCGCGCGGCGAGAACTTGATCGCATTGGACAGCAGATTGGCCAGCACCTGTTGCATGCGCGTTTTATCCGCCCAGGCAATCAGCGGCGTCGGCGGCAGCTCCAGCCGCAGCTGGATGCCGGCAGCCTGCAGCCTGACCTCCTCGCTCAGCGCCATTTGGCGCGCCAACTCGTTCAGGTCCACCTCTTCCCGCTTCAGCACCAGCCGTCCAGATTCCAGCTTGGCCAGGTCCAGCAAGTCGTTCAGCAAGACCAGCAGGCGCGAGCCGCTGGCATGGATATTGTCGAAATAGCGCTTGAGCCGGGCGGCAGGGGCGGTCAGCGCCTTATCGCCGCCGATTTCCGCGAAGCTGAGTATGCCGTGCAGCGGCGTGCGCAGCTCATGCGACATATTGGCCAGAAACTCGGACTTGGCTTGATTCGCCTGCTCCGCGTCCTCCTTGGCGCGCAGCAAGTCCGCCGTGCGCTGCGCCACTCTCTCCTGCAAATGATTGCGGTGGCCATGCAGCTCCAGCTCGGCGCGCTTGCGCTCGGACACGTCGCGGCCCACGCCGCGATAGCCGCGCAGGCTGCCGTCCGCGGCAAACAGCGGACAGGCGCTGATGGCCACCCAGTACAGTTCCCCATCGCGTTTGCGGTAGCACAATTCGCAATCGCGGATTTCCGCCCGCGCCATCAACCATTGCGCCAGCCGCGCCTGCTGCTCCGGATTGGCCCTCACCGGTTTCCATTCCGTCCAGTGCCGGCCCAGCAATTGCTCGCGCGGCACGCCGGTCAGCTCGCTGAAATGCTCCGAGCAGTAGGCCAGCCGCCCCTGACCGTCCAGCTCCCACAGCCAGTCCGAGGCGATGCTGGCGAACATGCGGAAACGCTCCTCGCTCTGCTGCAGCGCGCGCGTGGATTGCTGCGCCATCGTTTCAGCCAGCTCGCGGCGGCTCACCAGCAGATTCAGGTAAAAGCCCAACAGCACGGTCAGCGCCAGTCCAACCGGCAGCACCAGCCGCGCCGCGTCATGATTGGCGTTTTGTTCGAAATAAGCGGGCAAGGCATGCAAGGTAACGCGCCACACTCGTCCTGCCACAGGGATGTCGCGGCTGACACGAACGCCCGTGTCGTTTTTCAGGTCCGGCATCACCAGGTTCTGCAGCCGTCCAGGATCGCTCGCATCGTCCAACTGCATCGCTATGCCCTTGTCCTTCAGCGCGGGCAGCGCGCGGGCCTCCAGCCTATAGGCGTTGATGCCGCCGACCACCACGCCGCCGTGCAGTCCCTTGACCGGTATCATCATGGACACGCCGCTGCCTCGCTTGTCATCGAACTGGGCCAAGATCACCGGCTCGCTGATGCGCGGCTGGCCGCTGGCCAGCGCCCGGCGTATGGTTTCTCGCCTTCTCGCCTCCGACGCCAGATCAAAACCCCGCACTCTGGCGTTATCCGCTTCCGGCGCCAATAAGGTGACAGGGTAATATTCCGCGCGCTCGCCAACCGTCTCCCGCGCCCCGCTCTCCCGTCTTTCCTTGATCTGGCCATAACGGCTCTCGTACGCCGCGCGGTCCGCGCGCGCGACTCGGGGCGACCAGCCTATGCCCTGGAACAGCGGCCGCCTGGCCACCAGCGGTTCTGCGAAGCGGCTGAATTCCAACTGGCTGATATTGGGTGTCGCGCCCATGAACAGCGCGAGCGCCTCCAGCGCATCGATGTCCTGCTCTATCACCACCGCAAGTTGCTCGGTCGCGGCGATCGCGTCATGGCGGAAGTTGGATTCGGCGGCGCTTTGGCTCAAACTTTCGAAATGCCGGGCCAGCGCCAGGGTCAGGCCCAGCGGCACCGCCAGTATCAATATTTGCACCTCGGCGCGGGAAACGGCGCGCTGCAGGCCGACTTTATCCAGCCTAAGCATCCGGCAGCGCCAGCCGACGAGCAGCAACAGCGCGCCGCCCCCAATGAACCAGGCGGACAGCATCAGCCGCTCGTCAAACCAAAACCCCATGCCGGCAAGTTGCGGGCATGGGGCGAGATGGAAACCATCGAACAGGCGGGATCAGCCATGAACACTTCCTCTGCGCAAAACTGCGTATGAAATATTCATAGCGCGATCTTGCTGTTTTGCGCAAGCGCAGCCTCAGGCCAACTTGGCCGCCGCGTCGCGCAGCGCGGTGCGCAAGCCCTCCTCTAGCACCGGGTGGTAGAACGGCATGTCCAGCATCTGGGCGATGGTCAGCTGCTGCTGATGGCTCCAGGCCAGCAGATGGGCCAGATTCTCGGCGCGGGGGCCTATCATCTCCGCGCCCAGGAAGCGGCCGGTTTGCGTATCGGCGTAAACATGCAACAGACCCTGGTTGACGCCCATCACGCGGCTGCGCCCCTGGTCCTCGAAGCTGACTTCGCCCACCACGAAACCGCCTTCGGGCAAGTCGGCGAAGCGACGGCCCACCATCATCATCTGCGGATCCGTGAACACTACGGCGATGGGCGAGCGGCGCAGCCCCGGGGAGACTTCCGGATAGCGCGCGGCATTGAGGCCCGCCGTCTTGCCTTCGTCGGCCGCCTCATGCAATAGCGGCAGAATATTGTTGGCGTCGCCGGCGATGAATACCGGGGCGCCGACGCACAGCAGCGTTTCCGGGTCGAACAGCGGCGCGCCGCGGGCGTCGAGCCGCACACTGGTGTTTTCCAACCCCAGGCCGCGCACATTGGGCGAGCGGCCGGTGGCGGCCAGCACGTAATCAAAACGCTCTTCCACTTCCGCGCCGTCCAGATTCACATAGCGGATGCGCGCGGCTTCGCCGTCATTGGCCATCTCCAGCACTTTGGCGTCCGGATCCAGGTAAAACTGTCCGGCCAATGCCTGGCGGGCATAGTCGCGCACCGCCGGATCGCTCAGGGGCCCCACGCCGCCGCGGGCGCCGAACACCTTCACTCTCACCCCCAGACGCGCCAGCGCCTGGCCCAGCTCCAGTCCGATCACGCCGGGGCCGAACACCGCCACGCTTCGCGGCAGATCTTCCCAGTCAAACACATCGTCGTTGACGATCAGATGGTCGCTGAAGACCTGGAACGGCGCGGGAATGGCCGGCGACGAACCCGTGGCGATCACCACACGCTTAGCCTGAACCAGGGTGTGGTCGTCCACCTGCAGCGTGGTGTTGTCGACGAAGCGGGCATAGCCGCGCAGCTTGTCCTTAGCCGGGATGCCGTCCACGCCGCGCACCACGAAACCGACGAAGCGATCGCGCTCGCTGCGGACACGGGCCATCACCTCGCGGCCATCGATGCGAACCTCTCCATCCACATGCACGCCGAACCTATCGGTGTGGCGGGCGTGATGCGCGGCTTCGGCGGCTGCGATCAAGAGCTTGGACGGCATGCAGCCGACGCGGGCGCAGGTGGTGCCGTAAGGACCGCCTTCGATGATCAGGGCGGATGCGCCCTCGGCCTTGGCGGCGCGGTAAGCGGCCAGGCCGGCGGTGCCGGCGCCGATGACGGCTACGTCGATATGGATGGTTTTCATGGTCTTTATCCTCATTATTGGCGGGGATGCGGCACGGCACGCCGCGCATCAGGGACATGCCGTCCCGCATCCCGACGGGAAAAAACGGCCGGCAGGAGTACCGGCCCAAGCATTCCGGCGGCGTCAGGGCCCGAAGCCGCCGGGACGAACGTCAGGGGAGTTACTTGGCGAAGCGCTTTTCCACTTCATCGGCGGAGCCGATCAGTTGGCCGTTGATGAACACCTGCGGGGCGGTCATCTTGCCGGACACGGCGCCCAGCACCTTGCCGCGCACCTTGTTGTCCAGCGGCACTTCGACGAAGTCATAGCCGTTTTCGGCCAGCAGCGCCTTGGCGCGGGCGCAGTGCGGGCAGCCTACCTTGGTGAAGACCACGACTTGGTCGGGCTTCTTGGCGGCCGGGTTGATGTAATTCAGCAGGGTATCGGCGTCGGACACCTTGAACGGGTCGCCCGGCTCTTGCGGCTCGATGAACATTTTGTCCACCACGCCGTCCTTCACCAGCATGGAGTAGCGCCAGCTGCGCTTGCCGAAGCCCAGGTCCTGCTTGTCCACCAACATGCCCATGCCTTCGGTGAACTCGCCGTTGCCGTCTGGAATCATCACCAGATTGCCGGCTTCCTGGTCCTTGGCCCATTCATTCATCACAAAGGTGTCATTGACCGATACGCACAGAATGGCGTCCACGCCATTGGCGAAGAAAGCCGGCGCCAGTTCGTTGAAGCGCGGCAAGTGGGTGGACGAGCAGGTCGGGGTGAACGCGCCCGGCAGAGAGAACACAGCGATGGTCTTGCCGTCGAACAGTTCCGCGCTGCTGACATTTTTCCATTCATTGTTTTCTCGGGTGCGGAAAGTGACGTTCGGTACGCGTTGGCCTTCACGATTTTGCAGCATGGCTATCTCCTTGGCTGGGTGATGAGGTTGTTAACTATCGATGAGTTAATTTTGATAGCCATGAGCAAATTCGTCTAATTGATTGTCACAAGACTTTCGATTGCCTTTCTTAATGACCATTCCGCGGAGGTGCCGCCTAGGCCATGCAACTCGACCATAGCCACGCATCTCTCAGGCCTGCGCCACCCGGCCTTCCGCCGCGTGGATGCCATGGCTGCCAGGGCCCATCTCGAAACGCAAGGCATAGCCTGCAAACAAATTAAGAGTGGACGAATACACCGGCGCGCGCTTTCTTCTGCGCCGATCCGGAGGGCCTGCCAATCGAGCTTGACCAAGCGGCGTAAACGCCGCGACGCCGTTCAGCCGGCTCCACGGCCATGGGCCGCCGCCCATGGCTCAAGCCGTTCGACAAACCAGCGCAAAGCCTTGCCTCCGCTCCCATGCCGCCAGGCGAAGCAAGCCGCCGGCATCGGGCGCGCGGACTCCACGCGCCGCGAAACCAGTTCGCCCGAAGCCAGGCGCTCGCGCGCGCCCTCCCTTGGCATGTAGCACACGCCCAGGCCCGCAAGCGTCAGACTGAGCTTGGCCGAATTGCTGTAGACCAGCAGAACCTCCTGCCCCTCTTCCATGCCGGCCGCTCGGCCGCGCATATTGCGCGCGGTATCCCCGATGGCGATCAGCCGATGCCGGCGCAACTGTTCGCGACCCAGCGGCTCGGGCTCGGCCGCCAAAGGGTGATCCGGCCGCATCAGCAACAACATGTCCATCGAGCCGATCTCGCGGCAGCTGCAACCATCCGGCACCACCTGCATCGGCGCGCCTATCACCAGGTCGGCCCGTTCGTCGAGCAGCGCGTCCCAGGTGCCGTTGAAAATCTCGCGGGCAAAGCTGAGCCGGGTGCCGGTGCCCAAGTCGTCGAATTCTCGAATCAGCGGCACCAGGGTATCGATCGGCGTCACCCCGCCCAGCGCGATGCGCAATTCATCTTCCCAGCCCTCGGCGCGCAGCGACAGCCTTCGTTCCAGGCTATCCACGGCATCCAGCAGTCTGCGTCCGTCGCGCAGCAGCATTTCCCCCTCGCGGGTCAGTCGAGCGCGGTAGCCGCTGCGGTCGAACACGGCAATGCCCAATTGCTGCTCCAGCTTCTGCATGGTGTACGTCAGGGCGGACGGCACTTTGTGCAAGGCTTCCGCCGCCGCGGCAAAACTGCCGTGGCGCGCGACCGCGTCCAATGCCGTCAAAGCCTCAAGCGAAATTTTCATATTCAAATTCCTTGAATCTCAATTTCTATCATTTCCGCTTTTTCCGACTGCAATCAATCCATAAAATTCCAAGAAATAGGCAAATTCAGGAATGAACATGGAATTTATTAATTAAATCTTAAATTTTAAAATAAATTAATGATTCAATTTTTTTCACCATTCATCATCCGCACAACTCATCTGGAACCACACAGTGATCAAGCTGGACGCCATAGCCATCGCGCCTATCCCATTACCCGCCCGTTTGCAGACCAACAAAGACGCGGACGCGTGAGCCCGCCGAACCCATTCGGCGACGCGGCTCCACCGGCAAAAAACGCGCATCCATTCCGGAAGCCTGCCACGGATGCCGGCTCGACCTCGCTGCCAAGGAGCGACTCGCGACCTGGATGACGTCGCCGCCTGCCAGACGCCCTCTTCTCGTTCTTTCCCGCCACGATTCGCATGCCACTCGATCCGGCTGCGCCCAACCCTCAGGAGTTTCACCCCATGCACCACCCACTGTTCCGGCCAAGCTGGCTCTGCCTGATCCTGCCGCTGCTGGCGGCCTGCGCGCCCCCGCGCCAGGCTGCGGAGCCCGCCCCCCCCACGGTCACCTTGCAGACGCTGCGCCCGCACAGCGTGCCGCTGCGCATGGAGCTGGTAGGAGAAACCGCCGGCTATCGCGACGTGCAAGTCCGGCCCCGCGTAGGCGGCATTCTGTTGAAACGCGCTTACGTGGAAGGCCAGGCGGTGAAGAAAGGGCAAGCGCTCTTCATGATCGATCCCGCGCCATACCAGGCCGTGCTGGAACAGGCGCTCGGCGCCCAGGCCGAAAGCCAGGCCACGCTGGACAAGGCCACGGCGGACCGAAAGCGCATCGAGCCCCTGTTCAAGGAAGACGCGGTATCGCGCATGGACTACGACAACGCCGTGGCGGCCCACAATGCCGCGCGCGCCGTCAAGCAGGCCGCAGACGCCAAAGTGAAGGAGGCGCGGCTCAACCTCGGCTACACCCGGGTGGACGCGCCCATCGCCGGCATGACCAGCAAGCAAGCGCTGTCCGAAGGCAGCCTGATCCGCACCGACAGCGACTTGCCCCTGACCACGATCACGCAGCTCGATCCGCTATACGTCAACTTCGCCGTCTCGGAGCAAGACCAGCTCAATTTCGAACACGGCATCGCGGATGGCAGCATCCAGACAAACGGCCAAAAGGCGCGCGTGCGCATTCGCCTGGCGGACGGCAGCGAATATCCGCTGAGCGGCGAGCTGAACTTCCACGACAACCGCGTTGATCCGCGCACTGGCACCATCAGCCGCCGCGCGATCTTCTCCAACCCTCAAGGCAAGCTGCTGCCGGGCCAGTTCGTCCGCGTATTGCTTGACCTGGGCACCCGCAACGATGTCATCACGGTGCCGGAAACCGCCATCATTCAATCGCAGACGGAGACCCTGGTGCTGCTCGTGGACAAGAACAACCGCGTGCAGTCGAGACCGGTCAAGCTGGGCGCCCAGTTGGGCAAGGAAGTCGTGGTGGAGTCCGGCCTGGCCGCCGGCGAACGGCTGGTCGTGGATGGCCTCATGAAGGCGCAACCCGGCGCGACGGTGCGAGTCGCCGCCGAGGAAAGGAAGTAAGCCGCGATGTTTTCCCAGTTCTTCATCAACCGCCCCATCTTCGCCAGCGTCATTTCCATCATCCTGTGCCTGGCCGGCCTGGCCTCGATGCGCGCCCTGCCGGTGGAACAGTACCCGCAGATCGTGCCTTCGGTCGTTTCCGTCAGCGCCAGCTACCCCGGCGCCACGCCTGAGGTCATAGCCGAAACCGTGGCCGCGCCGCTGGAGCAGCAGATCAACGGCGTGGAAAACATGCTCTACGTCCAGTCCAACTCCTCCTCCACCGGCCAGTTGGCGCTGAATGTCTACTTCAAGGTGGGCGCCGACCCTGACCAGGCCACGATTGACGTCAACAACCGCGTCCAGGCGGCATTGAAAATGCTGCCGGAGGAAGTGCAACGCCAAGGCGTCACCGTGCGCAAGCGCTCCACTTCGGTGCTGAGCGTGATATCGGTCAATTCGCCAAGCGGGCTGTACGACCGCAACTATCTGGCGAATTACGCCCTGCTCAACATCATGGACGAACTCAAGCGCATCCCCGGCATGGGCGACGTCACCATGCTGGGCGGCACCGACTACGCGATGCGGATCTGGCTGCGGCCGGACAGGCTGGCGCAGCTGCAGTTGACGCCAGCCGACGTAGTCCAGGCGGTTCGCGAGCAAAACGCGCAATTCGCCGCCGGCAAGATAGGCGCGCAGCCCGCCGGCCAGGAGATCGGCTTCACCTATACCGTCAATGCCAAGGGACGCCTTTCCAGCCCGGAGGCGTTCGGCAATATCATTGTGCGCGCGGAAGCCGATGGCGCCAAGATCCGCCTCAAGGACGTGGCCAGGGTAGAAATGGGCGGCAACGACTACGAAGTGGTAGGCAGCCGCAACGGCAAGCCGGCAGTCGGCATCGTCACCTACCTGCAACCCAATGCCAATGCGCTGCAAGTGGCGCAGGCGGTGCGCGACAAGATGGCGGAACTGAAGAAACGCTTTCCCGCCGGCGTGGACTACGCCATTCCCTACGACACCACCGACTTCATCAAGGTCTCCATCGACAAGGTAATCTCCACGCTGCTGGAAGCCACCGTGCTGGTCTTCGCCATCGTCTACCTGTTCCTGCAGAACTTCCGCGCTACGTTGATCCCCTGCATCGCCGTGCCGGTGTCGCTGATCGGCACTTTCGCTGGCATGCAGCTGTTCGGTTTCTCGATCAACCTGCTTACGCTGTTCGGCATGGTGCTGGCCATCGGCATCGTGGTGGACGATGCCATCGTGGTGCTGGAGAACGTGGAGCGCATCCTGCGCGAAACCGGCTGCAGCGCCAAGGAGGCCGCCATCCGCGCAATGCGCGAAGTGTCGGGCCCAGTGGTGGCCATCGTGCTGGTGCTATGCGCGGTGTTCCTGCCGGTAGCCTTCATAGACGGCATGACCGGCGTGATGTACCGCCAGTTCGCCGTCACCATCTCCATCTCGGTCATCCTGTCCGGCATCGTGGCGCTGACGTTGACGCCGGCGCTGTGCGCGCTGCTGTTGAAGCCGGGGCATCATGAACCCGCGCGGCCGTTTATCTGGTTCAATCGGATGTTCGAGCGCGTCACCGGCAAGTACGCGGCCGGCGTGGATTTCATCAACCGGAGGACGGCGCTCGCCCTGACGCTGTTCGCCGCGCTGCTGCTGGCCACAGCCCTGCTGTTCCGCGCCGTGCCGGGCTCGCTGGTTCCCAACGAGGACATGGGGAATATGTACGTCAGCACGGCGCTGCCGGACGCCGCCGCCCTGACCCGCACCCTCCGCGTGACCCAGGACTTCGACCAGGCCCTATTGAAGAATCCCAATATCGCCAACGTCACCACGTTCAACGGTTTCGACATCCTGTCCGGCGCCAAGCTGCCTAACGGCGCCACCAGCTTCGTCACCCTGACGCCATGGGACCAGCGACAAGGCAAAGAACAAGACTCCGCCAGCGTGGCCGCCTGGACCAACCGCCAAGGCGAACCGGTGCAAGCCGCCCGTATACGCGCCTTCACGCCCGCCCCCATCATAGGCATGTCCACCACCGGCGGGCTGGAAGCCTATTTGCAGGACCGCAACGGCGCAGGACCAAGCAAACTGGGCGATGCAACCGCCCGTCTGCTGGCCGCGGCGCAAAAACGGCCAGAATTCGCCTCGGTGTCCACCACGCTGCGCGCAGACGTGCCGCAAAAATTCCTGGATCTGGACCGCGAGAAAACCAAGGCGCTAGGCGTGCGCGTCAATGAGGTATTCGACGCCATGTCGGCCACCTTCGGCCAGCTCTACGTCAACGACTTCAACCAGTTCGGCCGCACCTACAAGGTGCAGCTGCAGTCGGAAGCCGCTTTCCGCGCCCGCCCCGGCGATATCGGCAACGTCCACGTGCGCTCGGAAGACGGCAGCATGATCCCCTTGACCAGCCTGGTCACGGTGACGCCAAGCTACGGCCCGGAACTGGTGGACCGCTTCAATATCTTCGGCGCGTCCAAGATCCTGGCCCAGCCGGCGCCCGGCGTCAGCTCCGGCCAGGCCATCGCCGCGCTGGAAGCAGCGGCGGAGCAAACCCTGGGCAAAGACTTCACCCTGGCCTGGAGCGGCAGCGCCTTCCAGGAAAAACAGGCCGGCCACAGCGGCAGCCTGGCCTTTGCCTTGGGCATCCTGATGGTGTTCCTGATCCTGGCCGCGCAATACGAGCGCTGGACCTTGCCGCTGGCGGTGGTGACCGCCGTTCCGTTCGCCCTGTTCGGCGCCTTGCTGGCCGCCTTCGTGGCCGGCAAGAACAACGACGTCTATTTCCAGATCGGCCTGGTGACGCTGATCGGCTTGTCGGCCAAAAACGCCATCCTGATCGTGGAGTTCGCAGTGCAAAAGATGGAGGACGGTTTCAGCGCCATGGACGCCGCGCTAGAGGCCGCCCGCCTGCGCTTCCGCCCCATCGTGATGACCTCGCTGGCCTTCATCCTGGGCTGCGTGCCCCTTGTCACCTCGTCCGGCGCCGGCGCAGCCAGCCGCCACTCGCTGGGCTTGCCGGTCATCGGCGGCATGCTGGCGGCGACCTTCATCGCCACCTTCTTCATCCCGCTGTTCTTCATCCTGATCATGAAGCTCAGCAAGCAGAACAAGCCTCAGCAACACGCCGGGGCCGGAGGAAACGCAGATGCTTAAGCGCGCCCTGATTCCCGCCGCCGTCGCGCTGGCCGTATCCGCCTGCGCGGTCGGCCCAGACTACAGCCGGCCCAAGGTCGAGCTGCCGGCCGCCCAGGCAGCCACCCAGACCCCGGCCGTCAGCGCCGACTGGTGGAAACAGTTCGACGACCCGGTGCTGAACCAACTGATAGACGAAGCCGTGGCCGGCAATGCCGATCTGCAGCTGGCGGCCGCCCGCGCCGAGCAGGCCGCCGCCCAGGCCGGCATCGCCCGCGCCGCGCTGCTGCCCGCCCTGAACGCCAACGCCGGCTACCAGAGCGGCCGCAGCTCCAGCCAATTGGCCACGCCCGGCACCCCGCTGGTCAACGACGTCCGCGCCGCCAATCTGACGGCGGCGTGGGAGCTGGACCTGTGGGGCAAGCTGCGCCGCGGCAACGAGGCGGCCCGCGCCAGCTACGCGGCCAGCCGCTACGACCGCGACGCCGCCCAGCTGGCGTTGAGCGCCCAAGTGGCGCAAACCTACTTCCAGCTCCGGGCGCTGGACGCCCAGCTCGACATCGCCCAGCGCACGCTGCATAGCCGCGAGGAATCGCTGAAGCTGCAAACCAAGCGCTTCCACGGCGGCCTGATCTCCGAGCTGGAGCAGCGCCAGGCCGAAGCCGAGGCC
>NZ_PQWB01000098.1 GCF_002924365.1 Chromobacterium alticapitis | reverse complement strand
CAGCGTGGCCGTGCAAGATCCGCGACAAGGCGGCCCGGGTCACTCCCAGCTTACGGGCAGCTTCCGTCACGCTGATGCCTTCCAGCCATTCTTGCAGCACCTCTCCTGGGTGTGCAGGGTTGTACATCGGGCTCATCCTGAAGGCTCCTAGCCATAACTGGTCTGTTTTGAGTCTAGTAAACCTTGCCCTCCCTGGGGTGGTGAAAATCGGACGCAGATCACCCCATAAACTTGGTCGCTTTTGTACGCTGATTAACATCGTCCCAGCAATCAGTCTCTACGGTTATGGTAAACATGTCATTACTTGCAATTAATTGGCATAATTGACATGAATGACTACATTCCGCTGATGCCCGCTTTCAGCCCACTGCTTTTGCCAGTGCCCCACCTACACTTTGCTTGAGGATTATTTGATGGCCTTCCCTGCAATTCTGTGCGTACGCCTGGAAAGGTTTCGTGGCTTTGAAAGCCTGACTTGGCACCCAGCACCCGGCATGAACATCATTCTCGGTGGGGGTAATGCGGGCAAAAGCACGCTATTGGAAGCCATCGGTTTGCTGCTCCACCCGACGAATAGCTATACCTTGTCCGATTCGGACTATTGGCAACGCGAAGTAGAAGAAGAGTTCTGTATCGAGGCGGTCATGCAGTTGCCGGACTCAACGGGCATCAATCGCCAAAGCACTGTTGCCTGGCCATGGGAATGGGATGGCACTGATGCGGTACTGCCACTGCTTGATGGCGACGAGAGTCCGCGCCAACCAGTTTACAAAATTCAGGTCCGAGGTACCGCTGATCTCGAATTGATACACGAACTGGTTCAGCCCGATGGCTCCACTATCCATTTTTCGACCGCCTTGCGCCGCAATATCGGATTGGTTCGACTGGCCGGCGATGACAAAAATGATCGCGACCTTCGTCTGATTCAAGGGAGCGGGCTTGACCGCCTGCTGGCAGACAAGGGCTTGCGTGCAAAACTAGGGCGTAAGATTGCTCTCGATTCCGTAGAGGATGAATTGAGTCCTGAAGCCCAGGCAAAACTGTCCGAGCTAGACACCAAGTTTGGTGAGCGGGCCCTTCCCACGGAGCTCGGACTTGGCTTCGTTGGCGGAGCAGGTCTATCGATTAATGCTTTGGTCGGTTTGACGGCGAAAAAAAGCGCGGTCGTCTTGCCCCTCTCTAGCTGGGGCTCTGGCACGCGTCGCTTAGCTGCGCTCGCAATTGCCGACACACTTCAGGATCAGACACCTATTACCTTGGTGGACGAGTTGGAACGAGGATTGGAACCCTATCGTCAACGTCGCTTAGTCCACTCGTTGCGCGAAAATGCGGCACAAACTCTCATCACCACACACAGTCCGGCGGTGCTCAGTACTGCAGCCGGCAGTGTTCTCTGGTATGTAGACGCCAAAGGCGCAATTGGCGCCTTGCCGGCAGACAAAATTGCCACGCACCAAGCACTCGATCCGGAGACCTTTCTGGCACGACTTGCAGTAGTCGCAGAAGGCGCTACCGAAACCGGCTTCGTTAAAACGCTTCTATCCCGCTTTCTCCCCAATTGGGAAGACGAAGGTGTCCATGTTACCGATGCCGGAGGAAATGACAACGTACTCAAACTCCTCGAGGCCATGACTTCTGGTGGCTTGCGATTCGCGGGTTTTGCGGACTGTGAACCAGCCAGCCCAAGCCCCACACGCTGGGGAACAGTTAAAGCGCACTTAGGAGACTTGCTGTTGCGCTGGGAGCAAGGCTGCCTGGAAGAAAACATCCTGCCGCTATTCAAACCTGAGCATTTCGAGCAGCTGGTCACGGACCCTGAAGAAGTCAAACGGGGCATGCGACTCCGTTCGCTAGCGGATCGCCTCGGCATGACCGGGGAGGTTACGACCCAGACCATCCAAGATGAAGCTGGAGATCAATTAATGCAGCTGGTGATTCAAGCAGCTACGGGCATGGTTCCCGTAGACATTAAGGACGACAAACAAAAAGCAAAAAATTGGAAAGGCCATGCCACACTATGGTTCAAGACGGTTAACGGCGGACACGAGCTGGCAGAGAAAATGTTCAGCTTAGACATTTGGCCAAAGGTCGAACCGAAGCTGCTGCCGTTTATCAACGCCCTGAAGGCGACGATTGGCTACGAGGAGCGCGCATGAGCGATGCCAGTGTAGCTGCAGCACTGCGTTCAGAAGCGCCCCTGATTGTCGTCGAAGCACCCGCCGGCTGTGGAAAGACCTATCAAGCGGCCGAATACACGCATTGGTTGGCCTCGAATGGGCACCAGTGGCAAGTGCTAATCTTGACGCACACCCATGCGGCTTGTGATGTCTTCCGTGGACGTACCAAGGAAGTGCAGCGCCGCGTGCACATTACCACCATCGACGGCCTAGTCGCTCAAATCGCCAGCATGTACCACCTTGCGCTAGGCCTCCCCCCTGATGCTGCGGCCTGGGCCCGCTCGCAGTCTGGTGGAGATGGATTCGAGAAGCTGGCACAAAAGGCCAGCGAATTGTTGTCCGCCTCTCAAGCGGCACGCTCAACGTTGGCGGCCCGCTATCCAGTGATTTTGTGTGATGAACACCAAGATACTAATGCTTGGCAGCACCATATTGTGATGTCTCTGCACAACGCAGGGGCCAAGCTACGGGTCTTCGCCGACCCCGTTCAAGCCATCTATGTAAAAAAGCAGGAACGGCCCGCACATAACCAACGATGGGAAGCGCTTTACAAACAGGCGAATGCCGTCGAAGAGCTCGATTATGCCCACCGGTGGACTCATGGCTCCCCCGAGCTCGGACAATGGGTGTTGGCAGCACGCCAGGCACTAAAAAACGCCCAACCAATCGATCTTCGCGGCGACCTCCCCAAAGGACTGCAGATCATTGTCGCCGACAATACTTCTCCGAGACATGGTGGTTTCTTGCTAGAACAAGAAAAAGGCCGCCTAGTAAATCGCGCGGTGAATGCAAACGACTCGCTGATGATCCTGGCGGGACTGAATCAAACCGTTGCCGCCATCAATGCTTACCTTGGACGCCGAGTCCCAATCTGGGAAGGGCATACTCGCAACTTCTTGTCAGACTTGGTGATCGCTTGCCAAGCAGGACAAGGCAACCCTGTAGCGCTAGCTGAGGCTCTCGTTGTGTTTATACAAGGCGTAGCCACAGGCTTTAACAAAACATTTGCAGAGCGATTTTTTGCAGAAGCCACGAATGGCTGTACGAAATCTTGTAGAGGTAAGCCTGCGCAACTTCAAGCTATGGCCCGCTACCTGATCGATGAACCAAATCATATGGGCGTTGGCCGAGCGCTTGCGCTGCTCCGCACATTACAAGCAGAAGATGCAGGATTTCAGGACATCCGATTTGATCTTCTGCGGGAGTTCCGTGAAGCAATTCGGCTCGCCGATTTCACAGATCCTGGCCAAGGATTCGCCGAAATTGCTCAGCGCCGCTCTATTGCTGGCATGAAGATGCCACCAAAGGTGATTAGCACGGTTCACAAGGCAAAAGGCTTGGAAAGCTCCCATGCCCTGCTCTTGCCATGTGACAAAGGGCATTTTGGAGACTCGGATGAGAAGCGCTGTCTGCTGTATGTCGCGTTGAGTCGTGCCAAAGAAAGCTTGACCTTGGTGGTATCACCGACAAGTCCAAGTCCGCTGTTCACCGGCATTACAAAGTGAAAGACAAACGGCAAGTGGCGGAACTACAAGTGCACGCTACGCTGTTGAATCGCTTCACCACCCTGGGTTGCCCGAAGACCGTAGCGTTAGCGGCGAATCTTTGCATCGCCGAACACGCTTACCCATTCCCCGAAACTCAGGTTTGTCGTCACGATCAGGCTCGTCCTCTCGTACAGCTGACTGATTAGGTGAAACAGCAGCGCGCCGCCTGACCCTGGAAAAAGCAAGTAGCCCAGCTCGTCCAGTATCACGGCGTCCATCAGCGTCAGCTGACGCGACAGATGCCCAGCTTTGCCGGCTCGCTTTTCCTGCCGACACGGCCCAATCCGAAGATGCTTGACCTTCCACGCCTGACGGCAAGCCGTCCTATGCAAAATTATTTATTCCCACGGTCTTGCGGGGGGGAATATTAGCAGCATAATATTGTCATACGCATCCAGACTGTGCTTTAAGCAGGAAAAAGTACGCCCCCCCCCCCAAGACCAAGGAAGTCCGTGCAGACCCTACCTACCTCTCCGGCAAAGAACATGTCTGCCACCACTGCGATTGATATGGCTGCATATCGTTTATTCCGCACAGAAATTTTGATGCAGCTCACCGGCGAATTCCAGTACATCTTCCGGAGTCAGTCAAGGGTACACAAGGGAAGGTACGGTTTCCAAGATAGGCCTCAACCAATATCGAATTTAAGCACAATGACCGGCCGACAAAGAATTGAAGCGTTTCGCCGATTTGTCGCTTATCACTTCGATGAACTTTTCGAGCAGAATTCAAGGTTGGCTCCGTTGCTTTTGAAAGCCTTAAGCATTCCTCAATGCACTCCGTTGTTCCAAACGCGACGCCAGCGTGCGTGGCGTTTTATTCAGCGTATGTTGATGAGTCCGGCCACCAAAATTTCAGCAGCAGCCTCAGCTCTTAAACAGACACGTACAGAACAAGGTCGCTCCCTTGTTTTTGATCGTCTACACGCATACATCGTGAGGGGCTCCTACAACGATGAACTTGGGTTCTTATTGCGGAAATTAGATAGCTTTCAGAGCCAAGATCAATTAAAAACTTTATGGAGTCAACCCAGTGAACTGACACGAGCAGGTTATCTGATAGGGCTTCGTACCCCGTCCGACTTGCTTGCTCACCTCAAGCCATTCCAATGGGACATCAACCATCAGGCGATCCTCATCTTGGTAGAAGAAGGTGTACTGTCACAGCCAAGCGATCTAGAGCTGCTGCATAAATACGTAGTTCGCGATACGCTGATGTACGCCCAAAACCGTATCGAAGAAGACAAATTTCGGCAGACTGTTCGTCTGCTTAAAAAAGCCCACGTGGCACCAGAAATATTGGTGTACCTCATGGCCGACCCATATCACCTTAACCCCCGAAAGCTTCAATACACTTTGGAGCTTCTACTCTCCAGTGGCATTACCGATATCTCTTCTATTTTTGCGGGGCTGGGCTCAACCCTTTGGCAGATAGAAGCGAATGTACTGCAATTCGTCATCCGCGAAATGGGCATTGACCAGCCAGGAGATTTGGCACAACTCAAACGTGTTTTGGGATACCACCGCGTACCGAACGCGGCCGTAGCTCACACCTTGCGAGAATTAGGTGCTGGCCCAAATGAGCTTGCCGCCTGCCAAGAGCTATTGGTGGAGTCCGCGAAAATGGATGACCCTCCAGTAGAACGTCTCAAGCAACTTGCAGCAACACCACATCACTTATCGTTCGCTGATCTCAATCGATCGATTCAGTACCTTCGAGATGGAAATGGTAATGACTTCACCGCCTTTCTAGCTTTGTTACATCGCTATGGACTTGGCACGGCAGAGGGTCTGAACGTCTTCAAACACTTATTCAACAGCAGCAGAATTGAAGTGCTCGAGCAATTGCTGCAGATCGCGTCCCCCTGTTTTGCCGCAATGGGCACTGAAAAGGTGGAGCAATGGATACGCGTTGCGCAATACAAGCGGCTAGATAGCATCCGTTACTTAGCCGGAAAAGTCGAAATCAATAAACCACAGCAGCTCGACAAAATAATCGACCTCGGAACGATCAGCCATGATTTACTTGCCTATCTTTATGAGCGTCGTGGGCTTAATACCATCGAAAAACTACACCGTTGGTATTACGAGGAAGGGGATGGAGCAAGCAGCTATAAAGGCTCCTATGTAGAAGGAGAAGCTATAACACGCGTGCTCTTTGCGGACGCCTCCCGCCGCAAGAATTTTGTTACCCTTGCGGACTCTTACGGATGCATTATTAGCGCGGTCAGCGCATATGCTGAATCCCAACTTGAGAAATATGACTACAAATGGGACGAAGAACAGCGACAAGCCTACTGGTCCAGGAAAGCTGCGCTAGAAATCGAGGCTCGCGCCACTCTCGCTAGCAAGCTTCCCGACATTCTCGCCCAAACCGACGGCGCCCTGCTGGAAAGCCTACTCCTGGCAGTGCTGCGTGGCGATGATGACATATCTACACTGATGCACTCACTGACCCCGCTAATAGAGGATCTATTAAGCGGTGCCGGCCCTACGACTCCCAAGATCACCCCGCTTGAAACCGATGCCGTTGCCTTGGTTTACGGCGTACCCACCGAAACAGTAAAGCGCCATTGGCACTCAGTCTGTGGGCAGGAGTCCCACCTGCAAAACGTAGTATTGCAGGATGCCTATCCCATGTCCTGGCGACGCGTGGTGCGTGTGGCACAAAAGGTAGAAGATACCCGTGCCCATGAAGAAAAAATGGCACACCTTGACTCTTTGTTCGCCGCAGCGGAATTTGCCCAGTCCTGGCTCGGTGGTCAAATCTCGGATCGGCAAACCTTAATTGCATCCCTGAGCAACCGTGCGTTGGAAAACCCTGCCATTCAAGCCTACAAACTACCGACGTATTTGGGATTGCTATTGGCAGCGGCAAGCGACTATGCGTTGATTAACCCCTGGATTACTCGCGACCTTGCCAAAGCAGCTAACGATGCTCGCGACGCACAATTGGCGTATACAGCTTTGACTAGCCTTGAGAGCTTCTTTAACGTCACCTTTCCCGATGGTCTGGCCAGTGGCATCAATACGTTCATTACAAGCTTGACCGATGTAGAGGCTGCCGCATTGCTGGTAGCACTGTCACCCAAAGTCGCCAAACTTCCTCACCTGGCAGCGGAACGTCGTGAGCAACTGCGTAGCGTAATGGGGGATGTCCAGAAAAAAACACTCAACCTGTTTAGTAAGTGGGTAAAGAAAGAGGTCGCTGGATTTACTGAGGCAGAACCATGGGATGGTCCGGTAAGCAAGCCAATGGCTGCTGTCGTGACCAAATCACCTGCAGCCTTCTTTATCAAGACATCGACAGGCATTTGCACACGGGACAACACGGAAATGTGGCATGAGGAACGCCATAGCCATCTAGTAGTGTTCGACCACCACAGTAAACGAGCGGTCGGCATGGCTATGCTTTATGTCCAGCCAATTCCCCGCGAGTTCAATGGCCGCCCATGCCTGGTGATGCGAGCCATCAACCTGACCGAGCCAGCCATATCTGCATTTGACACCGCATCCGTTGTAGAGTCATTTATGCGTACTGCCATTGATATTGCGCAGGCAAACCATTTGGCCTGCGTGGCATTGGCCACTGAATCCACCTATCTCTCCAATCAAACTGAGCTGGAAAGAGCAATCCACGCCAGTGATTACATGCATGCCGCGAACAAGGTAGGGGATGCACGGGATAGAAGTAGCCAGGGCTATTGGAGCAAAAACGCCTTGTTTCACGCGAAAGAGGAAGGCATGTCTGATGGCGCCGTTTACACTCTCTATGTAGTGTGGGCAGCACCAGATAGCCCCCTTCCTTCTACCATCGCGATGGAGGCAGAGACTGCCTGATAGCTTTAGCCATGGTGCGAGGTGTTATTTCCAAAACACCTCGCACCTAGGTTTGGGTACCTCTGCAAAATGCCGCGATAGTACCTATGGCTTCAGCCGAAACCACCGCGGGATTTGCTCTTGTCACGGTGTGTCGTGGCATGGCTACGATAAGCCACTTCGTCATTTCAACTAGCACCTTAGCCAGGCACGTAATAGAACTAGTCAAACATGAAAGATCAATACGCGGATGATTCTTCTAGATAACGAAACTAAGGTTGATCTACTCAACAACGAAGCCATCGCCGCAACTATCGTTGCCCTTCTACGAGAACGGCCAGAACACCCGCTTACAATTGGCGTTCACGGGGACTGGGGTGCCGGAAAATCCAGCATCTTGGAAATGATCGAAACCGGCGTTGCAACACAGGCAGAAACGACAGGAAAAAATGTCCTGTGCCTTAAGTTCAATGGCTGGCGGTTTCAAGGGTTTGAGGATGCCAAAATCGCCCTCATCGAGGGTATCGTTTCCGGGCTGATAGAAAAGCAGCCAATGCTTGGGAAAGCCGCCGACGCAGTCAAAGATATCTTCCGTAGAATTGATTGGCTTAAAGTGGCCAAAAAGGCCGGTGGTCTTGCCTTTACGGCCTTCACTGGGGTTCCAACTGCGGACCAGATACAGGCGATTACCTCCACCCTCAAGGGTTTCATTGACGACCCTGGCAAGCTTGCCACCAAAGAGAATCTCAAATCAGTTATTGATGGGGTCGATGGTCTGCTCAAGCCAGCCGAGGGCAAAAACATCCCGGAGGAAATCGCCGAATTCCACAAAGCCTTCAAAGAGCTGCTCGAAAAAGCCGATGTTGACCAACTCATCGTACTGATCGATGACCTTGATCGCTGCTTGCCAGAAACCGCTATCGAAACACTTGAAGCTGTCCGCTTGTTTCTATTTACCGAACGTACTGCATTTGTCGTCGCGGCTGACGAGGCGATGATCGAATATGCAGTACGTAAGCACTTTCCTGATTTGCCGGAAAGCACAAGCTCCCAGACGTATGCGCGCCATTATTTGGAAAAGCTGATCCAAGTGCCTTTTCGCATCCCGGCACTAGGCGAGACGGAAACACGTATCTACGTCACCTTATTGCTGGTCGGCGCCGAACTAGGTGAAGAAAATGAAGCCTTCATGGCACTGATTGATACTGCCCGCGAAAAACTGAAGAAACCTTGGATTGGTGGAGCGCTAGACTTTGAGGCGGTGAAGACTGCTTTAGGTTCAAAAACCGCAACTGTCCAAGAGGCCCTGACGCTAAGCGAGCAAATCGGCCCCATCCTGGCCAGCGGCACCAAGGGCAACCCGCGTCAGATTAAGCGATTCCTCAACACACTGATTTTGCGCCAGCGCACAGCCGATGCGCGTGGATTCGGGGAGGACGTCAAATTGCCGGTATTAGCCAAGCTGATGCTCGCCGAACGTTTCCTCTCTTCTGTTTTCGAACAGATTGCTAGCCACGCCGCAAGCTCTGCCAATGGGAAATGCCATGACCTAGCCCTATTGGAAACTCTACAAGACGAGGTAGCGACCCTACAGTCCGAACACCCCAAAGAGCTTGATGACGCAGCTTCTTCCAGCAATGCCAGTACCGAGAACGAGGAAGATAGTCCGTTGCTCAAGGAATGGCGCACCTCACCTGCCACCGTGGCTTGGGCACAAGTCCTCCCACGAATAGGCCAGGAAGACTTACGCCCCTACCTCTTTGTTGCCAAAGATCGCAAGGATTACTTTGGCGCCGTATCTGTTCTAGGCCACTTGGCTGAGATCGCGGGAAAACTCCTGGGCTCTAAATTTGAGGTTCAGGGGCTAGAAGATGAACTCAAGCGCCTTGCTCCACCGGAAGCAACACAGGTTTTCAAGCTAATCTGTGGGCGAGTGATCGGTAGCGATAGATTTGATACTCAGCCAGCAGGCATTGATGGCCTTGTCATTTTGGTGAAGGCACATCCAACGCTACAAAATTCACTTTTAGATTTTCTAGGTAGCCTGCCCAGCGCCCGCCTCGGGGTGTGGGTTGCGAAAGGCTGGGCAGACTCAATCACAGATGCTGAAGCTATCTCTCGCTTTAACCAATTGTGCGAGGGCTGGAAAACGACGGGCAGCCCAATGCTCAAAATAGCGGTTAAAGCAGCACCGCTACGCAAAGGGGGTGCATAAGTGGGTACATCAACACCATACGGCGGACCCAACGGGGGTACGCCACTCGTTCCATCCTGGCTCAATGGCGGAGCAGGACCAGCAGGAGGGGATGAGCCAGGGAATACCGCTCCTACTCCGCCTAATGGGACCATACCCCCCGCTGGTGATGCCAACCGCTTCCGTGGAGCAAGAGGCAACTACTCACGCTTCGCCAGTTCAGGGGGGCGAGACCGCGCCAGTTTGGGGCGCGCCATTTCAGGCTATGTTTCTTCGTCATCAGGCGGCGCTCGACAAGCAGCCCAGCGCATGGGGACATCCCGGGCCAGCGGGGCACGCCTAGCCAACTTCTTATCAACTGCAGCAGCACAAGGTCCCCTTGAGGCATTACGGCTCTTCAAACTCGATCACCTGGCCGGGCGACCGATCGAAGAAGTTTTTATTGGCCTCATGGAACAGGTCTGTCCCATCGGAGGTACGATCGACGAAGGAATTTCACGGGACGCGTTTGTGGAAACGATCGATGATCTAGCTGGGGCTGGCATCACTGACTTCGACAATATGACCTCCGAACAACTGCAAACGGTATTCGAGCTATATACGACCCATACCATCGAGGCTCGGCTCTGCAACGACATAGCCACTAAAACGATCATGCTACCGGCCAACCCCCAAGAGGCAGCCAGCGTTCAAAAGCAGCTGTATGAATTTATTCTCAGGGGAGTAGCCGATGCATTGGCAGGGCCAGCTAAGGCTGTTACTGCTCTAACTTCTACTCAGGTTCAAGGCTTTGTTGATCAGGTGTATGAGGAAGCATTCGCCATCCTGCGAGCCATGGGTGAAGCCGAGGGAGACACAAAATGAAGCGATACCTGCTTACGGGCTGCTTCGGTAAAACTGATCGACCAGCAGTCAAATCCGGAGTCGATGAAGAGGTTTACTACCTGGACTTGGTCAAGACCAACAAGCGTATTGATTTTGGAATTGGTCATGCATTGGAAGATCTCTCACGGCTACATATTTACCCCAGCGAGGTAGGCGTAGATCTACTCGTGCTAGCTGCACTGGTCCACGCAGCCGACACCCGTATTTCTCGAGAAGAGCAATCCCAAGATAGCTGGACACGCGAGGTCCGCTTGATTGTTCCTGTCAGTGATCCCTTACTCTGGGAGCAGGCCAGAGATGTGCTGCACAGGATGTTGAAATTTCTTACCGGCGATCAGTGGGAAATCGAATTTCGGGCACGGCCTGAAGGGTTTGAGTCTATTGTTCCCGCGCACTCTACACCGCTACTTCCCTTACCGTATGACAGTCTGGCTTTGTTTTCGGGTGGCCTCGATAGCCTGATCGATGCCGTTAATTCCCTTGAGCAGGGTAAGACTCCGTTATTGGTCAGCCATGCCGGAGAAGGCATCACCAGCAGCGCGCAATATCAGTTATTTGACGCCTTAAAACAGCACTTCCCAAACAGTACCATGGAACGACTGCGCCTCTGGATGGTGTTCCCAGAAAATTTAATTCCAGATGCAGGCTCCGAAAACTCTACCCGCGGGAGGTCTTTCTTGTTCTTCGCCGCTGGCATTTTTGCCGCGACAGGGCTACCACAAGTTTCTGAATTACGAGTGCCGGAAAATGGTCTAATCGCCTTGAATGTGCCGCTGGATCCACTGCGCCTCGGCTCTCTGAGTACGCGCACCACCCATCCCTACTATATTGCGCGATGGAATGAACTACTCAGCACACTTGGAATCGCACCCCGCGTAACCAACCCCTACTGGGACAAAACAAAAGGGGAAATGACTGGGCAGTGCCTCAATCCGGCATTGCTGAAGCAATTATCTACACTTTCCCTGTCCTGCTCTTCTCCTGGTAAAGCACGCTGGAATGGAGTGGGGATACAACACTGCGGCTTCTGCTTGCCTTGTCTGATTAGAAGGGCAGCCCTTGATGCCGGCTTCGGCAGAGGCGTGGATCAAACGTCCTACACCTTGACCACCAAAGAGCTGCACGCAAATGCCCTAAACACAAACGAGGCCGAAGGTAAGCAAATTCGTTCTTTCCAATTTGCCATCCAGCGGTTACGCCAAAAGCCGACCTCTGCCCGCCTACTCATTCATAAACCTGGTCCACTGATTGATGACCCTACGCAATGGGAAGCGCTAGCAGATGTGTACCGCCGTGGCCTGGAAGAAGTTGCGGCGCTTATCGACGGCGTGACAACAAGCCCTAAGTAATGCCATGACCAAAGGACTTGTTGATTTTCATTGCCATCTGGATCTGTATCCAGATTTTGCCGAAGCGGTTTCTAAAGCAGAGGCTGCTGGCATCTATACGCTTACCGTCACGACCACCCCACAGGCTTGGCCACGAAACCGTGACCTGACTAAACCGAGCCGCTACGTTCGGGCAGCTCTAGGGCTGCATCCCCAGCTCGTAGCCGAGCGGGCCGACGAGATCTCTCTGTTCGAGAAGTACGTGGGCGATACGCGCTATATCGGAGAGGTTGGGCTGGATGCCTCCCCTCGTTTTTACCATTCGATCGACCTTCAAAAGCAGGTCTTTGAACGTGTACTACGTTGCTGCGCAGAAGCTGGGAATAAAATCCTGACGATTCACAGTGTGCGCTCAGCCAAGGCTGTGCTCGACATGATAGAGCACACACTTTCCCCTGATAGGGGTAAGATTGTTTTGCACTGGTTTACCGGTAGTGCCGCTGAAGCACGGCGTGCGACAGCCATGGGCTGCTATTTTTCGGTAAACGCGACAATGGCCGCTAGCGAACGTGGAAAAGCTTTGGTTGAATCCCTTCCATTCGGGAGATTGCTAACGGAGACCGATGGTCCCTTCACCAAGATCGATGGCAGACCAACGCAACCAAGTGATGTCAGCACCACAGTAGATCTGATTGCCAAGATCAGAGGTCAGAATAGCGTAGAAGTGGCTATGGGTATTCAAGAAAATTTACGCCAACTTGTGGGTACACCGTGAATTTTATGAGTGAGGCTAGTTCTTTTCCAGGCAAAGCGTTCGAAAGGAAATTTCCATTAAATTTGCTGAAGCGTCAGATTATTTCAAGAACACTGCGTTGATACGACTTATCTTGAAGCACAACAAATGAAAAAGACCTTATTGCACAAGACGGGATGTTTTCACTAACTTTGCGTCCCTACAGTAGTGTAGTTGTAGGGAGTCGTGATTACTGAAGATTTTTTTCATAGAAAGTGAAACCGTCACACTTCGTCACAGTACGCGACTCCATTCAAAACCTCCTTTTGAATTTTTATAAAATCCCCCCACCCCAATGCCTCCCACAAAAAACTCCATTCGCAATTTCATTGGAATGGCAGCTCAACTCGTCAATTTCGACCAAAATACAACACCCCATCTCTCAAATAGTCACCCTACGCATCAAAATTACTACGTCATAAATAGTCCAAAAAATCAGCGGGAATTCTACTTCCCTATAACACAAATTTAATTTTGCTCAACGCAGGAAATACCCCGTTTTTGCCCCTATTCCTGATGTTTTCGGATTTTTCCTGCATTTAAACACTTTAAATGAGAATGATAGTCATTCATTAAATTATCCCTACTGCCGCGCACACTTGTATTTCATCACGGCGCGCGGTTAGCATAAATCCTATGCGAAACAGGTCTAAACTAGACCTAATAGATGAACATTTATAACGAACGATGGGGGATAGCCAGGGCCATTCAATGCTATCTCATGCCAGCTTGCATAGCGCCAGTAACTGGTCTGGCGACCAACCCAGTTGTTCGCGTGCCGCTTTGATATTGTG
>NZ_PQWB01000097.1 GCF_002924365.1 Chromobacterium alticapitis | reverse complement strand
CGGCCTATGGTGAAGAACTGCAGCCAGGGCAGGAAGATGGCCAGCAGCAGGCGCATGGGGGTCTCCTCGGGGGCGGTGCGGAATCAGCCGCGCGCCACCCGGTAGAAAGCCAGGCTGCCGCGCAGATTAGGCAGCAAGGATACCCGCTTGCCCTTGTCCATGACCACCCTCTGCATCACTCGGATGCGGTTCTTGGCGCAGAGCCGCTCGAAGTCGCCCAACATGCACCAGTGGATATTGGGGGTGTCGTACCACTGGTAGGGGATGGTGTCGGACACCGGCATATGGCCCTGCAGGATTTGCCAGCGGTTCTGCCAGTAGCCGAAATTGGGGAAGGTGACGATGGCTTCGCGGCCGACGCGCAGCATTTCGTTGAGGATGGCCTCGGTGTGGCGCATGGCCTGTATGGTCTGCGACAGCACCACGTGATCGAAGCGGTGGTCGCCGAAATCGGCCAGGCCGCTTTCCAGGTCGCCCTGCACCGCGTTGACGCCGGCGGCGACGCAGCGCACCACGTTGGCGACGTCGAAATCCACGCCGTAGCCCTGGATTTGCTTGTCGCGTTGCAGGGCGGCCAGCAATTGGCCGTCGCCGCAGCCCAGGTCCAGCACGCGGCTGCCGGGGGCGATCCAGTCTGCGATCAGTTGGAGGTCGGGGCGGAGGGGCTGGGTCGCGCTCATGCCTTTACCTCCTCGGCCACGCGGTGCAAATAGGCGCGCATCAGGTCCACGTATGGTTGGTCTGTCATCAGGAAGGCGTCGTGGCCGTGCGCGGACTCGATCTCGGCGTAGCTGACGCGCTTGCCGGCGGCGATCAGCGCCTGCGCCGTCTCGCGCGAGCGCTCCGGCGAGAAGCGCCAGTCGCTGGTGAAACTAGCCAGCAGGAACTGGGCCTGGGCCGGCCGCAGCGCGGCGGCCAGGTCGCCGCCGCAGTCTTTGGCCGGGTCGAAGTAGTCCAGCGCCTTGGTCATCAAGAGATAGGTGTTGCCGTCGAAGTAGTCGGAGAACTTGTCGCCCTGGTAGCGCAGATAGCTTTCGATTTCGAACTCCACGTCGTAGCCGAAGCGGTATTCGCCTGATCGCAGCATGCGGCCGAATTTTTCGCCCATGCCGTCATCGGACAGATAGGTGATGTGGCCCAGCATGCGCGCCAGCCTGAGGCCGCGTCGCGGCACCGTGCCCTGCTGGTAGAAGTCGCCGCCGCAGAAGTCCGGGTCGGACAGGATGGCTTGGCGCGCCACGTCGTTGAAGGCGATGTTTTGCGCCGACAGCTTGGGCGCGGAGGCGATTACCAGCGCGTGCACCACGCGCTCAGGGTAGGCGATGCTCCAGTGCAGCGCCTGCATGCCGCCCAGCGAGCCGCCTATCACGGCGGCCCAGCGCGTGATGCCCAGCCGGTCCGCCAGCCTGGCCTGGGATGTGACCCAGTCAGCCACCGTCACCACCGGAAAAGCCGAGCCCCAGGGTTGGCCGGTGGCCGGATTGAGGCTGGACGGGCCGGTGCTGCCGTGGCAGCCGCCCAGATTGTTGACGCCCACGACGAAGAAGCGGGAGGTGTCTATCGGTTTGCCGGGGCCGATCATATTGTCCCACCAGCCGGCGGCCTTGTCGTCGGCGTGGTAGCGGCCGGCCACGTGGTGGTGGCCGGACAGCGCGTGGCAGATCAGGATGGCGTTGCTCTTGTCTGCATTGAGACGGCCATAGGTTTCGAAGCGCAGCTGATAGCTGGGCAGCACGGCGCCGCTGGCGAGCGGCAAGGGGACATCGAATGCGGCGTCTTCGGCCGCGACGATGCCTACCGAACAGTCGGTGTCGGTCATCAATGGGTGCCTCTTCTATTTTTATCCTCGTCCGCCGTCCTCTGTCGGGGCGTGTCGGGCGCGGTCTCCTGCGGCTACCGTCCGATTATATCCATAAGACATGCTTGCGCGGGAAGAGGCTGCGCCGGGATAATCGGGCGGTCTTCCTTCCAAGCGCCATCATGTTCGGACGCCTGTTCAAGTTTTTCGCGCTGTGCCTGATCCTGTGGACGGTGGCGCGCTGGTTTTTGAAACCCAGCCAGCGCCGCTCCCTGCACGAGTTGTTCTCCGCGCTCGCCATCGCCTTGCTGATCAGCGCCGGGCTATTCAGCGTGCTGTATTGGCTGGGCTGGCACCAGCTTTAAGGACGCGCGAGCGCCGATTCTGGCGCCTCGCCGGATGGGCAGTTCTCCTTGTTTCCAGATCTGAACTGCCATTTCGGAGCCGGTTGTCAGCGCGCGCGCTGGCTTCGCCACGCTCGGCGCAGGCTGTGCCAGACGCCGCGGCAGGCTTCGGAGAGGCGGATCTCGCAGAAAATCGGCAGCGCCATGCCGAGCCGCCAATCCGGATTGGCGGCTTCGTAGCGCGCCAAATGCTTGGCCAGCCTGGGGGTGTCGGCGATGTGCGCCGCCAACGCGGGCGGCGTGTGGTCGCGGAAGTCGGCCAGCCCGGCCGCCGCGTTCCAACGCGATCCGGAAGCCGCCATGCCCAACTGCTCCAGCAGAGCCTTGTCGCCGGGGGCGAGAGGGCGGTCGGCCAGCGTGGCTACGCCGCCGAAGGTCGCCGCCACGCGAACGAAGCTGTTGGGGAAGCAGATGCAGCCGAACAGCAGCGGCAGCCTGGGCGCCTGTCGTTTTACCCGCCACAGCACGCGCAGGGTGGAGGCGATCAGCGCCGAATTGCCGCGCCAGCCCGGCTCGGTATAGGAGTAGTCCACCCGCAGCAGCATGCCGGGACGGGCGGGAGCGACGGTCCGCTCCGCCACGGCCAGCCAGAAGCCGCGCGGGATGCCGGCCGGGTCATGGAAAACGACGGACCAGGCCTGGTCCTGACGGTAGCTGAGCAGGAATTCGCGCCACATGTCCTCCTCCATGGCGGGGGCGGGGGCGCGAAAGGGAAATTGAGCCAGGCGCAGCGCGTGCAGGCGGCGCAGCGTCGCGGCGTCTACATCGGGCGCGCGCTGGATGCGATAACGGAGCGTCGAGGACATGGGCAATGTTTATGACATGGCAGGCTCGCCACTGTGCGGGGGGCTGCATGGCTTGTCAATACGGGTAGTTTTTATCCGAAATATGTTTTGTTGACCCATCCTGCCCTGGTCTGCCAGATGCTTGATCCCGCTCAGCTTGCGCGGGGAGGCTCGCCGCTAAACTGCGCGCTTTTGCCGGCCCTGCCATGGACCTGACCCGCCATATCCACACCTTTGGCCATTATTTGAAGCGGCGCTTTGGGGAACCCGTACACAAACTATCCCTGGCTGGCGACTTCACCTGCCCCAACCGCGACGGCACTTTGGGGCGAGGCGGCTGCACCTTCTGCAATGTCCGCAGTTTCGGCCGCGAACCGGCCGCACTTTCCATCAACCAGCAGTTGGAGCGCGAAAAGCGCAAGACCGATCGCGCCCGGCGCTATCTGGCCTATTTCCAGGCCTATACCAGCACCTATGCCGAAGTGGAGACGCTGCGCGCGCTATACGACGAGGCGGTGGCGGCCGCCGGCGTCGTCGGCTTGTGCGTAGGCACCCGGCCGGACTGCGTGCCGGACGCGGCGCTGGACCTATTGGCCGGTTACCGGGACGCGGGGAGCGAAGTGTGGCTGGAGCTGGGGCTGCAAACCGCGCATGACCGGACGCAGGCCCTGATCCGCCGCGGCCACACCCTGGCCGATTACCGCGACGCGGTCCGGCGCGCCCACGCTCGCGGGCTCAAGGTTTGCGCGCACTTGATCGCCGGCTTGCCCGGCGAAAATGCCGATGACGCGCATGCCACATTGCGAACCGTGTTGGACATAGGCGTTGAGGGGCTGAAGCTGCATCCGCTGATGATAGTGCGCGGCAGCCGGATGGCGGCGCAGCATAGTCGCGGCGAAGTAAGGCCGATGGCGCTGGACGACTATGCCGAGCTGGCAGCCAGCCTGATCCGCCATACCCCGGAAGAGGTGGTGTATCACCGGATATCCGCCACGGCTCAGGCGCCGACGCTGATCGCGCCGGCGTGGTGTGCCTCCCGCTGGACTGCCCTGCAAGCCATCGGCCAGCGGCTGCAGGAGCGTGGCGGGCAGGGAAGCGCCTTGGCATGAGCCAAAGGCGCAATGACAGTATTACTGCGCGCCGCTGGCGGCCGGCTTATCGGCTGCGGCATTGAGATCGGTTCGGCTGCCGCCGATGTGCTTGGCCAGATTGGCGATCCAATGATTGACGAGCGGATGGATTTGCGCGCCGAACTCGGTTTGCCTGTAATTCAGGTTCTCGCTGGAGCCATAGCTGAGTTGGTAGCCGGTGGCGTCGTAAGCGATATTGAGCACCAGCACATGGTCGCCCTTGACGTGCTTGAGCGCCACCTTGCCCGGCTGGTCCGAATCCACCGTCCAGCCCAGGCTGGCGCCGGCGTTGACGATGGCGGTTTTGTTCTTGTTGATGTCGCCGTTTTCCGCCGCCAGCGCGATGCGGCCCGGCAGCGCCAGCGGCTCATGGCGGGCGAAGGCCGGTTGGCAGGCGAGGAAGCCGAGCAGGGTCAGTGCGATGGCGAATAGTTTTTTCATAAAGTTTCTCCAGCGGAAAGGGTTGGGATTGCCTGCTTAGCATCCTCAAGATGCGCGGAGGAATGCGTGCGACATATTGCGCAATTGTAACGGAATTGTAAATATTTTGGTTTGAATCAGCGTGGTATTTATTAGGACTTATAGCGCGGCGCGCATTGCGCTGAACAATAGATGATCCGGCGTGTCAGAATGGGCGTGCGAGTCCGACCAAGTGGGAACGAGAGGGAGAGCCGCCATGCTGATCCAGAAACCCGCCGACCATTTGCCGTCGGAAATCACGCCGGAGCGCGTGTACTTCAATCGCCGCCAATTCATGCTGGGCGCCGCCGGCCTGTTGTTGTCCGCCGAGACGCTGGCCGGGCTGAGCGCCAAAAAAAGCCCGCTGTCGCAACTGGCGTCCAACGACAAGCCCAACAGCCTGAAAGACATCACCAGCTACAACAACTTCTACGAATTCGGCACCGACAAGTCCGATCCGGGGGAGAACGCCGGCAGCCTGCATACCCGGCCGTGGAGCGTGCTGGTGGACGGCGAGGTGGCCAAGCCGCGCCGTTTCGCGATTGAAGACTTGATGAAGTTTCCGCTGGAAGAGCGCGTCTACCGGCTGCGCTGCGTGGAGGGCTGGAGCATGGTGATCCCCTGGGTGGGATTTCCCTTGGCCAGCCTGCTCAAGCAGATGAACCCGAACTCGCGCGCCAAGTTCGTGTCTTTTGAAACGCTGGAGCGGCCGGGCGAGATGCCGGGCCAGCGCACCTCCGTGCTGGAATGGCCGTACCGGGAGGGCCTGCGCATGGACGAAGCCATGCATCCGCTGACCCTCCTGGCCGTCGGCCTGTACGGCAATGTCTTGCCCAACCAGAACGGCGCGCCCATCCGCCTGGTGGTGCCGTGGAAATACGGTTTCAAGAGCATCAAATCCATCGTGCGCATCCGGCTGCAGGAAACCATGCCGGCCACCAGCTGGAACCTGGCCAACGCGCATGAGTACGGCTTTTACTCCAATGTGAATCCGGAGGTGGACCATCCGCGCTGGAGCCAGGCATCCGAGCGTCGCATAGGCGAGTTCTTCAAGCGCAAAACCCTGATGTTCAACGGTTATGCCGATCAGGTGGCTGGCCTGTATCGCGGCATGGATCTGAGAAAGAACTACTGATGACGACGCTGCGCATGAAATCTCCCGCCAAGCCGGCCGAGCGCCGGATCGCCATCGGCAAGACGCTGCTGTTCATCGCCTGCCTGCTGCCGCTGGCGCGCGCGGCGTGGATCGTACTGAGGGGCGAAGCGGTGAACCCGGTCGAATTCATCACCCGTTCCACCGGCACCTGGACGCTGGTGTGGTTGCTGGCCACGCTGGCCATGACGCCGCTGCGCCGTTTCAGCGGCCAGGCCTGGCCCTTGAAGTGCCGACGCATGCTGGGCTTGTTCGCCTTTTTCTATGCCAGCCTGCATTTCACCACCTATATCTGGCTGGACCAGTTTTTCGATTGGCAACACATCCTCAAAGACATCGCCAAACGCCCCTTCATCACCGTGGGCTTCGCCGCCATCGTCTTGATGGCGCCGCTGGCGCTGACCTCCACCCAGGGCTGGATGCGGCGCCTGAAGCGCAACTGGGGCAAACTGCACCGGCTGGTGTATCCGGTGGCCATCCTGGCGGTGACGCATTACTGGTGGCTGGTGAAGAAGGATATTACCCAGCCGCTGATTTACGCGGCGGCGCTGGCCTTGCTGCTGGGCCTGCGCTTGTGGTGGCGCGCGCGCAAAGCTTGATCCGGGCGCTTGGCAAGGCGGCGGAGCGGTTTTAAAGTGTGGTGTTTCGCAGCGGAAGAACATCATGTCCAGCAAGGCTCCCGTCACCCAGGCCGTCCGCGTGCTGCGCGAGCGCAAGGTCGAGTACACCGAACACCTGTACAAGTACGAGGAAAAGGGCGGCACCACGGTATCGGCGCGCGAACTGGGCGTGGACGAGCACGCGGTGGTCAAGACGCTGATCATGGAGGACGAGAACAAGCGTCCTTTGATCGTGCTGATGCACGGCGACCGCGAAGTGGGCACCGGCATGCTGGCCAAGCAGATCGGTGTCAAAAAAGTGCATCCCTGCGACCCTAAAACCGCGGATAAACACAGCGGCTACCAAGTGGGCGGCACCAGTCCCTTCGGCACGCGACACGCCATGCCGGTATACATGGAAGCCAGCATCGCAGCGCTTCCCGTCATCTATATCAATGGCGGCAAGCGCGGTTTTCTGATCGGCGTGGACCCGCGCGAGGCAATCCGGGTGTTGAGTCCCACCCTGGTCAACGCGGCGGCGTGACTTCCGGGAAGTTGCGCTGGTAGATGGCCTTCAGGCTACCGTCTTTCTCCATCTGCTCCAGCGCGCGCGCAAAATCTTCCCGTATGCGTTCCACCTGAGGGTAGCTGCGCGAGAACATCAGGCTCAGCGGCGTTTCCTTGTCCAGGGGTGCGGGAAGGTAGCCGAACTCCTTCTCATGCGCCGGCAGCGTGGTGTGGATCAGGTAGAGGCCGCGCTCCAGCGCCATCGGCGCTAGGTCCAGATGACCTTTTTGCAGTTGACGCAGCGCGTTGACCTCATCGCTGGTCAGCAAGGTGTTCAGCTTGTGCTGCTGGAATAGCGGCAGATACCAGTAGCCCAGCTGGATGGCGATGCGGTAGCCGCGCAAATCGTCCAGCGACTGGAAGGCCTGGGGCGGGTGCGGCATATTGGGCTTGTAATAGAACAGATAGCTGCTGGTTCGCATCAGCGGGGGCGAGAAGTCGAATTCTTTCTGGCGCTCCGGCGTGGGCCGGTAGGGAAAGGCCGCGACGGCTTTGCCGGCGCGGATTTGCGCCTCGTCCTGCAGCCAGCTCAGATAAGTGATATGTACTTGATAGCCGGCGCGCTGGAAGGCCTGGCGCATGATTTGCGAGAACACGCCGTCCTGCGGCAGGCTTTGCGACACATAGGGCGGCCATTCGCCGGTGACCAGTTCCAGCGTGGTTTCCGCCCGCGCGTCGGGGCTGCCCAGAGCCCAGGCGAAAACCAGAAACAACAGACGCCGCATGGCGCTTCCTTGCGGGGAGGGGATACTGTGTTATCGCACAACGCCCCCCGGCAACCAAGGATTTACCACCACCAGAACATATAGCCCCAGGCGCAGTCCACCAGCGCTAGCGCGACGTTGAACGCCAGCAGGGCGAGGCCGCCGCGCAGCGGCCGGACGCCCCAGCGCGCCAGGATGCCGCAAGCCAGCCGCAAGGCCCATAGATTGGCGCCGGCAAGCAGGGCCAGACGGGCGTGGTTGACCCAGTGCATGCCATAGCCTTCAGCCTTCAGCAGCGTCACCGTCAGCGCGGACAAACCCAGGAACACGCCGCAGCCGGCCAGCGGGATCAAGGCCTGCGCCAGATGGTGCAGGCGCTGCCTTTGCCAACGGCCGGCCGTCAGTACGGAGCATGCCAGCGCAAGCAGCATGCCGCTGCCCAGCGCAAGCGCGGTGGCGGCGATATAAGCCAATAGCGCCGCGCCGTCCAGCCAGGAGAATACGTCGTTGTGCATGGGGTAGTGGGTGAGCAGCCACCACGGGGCATTGGTGTCCAGCGGCCACATGATGTCCTTGTCCACCAGCCATTCCGCGGCGGACTGCTTCAGCGCCACGAACCAGGGGCTGACCGTCCAGTGGAAGGCACCCATGGCCACGCCCAGCAGGCCGTAGACGATCAGCGCCGTCTGCCAGCCGTCGGCTTCCTTTTCCGCCACCCGGACGACTTCGTCGCTCATGGGGCGGGAGGACAGTTCGATGGCCGAACGGTGGTCGCTGCAGCGGCCGCACATATGGCAGCCGCTGCCGCCCTGCATATGCCTGAGCGGCTGCAGCGGCGCGCAATCCACCGCCGCGGTCCGCTCATGCGAGGCCTTCCAGGCGGCTTCATCCACGCGGTAATACAGCGGCGCCAGCTTGGACAGCAGGCCGAACACGCCGTTGACCGGGCACAGATGGCGGCACCAGGCGCGCTTGCCGCGGGTATAGACGAAGCCGACGGCCACGGCCGCCACTGTGGAGCCGCCCAACACCAGCAGGGCGGCCTTGGGATATTGGTAGACGCTGACCAGCTGGCCGTAGACCGTGGTCAGCACGAAGGCGACGAAAGGCCAGCCGCCCCAGCGCATCCAGCGCGGGATAGGCCTGCCCATGCCTTTGCGGGCCGCCCATTCGGACAGCGCGCCCTCCGGGCACAGCACGCCGCACCACATCCGGCCGAACAGCACCATGGACAGCAATACGAAAGGCCACCAGATGCCCCAGAACACGAACTGGGCGAAAATGGTCAGATTGTTCCACATCCGCGCCGCGTCGCCGGGCAGTTCCAGACAGGCTGGGACGATCAGCAGAAAGGCGTAGACCAGCACCACGGCCCATTGCAGTTTGCGCAACAGCGCGCCGTGGTCGCGCAGCCAGTCTCCCGCGAGGGCCAGCGGGCCGCGCGGCTGCGGCGCAGGGCGACAGGAGCCGCCGCCGGAGGGGGCGGCGACGATGGGAATCACCCTGTGCGGCGGGCGCTGCGGACGGCCAGGCGTCATGCGGCGGCCGCCAGCTTGCGGTTGCGCCACTGGAACAGCGCCCAGATGCCGGCCCAGAACAGGCCGTAAGCGAGCAGGCTCATCAGCGCCGGATGCGCGCGGTAACCGGTCAGCGAGGCCACCAGGCCGCCCAGCGGGCTCATGTCGTCCAGCAGGGCTGAGCTATCCCACAGCGGGTCCACCAAGGCGGGCAGCACGTCCATGGAGATCAATCGCTCCACGCCGTTCAGGAACAGCGAGGCGCCCAGCAGCAGCAGCATGATTTCGGTCACGCGGAAGAACAGCCGCCACGACAGCACCTTGCCGCCCAATTGCAGCAGATAGAACGTGAGGAAGGCGAGCGCCAGGCCGGCGGCGCCGGCCAGGCCCATCTTGGCCAGCTCCATGCCGTGGGCTTCGGCCAGCATGCCGTACAGGAAGACCACGCATTCGCTGCCCTCGCGGGCGATGGCCAGGGCCGACAGCACGGTCACGCCCCACCAGCTGCCGCTGGCGGCCTTCTGCGACAGGCCGGACTCCAGCTCCTTTTTCAGCGTGCGGCCGTGCTCGCGCATCCACAGCACCATTTGCACGATCAGCGCGGCGGCGATGAACACCATGGCGGTCTGGAAGTAATCCTGCGCGCCGGCCATCAGCGTGCCGGCGGCGAACAGCGCGACGGCCAGGGCGATGGCCATGGCCAGGCCCAGCGCCACGCCGCCCCATAGATAGGGCTTGCCGGCGCGGCCGGCCGGATTATGGTTCATCCAGGCGTTGAGGATGCCGACCACCAGCAGGGCCTCGACGCTCTCGCGCCAGACGATGAAGAGTACCTGTCCCATTCGCGTTTACCTCTATTACTTGGCGACGATGACGCCCTGGCCGGTCTTGGGGTGGAAGTCGTCGAAGAATTTGTACTCGCCCGGCGACAGCGGCTGGAACACCAGGAAGGATTCCGCGCCGGGGCCCAGCACCTTTTCCTTGCGCAGCGGGATGCTTTCGAACTCGGCCGGCGTTTTGCCGGTGTTCATCACTTCGATCTTGAATTTCTTGCCAGCCGGCACCTGCAGGCGGGCGGGAATCAGCTGGCCGTCCTTCATTTGCAGCTTGTAGACGGGCAGCTCGTCGGCGAAGGCCGAGGAGGAAAGCAGGGCGGCCAGCAGGGCGGCCGCGCTCAGGCGCAGAGCGTTCATAGGATGCATCGTCCCGGAATGAGAAACAGCGCGGACCCCAGGCCCGCGCCGCTTCATTGTATCGTAGTCAAGAATGCTTTGCGTTCACATTCTCAATTGGCTTAGTAGCCGCCCTTCTTGCCGATGCCGGCGAAAACGAATTCGTAGTTCACGTCAAACGGCTTGAACCACGGGCCGACGCCGGTCTCCTTGTCCACGTGGCGGCCGAAGTGGGCGTGCTCGTTGGCGCTGGGCGGCAGCACCGTCAGCTTCAGCTTGTACTTGCCCGGGCCTTGCAGTTTGACGTTGTCGCCGTAGTGCGGGCCGTCGTTGGCCACCATGGGCATCAGGTCGCCCTTCTGGGTTTTGCCGCCTACCTTGGTCAGTTCGTATTTGACCACGAGGTAGGGCATCCAGGCGCCTTCTTCGAAACCGTTGGGGTTGTTTTTGGTGGCGTGGATGTCGGCTTCTAGGTGAACGTCGGAGGCCTCGGCCTTCAGCATCATGCCTTCCGGCTCCATCTTGGTCGGCTGCAGATACACCGCGCCGATTTCCATGCCGTTCTTCAGGGCCGGCTTGCCGATGGGATATTCCTTGGCCATGGCGGCGAAGGAGGCGGACAGGGCGACGCTGGCGATAGCCAGCTGGCAGACAAAGCGACGCATTATGTTTTCCTTATTAGGTTCGGCCGAATCGCTCGGCTTTGTGCCTGGAATAATAATGCTAGTAATTATCGTTTGCAAACCTTGATGCGGGAGTGGGGTTTCTCGCGCGGCCGTCACTTGAGAAGACGGCCGGCAGCGAGAGGGACGGTTCTTGCCGGGGCGCCTCAGGCTTTGGCCTTGGGGTGCAAATTGGGCAGCGCCAGCGCCGCCAGGCCCAGCAGCGGCAGGAAGGCGCAAAGCTGGTAGACGAACTCTATGCCGCGGAGGTCCGCCAGTTCGCCCAGCACCGCCGCGCCTATGCCGCCTATGCCGAAGGCGAAGCCGAAGAACATGCCGGACACCATGCCCACCTTGCCGGGCAGCAGCTCTTGGGCGTAGATCAGGATGGCCGGGAAGGCCGAGGCCAGGATGAAGCCTATAGGCAGCGACAGCGCCGCGGTCCAGAACAGATTGGCGTGCGGCAGCAGCAGCGTCAGCGGGGCGATGCCGAGAATGGAGAAGCCTATCACTCGCTTGCGGCCGATGGCGTCGCCTATGGGGCCGCCCAGCACGGTGCCGGCGGCCACCGCGAACAGGAACAGGAACAGCAGCAACTGCGCCGACTGAACGCCGATGTGGAAATGGTGGATCAGGTAAAACGTGTAGTAGCTCGAAATGCTGGCCAGATAAAAGTGCTTGGAGAATACCAGCAGCAGCAACAGCAGCAGGGTCAGTTTGACTCGGCCGGAAGACAGGCCGGACGGAGCGATGGCGGCGGCTTTCTTCGCCTGGCGCTGCTGGTGGGCGTACCACCGGCCGACGCGAAACAAGACATGCATGGCGAGCAAGGCGACCAGGCTGAACCAGGCTACGCTGGCCTGGCCCAGCGGCAGCACGATCAGCGCGGCCAGCAGCGGGCCGGTGGCGCTGCCGGCGTTGCCGCCCACCTGGAAGATGGACTGGGCGAGGCCGGGCCGGCCGCCGGAGGCCATGCGCGCCACGCGCGACGATTCGGGATGGAAGATAGACGAGCCGGTGCCGATCAGCGCCGCGGCCAGCAGCAGCAGCGGGAAGCTGCCGGCGCTGGACAGCAGCAACAGGCCTATCAGCGTGGAACCCATGCCGAATACCAGCGAATACGGCTGCGGCTTCTTGTCGGTATAGATGCCCACCAGCGGCTGAAGCAGGGAGGCGGTGCACTGGAAAGTGAAGGTCAGCAGGCCGATTTCGGCGAAGCTCAGGTGATAGTTGCCCTTGAGCAAGGGGTACAGAGCGACCAGCAAGGACTGCAGCATGTCGTTGAGGAAGTGCGAGAAGCTGATGGCGCCGAGCACGCGGAAGCGCGTGTCCTGCGCCGGCGCGGCGCTCTGGGTGCTAGTGGTCATGGCGTGATGCTCGATACGGTGGATGGAGCCATGCTAACAAGCACAATCACGTCAGTCCTGCCAAAATGGGGCATCTATCTTATTGAAAGAGGCGTTTGTGAACAGCTTCGATCATTTGAACCAGTTTGACCAGGGATTGGAGCCGGTGCGGGGCAAGCCGCGCGATTATCCGGCCGGGCTGGAAACGCCGCGTCATCACCATCCCACTGCGCAACTGCTGTGCGCGGTGGAGGGGCTGATGCTGGTCAGCGCCGAGCGCGGCCAATGGGTGGTGCCGCCGACGCGCGCCATCTGGCTGCCGATCGGCGCTTGGCACCAAGTGCGCATGGTCAGCGCTGTGCGCATGCGCAGCATCTACGTGCGGCAGGACAAGCTGCAAGGCCTGCCTGCGGAGTGCTGCGTGCTGGAGGTGACTCCGCTGCTGCGCGAACTGGTGGTGGCGGCAATTGCGGTGGCGGTGCCGTGCGAGGCGGGCTCGCGCGATGAGAAGGTGATGGACTTGTTGTTGGAGGAGATAGCCCGCGCCAAGGTTTTGCCGCTGTCGCTGCCTCATCCGTCTTCCATCGCCCTGCGCCAGCTGTGCGATGCCTGGCTGGCCCACCCGGACGACGCGCGCGGCGCGGCGGAATGGGCGCGCGAGCTGGCGCTGGACCCGCGCACCCTGCAGCGCCGCTTCCGCCGCGAAACCGGTTTGAGCTTCGGCCAGTGGCGGCGCCAGGCGCGGCTGATGCTGGCCTTGCAGCGGCTGGCTTGCGGAGACAGCGTGTTGAAAGTGGCGCTGGACCTGGGCTACGCCAGTCCCAGCGCCTTCGCCACCATGTTCAAGCGCGAGCTGGGCGCGCCGCCGAGCAGTTTTTTGGCGGCGTCGTAGCGGGTGTAGGGTGAAAACCCGGCATGGCCGGGTGTTCCGCCATTGCGCCAGGTGGACGGGCCATTTCTGTTGCTCGGCTTAGCCGATGGGCCGGCAAGCCCCTCTCCCCTTGCGGGAGAGGGGTTGGGGAGAGGGGCGCGTCGGTTCGATTCCGGGTTATTCGGAGAGCGAAAGCTAGCAGGCCTTGTCCGCGCTGACATTCCTAATCGATCTATGGAATCCGCTTCGCGGATGATGTTTGAGGCCGGTTCCGCCCGGCGGACGGGCCAGGGGCTGTGCGGCCAGCCCCTTGGCGATCCCAGGCCGCCCCGACAGCGCCGCGAAACCCCGTCTCCAAAGCCATTCCCAAGGCGCCGCCCAACTCGCGGGGCGCTAGCGTCGCCCCGCTCAAACAAAGGGCGTCTTAAAACCTTGGGAATGGCTTCGAAGCCGGCTTGCGCTGATGGGGGAGTCGGCGAATCGGTTTGGTCCTAATCATTTGGACAAATCTCAGCGAAGGAAAGATGGCGGAACGCCCCGTTGGGGCTTCCGCCCTACAAGAGGCTTTGTTGCATAACTCAAAATCATGCCAAAATATGGCAGATTTTTGGTGGGAAATTTCACACATTTGTCAGCAATTTTCTCTAACTTTCTTGCTGCGCAGTGGCACAAAAAATAGTTATGCAACAAAGCCGGATGATGGGGACTGCTCACCCTATTTTGCAGCCAGTTTTACCGCCAACTCCCCCAGCCGCCTCCCCTGCGCCAAGGCCAGCGCCTTCTCATGCTCGCTGATCGGCTGCCGGTCATCCATGCCCGACACATGGCTGACTCCATACGGCGTGCCGCCGGTTTGCGTCGCCGTCAGCGCCGCTTCGCTGTAGGGCAGGCCGGCGATGACCATGCCGTGGTGCAAGAGCGGAATCATCATCGTCAACAGTGTGGACTCCTGGCCGCCGTGCAAGGACGCCGAGCTGGTGAACACGCAGGCGGGCTTGCCCGCCAGCGTGCCCTGCATCCATTCGCCGCCGGTGCCGTCGATGAAATACTTCATCGCCGACGCCATATTGCCGAAGCGGGTGGGGCTGCCCAAGGCCAGGCCGGCGCAATCGACCAAGTCCTGGCGCTCGACGTAGGGCGCGCCGTCTTCCGGGATGGCAGGGGCCACCGCCTCGCATACCGTGGAGATCTTGGGCACGGTGCGCAGGCGCGCGCGGCAGCCGGGCACGCCGTCCACGCCGCGGGCGATCAGGCGGGCCAGTTCGCGAGTGGCGCCGTGCTGGCTGTAATACAGCACCAGAATGTCTAGCATGCTTGCCTCATGTATCCGTTTTGATCGCCGCATGATAGGGCAAAGCGGCCTGCCTTGCCTCCCTTGCTTCGCGGCGGCTTTGGCTTTACCTTTGCCGCCATGCAAGTCCAACGTATCGAACCCTATTTCGGCTTTGCCCGCTTTCTCGCGCGCCGCATGAGCGGCCTGCGCGTGCTGCAGGTCTCGGGCAGCCTGACCTTCACCACGCTGCTGGCGCTGGTGCCCCTGTTCACCATCGCGCTGACGGTGATTTCAGCGTTTCCGGTGTTTTCCGAATACAGCACCCGCTTCAAGATTTTGCTGCTGTCCACCCTGGTGCCGGAGTTCGCCGGCAAGGTGATCACCGTTTATATGCGGCAGTTCGCCGACAACGCGGAAAAACTCACCGCCGCCGGTATCGTGATGCTGGGCGTCACCGCGCTGATGCTGATGTCCACCATCGAGCGCACCTTCAACGCGATCTGGGGCGTGCGCCGCGGCCGGCCGTGGCTGCAGCAGAGCATGGTGTACTGGACGGTATTGACGCTGGGGCCGCTGGTGCTGGGCGGCAGCCTGTTGTCCTGGCGCTGGCTGTTCAAGGCCACCCGCTTTGAAAAGAACATGCCGCTGTTGGCTGATGTGGTGGAGGTGGGCGGCACCATCGTGCTGACGGCGCTGGTGCTGTCGCTGCTGTACCGCATCGTGCCCAACCGCTTCGTGCCGTTCCGCCACGCGGTGGCCGGCGCGCTGGCCACCTCGGTTTTGCTGGAAATCACCAAGACCGTGTTTGGCTTTTACATCGGCCAGGTGGCGAACTACCAGTTGGTGTACGGCGCTTTCGCCAGCATCCCCATTTTTCTGCTATGGGTGTACTGCCTGTGGCTGGTGGTGCTGGCCGGCGCGGTGTTTACCTCGGCGCTGTCCTACTGGGACGGCGAGGCCTGGCGTAGGCGAAACGAGCCGCACCGGCGTTTCCTGGATGCGCTGGAAGTCTTGTTGTTGCTGGACGCGGCGCAAGGGCGCGGCCAGGCGCTCACGCCGCCGCAGCTGCGGCAGGCGGTGAAGGTGGGCTACGACGAACTGGGCCTGGTGTTGGACCGGCTGGCGCAGCGCGGCTATGTGCAGAAGGGCCATGGCGACGCTTGGGTGCTGATGAAGCGGGTCGCCGCGATCAGCCTGGCGGAGCTGTTCGAGCTGTTTGTCTATCGACGGGACGGCGCGCGCGGCGACGCGCTGGAGAGGGAGTTGGACGCGCTGCTGGCGCCGTTGACCGCCGGGCTTCAGGCGGAGACGGTGGGGGATTTCGCGCGCCGCGTCGGGCAGAAGTAGGCGGTGTTGTCGTAGAAGGCCGGATTTTCGTTGTCCGGCCACCAGCCCGGAATGCCCAGGAGCGGCAGCGGGCACAGCGCGCGCGGCCGGGGCAGGAAGGCGTCGTCGTCCAGCCGCGCTGCCAGTGCGTCATCCAGTTGGCGCTGTCGCGCCGCGTCGCCCTGTCCGAAGAAGTCGGGCGCTACTTCCAGAATCAGCGCCTTGCCGCACCAGCCTAGGTGCGGCGTCAATCCCATCTCCATTACTGCGTGGCCCAAGGTGAAGGCGTCTATGCGCCGGCCCCAGTCGGCGCGGCGCGCGATGAATAGTTCTTGCCAGCGCATATCGTCCAGCGCCTGCCCCAGGGCCGGATCGGAGGTGGCTACGATCACGCCGCATTCATCCAGCAGCGTGGCCGCGTCGCGCAGCGGGCCGCGCTGGATTTCCCCGCGGGCGATCGCCCGTACATGGCGTCGGTTCAGGGCGGCCTTGGCCTGCGGCCAGGCCAGCCAGGCCAGCGCGTTGAACCAGTCGTGCCCGTTTTGCGGCCGAGTGGGCACCTCGCCGGTGGCGCCGATGTGCGCCTCATAATATGTCTCAGGCTCCAGTTCGCAGACGAAGCGCAACGTATCGGGCAGCGGCGCGCCATCTGCGCGGGCGGCGGCCAGCAGGGCGTCGTATTCGGTCTGGCCGGGCCAATCGGCGAGCGCGGGGACGAAGCGCCGCACCGGGCGGTACAGCGGGTGGGCGAGGTAATGGGTATGCCAGCGGTTCACGGCGGGAATGGGTTGCAAAAAGGCGCCATTCTAACCGGAAATCGTCCGCGGCGGCGGCGGGGCATCGATGGCGAAGACGCGGTTGCGGCCTTCGTGCTTGGCGAGATAGAGCTGCTTGTCGGCGCGGCTGAGCACTTCGTCTATGTCCTGCTCGTCCGGCCGCTGCTGCGCCACGCCTATGCTGACGGTGTAGGACAGCTCGCCGTCGTCCAGCGGCAGCCGGGCGGCGGCGACGGCGGCGCGCAGTCGTTCCGCCACTTGCATGGCTTCGGCGAGGGCGGTGTCAGGCAGCAGCGCGGCGAATTCCTCGCCGCCCAGCCTGCCGCACAAGTCGCTGGCGCGCAGCGCGTCGCGGCATAGATCGGCGAAGTGGCGGATCACCGTATCGCCCACGGCGTGGCCGTGCCGGTCGTTGATCTGCTTGAAGTGGTCCAGATCCATCATCATGACCGACAAGGGGCCCTGGGTGCGTCGGCCGCGCTCGAGCTCGCGGTCCGCCAGCTCGATGAACTGGCGGCGGTTGTTCAAGCCGGTCAGCCCGTCCTGGGTCGCCAGCCGGTACAGCTGCTTCTCGTGGCCGTGGCGCTGCAGCGCGATGGCGATGATGTGGGTGCTGCGATGGGCCAGCGCCAATTCTTCTGGGGTGGGGCTGCGCGGCTCGCGGTAATAGGTGGCGAAGGTGCCGAGCAGGCGGCGGTCGCTGGAGAAAATGGGCGTGGACCAGCAGGCGCGCAGGTCGAACGGTTGCACCTTGTCCAGCGAGTGCGCCCACAAGGGGCTTTTCAATATGTCGTCCACCACGATGGTGCGCTTCCAGTGGGCCGAGGTGCCGCAGGAGCCTACGCTGGGGCCAATTTCCACGCGGTCTATCAGTTTGCGGTAGGCGGCGGGCAGGCTGAGGCCCGCGGCGAAGCGCAGCGCCTGGCCATCCTCGTCCAGCAGCATGATGCTGCACATGCCCTTGGGCTGCTGCGACTCCATCATCTGGCAGATCTGGTTCAGCGTCTGCGGCAGCGGGTGGTTGCCGGCTATCATTTCCAGCACCGCGTTTTCCTCGGCCAGCAGTTTTTCGCCCTGGCGGCTGGCGGTGACCTCGCGGTCGACCGACAGTATGGTTTTCAGCATGCCGGCGCTGTCGAATTCCGGAAACAGCCGGATCTCGAAAATATGGCGATGCGGACCGTGGTACAGCTCCAGCTCGAAATTGCGCGCTTCCCAGGTGTTGATCAGCTGGCGGCATTCCTGTTCGAAGCGGCTGCTGGCTTCCTCGCTCCAGCCTTTCTCGCGCGGCGTCTTGCCCAGGTGCTCTTCCAGCGGGAGCGGGAAATAGCGGGAGACGCTGCGGTTGATGAACAGGCAGCGCAGCTCCAGGTCGTAGCGGGCGACGATGTCTTCCGAGTTGTCCACCAGGGTGCGGAATTGCTGCTCGCGGCGGATCATCGCGGCCTCGTGGTGTTTGCGCGCGGTGGCGACTCGGCACAGCGCGGTCAGCTTTTGCACGCGGCCGCCGCGCCAACTGGAGCGCCAGGTGATTTCCAGCCATTCCCAATGTCCGCTGTGATGACGGACGCGCACCTCGGAATTGGCTTCAGGAGGCGGCGGCGACTCCAGCAATTGGGCGAAGCGGGGGCGGTCTTCCGGGTGCAGCAGGCTCAGCCAGCGGGCGAAGTCCATGTCGCGGGTATGGGCGGGCATGCCGAGCAAGCGCTGCAGCGATTGCGCGCGGCCGCGCACCCGTTGCTGCGGAAGGCGAAACTCCAGCAGCCCCAGGCGGGCGTCGCGCAGCGTGGCGCGCGCGCGGCGTTGCCGCAGCAGGCCGTACAGCCACAGGGCGATGGCGGTGGCCGCCAGCAACCAGCCAGCGCCGGCCAGGCCGGCGTCGGGGGAGGCATCCGCGGCGTTCGCGGTCAGCGGCGCGCATAGCGGCCAAGCCTGGCGGATCCGGCGCAGGACGGGAATCAAACAGCTTTGCAACGAATCCATCCGCAGGGGAAAACGGGAATTTTGACATTGACCGGGGGCTTGCCGGCGCGGCACGCGCAGTCGTGCCGTGCCAGCGTCGTATTTACGCAACAAATACAGTATGCTTGGACGCAAATAATGGCGATGCAGGCGAGGCGGGAGCGCGAAATGGAATTTTTTCCGATTTTTCTGAAACTGAGGCAACAGCCCTGCCTGCTGGTCGGCGGCGGCGAGGTGGCTTTGCGCAAGGCGCGCTTGTTGCTGGCCGCTGGCGCGGCGCTGACGGTGGCGGCGCCGGAGTTGGCGCCGGAACTGGCGGAAATGGCCGAGCGCGGCGAGCTGAAGCATCTGGGCGCGCGTTACGCGGCGGAACAGCTGGCCGGCATGCGGCTGGCGGTGGCCGCTACGGATGACGCCGCGGTCAATCGCCAGGTGGCGGCGGATGCCGAGGCGAGGGGCATCCTGGTCAATGTGGTGGACGACGCCGAGGCCTCGCGCTACATCAGCCCGGCTGTCATCGACCGCTCGCCTTTGATGGTGGCGGTGGCCAGCGGCGGCAGCGTGCCGGTGATGGCGCGCCAAGTCCGCGCGCGGCTGGAGAGCCTGATTCCGGCCGGTTACGGCCGCCTGGCGCGCTTCGGCTCGATGTTTCGCGACGCAGTGAAGGCGCGCTTCCCGGACGTGGACAGCCGGCGCCGGTTCTGGGAAACCGTGCTGGAGGGGCCGCTGGCCGATATGGTGATGAACGGCGATGAGGCGGCGGCGCGGACGGAAATGGAAAAACGCATCGCGGCCGGGGCCGAGGCGCCGCGCGGCGCGGTCTATCTGGTAGGCGCCGGACCCGGCAACCCCGATCTGCTGACTTTCCGCGCGCTCAGACTGATGCAGCAGGCGGATGTGGTGCTGTACGACAAGCTGGTGGCGCCGGAGCTGCTGGAGCTGGTGCGGCGCGACGCCGAGCGCGTGTACGTGGGCAAGGCGCGCGCCAATCATGCCCTGCCGCAGGATGACATCAACCAGTTGATGGTGACCTTGGCCAAGCAGGGTAAAAGAGTGTTGCGGCTGAAGGGCGGGGATCCGTTCACCTTTGGCCGCGGGGGCGAGGAGATCGCCACGCTGGCGGAGCAGAGCATTCCGTTCGAAGTGGTGCCCGGCATCACCTCGGCCAGCGGCGCGGCGGCCTACGCCGGCATTCCGTTGACCCACCGCGACTACGCGCAGTCCGTCACCTTCGTCACCGGACACAAGCAGGATGGCAGCATAGACTTGGATTGGCAGGCGCTGACGCGGCCGCAGCAGACGGTGGTGGTGTATATGGGCGTGTCCACGGCGGCCGAGCTATGCCAGGCCTTCGTCGAGCATGGCCGCGGCGCGGATACGCCAGCGGCGGCGGTGGAATGGGCTACCACGGAAAGACAGCGCACGGTGTGCGGCACTTTATCGAGTTTGCCCGGTCTGATGGCCTCGCATGGCATCGCCTCGCCGGCCTTGATCATCGTGGGCGAAGTGGTGGAATTGGCCGACAAGCTGGCCTGGTTCCGCCGCAGCGAGAATTCAGCTGTTACAATTCGGGAAGATTGATTTCGCGGATGCGCGGGCGCAGCCCGCGCGCGTTCGAGCTTTGCTCAAAATCATGCGGCGGGCGGTCCGTCCGGCGCGCCAACTCTGAAGACACTGAGGCATGGTAGGTGTTCTGATAATTGCACATGGAGACCTGGGGCGGAGCCTGGCGGATTGCGCCAGGCACATCCTGGGACGGGAACCGGATAATCTGGCGGTCATGGCCGTCGACAAGACGGAAGACCCGGAACGCAAGCTGGGCGAGGCGCAAAGCCTGGTCGACGGGCTGGAGCAGGGCGATGGCGTGGTGGTGCTGACCGATATGTATGGCGGCACGCCGTCCAATATCGCCAGCCGGCTGATCCGGCCGGGGCGCGTGGAGGCGGTGGCGGGCGTCAACCTGCCCATGCTGGTGCGGGCGCTGTGCTACAGCAGCCAGCCGCTGGAAATCGTCGTCAGCAAGGCGATCACCGGCGGACTGGAAGGCGTGCTTTATATTATTCCGGGGGAAGGAAATGCTGCGATCTGAAGTGGAAATCATCAACAAGCTGGGACTGCACGCGCGCGCGTCCAGCAAGTTCACCCAGCTGGCCAGTCGTTACAAGAGCGATATCTTCATCGCCCGCAACAATCGCCGCGTCAACGGCAAGAGCATCATGGGCGTGATGATGCTGGCGGCGGCCAAGGGCGCCAAGGTGGAGCTGGAAGTCAGCGGCGAGGACGAGCAGCAGGCGCTGGAGGCGCTGATCGCGCTGATCAACAATCGCTTCGACGAAGCGGAGTGACAAGCGAGCGGAGGGCCGGCTTTCCCCGGCCATTCAGGGAGGCCGCGGCTTAAGCCGCGGTGATAGCGGCAGGCAAAGACACAACAACACGGCCTGTCCGGGGAGGGGCAATGAGCATCATCCTGCATGGGGTGGCCATAGGCGGGGGCATCGCCATAGGTCGGGCCCACCTGATTTCGCGCAGCATGGACGATGTGGCGCACTATCTGCTGGAAGATCACGAGATCCCGGCGGAGAAGACGCGTTTCGACGAGGCGGTGAGAGCCACGCGCAAGGAGCTGGAGATGCTGTGGGGCAGCATCCCGGAGAACGCGCCGGCGGAGCTGGGCGCTTTCCTGTCGCTGCACATCATGCTGCTGGGCGATGTCACCATCTCGCGCGAGCCGCGCGAGATCATCGAGAAACAGCGCTGCAACGCCGAATGGGCGTTGAAGCTGCAGTGCGACCATCTGATCGAGCAGTTCGACGCGATCGAGGAAGACTACCTGCGCGAGCGCAAGAACGACGTGCTGCAGGTGGTCGAGCGCATTTTCACCAATCTGGACGGCGACGCGCCGCAGTTGCCGGCGCCGGAAGATCTGGTGGAAGACCACATCCTGGTGGCGCACGACCTGTCGCCAGCCGACATGGTTTATTTCAAGGATTCCAACTTCGCCGCCTTCATCACCGATGTCGGCGGCGCCACCTCGCATACCGCCATTCTGGGCCGCAGCCTGGATCTGCCGTCGGTGATCGCCTTGCATCACGGCCGCGAGCTGATCCGCCAGGACGAAATGATCATCGTCGACGGCCAGCAGGGCGTGGTGATCATCAATCCGGACCATCTGGTGCTGAACGAGTACCGCCGCCGGCTGCGCGCCTGGCGCGGCGCGCGGCGCAAGCTGTCGTCCATCCGCAAGTCCAGCGCGGTGACGCGCGACGGCACGGTGATCGAGCTGCTGGCCAATATCGAACGGCCGCAGGACGTGGAAGAGGTGCGCGAGTCCGGCGTGGTCGGTATCGGCCTGTTCCGCAGCGAGTTTCTGTTTCTGGGCCGCGACACCTTGCCGACCGAGGACGAACAGTTCGAGGCCTACCGCCATGTGGCGGCGACGATGAAGGGCATGCCCGTCACCATCCGCACCATGGACCTGGGGGCGGACAAGAGTCCGAAGTGGCTGGGCCACAACCAGGCCGACAACCCGGCGCTGGGCCTGACTGGTATCCGGCTGTGCCTGGCGGAGCCGCTGATGTTCCGCGCCCAGTTGCGCGCGCTGCTGCGCGCCTCGGTGCATGGCCGGATCCGCGTGCTGTTCCCCATGCTGAACTCGCTGCCGGAGCTGAGGCAGGCGCTGGCGCAGTTCGAGTATGCCAAGGAGGAGCTGCGCGACGAGGGCATAGGCTATGCCGACGACGTCGAAGTGGGGGCGATGATAGAAATTCCCTCAGCGGCGCTGGTGGCCGGCAGCCTGGCCAAGCATGTGGACTTCCTGTCCATAGGCACCAATGACCTGATCCAGTACACGCTGGCGATAGACCGCAACGACGACACGGTCAGCCATCTGTACGACCCCATCCACCCCGCGGTGCTGAAGCTGATTCTGCACACCATCAAGACCGGCATCAAGGCCAATGTGCCGGTCTCGGTATGCGGCGAGATGGCGGGCGACGCCAAGCTGACCCGGTTGCTGCTGGGCATGGGCCTGCGCAAGTTCTCCATGCATCCGGCCAATCTGCTGGCGGTGAAGCAGCAGGTGCTGACCAGTCATCTCGATGAAATCGCGCCGGTCGCGGCGCGCATGCTTAGATCAGAAGATCCTGATAAAATAGCCGATTTGCTGCTGCTGTTGAATACGGAACCGGGCTGAATGGGGCCGGCCGGAGTCAATGTGGAATGGCACAATGGAATGGCGGGGCCGGCGCCAACAAGGTAAACGGTCCGCCGGAAAGGATGGCCCAATCGTGCCGATTTCGCTTGGCATCGCGATCATTACCAAGAATGCCGCCGCGCACCTGGCGGACTGCCTGGCGTCGGTGCGCGAGATCGCGGCTGACATCGTCATCGTGGATTCCGGCAGCCAGGACGCCACGCTGGAGATCGCCGAGCGCTTCGGCGCGCAGGTGTTCTCGCATCTGGATTGGCCGGGCTTCGGCATACAGAAAGCTCGGGCGGTATCGTATTTGCAGACCGACTGGATATTGTCGCTGGACGCGGATGAGGTGCTGACGCCCGAACTGGCGTCGGCCATCGTGGAAACAGTCAGCAATGGATCGGACGGTGTATACAGCCTGTCGCGGCTGTCCAATTTCTGCGGGCGCTGGATGCATCACAGCGGCTGGCGGCCGGATCATGTGCCGCGCCTGTTTCGCCGGGGCATGGCGGCGTTTTCGGACGATCTTGTGCACGAGAAGTTGTTGTTCGCGGGCGCGGCGCCGGTGCTGCGCGGCGATTTGCTGCATTACTCGTATGATGGACTGGACGATGTGCTGGACAAGCTCAATCGCTACTCCTCGGCCGGCGCGCGGCAGCGCCACGCCAAGGGCAAACGGTCGGGCGGCATGGGCGCGGTGATAGGCAAGGCCGTTTGGTCTTTCCTGCGCACCTATATTGTGCGCCGCGGCTTTCTCGACGGTCGGGAGGGCTTCGTGCTGGCGGTGGCTAATGCTGAGGGCACCTATTACCGCCAACTCAAATTGCTGTATCTGTCGGAACAATCGCCTGAAATATCGAATTGAGCGTATTGTCCGCCAGTGCGGCTTGGCGCGGACTTTTCCGTCCGACCCTTGATGAAATCGCTGCCCCCATTGCGGCAGCTGGATGCTGAGCTGGGCATTTGCCTGGCTCTTTTTATGAAAAAATGCTCAACGATACCATCGACCTTGCCTCGCTTCGCCGCGTGCTGGTGATCAAATTGCGCCATCATGGCGATGTGCTGCTGACCTCGCCCGTGTTTTCTGCGCTGCAGGCGCAGGCGCCTCATGCCGAAATCGATGCGCTGGTCTATCACGATACCCGCGAGATGCTGAGCCTGCATCCCGGCATCTGCCAGTTGCACACCATAGACCGCGGCTGGAAGAAGCTGGGGCCGCTTGGCCAACTGCGCGCGGAGTGGGGACTGCTGTCCCGGCTGCGGGCCCGCCGCTACGATCTGGTGATCACGCTGACCGAGCACAATCGGGGCGCCTGGCTGGCGCGCTGGTTGAAGCCGCGCTGGGCGGTGGGGCCGAGCGGCCCTTATGGCCGCTTCTTCAAGAAAAGCTTCAGCCACCGCTATCTGACGGTGCCGGGCAACCGCCGCCACACCATAGAAATCCATCTGGACGCCTTGCGCCGCATCGGCGTGTATCCGGCCGAAGATCAGCGCGCGCTGACCTTGGTGCCAGGCGCGAATGCGGAAGAGACGCTGCGGGCCAAGTTGGCCGAGCGCGGCCTGGCGTCGGGCGCCTATATCCTGGTGCATCCTACCTCGCGCTGGTCGTTCAAGAGCTGGACCGTGGAGAACATGGCCGAGCTGATCGACGCTTTGAGCGCGCGCGGGCAACGGGTGGTCTTGTCCGCGGCGCCGAGCGAGGAAGAACTGGCGATGGTGGCCGCCATCGAGTCACGCCTGCAATATCCCGTTGCCAGCCTGGCCGGCCAACTGAGCCTGAAGGAACTGGCGGCTGCGATAGGCGGCGCGAGGCTGTACATCGGCGTGGACTCCGTGCCCATGCACATCGCTTCGGCGATGCGCACGCCCTGCGTGGCGCTGTTCGGCCCCTCCGGCGACATCGAGTGGGGCCCTTGGCGGACGCCGCATCGGGTAGTCCGCGCGGACCTGCCCTGCCGGCCCTGCGGCAATGCCGGCTGCGGAGGCGGATGGCGCAGCGCCTGTCTGGAGACGATCAGCGTGCGCCAGGTGCTGGACGCCGTGGATGCCGTGCTGGAGGAGACCGCATGAAGCGCTTGGCCATCGTCCGTCAGAAGTATAATCCGGCCGGCGGCGCGGAGCGCATCGTCAGCGCCGTGATCCGCCAGCTGGCCGGCAGCGATTGGCTGCGACCGGTGCTGGTGAATCGGCGCTGGGAGGCGCTGGATGGCGTAGAGGCCGTTCAGGTCGATCCGTTCTATCTGGGCAGCGTGTGGCGGGACTGGAGCTTCGCCCGCGCCGCGCGCCGCGCCTGGCAGGCGCTGGGCGCGGAGCTGGTGCAGTCGCATGAGCGCATCCCTGGCTGCCATGTCTATCGCGCCGACGACGGCGTGCACGAGGCCTGGCTGGCGACGCGGGTGGAGCAGGGGGGCTGGCGCGCGCGGCTGGCCATCGCCTGCAATCCTTACCACCACTATATGCGCCGATCCGAGCAGGCCATGTACCGCCACCCGGATTTCCGCGGCGTGATCTGCATCTCCGATATGGTCAAGCAGGACGTCATGCGCTACACCGGATTGCCCGAGTCGCGCTGCTTCGTCATCCATAACGGCATAGACAGCGTTTATTTCAATCCAGAGGACGCGAGAGCGGGCCGGGCTGACATGCGAGCCGCGCTTGGCCTCGCCGCCGACGCGCCGGTGCTGGCATATGTTGGTTCCGGCTTCGCCCGCAAAGGCGTGGCGCAGGCCCTGCGCGCGCTCGTCCCGCATGCCGCGGTGCATCTGGTAGTGGTGGGAGGCGACAAGCATCAAGACCGCTACCGCCAGCTCGCAGTCGAGCTGGGCGTGGCCGACCGGGTGATTTTCGTCGGCAGCCAGAGCGATGTCCGCTCCTATTACGGCATGGCGGATGGCTTCATCCTGCCGTCCGTCTACGAGCCGTTCGGCCTGGTGGTGGCCGAGGCGATGGCCTGCGGCCTGCCGGTGCTGACCAGCACGCGCTGCGGCGCGGGCGAACTGCTGCGAAGCGGCCGAACCGGCTGGCTGGCTCGGCCGGGCGATGATGCCGCATGGCAGGCTCTGGTGGGCGATTGGCTGGCGGCGCGGCCGCGTTGGCCGGAGATGGGACGCGAGGCGAGGGACGCCGTGTTGCCTCTGACCGAGTCTGCGATGGTGGGACGAATGCTGGAAGTGTACGGCCGCTTGCTGGCCGCATGAGGAGAAGTACGTGAAGCCAGGCCGTTTTCCTGGACGTTTATTGATTTTTTCCGCCTTGTTTTGCCGTCTGCTGCTGCAACCGCTGCGCAGACAGCCCCGGCGGGAACGCGTCGGCCGCGTGCTGATCCTGCATCAGTTCTTGCTTGGCGATGCCTTGATGGCTACGAGCCTGCTCGCCAAGGCTCGGGAGCAATTTCCCCGGGCTGACATCGTATTGGCTTGTCCGCCGGGGCAGGCGCCGCTGTATGCGGACAGGCCTTACGGCATCCGCGCGCTGCCCTGGCATCCGCGTGATTTCACCTCCATCCGCAGACTGTTCGCCGAACCGCGTTTCGACATGGCCTACCTGATGGGTGAGAACCGCTTGAGCTTTTTGGCCAGAGCGTTGGGCGCGCGCTGGATTGTCGGCTTCGCCGGCGAGCGGCCAGCCTATAAGAACTGGTTGCTGGATCAGGCTGTGCCATACGCCGATGAGGCCGAGGCCTGGACCGACACCGCGCCGCGCCTGATCGAAGGCGAGCCGCCGCAGCCTTTCCGGCTGGAAGACTGGCCGCTGCCGGCTGTCGAATTGCCGCCGTTGCCGGAAGCTGGCTACGTGGTATTGCATGTGGGGGCTAGTTCGGCTACCCGCTATTGGACGGAGCAAGGCTGGTCCGAGGTGGCTGCGGCCATTCGCGGGCGCGGCTTGCGCGTATTGTGGTCATGCGGGCCGGGCGAACAGGCGTTGCTGAAGGGTTTGCCGCAGGCTGATGATCTGGTAATGGCGGGCAATCTCAATCTGGTTCAGTTGCGAGGTGTGCTAGCAAGGGCGAGCGCCTGCGTCTGTCCCGATACCGGGATCGCGCATCTGGCCAAAGTGGTGGGTACGCCTTTATTAATGCTGTTTGGACCCGGCAGCGAGACGCTGTTTGGCGGCAGCCGGTTCTTCTCTCGTTTTCCCTGCGTCGGAGCCGGCCCCGCTTGGTTTCCCTGCCGCAGCCAACAGACCGTGCATCATCGTCCTGTAGCCTGGGCCCGTCGATGCGAGCGCCGCTTCGGCCGCCAGGATGGCGCTTGCCGGCAGGCATTGTGCATGCAGGCAATCGATGCGCAGGATGTGATTCAAAAAGTTGTAGGGCTATTGAAATGAAGTTGTGGTTTGGGCTGAGGCCGCGAGATGTACTCACTCTGATGCTGAGCTTGGCATTTTTGACGCTGGCCAGCGTTCCTCATACGGTCGCATTGCGTTACGTATTACTGCTTCTTATGCTGAGCTTGGGCTTGCCCGCGCTTCGCACGCTGGACAAGCGTTTGTATCCGCCCTTGTTCGCGCTGGGGTTGTTTTTGACCTATGCCATCTTGCAGGCTTATTTCCTCTCGGGCTGGCTGGAGCGCTCTTGGTCGGAAATTCAGAGTCAGCTGCTGGTGGGCGCTCTGTGGTGCGTCGCCGGGATGCTGTTGTTTTCCCGACGTTTGCCATTATCAATCCTGGAGGCCGTCATCCTGTCAGGTGTTGCACTGTCCACGGCGGAGCTTGGGCACGCGATATATCAACATTGGCTGACGGGCTCTTGGCCCTATATGGAAACTTTTACCACCGAGACCAAACTGGAGTTGACGTTCTATCTGAACGCGGTGCTGGCTTTCCTCGCCACGGCGCTGTGTTTTGGCGGGGCTTGGCGACAGCGCTGGTTGTTGCGCCCCTCCGTATTGTTACTATGCATAGGCTTGCTGGTCCAAGTTAGTCTGTTTGCTGGGGCGCGCAATGGCATGATAGGCATGGTTTATTTGAGCCTATCCATGCTTATTGTTTATCTATTGTTTTCCAAGCATAAATTGAGTGGGCCCAAGGTGTTGCTGACGGGGCTTTCTGTGATACTTGTCGTGGGGGGGGTCGCGGGGTACTCATATAAAAAAGATCCACGCAACCAGGTTTTTGTCGTCTCGGCCAAGGCAGGATGGAATTATACAGAAAGTCAGGCATGGTTGCGGCGGGGACCCTTGCCCAAGAGGACGGATGGTGTGCAAGTGGATGGTTCTGCATATGAGCGCATCGCTTGGATTCATAGCGGTTTGGATTTGATTATTGAGCGGCCGCTGGGGTATGGATTCTCCAGAGATGCATTCTCTCGTGCACTAACTGAGGTGGGATATCCGAATGGTGTGGGTCATAGCCACAGCGGCTTTATTGATTGGGGAATAAGTCTGGGTGTGCCAGGCATTTTTCTATGGCTGTGCGTGGCAGTAGTTTTTATTCATTTTGGTTGTCGCGCTTTTGTGCAAGAAAACGAAATACTGGGCTTGGTCCTGATATTGCTGACAACAGGTTATTTGGGACGCATGTTGATCGAGAGTGTGAACAAAGATCATATGTTGCAGCTTTTTCTGTTTATGGCTGGCGCATTGATGGCTGAAATATGCACTAGAAGTGTTCAGCGTGCAGCGTCGCCAGTTCAGAAAATAGATGAATAGAGCTAAATATGCGTGAAATTTCTCTTTATGCGGGCAGGGAGTGGCTGGAGATGTTGCCGCTCAGCGATGCATTCAAACAGTTGCGCAATGATATTTGGCTGCGTAATTATGTCCATCAATCGGTAAACGGTGTGGATGCGTTTCTGACACGTTGCGCTGGATTTGACAAGGGATTAGGCCTTGTTGTCGCCTTTGAGCAGCCTTGGGCGCTGGATTGGCAATTGCAGATGGCAAGGCAAAACATTAGCGATATGCAGCTGGTCGTATTCGACAATTCCCGCAATACTGACATGAGAGCTAGGATCGCCCAAGTGTGTGCGGCGCATGACGTTCCCTATCTTGGGCTGCCGGAAAATCCTACGCGCCACGTCAATCGATCGCATGGCTTCGCCATGAACTGGGCCTACCATAATGTGGTCAAGGCGATCAAGCCAGTTTCTTTTGCCTTCATCGACCATGACATGATTCCGGTTTTACCTAGTTCTTGTTTTAAATCGCTACGCAAGCAGCCAGTTTATGGCCTGATCAATGCCAGTGATTGGGCGTGGCAGCTATGGGCAGGATATTGCGCATTTGATTATGCGCATGTGGCAGGCCGTGATTTGAATTTCCTCTATGACTTTTCCAATGGCCTGGACACCGGGGGGCGCAATTGGAAACCGGTCTACTCCCATTTGAAACGAGAGCAGCTTGCCTTTGCTAATCGAGAGTTTTGGGATGTCGTGGACCCTTATTCTGGCGGACAGGCTAGCGTGGAGATGGTGGATGACACCTGGTTCCATATCGGAAACATCAGCTATAACGATGTGTTCAAGCAAAAGGCCGAGTTGTGCCAGAATCTGGCTAAGGCTTTGGCTTCGGGGCGAGACTGGTTGAGCCTGCGAGCATCTGCCGCATAGTTTTTGGAGAGCGAGTTGAAGCAATCTTTGCAGTACAACTGGGCCATTTATCGCCGCTTGCTGGGGTATTTGCTGGGCTATTGGAAGATATTGCTGCTGTCGATGTTGTCCATGGTCGTGGCGGCTTTGACCGAGTCCGCCATTGCCTATTTGACGCAGCCCTTGATAGATGGCGGTTTTGTTAAAAAAGACCCTCATGTCATCGCCTGGGTGCCACTGGCCATCGTAGGCGTGTTTCTGATGCGCGGCGTGGCCGGCTTTGTCAATGAATATACGGCTAGCTGGCTGACTGGCCATCTGGTGCAGACGCTGCGCCAGCAGATGTTCGCCAAGCTGGTGCGGTTGCCCGCCCATTATTACGACGAGCATCAGTCTGGCCGCTTGATGTCCCGCATCACCAATGATGTCAATCAGGTGACTGAGGCAGGTTTTAATGTCATCACCGTGACGGTGCGCGACGGGGTGACCGCCCTCGGGCTGCTGGGCATGCTGTTGTATATAGACTGGCAACTGACGCTGATTTGCCTGGTGGTGCTGCCCGCCGTCAGCTATTGCATGAGGCTGGTGGGCAAGCGCTTGCGCGGCCTGGCCAAGCAGAACCAGCAGCATATGGCGCAGATGATGCAAGTGCTGGCGGAGAGCATACAGTGCCAGCGCGCGATCAAAGTCTATGGCGGCCAGGCACGCGAACTGGCACGCTTCATCTTCGCGGCGGAGGCGTTGCGGCGCAATCAGGTCAAGCAGAGCGCTGCGAGCTCGGCCAATACGGGCGTGACCCAGCTGATGATAGCCTGCGCCCTGGCAGCCATTCTGTACTTCGCCGGCATGCGCGCGCAGAACGGTGGCTTGACTGCCGGCCAGTTCATGGCTTTCATGACAGCCATGTTGGGTCTGTTCGCGCCGGTCAAGCGCATTACCAGCGTATCGCAGGCGATGCAGCGCGGCCTGGCTGCGGCTGAGTCGGTGTTCGCCTTTATCGACGAACCGGGCGAACCGGATCACGGTTCGCGCGCTGCTGGCGCGGTCCGTGGACAGCTGAGCTTCGATGCCGTCAGCTTCAGTTATCCGAATGTGGAAAGGCCGGCCTTGTCCGGCATAGACCTGGCGATCCAGCCAGGCGAAACCGTGGCGCTGGTCGGCTCGTCCGGCAGCGGCAAAACCACGCTTGCAAGCTTGGTGCCGCGCTTTTATGAGCCTGCTGCCGGCCGCCTGTTGCTGGACGGCGTGCCTTTGACCGAGATCCCGCTGGATCAGCTGCGCGCGAACATTGCTTTGGTCAGCCAGCATGTGGAGCTGTTCAACGATACCGTGGCGGCCAATATCGCTTACGGCAGGGAGGACGCATCGCGGGAGGCGATTGTGGAGGCGGCGCGCGCAGCCAACGCGCTGGAGTTCATCGAGGCTTTGCCGGATGGCCTGGATACCGAGATCGGCGAAAACGGCGCCAGGCTGTCTGGCGGCCAGCGTCAGCGGCTGGCGATCGCCCGAGCCTTGCTGAAGAATGCGCCGCTGCTGATTCTGGACGAAGCGACCTCGGCATTGGATACCCAGTCGGAACGGTTGGTGCAGGCGGCCTTGGAAAATCTGATGCGTAACCGCACGACGATCGTCATCGCCCACCGGCTATCCACTATTGAAAATGCCGATCGGATCGTGGTGATGCACCAGGGGCGCTTGGTGGAGGAGGGACGCCACGGCGAACTGTTGGCGAGCGGCGGCATGTACGCCAAGTTGCATAGCCTGCAATTCAGCGAGCTTCAGCCCCAGTAGAGGGCAGTTTGCATGAGACAAGGGCCGCGAATCGCGGCCCTTTTTCTTGCTGCAGCGTTACAGCTTGGCGAACAAGGGTTCCTGCGGCGCCAGCTCGCGGCCGTTTTCCTGAATGGTGCGCCAGACGGGCTGGCCTTGCACTTGGGCCTGCACATCGCGGGCCAGCAACACATAGGCTTCGCTGTCGCGGGCGCTGGAGTAGGCGCGCAGCAATGCGACTTTGGCATGGAGGTTGTTCGGATCATCGCGTAATGAATCTTTTAGCACGCGCACGGCTTCGCGCGTGCGGCCGTAGGCCAGGTAGACCTCCGCCTCGCCTATGGGGTCAATGCCGCGGTGCGCGGGCTTGACGTAGCGTAGGCGGCGCCAGAAGTGGCGCAGCGTATAGTAGGCAAGCATCATGGCCAAACTGCTGGCCAGCGCCGTAAAGACGTCCATTTTGTTCTCCCCCTCGTGGTACAACATCTTATGTAGTCTGTTGATTATTCTGATGGGGAAGGCGGCCCGCAATCCGTATAATTCCGTAGCCGCCGGAACAGCCTGAAAAATCAGCTGTTTGCCAGCAGAATTCTTTCCAGCAGGGATGTTTCCAGGCCAGGTTGTATCACGGCCTGGCCCAGTTCGCGCAGCAATACGAAGCGTATAGTGCCGGCTTCCACCTTTTTGTCATGCGCCATCTGCGCCAGCCATTGCTCGAGCGGCATGCGCGGCGAGCGCGTCGGCAGGCCGGCGGCTTCGATCAGACGGCGCACCCTGTCCACGGCATCCTGGCTCAGCCAGCCCAGTTCGGCTGAGGCCGCCGCGGCCAGCACCATGCCGGCGGCCACGGCCTCGCCGTGCAGCCAGGCGCCATAGCCCAGGCTAGCCTCGATGGCGTGGCCAAAGGTGTGGCCCAGGTTCAAGAGCGCGCGCACGCCGTTTTCTTTCTCGTCCTCGGCGACGATGGCGGCCTTCATTTCGCAGCTGCGTTTCACCGCGTATTGCAGGGCCGCGCTGTCGCGCGCGCGCAGCTTGGCCATATTGGCTTCCAGCCAGGCGAGGAAGCCGGCGTCGCCGAGCAGACCGTACTTGATGACTTCGGCCAAGCCGGCGGACAGCTCGCGGTCAGGCAGCGTGGCGAGCAGATCCATGTCCGCGATGACGGCCTTGGGCTGATAGAAGGCGCCTATCATGTTCTTGCCCAGCGGGTGGTTGATCGCGGTTTTGCCGCCGACCGAGGAGTCTACCTGGGCGAGCAGAGTGGTGGGGATCTGGATGAATGGCGCTCCGCGCTGGTAGCAGGCGGCGGCGAAGCCGGTCATGTCGCCGATCACGCCGCCGCCCAGGGCGAGCAGGGTGGTCTTGCGCTCGGCGTTGCCCGAGAGCAGCGCGTCGAAGATCAGGTTCAGCGTTTGCCAGTTCTTGTGCGATTCGCCGTCCGGCAGCGTCACGCTCAGGCATTGCACGCCGCGCGCTTCCAGCGCCTGCCGCAGGCGGGCGAGGTAGAGCGGGGCGACGGTTTCGTTGCTGACGATGGCGACTTTGGGAATCGGCAGGTGGGGCAGCAAGAGATCGACCTGTTCCAGCAGTCCGTGGCCAATGTGTATCGAATATCGGGTATCGGGCAGGATCAGGTCGAGTGTGATCACGAATCGGTTTCCTTGCGAGGATGGGGCGGGGTCAATAATTGGTCTACCAGGCGGGCGACCAGCAGATTGACGTTTTGTTGGGTGGTGTCGATGACGATGTCGGCGATCTCGCGGTATAGCGGATCGCGCTCATTGAACAGGCTTTCCAGCTTGCCGCGCGGATCGGCGATCTGCAGCAGCGGGCGGTTTTTGTCGTGCAGGGTGCGGGCGAGCAGATCGTCGATGGCCGCGCGCAGATAGATCACGGTGCCATGGGCGGCCAGCACGCGGCGATTTTCCTCGCGCAGCACGGCGCCGCCGCCAGTGGCCAGCACGATGTCGCGTTGCTGGGCCAGATCGCGGATCACGCAGGATTCGCGGTTGCGGAAGCGCAGCTCGCCTTCAATGTCGAAGATGGTGGCCACGCGCACGCCGGTGCGCGCTTCGATCTCCTGGTCGGAATCGTAGAACGTCTTGCCGGTGCGGCGCGCTAGCGCGCGGCCTACGGTGGTCTTGCCCGCGCCCATCAGGCCGACCAGAAAAAAATTGCCTGCCAGTTTCTCCATGGCAGGCATTGTAGCTGATAGCCGGCAGCTCTGTCTTGGCCGCGTCAGTTGCCTGTGGCGATCAGGTCGTTGATCACTTTGGGCGTGATGAAAATCAGCAATTCGCTACGCTTGTCTACTTTCTGAGTGCTGCGGAACAGCGCGCCGAGCACCGGGATATCGCCCAGCAGCGGCACCTTGTTGACCACGTCGTTCAACTGCTGCTGGTAGATGCCGCCAAGCACCACGGTGCCGCCGTTGTCGACAAGCACCTGGGTGATGATCTTCTCGGTGGACAGCGATGGCGTGCCGTTCACGGTCTGCTGGAAGTTGGCCGAATCCTTGTTGACGGTAATGTCCATTATCACGCGATTGTCCGGCGTGATCTGCGGCTTGACCTTGAGGCTGAGCACCGCCTTCTTGAACGATACCGAAGTGGCGCCGCTGGAACTGGCTTCCTGGTATGGAATTTCCTGGCCTTGTTCGATGGTGGCCTCTTCGCGGTCAGAGGTCATCACCCGAGGGCTGGAGATGATGCGGCCCTTGTCTTCGGCCTGCATCGCCTGTAGCTCCAGGCCCAGGATCACGGAGTGGCCGACGTTGTATAGCGCGGACAGCGTGCCGGATGGATTGGTGATCGGCAGGTTGACGCCGGCTGGCGTGGTTTGGATCACGTAAGGTTGGTTGGTGTTCAGGTTGGTGACGTTGTTGACGTTGACGCCCAGCGGGTTGCCGGAAATGATCCCTTTGGAATCTACCCTGTCGTAGGTGAGTTTGATGCCGAGATCGCGCTCCCAGTTGTCGGTGGCTTCGACGATGCGGGCCTCGATCAGCACCTGCTTCACCGGGATGTCGGTCTTGGCGATGATGTCGCGGATCTTGTCTATCACCGAGCCGATGTCGTTGGCGATCAGGGTGTTGGTTTTCGGGTCTATCAGCACGCTGCCGCGGTCGGAGAGGATGCTTTCCTTCTTGCCCGAGGTGTTGTCGCCGTCCAGCACTTTCTTGAAATCATCGGCCGAGCGGTAGCGCAGCACGAAGGTTTCCGAGCGCAGCGGCTCCAGCGTGGCCATTTGCTGGCGGGCCTCCTGCATTTGCTTGTCGCGGGCCAGCAATTCGTCGCGCGGGGCGATCTGGATGATGGTGCCGTTGCGGCGCTGGTCCAGGCCCTTGGTTTGCAGGATCAGGTCCAGGGCCTGGTCCCACGGCACGTCCTTGAGCCGCAGCGTGATATTGCCGCTGACCGAGTCGCTGGTGACGATATTGAGGCCGGTGAACTCCGCGATCACCTGCAGCACGGTGCGCACTTCGATGTTCTGGAAGTTCAGCGACAGCTTGTCGCCCTTGTACACGGGCTTGCTGTTGTCCGCGGCTGCCAGGTCGGCGGCGGGGCGCCTCACTTCCACCACCATCTTGCCGTCGGTTTGATAGGACGAGTAGTCCCAGTCGCCCTGTGGTTGAATCTGAATGCGGATGTTGTTGCCCAGATTGCTGGCGTCGACCTTGGCCACCGGCGTGCCGAAGTCGGTGACGTCCAGCCGGCGCACCTGCTGCCGGGGCAGGGTGGCGCCTATGATGTCCACCGCCAGATTTTTGCCGTCGCGGCGGACGTCCACCGGCGTATTGGGGCTGGGCAGGGTCAGCTCGATGCGGCCTTCGCCGTTCTTGCCGCGCCGGAAATCCAGCGCGGCGGGGTTGGCCGCGGAAGCGATTTGCGCCACCGCCTGCTGCGCCGCGCCGGCTGTCGCAGCCAACTCGACCGGGGTGGCGCCCTGGCTGGGCGACATCGAGCCGTCCAGCGTCAGCAGCAGCTTGTTGTCTTTCAGTTGGCTGCGGTAGGAGGCGAGCCGGCCCAGGTTGAGGATGAGCCGCGAGCGGCCGGGGGCCTCCACGGCGATGGCGGATTTCAACAGCGGGCTGTCCACATTGATGGACGGCTTGGCCAGCTTGACCTCGGCGCCGGCGAAGTCCAGCGCGATGCGCGGCGGGTTGGACATCGCGAAGCTATTGGGCTTTACCGCCGGACCATCGAAGGTGATCAGCACCGTTTGCAGGTCGCCGTCCACTTTGCTGGCGTCTATGGCCGTGATGGCCGGACCGGCCAAGGCGCGGACGGCCGCCAGTGTCATCGCCAGGCCGCCCAGCAGGGCGATGGATTTCTTGTTCATTTGTTCTGCCCTTGTTCTGCCAGGCGCAGGCTGCTGTCGCGCTGCACCCATTCTCCATTCAGATCTTCCACCGTTTCCGCCAGCTTCACTTCGCCTTCATCTATGGCGAGAACCTTGCCGTAATTGAGGCCGATGTAGTTGCCGGGTTGAATGCGGTAGATCGCGCCCTCCGGCGTGCGGATCAGCGCAAAGGTTTTGCCGGCGCGTTGCAGCGTGCCGACCATGGCCAGCTTGTCCAGATCGTAGTTCTCCAGCGCCTCGCGCGGACGCTTCAGGTCTGGCGCGTTGGCGGCGTTGCGGTTGCGGCCGGCTTCCAGCTTCTGCGGATTGAACGGATCCTGCAGGTCATAAGCCTGGTAGGTGAACGGCTTATAGGCCTGCACCTGCGGCAGCGGCTCGATCTGGCCGCGCAGTCCCTGGCTGTTGGAGGCTATCCAGGCCCGCAGGTCGTCGTCATTGTTGCCGCCGCAGCCGCTCAGCAACAGCGCGGGCAGGATCAGCGTCAGTATTTTCATCATCGCGGGCGCCCTTACTTCTGAGCCGGCAGGCCGGTGCGCTCGCCGGGCTCCAGCGCGCGGTAGGTGCGCGCGGTGGCGTCCATGGTCAGCCGGTTGCCGGTGGTGGCTGGCGTGAGGCTGATGTCGCTGATGGTGACGATGCGAGACAGCTGGGCCACGTCGTTGACGAAGGCGGCCAGGTCGTTATACGTGCCTGACAGGCGGATGGTGATGGGCACTTCCGCCATCTCGGCCGAGCGGATTTCCGTGCCCGGTTTGAACAGTTCGAACTGCAGGCCGCGGCCTATGCCGGCCTGATTGATTTCAGTCAGCAGGGTGTCCATGTCCGATTTGGTTGGCAGCTGTTTCAGCAGCGCGCCGAAAGAGGCGTCGATTTCCTTGAGCTGCTGTTCCAGCGCGTCGAGGTTGACGGCCTGGCGTTTCTTGTCGACAAAGGTCTGCTTCAGCAGTTGCTCCTGTTGTTTGGCCTGGTTCAACTGGTCCAGTTGATCGCCCAGCAGGAAGAAGTAGCCCAGGCCCAGCAGCACGGACAGCAGCGCGGCCAGGGCCAGACCTTGGGCCTGCCGCGGCCAGTTGGAGATATCCTTGGGGTCCAGCGTGCGTAATTCGTCCAGCGTCATGGCTTGGCTCCGGCGGGTTTGCCGCCCGCGAGTTGCGTGTTTGGCGGCGCTTGGCGCAGGCTGGCGTTCAGCGTGAAGGCGTTGACGCGCTGATTGCTGGCGGTGCTGGACGTGACCTCAACCAGCACCGGCGAGTCGAAGGTTTCCGACTGGCCAAGCTGGCGCATGAAGTTGGATACGCGGGCACCGGATTGGGCGTTGCCGGTCAGCACCACCTGATTGCCATTTTGCTTGAATGATTTCAGATAGACGCCGTCCGGTGTTTGCCGAACCAGCTGATCGAACAGGTGCACCGCGCCGTTGCGGCCTTCTTGCAGCCGCTCCACCAGCTGCTTGCGCGCCAACAGGTCGTCGCGCTGCTTTTTCAGCTTGCCGATATTCTTGATCTGGCCGTCCAGCTTGGAGATTTCGCCCTGCAGGAATTGGTTGCGTTGCTGCTGCTCAGACAATTGATGTCCCATCAGAAGGTAGGCGGCGCCCAGCAGCAGCAGCGCGCCGGCGCAGGTGGCGCCGGCGAATAATTGGAAACGCAGCCGATGCGCCGCTTTTTTCTGTTCGCGGTGGGGAAGGAGATTGATCCGTATCATTCAGTCGAACCTCCTGAGCGCCAATCCGCAGGCAATCAGCAGCGACGGTGCGTCCATCAACAATTCCTTCAGCCGGATGGAGCCGGACTGTACCATGGTGGTGAAAGGGTTGGCGATCATCGTGCTGATCTGGGTGCGGCCGGCCACCGCGTCGTCCAGGCCCGGCAGCATGCTGCAGCCGCCGGCCAGCAGGATGTAGTCCACGCGAAGGTATTGCGACACGCTGACCGTGGTGTAGAAGAATTGCAGCGCGCGCTGGACTTCCTGGGCCAGCGAATCGATGAAGGGATGCATCAGTTCGGACTCGTAGCCGTCCGGCAGCGCCATGCTGCGCTTGCTGGCCTCGGCCTCCTCGAAGCTGATATTGTAGCGGCGCTGGATGTCGCGCGTCAGTTGATGGCCGCCGAACATCTGCTCGCGATAGTAGATCTGCTGGCCATTGCGGATGATGTTGCAGTGGATGCGGGTGGCGCCGATATCGAACAGGGCGAAGGTCTGGTTCATGCCGTGGTCCGGCAGCTGCTGCTGGATCTGCTCGAAGGCAGTCATCATGGCGAAGGACTCCACGTCCACCACCTGGGCGCGTAGGCCTGCCATTTCCACCACGGCCACGCGTTCCTCCACCTTCTCCTTGCGCGCCGCGCACAGCAGCACTTCCAGATCGTCTATGCTGGAGGCCGACGGCCCCAGCACCTGGTAGTCCAGATTGACTTCCTCCAGCGGGAAGGGGATGCTCTGATGGGCCTCGTTTTCGATGATTTCGTCGAGATCCACGGTCTGGCTGACCGGCACCAGCAACTTTTTATAAATGGCCATGGTGGTCGGGATGGATAGGGCCACGTTGCGGATCGGGCTGCCCAGCCGTTTCCAGGCGCGGCGTATCGCTTCGGCGATGCCTTCGATATCCACGAGGTTGCCGTCGTTGACGGCGTCCTTGGGCAGCGATTCGATCACGTAGCGCTCCACCTGGCAGTTTTTGCCATTGCGCGACAGCTCGACCAGCTTGACGGCGGTGCTGCTGATGTCCAGGCCCAGCATGGGCGAATTATGGGCTTTCCCCAAACCCAGGTGTTCGAGCCAAGGCAGCCCGAACTGCAATTTTTCCAATAACATCTTCGCCTCGATCCGCTCTGCCGCAACAGTTTTTCGAACTGTTGCCGCTATTGTTTGTCTTGTTGGCATTCACAAGACGTTATAATCCGCTTTCCAATGAAAGCCCATCGTAAATATGCTCAGACGATTTCTTGCAATCATGGCGGGTGCGTTTCTAGGTGGTGTGGTATTGCTGGCGGGCGCGCTAGCCATTGCCGTCATCATAACCTACCCTCGCTTGCAAAGCCTTGATGTCATCACGGATTACCGTCCGAAAATCCCCTTGCGCGTTTATTCCGCCGATAACCAGGTGCTGGGCGAATTCGGCGAGGAGCGCCGTTCCTTCCTGCGCATTCACGAAGTGCCGCAGCTGATGAAGCAAGCGGTGCTGGCCGCGGAAGACGAGCGATTCTACCAGCACAGCGGCATCGATTACCTCGGCATCCTGCGCGCCGCGGTCGGCAATCTGGTATCCGGCCACACCCGTTCCGGCGCCAGCACCATCACCATGCAGGTGGCGCGCAACTTCTTCCTGTCCAGCGAGAAAACTTTCACGCGCAAGTTCAACGAAGCGCTGCTGGCTTTCAAGATCGAGCACACGCTGAGCAAGGACCAGATTCTCGAACTGTATTTCAACCAGATTTATCTGGGCCAGCGCGCCTATGGTTTCGGCGCGGCGGCGCAGGCCTATTACGGCAAGTCGGTGAGCGAACTCAGCGTCGCCCAGATGGCGATGTTGGCGGGTCTGCCCAAGGCGCCCTCCGCCTACAATCCAGTGGTCAACCCCGAGCGCGCCAAGCTGCGTCAGCAGTATGTGCTGCGCCGCATGCGCGAGCTGAACTTCATCACCGAGGCGCAGTACCAAGAAGCGCTGGCCGAGCCGCTGCGCCTAGCCACCCAGGCCGCGGATACCAGCCAGCCCGGCCAGTATGTTGCGGAAATGGTACGTCAGGCAATGTACGAACGTTACAAGGAGGCGGCCTACACCGAAGGCTTCAAGGTGTACACCACCATAGACAGCCGTCACCAGCAGTGGGCTTACGACGCGCTGCGGGCGGGCCTGGTGGACTATGACCGCAAGACCGGCTACCGCGGTCCGGAACGCTATCTGGACCTGCCTTCCGGCAATGGCGAGGACGCGATCGAGGCGCTGGATGAGGCCATGGGCGAGCTGCGCGACAGCGGCAACATGCTGCCGGCCATCGTGCTGTCCGCCGAGCCGGGCGAGGTGCAGGCCTATATGCGCGGCGGCAAGACGGCGGCGATCAAGGGGCCGGGGCTGGATTTCGCGCGCCGCGCGCTGAGCGGCAAGGCCGCGCAGCCGCTGCAGATCCGCCGCGGCGCGGTGATTCGCGTCCAGGCTAATCCCAAAGGTTATTGGGAAATCGTGCAGATGCCCGAAGTGGAAGGCGCTTTTGTGTCGCTGGACACCCGCACCGGCGCCATCAAATCGCTGGTGGGCGGCTTCGATTTCAACCGCCGCAGCTTCAACCACGTGACCCAGGCCTGGCGCCAGCCCGGCTCCTCGTTCAAGCCCTTCATTTACTCGGCCGGCATCGAGCGCGGCATCACGCCGTCCACCATGATCAACGACGCGCCGCTGTCGGTGCCCGGCGTCAACGGCCAGATGTGGGAGCCTAAGAACGACGACGGCAAATTCTCCGGCCTGATCACGCTGCGCCAGGGGCTGACTCGTTCCAAGAACCTGGTGTCGGTGCGCGTGCTGATGGCCATAGGCACCGATTACGCCCAGCAATACATCCAGCGTTTCGGCTTCTCGGCCAAGCAGCATCCCGCCTACCTGCCAATGGCGCTGGGCGCCGGCTCGGTGACGCCGCTGCAGATGGCGGAGGGCTACTCGGTATTCGCCAATGGCGGCTATCGGACCAAGGGCTACTTCATAGATCGCATCGAAGACCCGTCCGGCCGCGTACTGGCCAAGACCGTGCCCACGGTGGCGGGCCAAAACGCGCAACAGGCCATTGATCCGCGCAATGCCTTCATCCTGCGCTCCATGATGGGGGATGTGGTGCGCTACGGCACCGGCTTCCGCGCCATGAGCCTGGGCCGCAGCGACCTGTCCGGCAAGACTGGCACCACCTCGGACTGGAAGGATGCCTGGTTCGTCGGCTACAACCCGAATCTGGTGGCGGCTACCTGGGTGGGCTTCGACCAGCCGCGCTCGCTGGGCCGCTACGGTTACGGCGGCACTGCCGCGCTGCCCATCTGGATCAATTACATGGGCAACGCGCTCAAGGGACAGCCGGAAGTGGACCTGCCGATGCCGCAGGGCATGGTGGTGAAACCGGGCGCCGGCCAGCGCGGCGGCGACGAGTATTATTACGAGGAATTCCAGAAGACCAATCCGGAGCTGCATATCGACAACAGCGGCAGCGTGCCGGGCGGCGGAGACGACTCCAGCGCGCCGGCGGACGACAGCGCCAAGCCGGCGGCGCAGGATGCCGTGGAAAACGTCAAAGACCAGCTGTTCTGATCGGGCCTTAGGCCTCACCCAGCCCCGGCGGCGAAAGCTCCGGGGCTTTGTCATGGATTTCGTCCCAAGGCGGGCTTATGGCCAGCTTGGCCGCGCGGTAGGCGCGCGGTTATAGTCTGGCTTCTTGAAGCTTGTTGCGGCGGCGTCGCCAAGCCAGTGAAAGGAGAGAGGATGCCTTACTTCAAACTGACCATCGTCGCGGTGTTCATCCTGTCCACCGCCTATGTCCATTTGCGCGGCCGGGTGCGGCTGGGCTTCTGGCGCCAGTTGAGCGACCACTCCACCATCATGGCGCCGATCAACTGCTTCATGTACCTGTTCTCCAAGGTGCCGCCCAAGCCATACCTGCCGCTGGAGCGCTTCCCGGAACTGCAGGCGCTGACCGCCAACTGGGAGAGAATCCGCGAGGAGGCGGCGGCCTTGTACGACCGCGGCAACATCAAGGCCTCGGACAAGTATGACGACCTGGGCTTCAACTCTTTCTTCAAGACTGGCTGGAAGCGTTTCTACCTGAAGTGGTACGGCCAGGACCATGCTTCGGCGCAGGCGTTGTGCCCCTACACCACTCAGTTGCTGAAGCAGTTCCCCCATATCAAGGCGGCGATGTTCACCGCGCTGCCGCCGGGCAGCCGGCTGGTGCGCCACCGCGATCCATTCGCCGGTTCGGTGCGTTATCACCTGGGCCTGATTACGCCCAACGATGAAGGCTGCTACATTGATGTGGATGGCGAGAAGTACAGCTGGCGCGACGGCGAGGCGGTGATTTTCGACGAAACCTATCTGCACTACGCCGAAAACACCACGGACCAGAACCGCATCATCCTGTTCTGCGATATCGAGCGGCCGATGTGGTTCGCCCCGGCTCGCTGGATCAACCGCATCGTCAGCCGCGTACTGGTGGGGGCGGCTAATTCGCCGAACCAGGAGGGAGACCGCACCGGCGGCTTGAACCGCGCCTTCCGCTATATCCAGCAAGTGCGTCTGTTCGGCAAGAAGATCAAGGCGCAGAGCCGCTTCACTTACTACTTGCTGAAATGGCTGTTGCTGGGCGGCCCCATCGTGCTGTGGCTGTTTTGGGGCGCGTGGCGCTGAGCGGGTTTACGCCAGCGCGCCGGGCAGGGCGTCAATGATGAAGTCCGCCAGCGCGCACACCCTGGGCGCGCGGCGCACATCCGGGTGCATCAGCAGGTAAAGCGTTTTGTCCGGAGGCGGCGCGGTTGCACAAACCCTCCCCCACCGCGGCTTGGTAAGATAGTGGCATGACCAAGCCCGCTCCAAAACGCTACCGAACGACCAACTGGAATGCCTACAATCGCGCCCTGATCCAACGCGGCTCTCTGTCCGTCTGGCTGGACACGAGCATGTCATGGCAGGCGACTCCACGGGGCAAGCGCGGACGGACACAGACCTATAGCGATGTGGCTATTCAGTTCTGTCTCACCATCAAGAACCTGTTTGGACTGCCTTTGCGGTAGACCATCGGTTTCATCCAAAGCCTGCTCAAGTTGGCGGGCTTGGGCTGGCGCGTCCCCGACTACAGCACGCTGTCCAGGCGACAGCAGTCGCTGCAGGTCCAAATTCCCTATCAGAAAAGTTCAGGCGCGCTGCATCTGCTGGTGGATAGCACAGGCATCAAGATGCTGGGCGAAGGCGAGTGGGCTGCGTGCGAATCTTTAGATTCGTTCAGCGATAACCAAGAAACATGGCGCGGAATATCGCCGGCAATGGCGCAAGGTGCATCTGGGCATCGATGCGGAAACCCGCAAATTCGCGTCATTGAGGTGACCGACAACCGCCAGGGCGATGCGCAAATGCTGCCTTCGCTATTGGCGAAAATTCCGGCCGATGAGCCGATAGCCTGCGTGAGTGGGGATGGCGCTTTTGATACCAAGGCGTGCCATGAGGCGATTGCCGCACGGGGCGCGATCGGGTGCATTCCGACACGCAAGAATGCGAAACCATGGAAAGGAAACTCGCTGGGTGTGCTGGCTCGGAACGAGATTCTGCGGGCGACCAAGCGACTAGGCAGGGCGATCTGGAAACGTTGGAGCGGCTACCATCGCCGCAGCCTGGTGGAAACCAAGATGCATTCTGGAATCATTCAAAGGGCAGCGACACCTCCCACGCGTGTCGCGCCAGCGGGGTGGCGTTGGCCAAACCCGGGGAACCGGGCCGGATCAGATTCCCATCATGGTGATGCGGGACCGAGAGGGGCATACGGCGGACTTCAAGCTGAAGAGGCTCAATGGCGCTCATGTGGCAGCGGCTTTAGCCACCCTTGGTGGATAGCGATGCCATCCAGTGTTCGGACGGTGCTGCCGTGTACTCGACCTTTGCCAAGCAACATGGCATCACCCATCAAGTCGTGCATGCCAAGGCGGGACAGCGGGTACGCGAGGGGGCGTTCCATATTCAGCATGTGAATGCCTACCATAGCCGCTTGAAACTTTGGATGGCGCGATTCCACGGGGTTGCCACCAAATACCTTGAGCACTATCTGGGGTGGCGACGGATGCTGGAGCGCTATCAGCAAACCATTCAGCCTTGCCACTGCTTGCAGGAGGCGGTGGGGCGTCCCTTGCAACACATTATTGGGACATAGCCTAAAAAAACCGCAAAGCCTTATTTGGCGCGGGTTTTTGGACTTTCTCGGACTGCTTTGGAAGTGTGGGTGGTGCCCCCGACAGGAATCGAACCTGTAACTGCCCCTTAGGAGGGGGCCGTTATATCCATTTAACTACGGAGACACTTTGAGAAACTGGGGCGCTTAGGCGCTGCGGTCCACCGACAGGCGGGCCAGCTCTATCAGGGCCTGGCGGGTTTCCGATTCGGGAATGTTCTGCAAGGAGGCAATGGCCTGTTCGGCCATTTTCACGGCTTCATTCTTGGCATATTCCAGCGCGCCGCAGGATTGTACCGCATTCAAAACGTCGTGGAAACGGTCGCGGTTGGCGTGTTCCAGCGCGTCGCGCACCAGCGTGGCCGCCTCTGGGCTGCCATTGCGCATGGTATAGATCAGCGGCAGCGTCGGTTTGCCCTCGGCCAGGTCGTCGCCCAGGCTCTTGCCTATGGTTTCGGCGTCGCCGCTGTAGTCCAGCACGTCGTCGATGATCTGGAAGGCGGTGCCCAGGTACATGCCGTAGTCGGCCATGGCCTTGACCTGTTCCGGCGCGGCGCCGGAGATCAGCGCGCCCACGCGGGCGGCGGCTTCAAACAGCTTGGCCGTCTTGTACTGGATCACCTTGAGGTAATCGTCCTCGCTGACGTCGGTGTTGCCGATGTTCAGGAGTTGCAGCACTTCGCCTTCGGCGATGATGTTGGTGGCTTCGGCCATCACTTCCAGGATGTCCATGCTGCGCGTGGTGACCATCATCTGGAAGGCGCGGGTGTAGAGGAAGTCGCCCACCAGGACGCTGGCGGCGTTGCCGAACAGCGCGTTGGCGGTTTTGCGGCCGCGGCGCAGGTCGGACTCGTCCACCACGTCGTCGTGCAGCAGGGTGGCGGTGTGGATGAACTCTATCATCGCGGCGAGCTCAAACAGGTGCTCGCCCTGGTAGCCCAGCGCGCGGCCCGACAGCAGGGTCAGCACCGGGCGCAAGCGCTTGCCGCCGGCGCTAATGATGTATTCCGCCACTTGGCGGATCAGTACGACGTCGGAGTGCAGGCGGTCGCGAATGACGCGGTCTACCGTCTGCATGTCATCTGCTATCAGGGTTCGGAAAAGCGGGGTGGACACGTTTTCAACCAGTTTAATCGTTGCGATGGGTACGCCAAAGAGCCGAATCTTACCAGAAAAGCCGCCACAGCCGCCATGCCGCTGTGACTGCGGCATAAGTCGATGAAATCATTGACATGTTGTTGTGGGCTCGGTATAGTCTCTGGCTCCCTTGCGTATTAGCGAGGGATTCATTTATCAGGAGCTCATGCGAATGTATGCGGTCATAAAAACCGGCGGCAAGCAGTACAAGGTTGCCATCGGTGAAAAACTCAAAGTAGAACAGATACCTGCAGACGTCGACAGCCAGATCGTACTTGAAGAAGTGCTGATGATTGCTGACGGTGAACAGGTTGTGGTTGGCGCGCCGATGATTGCTGGCGCCACTGTTAAGGCTACCGTTGTTTCCCACGGTCGTGGCGACAAGATCCGCATCTTCAAGATGCGTCGTCGTAAGCACTACCAGAAACACCAGGGTCATCGTCAGAACTACACCGAAATCCGCATCGACGCGATTTCGAAGTAAGGATAAACAGTCATGGCACACAAAAAAGCAGGCGGTAGCTCCCGCAACGGTCGTGACTCCGAAGCCAAACGCTTGGGCGTTAAGGTTTACGGCAGCGAACTGATTCCGGCTGGTTCCATCATCGTGCGTCAGCGCGGCACCCGCTTCCACGCTGGTGAAAACGTTGGTCAGGGCAAGGATCACACCTTGTTCGCCAAGGTTGATGGCTACGTTGAATTCACCGTTAAGGGCGCGCAACAGCGCAAGACCGTTAACGTGATTCCGTACACCGGTGTTGACGGCGAATAATTCGCTTTCCAGCATCCGAGAAAGCCCTATCCTTCGATAGGGCTTTTTTCATACCGAGGGGCAAGGCGTGAGGGCTGGCATGGCCAACCCTGACGCCTGACTCCTCGCAAGACAGAGGTAAAGTGCAATGAAGTTCATCGATGAAGCTCGGATCGAAGTGATGGCTGGGCGCGGCGGCAACGGCGTGGCCAGCTTCCGCCGCGAAAAATTCGTGCCTTTCGGCGGCCCGGACGGCGGCGACGGCGGCAAGGGCGGCAGCGTGTTCGCGGTGGCAGACGAGAACGTCAATACGCTGGTTGAGTACCGTTTCGTCAAGAAGTACCTGGCGCAGCATGGCGAGCGCGGCCGCGGCGCGGACTGCTACGGCAAGGGCGGCGACGACATCGAGCTGAAGATGCCGGTAGGCACCGTGATCCATGACGCCGACACCGGCGAGGTGGTGGCGGACCTGACTCACCACGGCCAGCGCATCATGATCGCCAAGGGCGGCAAGGGCGGCCTGGGCAACATCCACTTCAAGTCGTCCACCAACCGCGCGCCGCGCCAGTGCACGCCGGGCGAGCAGGGCGATCAGCGCACGCTGCGCCTGGAGCTGAAGGTGCTGGCGGACGTGGGCTTGCTCGGCATGCCCAATGCCGGTAAGTCCACCTTCATCCGCGCGGTGTCTGCCGCGCGTCCCAAGGTGGCGGACTATCCCTTCACCACGTTGCACCCCAATCTGGGTGTGGTGCGCATGGACGACACCCGCAGCTTCGTTGTCGCCGACATTCCGGGCCTGATCGAAGGCGCGGCCGAAGGCGCCGGCCTGGGCCATCGCTTCCTCAAGCACTTGCAGCGCACTGGCTTGCTGCTGCATGTGGTGGACATCGCCCCGTTCGACGCGGACGTGGATCCGGTGCGCGAGGCGCGCGCCATCGTCGAAGAGCTGAAGAAGTACGACGAGGAGCTGTACAGCAAGCCGCGCTGGCTGGTGTTGAACAAGGTGGACATGCTGCCGGAGGATGAGCGGGAACTGACCGTATCGGCCTTCCTGAACGCTTACGGCTGGCCGCAGGCGCAGCCGGACGATTCCTTCGGCTTCGACGTCAAGGCGCCGCGCGTGTTCAGCATTTCCGCGCTGAACCATGAAGGCACCCGCGAACTGACCTTCGCCATCATGTCCTATCTGGATGTGGTGCGGGCCGAGGCGCGCAAGGAGGCCGAGGCTTTGCAGCAACAGGCGGCGGCGGCCAAGCAGAAGCTGATCGCGCCGGAAGCGCCGGCGGCGAGCGCGGACGATAAGTAACGATACTGTCATCTTCATGTGGTAAATGGCGGGCTGGAGGCATATCCAGCCCGTTTTTTTATTCAAGTTGGGCAAAATTCATGGATTTGGCCGATTTTCGCTCATTTTTGTCGCAATCTTGTACACCAATCCCGATCAAGGTCGTTACTCCTCAGGTGGTTGGATTGGATGTTGTATTTTGTCCTCAGGCAAAAAAGCCAAACGGACTGCAATTGGCAACGCTGACGTGGCATGGAATCTGCTAACCGTAGCGTCATATGGCGCGGAAATGATCGTGGCATGGCGAGAAAAACCAGCTTGCTAGACAAATTGCTCTAACCATATAACATGGGTTCAGCCAGCCCTCAGCGGGCGCGGCCGAAATCATGGGCAGTTTGCAGTTCCGTTCCGGGCGCGGGGGCGCCTGGGTGACAAATGACTGGCGCTTGCGCCGGACAATGAAACAAGAGTTCGCATTGCTTTGATGAGGAGAATCACATGAAGAAGGCACTTGCTGCGCTGGCCGTGGGCCTGATGGCCGCATCCGTGGGCGCTTACGCCAAGGATTGGAAGGAAGTACGTTTCGGCGTGGACGCCAGTTACGCGCCGTTTGAATACAAGGCGCCGAATGGCCAGGTGGTGGGTTTCGACATCGACCTGGGCAACGAGATTTGCAAACGCATGAAGGCCAAGTGTGTTTGGGTGGAAAACGACTTTGACGGCATGATCCCGGCCTTGAAGGCCAAGAAGTTCGACGGCGTGCTGTCGTCCATGTCCATGACCGAAGCGCGGATGAAGGAAATCGCCTTCTCCGCCAAGCTGTTCAACACGCCGACCCGCATGGTGGCCAAGGCGGGTTCCGGCCTGATGCCGACTCCGGCTTCGCTGAAGGGCAAGCGCGTGGGCGTGGAGCAGGGCACCATCCAGGAGTCCTACGCCAAGAAGCACTGGGCGCCGGCCGGCGTGGAAGTGGTTCCGTACCAGAACCAGACCCTGGTGCTGGCCGACCTGACCGCGGGCCGCCTGGACGCCTCGCTGCAGGATGCGGTGCAGGCCGACATGGGCTTCCTGAAGAAGCCTGAAGGCAAGGGCTTCGCCTTCGCCGGCAAGGACCTGGTGGATCCGCAAACCCTGGGCGAAGGCGCCGGCATCGGCCTGCGCAAGGACGACGCCGATCTGAAGGCCGCCATCGACAAGGCGATCGCCGGCATGCTGAAAGACGGCACCTACAAGAAGATCGAGAAAAAATACTTCTCCTTCGACGTGTACGGCGGCTGATGCCGCCAGCGGGCGGGCGGCGCTGCTGCCCGTCTACAGTCGTGACGCGCCCCGCTTCGCCGGGGCGCAGTGATCTGGAGGGCCGTTTTCCATTCGGCAATATAAGCTGAAGGAAGCGGCCGCTCGACAAGGGGAACATCATGTTTCTGGAAGGATTCGGTCCCATCATTTGGCAGGGGACCCTGGTGACGCTGGAGCTGTCGGTGCTGTCGCTGCTGCTCGCCTTCGTCATCGGTCTGGTGGGCGCGGGCGCCAAGCTTTCGCACAATCCCGTGCTGGGCGGGATTTCCACCGTTTACACCACTTTGGTGCGCGGCGTGCCCGATCTGGTGCTGATGCTGCTGATTTTCTACAGCTTGCAGATCGGCATGAACAAGATCACCGACGCGCTGCATATGGACCAGATAGATCTGGACCCGTTCGTGTCCGGCATCTTCACGCTGGGCTTCATCTACGGCGCCTATTTCACCGAGACGCTGCGCGGCGCCTTTTTGTCCGTGCCCAAGGGCCAGATCGAGGCCGGCATCGCCTATGGCATGAGCGGCTGGCAGGTATTCCACCGCGTGCAGTTTCCGCAAATGATGCGCTTCGCGCTGCCGGGCATTTCCAATAACTGGCAGGTGATGCTGAAAGCCACCGCCCTGGTGTCCATCATCGGCCTGGCCGATGTGGTGAAGGCGTCGGTCGACGCGGGCAAGAGTACGTATAAAGTCTTCTTCTTCACGCTGGTGGCGGGGGCGATCTACCTCTTGCTGACCACCGTGTCCAATTTCGTGTTGATGTGGCTGGAGCGCCGCTATTCGATGGGTGTGAGGGAGGCGGAGCTATGATCGACATCATCCAGCAATTCTGGAAGACCTTCCTGTGGAGCGACGGCTATCACCTGTCGGGCCTGGCTGTTACCATGTGGCTCCTGGTGCTGTCGATCAGCTTCGGCTTCGTGGTGTCCATACCGCTGGCGGTGGCCCGCGTTTCCAAGATCAAGTGGCTGTCGCGCCCGGTGTGGCTGTATACCTATGTGTTCCGCGGCACGCCGCTGTACGTGCAACTGTTGTTCTTCTACAGCGGCATGTACAGCCTGGACGTGGTGCGCGAAGTGGGCTTCTTGAACCACTTCTTCCGCGAAGGCTACAACTGCACCATCCTGGCGTTCGCGCTGAACACCTGCGCCTACACTACGGAAATCTTCGCCGGCGCGATCAAGGCCACGCCGTACGGCGAGATCGAGGCGGGCCGCGCCTACGGCATGAGCAAGTTCACGCTGTACCGCCGCGTCATCATTCCGTCGGCGCTGCGCCGCGCGCTGCCGGCCTACAGCAACGAAGTGATCCTGATGCTGCACGCCACCACCGTGGCCTTTACCGCTACGGTGCCGGACATTCTGAAGGTCGCGCGCGACGTCAACGCCGCCACTTACGACTCCTTCAACGCGTTTGGCCTGGCCGCCTTGCTGTATCTGAGCATCACCTTTATTCTGGTCGGCCTGTTCCGCAAGGCCGAAGCGCGCTGGATGGCTTACCTGCGCCCGACCAAGAGTTGAGAAAGACTGGGGATTTATCTAGATGGACAAGCTGAACATCAGCAATATTCACAAGCGCTACGGCGATCACGAAGTTCTGAAAGGCATCTCGCTGAAGGCCAAGGCCGGCGACGTGATCAGCATCATCGGCTCGTCCGGCTCCGGCAAGAGCACCTTTCTGCGCTGCATCAACTTCCTGGAGAAGCCGAACGACGGCGTAATCGCCCTCAACGGCGAAGAAATCCGCCTGTCGCGCAACAAGCAGGGCGAGCTGGTGCCGGCCGACCAGAAACAGTTGCAAACCATGCGCACCAAGCTGGCCATGGTGTTCCAGCACTTCAATCTGTGGGGCCACATGACGGTGCTGGAAAACGTTATCGAAGCGCCGGTGCATGTGCTGGGCCTGGCGCGCGAGGAAGCCGTCGCCCGCGCCAAGAAATACCTGGCCAAGGTGGGCCTGGACGAGCGCGCCCAAGCCAAGTATCCGGCGCACTTGTCCGGTGGCCAGCAGCAGCGCGTGGCCATCGCCCGCGCGCTGGCGATGGAGCCGGAAGTGATGCTGTTCGACGAGCCGACCTCGGCGCTGGACCCGGAGCTGGTGGGCGAAGTGCTGAAGGTGATGCAGGCGCTGGCCGAGGAAGGCCGCACCATGATCGTGGTGACGCACGAGATGGGCTTCGCCCGCAACGTGTCCAACCACGTGATGTTCCTGCACCAGGGCCGGGTGGAGGAAGAGGGCCATCCGGACGAGGTGTTCGGCAACACCAAGAGCGAAAGGCTGAAGGCCTTCCTGTCCGGTAGTCTAAAATAAGCGTATCCCTGCCAAGGGGGAACAGAACCCGCCGGAGCGGTCAGCCGGCGGGTTTGTTTTTTTGCGGCGTCCGCAAGATTGTGGATAACTTAAAATCTAGCGGATAGCTGTGGATAAACTGATCAGGACGCGCTGACGGCGGGCTGTTGCGAGCGGAACAGCGTCCATTCCTCCACCGTCCTGCCGTCCGGCAACTGGCACAGCGCGTATTCGTTGCCGGCGGCGTCCTTCTGCGGCAGCAGCTTGCCGCCTTGCTTCACGCAATAGACCGAGGCCGGATTGGCCATGCCGACAGCCTGCGGCTGCGGCGCGGGGTTTTGCGCGCAGGCGGCCAGCAGCAGCGCCGGCAGCGCGGCGAGTATGAGGTTTTGCGGTTTCATTTCCAGTTGGGGTCCTGTTTCAGTTGTTTCATCAGATAATCGCGCTGCGCCTTGTCCGGCTTGCCCAGCCAGCGGTAGCTGGCGTGTTTGGCGGGGTGATCCATCGCCTCCGGCGTGTCCGCCACCGTCACCAGCAGTCCCATGGCGCGGCGCTTGTCCGCGCTGAACAGGCCGAGGAAGCGGTGGTTGGCGCAATCATGCGGCTTGCACATCTCGCCGGCCAGGTAGCGTTTGCCGCCGATGGATGCGGCCTGGTAGGGCGCGCTGACGGCGCGGGCTTCGCGCAGCCATTCCGGCGTTTGCCTGGCGCCGGCCAACATGCTGAGCCAGGCGGCCTGGTAGTCGGGTTGGCTGGCCAGTTCGGCGAACACGGCTTCCGCCGCCGGCGCGGAGGACGCGGAAACCGCGGCGGGCAGCAGGAGGGACAGGGACAGCAGCAGGGGGGCAAATGTTTTCATGCGGAATAAGCGGGGCGGGACAAAATCATTTCGATCGCCGCCGCCGCCGAAAATTCCGTTACGCGGTCAGCAGCTTGCCGGTCTTGTAGGCCGTGTTGCCGGCCACGCGCGCGATGCCCAGGCCCGCCGTGGCGTAGGGGCGGTCGCTGGTGGCGTACAGCACGCCGCCGTGCTCGGTGCACACTTGGCTGGCGACGTCGTTCACCGGGTCTATCACGTCGGCCACCAGGTCGCCCGGGCTGAGCAGGCTGCCCGGCTCGGCGCGGTACACCACTACGCCGGCGTGCGGCGCCAGCAGGTCTTCCGAGCCGGCCAGCGGCGTGGCCGGGTAGCGCAGCGGCGGCAGGGCCGGCGCGTCGCCGCTGATCACGCCGCGGCGCTGCAGGAAGTGGAGGATGGCGTCGGCGTCCTTGGCCGCGTACTCGTGGTCGACGTCCCATTCGCCGCGCAGCTCCACCGTCACAGCCAGGCAGGCCATTTCTATCGGCGTGGCGAGGCCGGCGCGGGAAGCCAGCTCGCGCAGCTGCCACCACGGCTGGCTGCAGGCTTCGTCGAAGGGGTAGTCGCCGGAGTCTTCGGCCAGCAGGCTGGCGCAAGCGCCCAGGTAGCGCGCCAGCGGCTCGCACTGGTCCCATAGCGGCGTGCCGGTGTACAGGTGAAGATCGGCTCGGCTGTCGCAGTGCAGGTCCAGCATGATGTCGGCGTCGAAGGCCATGCTGTGCAGCGTGTGACGCAGCGATTGCAGCTCGGTCTGCGGCCGCTGCCGCGCCAGCTCGGCGCGCATCGCCTCGCGGATCAGCCGGGTATTGGTTTTGGCGTCCGGCCCCAGGCGGTGGCGCAGCGCGGCGAACACCGGTTCGGCCATGGGGTGGTAGTGGCGGTTGAAGTTCTGGCCGCTCATTTGCTCGAAACGGCCCAGCAGGCGGCCGTTTTGGTTCTGGTCCAAGCCTATCGGGTTGGATACTGGCAGCACGGTGATTTCGCCGCGGATTGCGCCCTGGTCTTCCAGCAGGCGCAGCCGCTGCTTCAAGTGCCAGGCCACCAGCATGCCGGGCAGCTCGTCGGCGTGCAGGCTGGCCTGGATATGGACTTTTTCGCCGCTGCCAGGCTGGCCGAAGTGAAAGCTGGTCAGCGCGCGCTGCGTGCCCAGGCTGGGCGAGAGCAGCGGGTGGTGTTGGATATGCATGGTGTCTCCTCGGTTTATTCTTGGGCGCGCAGTCTGGATAAAACGCGCCGCCGCGTTGACGAAGCGGCGGGGCGTCGGGACAATCTGCGCTTCGATTCACTCCGTATGTGGAGCGCGCTTGGATTCATTGTCCGATTTCTTCCAGCCAGGCATCGAGCCCGGCTCGCTGCAGGCCGTGTCGCGGCTGCAGGGCGCCTGGGGCTATCTGTCCGTTTTCGTCACGCTGTTCCGCGGCGGCGACGAGGAAGTGCTGATGCGCCTCCTGGTGCTGCGCGAGCTGGGCGGCCGCGCCGAAGCGCCCATGTGGACGCCGCAGGAAATCGCCCAGCGTTTCGCTTACCTTAACGATACCAAACTGGCCACCATTCTGGGGCGCTTGCGCGAAGGCGATTTGCTGGTCTACGACAGCGACGGCGGCGTTTACCAGCTGTCCGAGGGCGCGCGCGTGGCGCTGGCTGCCCTGGCCACCATGGTGGATTTCGCCGGCGACGACGTGGAGCTGGGCTATCTGACCAGCCAGGTGGCGGCCGGCCAGGCGGTGGGTCAGGTGTCGGACGAGGCGCTCAAGCACTTGTTGGCGCGGCTGAACGAGCTGTACCTCGAATTCGAAGAGGCGCTGGAATCGCAGTCCGAATTCCGCATCCGCGCCGCGCAGCACCGGCTGGAGGCCGTGTGGCGCTGGGTGGCCAAGTCCACCGAGGTGGTGCGCAGCCTGACCGGCGACGACAGCTTGAGCTTGGCGGTGCTGAACCAGGCCCAGGCCATCGCGCTGGCGCAGAGCCGCATGCTGGCGCTGGCCGGCACTTTCGAGCGCCGGCTGGCGCAACTGGCCGCGCAGCGCGTGCACCTGGGCAATTCCGGCCTCACGTCCACCGACATCGCCGACTGGCTGCGCCGCCAGGGCGCGGCCACGCTGGCCGGCAAGCTGGCCGGCGCATGGTCCATCTGCCCGGAGCCGGCCTTCCTGTCCACGCCGGAGCTGGCGGACATGGCCGAGTTCGAGTTGCTGGCCCGCGAGCGCGCCAAGGCCGGCGCGCACGTGCTGCCGGGCGGCGAGGCCGCGCCGCTGGCCGACGCGCCGGAAATGGAACGATTGATGGAAGCCGAGGACATGTACGACGCATTGCTGCAGCTGGGCATGAGCGGCGCGGCGGACGTCCACATCAGCCAGGCGGTGTTGGCCGACAGCTACAACGAAACGGCGTACCGGCTGTCACTGCTGTCTCTGATCGGCGACCCGGAAACCAGCAATGATCAAAGCATCGTCGCCGCCTTGGCCAAGCTGCCGTTCAGCCTGCAGGGGGGAGATGGCGTGATAGCGCCGGACCATCCGGAGGTGGCGACGCTGTCCGATGCCAGGCTGGTGGCGATGGGGAAGAGCTGAATGCATGCACGCGGGATTGCCATGCTCGCATTCGCCCCCCTCTCCCCCGGCCCCTCTCCCGCGAGGGGAGAGGGGAGGTTCGACGCTTATGCGCATCCCGCGAGGGGAGAGGGGAGGTTCGACGCTTATGCGCATCCCGCGAGGGGAGAGGGGAGGTTCGACGCTTATGCGCATAAGTATTGCGGCGCGTGGCATATCGATAGCCGCCCAAAGCCCCTCCCCCCCTGGCGGGGGAGGGGTTGGGGAGAGGGGCTGCCTGCTGCGCGACCAGGCACAGGAGCTGGTGAAATGAAGCCGACGATTACCCGGCAGGAACTGGCTGAAACGGTAGCCAGGATGGAAGCCCGCCTTGGCGGCGATGAGAATACGGAAGTGCAAGCGTTGCTGGCCCATTACCGGCAACTGCTGCCGCGCTTCAATCAGGATCTGGCCGACCCGCGCGATGCCGCGCTGGCGGCCTCCGCCGCGCTGATGCTGGTTCAGAGCGTGGCGCAAGCCAAGAAATAATATGGAACACGAAATCAAAACCCTCACCGCGCGGCTGCTGGCGCACCGCGTGGTGCCGCGCGGCGACGCGCTGGCGAAGAAGGCGCTGCTGGACGACATCTTCCGCGCCGAGCTGGACAAGAGCCTGGCCGCCATCGGCCTGCGCCTGGTGGAGAACCCGTACGCCGAGCACATCGCCGTGGCTTTGTTGCCGGAAATGACCGAGCCGGTGTTTGGTTCGGGAGATGCCTGGCTCAACAACAATCTGGGCCTGCCGCGCGACGGCGTGGCGCTGCTGGTCATCCTGTGGGCGCTGATCATCCTGCCCAAGCGCGAGCGCCAGATCGCCCGCGTCGAGGCCGGCAAGGAAAACCAGAGCGACATGTTCGGCGCGCAGAAACCGCTGGAAACGGGCGAGACGGTGTCCACCGGCATTTCCGAGGACGCGCTGTACGCGGACTTCGGCAAAGCCTTGGGCGGCCGCACCCGTTTCAGCGCCAATCTGGGCCGGCTGGTCAACCTGGGCTTCGTCGTGCGCCGCAACCGCTGGCTGGACGAGGGGCCGATGCTGGACCTGATGATAGATTACGCCCAGCTGGCGCCGCGCATCATCGAGGGCGCGTTGGCCGACGTGCTGCTGCGGCGCGAGGGGCGCGACGGGTTGGTGAACAAGCGCGCCGACGACGAGATGGAAGCCGGCGCGGACGACGACATCGCATCGGCCGGCCCGCTGTTTGACTTGCCGGCGGACGACGCGGCGGACGGGGAGGCTTGCTGATGTTCCAGATGAAATCGGTGGAAATGGTGCACTGGGACTTCTGGCAGCGGCTGACCGTGCCGTTGGACGCGCAGATCGTCACCATCATCGGGCCCAACGGCTCCGGCAAAACCACGCTGCTGGACGCGCTGCGCACGCTGCTGGCGATCAAGTGCTCCGGCAAGCGCGATTACAAGCGCTATGTGCGCAACAACAAAGAGGCCTTCGCCTACTTGCGCGGCGTGGTGGACAACCCGCGCCGGCCTAGCGGAGGCCTGTATCCGACGCCATTCTTCCCCATCGTGTCGGAGTCCGTGACCCTGCTGTGCCGCATCAAGAAGCAGGGCGGAGACTGGGTGCGCCATTACGCCATCCTGGACGGCGACATCGCGCTGGAACACGCCGAAGGCCAGGCGCAATGGCTGGGCGTGCAGGAATACCGCCGCCGGCTGGAGGCCGCCGGCCTGACCGCCGCGGTGGGCGAGGTGTTGGCGCTGGAGCAGGGCGATACCGACAAGCTGACCGAATACAGCCCGCGCCAGCTGCTGGACTTGGTGTTCCAGGTCTTCGGCGACAAGGACGTGCTGGACAACTACCAGCGCGCGCGGGACGAGCAGCGCGCCACCGAGCTGGAACTGGAGGCGCTGAGCCGTCAGGAAGAAGCGCTGCAGGTGCGGGTGGAGGCGATGAAGAACCGCGCCAACCGCTATCTGGAATGGAAGCAGCTGCAAACCGGCATCAAGCGGCTGCGCGACGAGGCGCTGCCGGTGCTGGCCTATCTGGACGGAAAGGCATCCTTCGGCAAGCAGTGGAACGACTACCGCGCCGGCTACCACGTGCTGAACCAGGCGCGCGCCGAGCATGCCGACACGCTGGATCTGGTGGCCAAGCTGAAGGCGGCGGAAGTCAGCGCGGGCGAAGCGCGCGCCGCGGCGGAAACCGTGCGTCAGGCGGTGCAGGAAGCCTTCATGAAGGCCAAGGGCGAGCATGCCGGCGTGGCCGGCCAGCTGAAGGAGCGCGACCGTCTACAGGCTCTGGCCGGTAAGGAGTACGGCGCCGACGCCGCGCTGCTGGCCGACAAGCTGGCTGCCTTGCGCGCCGAGTCGGACCAGCTGAAAGACGGCCTGCGCGCGCTGAAAAAGCAGCGCCAGGAAGGCTCGGAACATCTGCAGGCGCTGGAAATCGGCCGCGGCCGCTCTCCGGAGGACGTGCGCCAGTTCAAGGCGGCGCTGGACGAGGCCGGCATCGGCCATGCCATGCTGTCCGATATCGTCGAGGTGATGGATTCCAACTGGCAAGGCGCGGTGGAAGCCCTGCTGCGCGGCTACCGCCACGTGGTGCTGCTGGACAAGGAATCCGACCGCCGCGAGGCGTGGAAGATAGGCGAGAAACTGCGCTATCGCCACTTTGTGGTGCCGGAGCGCGCCGCGCCGCCGCGTGCCGCCAAGGGCAGCCTGCTGGAGGTGGTGCGTTTCTCCGCCGACGCGCCGGAATGGCTGTACCGGCAGATGAACAGCGTGGCGCGGGTGGAAAACGCGAACGAAGGCGCCAACGCCGACGGCGACTGGATCACCCGCGACGGCTATTTCCGCGAACGCCGCGGCGCGCGCCACATCGGCGTGCCCATGCATGAATACGCGTTTGGCGAAGCGGCGCGGCAGTCGCGGCTGCTGGCGGTGCGCGACGAGCTGAAGGCGCTGAACGTGCGCATCCTGGCCGACGAAGAGCGGCTGGTGGCCGTCACCCGCGAGGCGGCCGGACTGGCCGAGTATCTGGGCGGCATGGATGCGATACGCCAGCTGGACAGCCGCGCCGACGAATTCGCCGCGCTGGAGTCGCGCAAGGCCGAGTTGGAGGCCGAGATCGCCCGTCAGGGCGCGGCCCTGGCCGATGCTGGCGCCGACAAGGACGCCGCCGACCAGCGCTACGGCGACGCGCGGCTGGCGCACGACCGCGTCTGCCAGCGCGAGATGGAAAGCCTGTCCAAATACAATCAGAAGCTGCAGGACGTGGAGCAGGCGCGCCGCCAGCTGCTGCGGCTGATTGCCGAACTGCGCGAGTGGGCGCAGCGGTTGCCGGCCGATGCGCTGGCGCCGGAGCATGTGGCGCAGCTGGAGGATGAATTCGACACCGCCGCCGACGCCAAGCATCAGCTGAACTACCTGGAAGAGCGACTGCAAAGCGGCGACTGGGAACAGGACGATTCCGTGCTGGCGCTGAAAGACAAGCTGGTGGAGGACCTGACTTCGCTGGATAAAGAGCGGCAGCGCCGCCAGGGCGAGGTAGACCGTTCGCGCGAACTGACCGACGAGGCGCGCGCCGCCTATATCGGCAAGCTGCGCGCCACCGTGCGCGCTTACGGCCAGAACGTGAAGCGGCTGGGCGAGCTGGCCGGCATCCAGGTGGAAGTGGAGCTGCCCAAGCTGGAGAACGACGACACGGTGCTGGCGCAAGCCGGGCTGGTGTTGAAGTTCAACTTCGACCAGAAGGGCATGATGGGCATGAACGATGGCGAGGCCTCCGGCGGCCAGCAGGTGATGAAGTCGCTGATACTGTTGATCGGCCTGATGATGGACGAGTCCAACCCGTCCGGCTTCGTCTTCATCGACGAACCGTTCGCCCACCTCGACATCTTCAACATCGACCGCGTGGCCGGCTTCCTCAAGGCCACCGAGGCGCAGTACCTGATCACCACGCCCAACACCCACAACATCAACATCTTCGCGCCGTCCGAGCTGACCCTGGCCACGCGCAAGAAGCGTCCCGGCGAAACCTGGGCGCCGCCGATATTGCAGACGCGGCGGCGGGTGGATGGCGGGGAGCAGGCGTAAATCAGAACGGGGCGGCGACAGCGGCCCCGTTTTCCATAGGCAAGGCCGGCGTAGCGTGGTTTGGCCAAGGGCCATGGCCGTGGGGGATTCGGCCACATGGGAGATTGATTGAGCAGGGCGCAGGAGCGGGCGAGCTGAGAATGGCAGAGGGCTGCGGGGCTGGGGTCGCTAAATGGATCGCGGGTATGGCCTGAGCGGCCAACCCGCGCTACAAGGTTTCGCAAACGTAGCGCGGGTTGGCAGAAGGCCATGCCCGCGGATGATGAGGAAGCATGCGGCAGGCAGCTCAGGCCCCCAGCATGCTAGCCAGCGCGACGATATCCCCCGCCACCCAATCCCAATCCTGCTCGGCGGCCAGATCGGTTTTCTGGTCCGGGCCGAACTCCCGCGGCCGGGCGATGAAGGCGGTTTTGAAGCCGCAGCGGCGCGCGGCGGCCAGGTCGCCGTTGTGCGCCGCCGCCAGGCAGATGCGCTCCGGCGGCAGGTCCAGCAGTTCCGCGGTGCGCAGATAGGCCTGCGGCTGCGGTTTGTAGGCCTGGGCCAATTCCGCGCCCATGATGGCATCCCAGGGCAGTCCGGCGTATTTGGCCATGTCCAGCAGCAGGCGGAAGTTGCCGTTGGAGAGCGGCGCGATGATGTACCGCGCTTTCAGCCGGGTCAGGCCTTCCACGCTGTCCGGCCATGGCTCCAGCCGGTGCCAGGCGCGGATCAGCCATTGCAGCTCGTCTTCCGGCACCGTGCCGGGGTCTATGCCGAAGGCCGGCAGGATGGCCAGCAGGTTTTCCCGGTGCAGGGTATCCAGCGGCACGAAGGGACGCGCGCCGCTGCGCACGCCCTCCATCGCCGGCGAGTAATGGCGGCGCCAGGCATCGGCGAAGGCGTGGCCGTCGGCCGGGACGCCATGGCGGGCGAGGAAGGCGGCGCCGTCGCGCGCCACGCCTTCGCGCCAGTCCACCACGGTGCCGAATACATCGAAAACCAGCGCGTCTACGGGGCTAGTCGGCATGGCCGCCTCCTGTTCAGGCTTGCAGATTCTGCTGCGCGAAATCCCAATTGATCAGCTTGTCCAGCACCGCGTTGACGTAGTCGGCGCGGTGGTTCTGGTAATCCAGATAATAGGCGTGTTCCCACACGTCCACATTCAATAGCGGCGTCAAACCGGCGGTAATTGGATTGTCGGCGTTGCCGGTCTTCACCACGCGCAATTTGTCGCCGTCCTGCACCAGCCAGGCCCAGCCGCTGCCGAACTGCGAGATGGCCGCGCCGGCCAGCTGCTGCTTGCAGGCGTCTACGCCGCCGAAAGACGCCTCTATCATTTCGCGCAGCTGTTGCGGCGGGGTGCCGCCGCCCTGCGGCCGCAGGCTGTTCCAGTAGAAGCTGTGGTTCCACAGCTGGGCGGCGTTGTTGAAGATGGCGGCGTCGCCGGCCTGCTTGGACGAGCGGACGATGATGTCTTCCAGCGACAAGTCCGCGTAGTCGCGGCCGGCGGTCAGCTTGCTCAGATTGTCCAGATAGGCCTTGTGGTGCTTGCCGTAATGGAAGCCTAGGGTGCTGGCGGAGATCACCGGCTCCAGCGCGTTGTCGGCATAGGGCAGCGGCGGCAGCGCGTGGGCGGACGAGGCGCGGGCTAGCGGCGAGAGCGTAGGCAGGGCCAGCGCGGCCAGCGTGCCGGCGGCGGCCAGCAGAAACTCGCGGCGGGACGGGGTGTTGCGTTGCGGAATGGTCATATGGGCTTCCTTGGCGTTGATACCGCCAGAGTGGAGCAGATCGGCCGGCAATTCAAGAACATTGTCATTTCTCTCAAGGCTCGACCCTGCGCGGTTCAGGGTTGAATTTCGCCGGCTTTGCTCCACACTATGGCCATCATCAACCCAGACGAGGAAGCAAGACATGGCAACCGTAACCCTGCGCGGCAATCCGGTGGAAGTGGCGGGCAAGCTGCCGGCCAAGGGCGAACAGGCTCCGGCGTTGCAACTGACCGGCGGCGATCTGGCCGAGGCGACGCTGGCGAGCTTCGCCGGCAAGCGCAAGATCCTGAACATCTTCCCCAGCGTGGATACCCCCACCTGCGCCACTTCGGTGCGCAAGTTCAACGAGAAGGCCGCCGCGCTGGCCGACACCGTGGTGCTGTGCATTTCCGCCGATCTGCCGTTCGCGCAGAAGCGCTTCTGCGGCGCGGAAGGCATCGAGAACGTGGTGAACCTGTCCACCTTCCGCAATCCGGGCTTCGCCGAGGCCTATGGCGTCAAGCTGGCCTCCGGCCCGTTGGCCGGCCTGACCGCGCGCGCCGTGGTGGTGCTGGACGCGAACGACCAGGTGCTGCACAGCCAGCTGGTGGGCGAGATCGCCGACGAGCCGGACTACGCCGCCGCCCTGGCCGCGCTGTAAGCGAATCCGCAGCCGTCATGCAAAAAAGCCGACCCTGGGGTCGGCTTTTTTGTTGCCAGCTGAGTGCGAGCGCTTAACCGCGTTGCGGCGCCAGCTTGCCGGCCGGCTCGTTTTCGCGCTGCATGGCTTCCACCAGCTTCGGGTCGTGTTCGTCGCGCAGGTAGCGGGTGTACCAGCCGCTGTTGACGCCCCAGAAGTAGAAGCCCAGCGAAGCCGCGGCCACCACGGCCATGTCCACGCCGTAAGGCAGGATGTTGAGGCCGCCGAACTCGGCGCTGCCTATCCAGGACAGCAGAGCCATCACCGGCAGGTAGAGCACCATCCACATCGCGCCCTTCAGCTCGCGCTTGAAGTCCGGCCAGCCGGCCTTGGCCTGGTACCAGATGTAAACCGGCAGCGCGGCCACGATCAGGAACAGGATCTGGCCGGTCAGCGGCCAGCGCGCCCAGTACAGCACCAGCGAGGCGCAGACGAAGGCGAACGGCGCGATCACGCCGATGCCGGACAGACGCAGCGGGCGCGGCAGTTCCGGCGCGCAGCGGCGCAGCGCGGCGGCGCTGATCGGGCCGGTCAGGTAGGAGATCACGGTCGCCACCGAAATCACCGCGGCCAGCGTGCCCCAGCCGCGGAAGAAGAACAGGAACACGAAGGACACCGCCAGGTTGAACCACATCGCCGGACGCGGGATGTGGTACAGCGGGTGCATGCGGCCGAAGATGGCCGGCATGGTGCCGTTGCGCTGCATGCCGTAGATCATCCGCGAGGTGGACGCCATATAGGTGGCGCCGGTGCCGCTGGGGCTGACGAAGGCGTCGAAGTACAGAGTCATCATCAGCCAGTTCAGGCCCAGCGCCATGGCCAGCTGGGCGAACGGCGAGCTGAAGTCCAGGCCCTTCCAGCCGTGCGCCAGTTCCGCCGGCGATAGGGCGCCGAGGAAGGCCACTTGCAGCGCGACGTAGATCACCGCGGCCAAGAGGATGGAGCCGACCACGCCGAAGGGCACGCTCTTGCCCGGATTGCGGGCTTCGCCGGCCAGATTGATCGGGCTCTGGAAGCCGTTGAAGCTGAACACGATGCCGCTGGTGGCCACCGCGGTCATCACGCTGGCCCAGCCGAACGGCGCGAAGCCGCCCAGCGCCGGGTTGTTCAGGTTTTCCGAGTGGAAGCCGCTGTAGACCAGCGCGCCCACCGTCACGGCCGGCACGATCACCTTGAACACGGTGATGGCGCTGTTGGCCTTGGCGAACAGCTTCACGCCCCAGTAGTTGAGCAGGAAGTAGGCGATGACCAGCACGGCGGCGAAAGACAGGCCGACGGTGCTCAATTCGCCATTGTGGTACAGGTTCTGCGCCCAGGCGTAGGGCCAGGTGCTCATGTACTGGACCGAGGCTTCGGCCTCGATCGGAATCACCGATACGATGGCGATCCAGTTGGCCCAGGCGGCGATGAAGCCGAGCAGGGAACCATGGGAGTAGCGGGCGTAGCGCACCATGCCGCCGGTTTCCGGGAACATGGCGCCCAGTTCGGCGTAGCTCAGGGCGATGGAAAGAATGATCACCATGCCGACTATCCAGGCGACGATGGCGGCGGGGCCGGCGATCTGCGCGGCGTGGGCGGCGCCGAACAGCCAGCCGGAACCGATGATGGAGCCAAGACCGGTCAGCATCAGCGCGACGGGGCCGATGTGACGAGTATGTTGTTGTTGCAAGGGTGAATCTCCTGTCGTTTACGTTGTACGGACAGTGGCAACATTCGGCTTGGCGCGCGCGCCAGGGCCGGCATGCCTGAGTTGTCCATGGAGCCGGGTGTCCCGGTCTTATCGGATGCGCGCCGGCTGGGGGCGGGCGCGGCCTGGTTCGGCGGGCGCGAGGCGCATGCCGCAGGGGGCGGACGGACGCCGCTGATCCCCTGCTGGAGGCGGGCGGATTGTAACCCAGTGTGAATACTCTATGCCAGGGTTTGCTTATATGTCCTGCAATCTTTTTGTCACAATCAAGGGCTAAACTGGCCGCGTTTCCCCGCATCAAGCAGCGCCTGTCATGTCTCTGATCAAACGCCTGTGGCTGACCATAGCCTTCACCCTGGCCAGTCTGGCGCTGGTGATGGCGGTCACCGGCCAGCAGCTTTACGCCTTCACCCGCCACGTCGATCATTACAATCATTTACAGCAATTGAGCAGCAATCTGCAGCAATTGAAAGCCATCGCCTTGTCTTTTTCGCGGGCCGATCCGCTGCTGCCGGAAACCGCTACGCGGCTGAAGCAGGCGCAAGGCCAGGTGGCCGCGCTGCAAGACGAGATACTGTCCAGCCTGCCGGCGGGCGACAGCCAGGCTTTCGCCGGCGCGCTGCGCGGGCATTGGCAGGAATACGGCCGCAATCTGGGCAGCGCCATCCGCATCGCGGAAACGGCGCCGCAGGACGCGCTGTCCATCCCGGAGCAGGCCTATCTGAGCGATCTGGCGCCGCTGGCGGCGGAGATAGACCGCCAAGTGGCCCGCCGCGACGGCGAGCTGCGGCAGGAGAAGGCCGCGCTGGCATCTTCGCTGGCTTGGCTGGCGCCGCTGATCCTGGGGCCGTTGGCCCTGGCCAGCGCCTTGGTGGTGCTGATCCAGCTGACCATGGCGCGTCGCCTGAAGCGCCATCTGAGCGCGATGGCGCAGGCGGCCGACGCGCTGAGCGAGGGCAATCTGGCGGTGAGGCTGCCCGATCAGGGCAAGGATGAACTGGCGCACGCCGCTGCGCGCATCAACCGCTTTCTGGATCGGCTGACCGGCCTGCTGGACGAGGTGAGGCTGCATGCCGGCAACAATCTGCGCGACAGCCAGCGCTTGCAGCTGCTGACGCGGCAGAGCGCGGACGCCAGCCAGCAGCAGACCGGCAAGAGCCGGCTGTGCAACGATGCCGCGGCCCAGATCGCCGATCACGCGGAGCAGGTGGCGCAGCATATCGAGGCGGCGCTGGACAACTCGCGCAGCGCGGCCACGGCGACCGGCCAGGCGCGGCGTCAGGGCGAGTGCAATGCCGAATCGATGCGCCAGCTAGCCGAGCGCATCGATTTCGCCACACTGGAAATGCGTGAATTGAGCGAGGCGGTAGGCGCGGTGTCCCAGATCAGTTCGCTGATCCGCGATGTGGCGGAGCAGACCAATTTGCTGGCGCTGAACGCGGCGATAGAGGCGGCGCGCGCCGGCGAGGCGGGGCGCGGCTTCGCCGTGGTGGCGGATGAAGTGCGCAAGCTGTCGGAAAGCACGGCTACCGCCACCAGCGCGATTTTCGACAGCCTGCGCAAGATGGAGCGCGCTCAGGGCGCGCTGGGCGAGGCCATCGCCGCCGCCGGCAGCGCCAGCCATGAGAGCCAGGCCTCGCAGCAGGCGCTGGACGCCGCGCTGGGCCTGGTGGACGGCGCCTTGGGCCGGCTGGGCGTCTTGATGGAAGACATCGGCACCGCGCGCGAGCTGCAGGCCCGCGCCGGCGGCACCATACGCCAGCACGGCCACGAGCTGGCCAGCCTGGCGCACGATATCGAAAGCCAGATGGAGGCGGCGGAGCCGTTGATGCTGCAACTGGCGCAGTCTGCCGGCGGCCTGGGCCAGGCCATGGCCTGGTTCCGGTTGCCCTCGCCGCAGCCGGTTGCGGCGGAGCGAGACATGCCGATGGCGGCGTCCGCGCTGCGGCCGGTTTAGCGCCTATTCATGATCGGCATGGTTTTGAACAGCTTTCATTGCCGGGGCAAGCAAGGGCCGTTTAAACGCTCGGGGCTGCCTCCCGGCGGCAGGCTTGAAGCGTTGGGGGCGCAGCGGAGACGCGGTTTCTCGAACAACGAGTCTAAAAAAGCCGGACTCTAAGAACGCGTGAACAAGTTCTTAAGCGTCAGCGCCGATTAGGGAACGCGGCCGGCGCGGTTTTGCGGCGAACCACGACCGTGCGCGCCAGTTTGTCGTGCCAACCCTGCTTGCGCGCGTCCACGCCCACCCACAGCAGGCCCAGGCAGAACGGGATGATGGAGACGAAATAGCCCAGGTAGCGCAAGGCCGCTTGGCCCGGCGTCAACGGCGCGCCGGTGTCGGCGTCCACCACCTTGGCGCCCAGCATCATCTTGCCCGGCGTGGCGCTCTTGTGTATCCAGAACAGAATGACGGCGACGGCCGGCAGAAGGTAGTTGACCAGGAGCTCCGTCAGCGAGCCGGCGCCGCTCAGTTCGGCCAGGTCCGGCATGCCGCCGATGGACGCCGCTTCACGCCCGCTCAGCAGCCACAGCAGCGGCGCCGATACGATCAGCAGGAGCACGGTGTCGGCCAGGCTGGCCAATACCCTGGCCCAGAAACCCACGTATTCCAGTTCTTCGGCTTGCGGCGCGTTTTCCATTATTCAGTCCTCTAGATTGACCTTGTGCTTGTCCGCCACGCGCAGATAGTGCTCGGCGGAATACCGGAAGTAGGCCAGCTCCTTGTCGGTCAGCGGCCGCGCCTGCTTCACCGGGTTGCCCAGGTACAGATAGCCGGATTCCAGCCGCTTGCCCGGCGGCACCAGGCTGCCGGCGCCGACCAGCACCCGGTCCTCCACCACTACGCGGTCCAGCACGATGCTGCCGATGCCTATCAGCACCTCGTCGCCTATGGTGCAGCCGTGCAGCGTCACGTGGTGGCCGATGGTGACATGCTTGCCGATGATCAATGGCGCGCCGGCCGGATCGGCCGCCGTCTTGTGGCTGACGTGCAGCATGGCGTGATCCTGCACATTGCTGTTCTCGCCGATATGGATATGGTTGACGTCGCCGCGCACCACCGCGCAAGGCCAGACCGAGGCGCCTTTTTCCAGCGTCACCTCGCCGATGACCACCGCGGCCGGATCGATGTAGCAACCTTCTGCAATGTTTGGGGAGTGGCCGTCGTATTGGCGGATATTGCTTTTCATCGTTTCGTCCTTATCTCGGTAAGCATGCATTGTGCCGGCCGCGCGCGGCGGCGCGCAAATTCCTTTATCATATCCGCCCCATTAAACAGGACGTTGAAGCCATGAGCCAGAACCCTCTTCTCGACTTTTCCGATCTGCCGCGCTTCGACGCCATTCAGCCGGAGCACATCACCCCGGCCCTGGACGCGCTGCTGGCCGATGCCCGCGCGGCCATCGATGCGGTGGTCGCTGCCAGCGGCGACAGCTGGGACGCGGTGGTGGAGCCGCTGACCGACGCGACCGAGAAGCTGGGCCGCGCTTGGGGCGTGGTCGGCCATTTGAACGGCGTGGTGGGCAATACCGAGGGCCTGCGCGAGGCGTACAACGCCGAAATCCCGCGTGTCTCCGCCTTCTTCACCGAGCTGGGCCAGAACCTGGACCTGTTCGCCCGCTTCAAGGCGGTGGCGGCCAATCCCGCTTTCGCCGCCGCCAGCGCGGCGCAGAAGAAAGTGATCGAAAACGACCTGCGCGATTTCCGCCTGGCCGGCGCCGAGCTGCCGGAGGCCCAGAAGGCACGCTTCGCCGAGCTGTCCAGCCGCCTGGCCGAGCTATCCAACCAGTTCTCGCAGCACGTGATGGACGCCACCGACGGCTTCAGCCTGTACATCGAAGACGTAGCCGAGCTGGCCGGCATCCCCGAGGACACGCTGGCCATGTACGCCGCGATGGCCGAGGCCGACGGCCAGCCGGGCAAATACAAGCTGGGCCTGCAGTTCCCGCTGCTGTTTCCGGTGCTGCAGTACGCCGACAACCGCGCCTTGCGCGAGAAGCTGTACGAGGCCAACGCCAAGCGCGCGTCCGAGTTCGGCCCGGCCGAACAGGACAACGGTCCGCTGATCCGCGAAAAACTGAAGCTGGCCGCCGAAGAGGCGCAATTGTTGGGCTTCGCCGACTACGCTGAGCTGTCGCTGTACACCAAAATGGCCGAAAGCCCGGCGCAAGTGATAGCCTTCCTGCGCGACCTGGCCCGTCGCGCCAAGCCTTACGCCGAGCAGGACCGCGCCGAGCTGGAGGCTTTCGCCCGCGCCGAACTGGGGCTGGACGCGCTGCAGGCCTGGGACATCGGCTATGCCAGCGAGAAGCTGCGCGTCGCCCGCTACGCCTTCTCCGAGCACGAAGTGAAGCAATACTTCCCCGAGCACAAGGCGTTGCAAGGCCTGTTCAGCGTGGTCGGCACCCTGTACGGCGTGCGCTTCGCCGAGCGCAGCGTCGCCGCCTGGCACCCGGACGTGCGCTACTTTGAAATCTTCCAGGGCGATGCGCTGCTGGGCGGTTTCTACCTCGACCTCTACGCCCGCGACGGCAAGCGCCCGGGCGCGTGGATGGACGACGTGCGCGGCCGCCGCCGCAAGGGCGAGCAAGTGCAGACCCCGGTGGCCTATCTGGTGTGCAACTTCAGCCGTCCGGTGGGCGATAAGCCGGCCTACTTCACCCACGACGAGGTGATCACCCTGTTCCACGAGTGCGGCCACGGCCTGCACCACCTGCTGACCCGCATCGAGGTGGCCGGCGTGGCCGGCATCAGCGGCGTGGAATGGGACGCCGTGGAGCTGCCGAGCCAATTCATGGAAAACTTCTGCTGGGAATGGGACGTGCTGCAGGGCATGACCGCGCATAGCGAAAGCGGCCAGCCGCTGCCGCGCGAGCTGTACGACAAGATGATCGCCGCCAAGAACTTCCAGTCCGGCATGCAGATGGTGCGTCAGCTGGAGTTTTCCTTGTTCGACATGCAGCTGTACACCGCCGGCAATCCTGACAGCGTGGACTGGCTGGCGCTGCTGGAGCAGGTGCGCGACGAGGTGGCGGTCAACCGTCCGCCGGCCTACAACCGCTTCCCCAACAGCTTCAGCCATATCTTCGGCGGCGGCTACGCGGCCGGCTACTACAGCTACAAGTGGGCGGAAGTGCTGTCGGCCGACGCCTACGCCGCATTCGAGGAGGCCGGCGGCGCCAATCCGCAGGTAGGCCGCCAGTTCTGGGACGAAATCCTGGCCGTCGGCGGCAGCCGCCCGGCGCTGGAATCGTTCCGCGCTTTCCGCGGTCGCGACCCGGAAATCGACGCCCTGCTGCGCCATTCCGGCATGGCGGCGGAGTCCGCGTAAAAAATAGTTAGAACCTTTGGAACTCGCCTGGCATCGTCCGGCTCTAATCTTTTGCTCAGGGTTGTCTTCCGGAGCAGCAAGCGAGCCAGACGCATATCAGGGTAGTGATATCGTGTCTATTCCACGCCTCCGCGCAGCGGGGGCGTTTTTTTTGCCCAGGGCCTGCACAGCGCCGCGCGCGGCTGTTATGGTGTCGGCCTTTAGTCCGTCATTTGGAGAGCCCGGCTATGCGTTTTGCCACCTGGAACGTCAACTCCCTGAAAGTCCGCTTGCCGCAGGTGCTGCAATGGCTGGCCGATACCGGCGTGGAGGTGCTATGCCTGCAAGAGCTGAAGATGGATCAGGACGTCTTCCCGCTGGCTGAGATAGAAGCCGCCGGCTACCGCGCGGTCTGGTTCGGCCAGAAAACCTACAATGGCGTAGCCATCCTGGCCAAGGCGCCGCTGGAAATCGAGGACGTGGTGTCCGGCATTCCCGGCTATGTCGACGAGCAACGCCGCGTCATCACCGCCACCATCGGCGGGGTGCGCGCGATTTGCGCCTACTTCGTCAACGGCGAGGCGGTGGACTCGCCCAAATACCCGTACAAGCTGGAATGGCTGTCCAAGCTGGAAGGGCACGTCGCCGCCGAATTGGCCGCGCATCCGAACCTGCTCTTGCTGGGCGACTACAACATCGCGCCGGAAGACCGCGACGTTTACGACCCGGAAGGCTGGCATGAGCAAGTGCTGTGCAGCACGCCCGAGCGCGACGCCTTCCGCCGTCTGATAGGCCTGGGCCTGTCCGACAGCTTCCGCCTGTTCAATCAGGAGGAGAAGCAGTACAGCTGGTGGGATTACCGCCAGATGATGTTCCGCCGCAACAAGGGCGTGCGGATCGACCACATCCTGGTCAGCGATGCGCTCAAACCGCGCGCGCTCGCCTGCGAGATAGACAAGGCGCCGCGCAAGTGGGAGCGCCCGTCCGACCATACCCCGGTGGTGCTGACCCTGGCCGATTGATCCCGGCTGCGGAAGAATCCACCCAGGCCCGGCGTCCTGCTGGGCCTTTTGCTTGGCGGCGGCGGCCAAACCAGGCAGTTTGAGCCTATAAAAAGACGATGGAATATGCTTTGCGCGTGGCCGGGCCAAGGTTTGGTCTGGCTCAAGCCGGCTTGCCGCGCCGCTTGCTAAGCTGACTCCATCACTCATCCATGCCGGGAACCCACCATGACCACACTGCACACGCGCGCCAGCACAGGCGATCCCTACTACCAAGACGTTCCGGACTATATGACCGAGGTCTACGACTGGGCCTACGTCAATCCGCGCAAGGCCAGGCTGCTGGATCACAAGCTGGTGGTGCGCACCCTGTTGTTCGGCAACGACCAGCGGCTGATGCGCGCGTATCTGGACGAGATCCAGCCTGGCGAGAAGGTATGGCAGGTCGCCCACGTCTACGGCGACTTGGTGCAGCGCGCCGCCGCGCGCGCGGGCGAGGAGGGCCGTTTCACGCTGACCGACATCACGCCGATTCAGATCGAGCTGGCCGAAGGCAAGCTGGCCGCGGTCAGCCAGGCCGCGGTGGTGCGCGCCGACGCCGCCCGCTATCAGCCGGAGCAGAAGCAGGACCTGGTATGCAGCTTTTTCCTGCTGCACGAGGTGCCGGAAAACATGAAGTCCGCCATCGTAGACAATATGCTGGCCCAGGTGGCGCCAGGCGGCCGGGCTATGTTCGTCGACTACCACAAGCCTCGGGCCTGGCAGCCCATCGGCTGGCTGCTGAAGTGGGTGAACCGGGTGCTGGAGCCGTTCGCCGAGGCCTTGTGGCGCAATGGGATAGACAGCTATGCGCGCGAGGCCGGCCGTTTTGACTGGAGCAAGCGCACGGTTTTCGGCGGCGTGTACCAGATTGTGCTGGCGCGGCGCAAAGACTGATCCTGCGGCATGTACGTAGCGTTACACGGCCTTACATGGGACTAACAGACGGCGGGATGGGGCAAGGCTAGGATACGCCTCAAGGAAACACCAAACACGGTGCCTGGCGGAGAGATTCCCTCCGCAACTGATCTGGAGACGAATCATGAAAAAACTGAGCCTGCTTGCCCTGTCCGCCGTATTTGGCCTGAGTTCCGCCGCTGGTTTCGCCGCCGAATCCGCTGCTCCGGCTTCCGCCCCGGCCGCCAAGGTAGCCCCGGCCGCGAAGAAAGCCGAAAAGAAAACCCCGGCCAAGATCCATCATGCCAAAAAGGCTGAGAAAGTCGTCGCTTCCGCCCAGAAGGCCCAGGCTGCAAAGGCTGACGCCTCCGCTCCGGCCAAGAAGGCAGTGAGGAAAACCGGCGTGAAGAAGCATGCCGCCAAGAAGGTAGAAGCCTCCAAGGCCCAAGCCGCCAAGGCCGACGCTTCCGCTCCGGTAGCCAAGAAGGCTCACAAGCACGCTGCCAAGAAGCACCACGCCGCCAAGAAGGCTGAAGCTTCCAAGGCCCAAGCCGCCAAGGGCGACGCTTCCGCTCCGGTAGCCAAGAAGGCTCACAAGCACCACGCCAAGAAGCACCACGCCGCCAAGAAGGCTGAAGCTTCCAAGGCTCAAGCCGCCAAGGCCGACGCTTCCGCTCCGGTAGCCAAGAAGGC
>NZ_PQWB01000096.1 GCF_002924365.1 Chromobacterium alticapitis | reverse complement strand
CAGGACGGCAAGGACGGCAGCAAGCAGACGCAGGACAACTGGTACGACTACGACGCGATGAACCGCTTCACCGTCACCATGGGCAGCCATGACGCCCAGGGCAATCTGGTGCTGGGCAGCCGCGGCGTGCGCGTCGAGTACGACCGCTTCGGCCGGCGGGTCAAAGCGAGCAATGGCAGCGACGGCACGGTGGAGACCTATAGCTACACCGCAGACGGCTATCTGACGGAAACCCAGATCAATGGCACGCGCGCCTTCCTGCGCGGCAATGACCTGCAAGGCCGGGTGCTCGACTACCAGAGCTATGACTGGAAGGGAGACGGCAGCACCAAGGCCAGCATCGCCCACACCGACTACGATGTCGACAATAAAATCACGCGGCAAGTGGTGGATGGCGCGACGACCGACTACAAGCTGCTGGCGGACGGCACCACCGACGTCACCACCCAGGTCAGCCAAGGCACCACTGTCACCACCTATTACGGTTACGAATGGTGGGACGACGCCAAGCAATCCACCATTACCGCCCAGCCCTACAACGAGAACGCGCCGGGCTGGCAGCCGGGCATCTCCCACCTGAGCTACGACGTCAACGGCCACCTGAAGGAAGCCGTTGACGAGCGCGGGCATCGCAGCCTGCGCTACGTCAACGACGCGCAGGGCGTGGTGATCCGGCGCGAGGAGGTCGATCACGCATCGCTGTTCAAGAAACAGGACTACTACTACGTCGACGGCAGGCAAGTGGGCGCGGTGGGCAATGACGGCCCCAGCCGGGTCGACTTCGCCCAGGCGCTGGCGCAGGGCAAGCTGGGCAACAACAAGGATCAGTACCGCTTCGGCAAGGCGGTGAGCAGCGCCGACTTTGACCAAAACTACGAACCGATCGGCCCCAACTACCCGGCGCAGGCGCCCGGCAGCGTGACGGTGCGGGCGGGCGACACTTTGCAAAGCCTGGCGGCCAGCCTATGGGGCGATCGTTCGCTGTGGTATCTGCTGGCCGACGCCAATGGGCTGAAGGACGACGCGAAGCTGGACGCCGGCCAAGTGCTGCAGGTGCCGAACAAGGTTACCAACTTCCACAACAATAGCGGCACGTACCGGGTGTACAGCCCTGGCGAGGCGGTGGGCGACGTGACGCCAACCTTGCCGGACCCGCCGCCGCCGCCGCCGCCGCCGGATGGTGATGATGGCTGCGGCGGGATCGGGATGGTCTTTGTCGCGGTGGTGGCGGTGGTGGCGACGGTGTTTACGGCTGGCGCGGCATTGGCGGTAATGGGGCCTGCTTTGGCGGCTACTACCGGCGGGATGATGCTTGCTGGCGCAGTGGGCGCAGCGGTTGGTTCTATTGCGAGCCAAGGCATGGCAATGGCCATGGGCATGCAGAGTAAATTCTCATGGAGTCAGGTTGGCATGGCCGCGATAGGAGGGGCGGTCACGGGAGGCATGAGTACAGGGGCCTTTGGCTCAGCTCTGCAAAATAGCAACGTTGCGGTACAGGCCATGGCGAGCAGTGTGATTACTCAAGGCGTGGCCATGGCGACGGGCCTGCAAAAATCGTTCAACTGGACCTCCGTGGCCGCATCGGGGGTGGCGGCTTGGGCGGGCAGCGCCAGCGGTTTGCAGGCAGGAAAGGGGGCGAATCCGTTCGAACGGATCGGCTATGGTGCCATGCGTGGCATGATCGGCGGCACCATCCAGTCAGTCTTGGGCGAGGACCATAGGCCGAACTGGGGTGAGCTGGCGGCCAGCTCGTTTGGCAACGCGGTGGGGGACCAGGTTACGGGTAGCATACAAGCCGCGGAGCAAGAACGCTTGGCACGTGCGGGCCGAGAGGTCGATGCGATTCAGGGGATGTACGGCCAAACCCAGAAATCCATGCTGGAAGGCTTGATGAGTTTGGGACGCTCACCCGATGAGGGAGGCAGTAGGGAGTCACAGACGGATACCCGAAGCATGGACGGAGAAGGAAGTGCCAGCGATCGTAACAATGATGGCGCTGAGCCTAATGCGGCCAATGACATGGCCCAGACGTTAGCATCCATGATTCAGGAGCAGAAGCAAGCGTCGCCTCCAAAGCTTAACTATAGGACGATGACAGCTGAGGCAAACGCTACCACCCAGAATGATGTCGCTTTGTCAGGGAGTTTTGGCGGAGACAGACTGGTTGTGATGGCAGGTGATAGGGATTCTTCTGTCCCTATCCAACGAGGGGCGGATCCATACGAGGAGAAGTTTGAGGAGGCATTCAATGCAGCGGGCAAGCAGTACCAGGCATCCAGAAGCAACGCTCAGAGCACTGTGGAAGACATTATGGGGCAGCCATTGAATGGTCGTTCTAATTATACTTTGTCTTTGGGATGGTCTAAGGTTGTGTCGGGAGAGGTAGGCATTCTGGATTTTCTGACATATCAAACCCCGGATGCCAAGGCGCGCATACAGGAGGAGAATGCCCATTGGGCACCAAGTCCATTTGAGCAACGAATGGACATGCTTTCTAGTAGTCCTATGGCGTCTTTGGCTTACTTTGGTGCGGTAGCAGTCAATGCTAGTCCAAGCGCACAAGACACAGCCATAACCCTGGGGTATTATGGGGGGAATACCCTGGCCTCCTTGGCCTCGGTGGGGGCTGATGCAACGCAGTATGGATTAGTGGGAGCCAGCAGGCCTCAGAGTGGTGTTGCGCTGAGCCAGGAAAATAGTCTATCTGTCAGCCGAAGTGATCCATATGAAATCCTGCGGAGTGTTCCAAACGCGGGAGTAAGTAGCCTGGCTGCTGATTCCGTGGGGGCTGCTGATTGGGTTAGACCGCGCGGCTGGAGACTGCCAGCTACGAATGGTCAATGGTCAGGTATCCCTGGAAATTCAAGCTGGACTTCATTCAATGACAGTGTAAATGCAGTTACCGGTGGTCAGCCCATTCCGTTTAAAAATGGCTATCCAAATTTCAGCCAGTGGTCACAAGGTACATTTACCTTTGATAATCTGACAGGGACAAACGCAGATTTTGGTCTGGTTTATGATGCTGTTGCAAAGGAGTATGGCTTGGCAAATCGTACTGCGGGTCAAAACTTACTCCGTGACTTGGGATTAAGTCCGCATCATGTTGAGGATGGATTGAACATTGAGTTAGTTCCTACTGATTTGCATGGTAATGTGCCACACATAGGTGGTGCAGCGAATTTGCGGAAAGGAGGCTAGTGGTGGCTGAAATAATATCGAGTCTTACAGCATTGGGCTATAGACCTCTGAAGGGTGCATTGGATAAGCCATTAAATTGTATTGAGCTTGATGATCAGATCAAGTCTGCACTTCCAGATGATTATTGTGCCTTCTTATCCGCTTTCCCAGAAACAGGAGTGTTTGATAAGCAAATCGTTTTCTCTGCGCTGGAGAAATCACCATGGGCCGCAGATGGAAAAGAGGTTCTTGAGGTTTTATATGCCAGTTGCTCTGATAAGAATAACGATCTGCTCACGCTCCGCACGCAATACGCAGAACAATTGCCAGCACATTTTTTTGTGATTGGGCAAGTGACTGGCGCTAACCTTGTTTGCATTGACTTACGTAACGAGTCGCGAGGGAAAGTGTATGTGTGGGATCACGAGCATATTGATGACGCGCACGGTGGATTATATTGGGTAGCAAATGATTTCAGTGCTTTTGTTGATCTGTTACATGTGTCAGAGCAGGCAACTACAATAGCTAGCCCGAAACTAGTAAGGATGGAGTTGTCTGATGTTTTGAAAGCCCGAGTGGCCGAGCTTATGAAAAACAAGAAATAATAATGAATTAACTTGACTAGGCTGGTCTTGTTGGGCTAGCTAGCTGGCTCGCGTGTTTAATCGAGGGGCTCAGTCCGATGTGACTTGGTATTTAGAGTCGGCGTATTCCTGTTGGGGATGCGCCGATTATTGTTCCAAGCAAGACAGTTGCTGCGTCAGAGTTGGCATTCCGAGAAAATTTTGCTGGCCCAACTATTGGTCGATCTCGCTATCTCTCAACTCAGGAACTTTCTGATGCTGTATTTACGCAGTATCAAGGTGCTCTTGATGATGCATATGCTGCGGTTCAACGTGCTGAGACTGCAGGAAGATTGAGATTTCCTTCTAGTATTTCAAAAAATACATATCGAGGTCAGCTTGTAGATGCTGCTGCACGTGATGATATGAGAGCATGGTTTGCACAGGAAGGAATTGATGAGGGTAGTAATGCACTGGCTCAAGTAAATCGCCGGTTATACAGTCCTGATAGGAGTGAGTATCGCATTCCTGATGTACGAGTTCCAGGATCAGTATTTGATGCAACATTAGGTATGAAGTGGGGTTCTACTCCACAGGTTCAGGACTTTTTAAAATACTCCCCAGGTAGTAGGGTGACAATAGTGCGGCCTACTGTCGAAGGTGGGTCGTATAGCATTGTGAGGTGGAAATGACCTGGTGTACGAGGATTTCTGAACTGAAGGATTTCATGGCATATGTGGTTTTGTATGGACCGGATGATTTTCCTGTTCGTCGCAACTTAAATATGGAAAAGTCTTTTTCTCAGATCAGGGAGGGGTTTGAGGCTTGCAGGGATGAATTTTCAAGCGAGGATATTTTTCATAGAGCGAGTTCGCTTTTGATAAAATCTGAAATTGCATACGGTGAAAATGATGCTATTTCAGGTGCACATTTCTTGCAGGAAATCATGGAAATAATTTGACGTATTTTTGGATGGATGAAATCGGCCCGGGAGGGCCGATTTTGTTGTTCCAAGCAACGAATTCTTGGTTGCTAAGCATGGTGATATGCCATTCCCTCGACCGGGGCAGCACTCCCATCACGGTGTTATGTCGGCGTGGATGGAGAAGAACTTTCCTGGATATGACCCCGATTTGGCACCCGCAGTGCTAATGCCTGAGGCAAATCATCGTGCGACGTTTGGAATTTATAATACTTGGCGCGCAGAAATGAGAAAAGAAATGGGTGGGGTCTTTGATTGGTCGAAAGTACCAGAGACAAATATGCATTCGTTATCTGAGAAAATGTTTGATGCAGCGAAGGTTCCCTCGGGTACTCGAAAAGAATACTGGGATTGGTACGGACGCATGAGAGGAGTGCTTGGAAGTGAATAGTGCTGACATTGATGTGAATAAAATATTGGTTATGGATGAGGTGGAGCGTGCATGGGGTTCCTCTCTTGTCTCAATTTCGAGAGTGGCATTTGATCTAAATGATGTGCCGAGCGATCTGCATATTCTCGCACCTTACGCGACTTTTTGGGGTGTTGCTGACGATTGGGCTAGGGAGGATGTTTTAAAGCGTACTCCTGAGCGATTGAAAAATAACTTCAAATGGGTTGTATCAAGTTTCGATGATCAGTTAGACGCATGGCTTGCCGGGCCGGAGGCCTCAAGATCCGATCCAACAGATGCTTACATAGCTTTTTCTGCAATGAGAATGGGGGCTGATTTTATCTAGTCTATTGTTCCAAACACGGAAGTAAACAGCTTGGGTAATGTTGGTACTCAGGTAGGCCTCGGCCCCAAGGGCGGTACATATGTTTTGCGAGATGAAATGGGTGAAGTTGTGCGCTCTGGCCGTACAAATGATCTTGCACGTAGGCAGGCTGAGCATTTTAGAGATCCCAATCTGAATGACTTTACCTTCGATGTTGTGCATCGAACAGATACTTATGCTGAGCAGCGGGGGCTGGAGCAGCTTCTGCATGATACTTATATGCCTATTCTTAAGTGCCCACAACAAATTGGTTTGATTCTTGCTTGCACTCACCCGGACTCTACTCACCACCGAACTCCATGAAGTGCACCGTACAACTGACCGAG
>NZ_PQWB01000095.1 GCF_002924365.1 Chromobacterium alticapitis | reverse complement strand
CTAGGGGCTGTTGACGTTTTGAAGCAGGGAGCAGATAGGAGGGGTGCAAACCTGCAGAATTAAGGTTCCTACACCAATCCTCTGCAGGTTTGCGATGCCCCGATTGATGCTCAGTAACGAGCTTTGGTCGAAGCTGGAAAAGATTCTGCTTCAACACGCCATTTACAACAAGCCCGATTTACGAATGACCGTGGAAGGGATGCTCTATCGGATGCGCTGCGGCTGTCCGTGGCGGGACTTGCCGCCAGCCTTTGGCTGTTGGAACACCGTCTACAAGCGTTTCAATGCGTGGTCGGCGGCAGGGAAATGGCTCAAAATTTTCAAAGCCTTA
>NZ_PQWB01000094.1 GCF_002924365.1 Chromobacterium alticapitis | reverse complement strand
ACATCGATCACCAGTTATTGCTGAAGGCGCTCAGGAAGCATTGCCAGGAACCGTGGGTGCTGCTGTACGTCGAGCGCTGGCTGAAAGCGCCAATGCGGCTGAATTTACCCGGAGGTATTGGGGTTCAGCCAAGGCCGCTTGAAACGGAGCTGTCAGCTCTTGCCAGGACACCTCAGTCGGCGGCCCAATCCATACCGCCTGTTCGGCCGCTTGCTGCGGACGCGCTTCAATTTGGCGTGGCAAGCGGCGCATGAGCTAAGCCAAGGGTCTCCCGCCCAGTAAACGCGATCTGACGCGAGATGGCGTGGATGGCCCTTGCGTGCAGGGCAATCGCTCTGGGCTCGGCATTTGAAGCACTCAAGTCATACATGCTGTTCGAGTGCGGAGGCCCTGGCGCCGCGGGAGTGGCTAGCTTGGAAATTTTTCTTAAAGATACGCCGAGACATTTGCTATCCAAAGATAGCCGCATTTTTCAAGAGATTGACAATTGTAAATAGCGTATTGCTCTGTTAGCAGGGAGCGTAAACAGGGCTGGATCTTTCCATATGGATTGCGAGGATGCCGCACCTCTGCGGCTTTTCCGCCATTTCGGATTTGCCGCGCCCCTGCGCTCGCGCTCGCGGGCTCTAGGAAGTACGGGGGGACTTATGGTATAAAAGCGGCTATAACTCACCGATCCCTACGGGTAAGATGAACGATTTCACAACGTTGGGGCAGGGATCTAATTGCCCAGCCAAAGGCGGCAAACCCTGGCGGAAAAGGAATATAACAAGCATGATGAACGTAACGCCCGTTATTCTCTGTGGAGGCTCGGGCACCCGCTTGTGGCCGCTGTCTCGTATTGGCCTCCCCAAACAATTTCTGTGCTTAACTGGCAACGAGAGCTTGTTTCAACAAGCTGCTCAACGTTTGTGCCGTTTGAGCAATATTGACATTCAAGTCGCTCCACTTTTTATTGTTACAGGCGAAGAGCATCGCTTTTTGGCTGTAGAGCAGCTGCGCGAGATCGATGTTGCGTTAGGCAGCGCCTTGCTTGAGCCGGTTGGCCGCAACACCGCGCCTGCGCTCACTATGGCCGCGCTGGCTACCATGGAGGGCGGCCAGGATTCCATCTTGGTCGTCACGCCCTCGGACCAGACCGTGGCTGATTCCACAGCCTTTACCGCAGCCACGCAAGCTGCGATTCAAGAGGCTGCAGACGGCACAATCGTGATTCTGGGCGTATCGCCGGACAGGCCGGAGTCCGGTTATGGCTATATTCAAATTGATAAATCCGACGCCGTCAATCATGCTGCAATTGTCAAGCGTTTCGTTGAAAAACCGGATGAGGCGACTGCCAAAGCCTATCTAGAAGAGGGCGGGTATTTCTGGAATGCAGGCATGTTCGTTCTTAAGGCTTCCACTTGGTTGAGAGCTCTGGAACGGTTTCGTCCAGACATTCTCGAGTCCACTCGCGCAGCGTGGAACGCACGTAGTACCGATGCGCTGTTCGTGAGGCCCGGCAAAACTGAATTCGACGCCATTCCTGCTGAGTCGGTTGACTACGCGGCGATGGAGCACTGCCCGGGCAGCGATCTCCCTATCAAGATGATCCCATTGGATGCGGGTTGGAATGACTTGGGTGCCTGGGATGCCGTTTGGAAGGCCTTGCCGAAGGACGAGCAGGGAAATGCCCATATTGGCGATGTGATCACGACTGATAGTTGCAATACGCTTGTACATGCTACCAGTCGGCTGGTCAGCGTGGTTGGATTGAAGGACGTTATTGTTGTCGAGACTCCCGATGCTGTGCTGGTAACCGACAAGTCTCATAGTCAGGATGTGAAGCACATTGTCAATGCACTTGGTAAGAGAAGGCGTGAAGAACACGCGCTTCATCGTAAGGTTCATCGGCCTTGGGGCTGGTATGACAGCATCGATGAGGGGGAGCGCTTCAAAGTTAAGCGCATCCAGGTTAAGCCGAAGGCCAGCCTGAGTTTGCAAAAACACCATCACCGGGCCGAGCATTGGATCATCGTCAAGGGCACCGCGGAAATCGTCAACGGCGAGAAGACTATCCTGCTAACAGAAAACCAATCGACCTACATCCCGCTTGGTGAGGTGCATCGTCTTGCTAATCCAGGTACCATTCCGCTCGAAATCATCGAGGTGCAGTCGGGTAGCTATTTGGGTGAAGACGACATTGTTCGGCTCGAAGATCATTATGGGAGAACGGGTAAGTGACAATGCCCAAGATCTATGTCGCTGGGCATCGAGGAATGGTGGGCTCTGCCATTCTCCGCCAGCTCGAGGCTATCGGCCAAACTAATATTGTTTCTCGCACGCGTGCAGAACTAGATTTGACAAATCAGGCGGAAGTTAATGCCTTCTTTGCTGCGGAAAAACCGGATCAAGTATATTTGGCTGCTGCAAAAGTTGGTGGTATTCATGCCAATAATACATATCCGGCCGAGTTTATCTATGAAAACTTGATGATTGAGGCCAATATCATTGACGCCGCATTTCGTCATGGTGTTATGAAGCTATTGTTTCTCGGCTCTAGTTGCATTTATCCTAAGCTTGCGCCGCAGCCTATTGCGGAAAGTGCGTTGCTGAGCAGCCCATTGGAGCCCACGAACGAGCCCTACGCAATTGCGAAAATTGCCGGCATTAAATTATGTGAGAGCTATAATCGCCAATATGGTGCCAGTCATGGGATTGATTATCGCAGCGTTATGCCTACCAATTTGTATGGGCCTGGCGATAATTACCACCCGGATAACTCTCATGTTATTCCCGCACTGATTCGTCGATTTCATGAAGCAAAGATAAACTCAACTTCGAGTGTTACCATTTGGGGTACAGGCACGCCGTGCCGCGAGTTTCTTTACGTGGATGATATGGCTGCTGCCAGCGTGCACGTTATGAATCTGGACGAATTAACCTATCGGCAGAGTTTTGAGCCCATGTCCAGCCACATTAATGTCGGTTTTGGTACGGATGTCACGATCCGTGAGCTGGCGGAGATGGTAGGAAGCACCATAGGCTATCAGGGTACGATCAATTTTGATACTAGTAAGCCTGATGGCACGCCCAAAAAATTGATGGACAGCACGCGTCTCAATAAACTGGGCTGGGCACCAAAAGTTTCCTTGCAGCAGGGGTTGAAGATTGCCTATGACGACTTTTTAAATAACAAAGTTCGTGCCTGAGATGATTGATATGCATACACAAAAGCCTAAGGTTGCTCTTATTACTGGTGTCACGGGCCAAGATGGCTCGTATCTTGCAGAGTTTCTTCTTGAAAAGGGTTACATCGTCCATGGTATTAAGCGCCGGGGTAGCCTTTTTAATACTCAGCGTGTTGATCATCTGTATCAAGATCCGCATATTGATAATGCGCGCTTCAAGTTGCATTATGGCGATCTGAGCGATACCAGCAACCTTATTCGCATTATTCAAGAAACGCAGCCGGACGAAATATACAATCTGGGCGCCATGAGTCATGTGGCTGTTAGCTTTGAAAGTCCAGAGTACACTGCAGATGTGGATGCAATTGGCACTCTGCGGATTCTTGAAGCTATCCGTATTTTGGATCTGGGCAAAAAAACTCGCTTTTACCAAGCATCTACCAGCGAGTTGTATGGCTTGGTTCAAGAAATCCCACAAAAAGAAACCACACCATTTTACCCGCGCAGCCCTTATGCAGTAGCCAAGATGTATGCGTATTGGATTACAGTAAACTACCGTGAAGCTTATGGCATGTATGCTTGCAACGGGATTCTGTTCAATCATGAAAGTCCGCGCCGTGGCGAGACTTTTGTCACCCGGAAAATTACGCGAGGTTTGGCTAATATTGCCCAAGGCCTTGAAAATTGCTTGTATATCGGCAATATGGATGCCTTGCGCGATTGGGGGCATGCAAAAGACTATGTCCGCATGCAATGGATGATGCTGCAGCAAGACCAGCCGGAGGATTTTGTGATCGCTACCGGCGTGCAATACAGTGTGCGTCAGTTTATCGAGTGGAGTGCGGCAGAGTTGGGTATCAGCCTCGGGTTTGAGGGGCAGGGTGTCAATGAGGTGGCCGTTGTCAGATATATTCAGGGAGACATGGCCCCTGCGCTGAAGGTTGGCGACGTTATTGTCAAGGTAGATCCTCGCTACTTCCGCCCGGCTGAGGTGGAAACGCTTCTGGGCGACCCAAGCAAGGCCAAGCAAAAATTGGGCTGGGTGCCGGAAATTACGGCGAGGGAAATGTGTAAAGAGATGGTAGCGGCTGACTTGGATGAAGCAAAGCGGCATGCAATGCTCAGGGCTAATGGCTATTCGATCAAGATGAGTGCTGAGTAAGCTCGCGGTCATGCTGGTTTGGGATTGATTATTAATTGATAAGAGTGACTGCTAACTTGACTAATATGAGTAAATCCGTTTTGGTGACGGGCGCTGATGGCTTCATCGGCTCTCATCTGACTGAGCTTCTCGTTCGCGAAGGCTATAAGGTCAAAGCGCTTTCTCAATATAACTCCTTTAATTATTGGGGCTGGCTTGAGGATGTGGATTGTAAGGAGCAAATTGAAATTATAAATGGAGATGTGCGCGATCCTCATTATTGTAAGCATATAACTAAAGATGTAGATACCATTTTTCACTTGGCAGCTCTGATCGCTATTCCTTATTCCTATGTGGCTCCAGATAGTTATGTTGATACCAATGTCAAGGGCACTCTCAATATTTGTCAGGCGGCTCTCGAGAATGGCGTGACGCGCGTCATTCATACCTCGACAAGCGAGGTTTATGGCACTGCTCAATACGTACCTATCGATGAAAAGCACCCGTTGCAACCACAATCGCCCTATAGCGCTTCTAAGATCGGCGCGGATGCGATGGCAATGAGTTTTTTCAATGCATTCGACCTTCCTGTGACAATTGCCAGACCGTTTAATACATATGGTCCGCGCCAATCTGCTCGGGCAGTTATTCCGACCATCATTAGTCAGATTGCCTGCGGCCAGAAGCAGATTCAGCTTGGCGATGTTTCGCCTACTCGTGATTTCAACTATGTCGCTGATACTTGCAGAGGCTTCTTGGCGCTGGCTCGTAGCGACAAGACCATTGGCGAGACTGTAAACATTGGCTCCAATTTCGAAATTTCGGTGGGTGATACCCTGAATCTGATTCGTGAGTTGATGAATAGCGATGTTGAATTCATCACGGATGAGAAGCGTTTTCGCCCTGAGAAGTCTGAGGTTTTCCGTCTCTGGTGTGATAATAGCAAGATCCACGTGTTAACGGGCTTCGAGCCTGAATACGATATCCGCTCCGGCCTTAAGGCTACAGTGGATTGGTTTACGCGCCCTGAAAACCTAGCCAAGTACAAGGCTAATATTTATAACGTATAGGCCTATGTTCGATTCCCTGATCCGCTTTGTCCAAGAGCAGTACGCCACAAACGATTTCATACCGTTGCATGCGCCCGTTTTTCGTGGGCGCGAACGCGAATTCGTGCTGAATACACTCGAAACAACTTTTGTTTCGAGTGTTGGGGCCTATGTCGATCAATTTGAGCGGGGTGTGGCCGAATTCACGGGCAGCCCGCGCGCCGTCGCTGTCATGAATGGCACTGCAGCGCTGCATGTGGCTCTGCTCTTGGCTGGTGTGGAGCGTGGCGATTTGGTTGTAACCCAGTCGCTTACATTTGTCGCCACTACCAATGCGATCGCTTATTGCGGTGCTGATCCGCTTTTCATCGACGTGGATCGCGAAACGCTTGGCCTGTCTCCCACGGCTTTGGATGAATGGCTTTCTGAGCATGCGTATGTAGGCGATGATGGCGTTTGCCGTATGCGTGATGGAGGTCGGAGCATCCGCGCTTGCTTGCCGATGCACACGTTTGGTCATCCCGTTGATCTTGATGTGATGATCGAAGTGTGCGAACGCTGGCATTTGGTGTTGGTCGAGGACGCAGCGGAGTCGCTGGGCAGCTACTACAAAGGCCGCCATACGGGTAGTTTCGGTCAGATTGGCGTACTGAGCTTCAATGGCAACAAAATCATGACCACCGGCGGCGGCGGCATGGTGCTGGCAAGTGAGGAGATCGGGAAAAGGGCTAAACACCTGACGACAACAGCCAAAATCCCGCACCCCTACGAGTTCTATCATGATGAGGTGGGATACAACTACCGCCTGCCAAACCTGAATGCGGCGCTGGGCTGTGCTCAACTTGAACAACTGCCTGCCTTCCTGGAGTCAAAGCGTATGCTTGCGGCTCGCTATATTGAATTTTTCAAGGATAGCGATCTGCGGGCGATTGTCGAACCCAAGGATTGCCATTCCAATTATTGGCTGAACGGTGTGGTTTGCGAGAGCGTGGAGCAGCGAGATGCGCTGTTGAAATCAACCAACGATGCCGGCGTGATGACGCGTCCGATTTGGACGCTGATGACCAAGCTGCCGCAGCATTCCAATGCTGTGCGCGGTCCGCTTGCCAACGCGGAATGGCTGGAAGCGCGGGTTGTCAACCTCCCCAGTAGTGTACTCCCTAACGAGGCTTGATCTTGCGACGCATCGCTTTCTTCACCAGTACGCGGGCAGAGTACGGCCTGCTGCGCCCCCTGATGGCCGAAGTGGCGGCTCGCGAGGAGCTGACGCTTCAGCTTATTGTGTCGGGAACCCACCTGTCAGAGCAGTATGGTGAGACTTGGCGCGAGATTGTTACGGATGGATTCCCAATCCACATGAAAGTGGATATGCAGTTAGACTCTGAATTTGTCAATATAGCAAGTTCTGCTGCATTGGCATTGAAAGGGACTGCTGAGGCCTTGGCACAGCTTCAGCCAGATGTGCTGGTGCTGCTCGGCGATCGTTACGAGCTTCTGGCGGCGGCGCAAGCCGCTGTGCTGTCTCGTGTGCCGATAGCCCATATTCATGGCGGCGAGGCAACCGAAGGCGCAATTGATGATTCCATTCGTCACGCGTTGACCAAACTATCACATTGGCACTTCGCGGCGGCCGAGCCCTATGCGGACCGTATTCGCCAAATGGGAGAGTCGGGCGCGCGCGTTTGGAACGTAGGGGCACCGGCAATGGACAATATCTCCAAGCTGGATCCGGTCCCGCTGCGCGATCTCGAGGCCTTCTTGGGCGTCAGCTTGAGCGAGTCTGCGCTTCTGGTGACCTATCACCCTGTCACTCTGGAGCAGGATGGTGGACTCGCAGCCATGCATAAACTGCTTGAGGCGATCGATGGTTTCAAAGGTGCCATCATTATTACTGGCGCCAACGCCGACCCGGGATCTTGTATGATTCGAGCCGAGCTGCAGGCGTTTGCGGACAGGAATCCGGGTCGAGTCGTTTTGGTCGAGTCCTTGGGTGCGAGGCGTTATTTAAGCCTGATGTCCCATGTTGACGCCGTCGTTGGAAACTCGTCCAGCGGTTTGCTCGAGGCGCCGGCGATAGGAGTGCCGACGGTAGACATTGGTCCTCGCCAGCAAGGCAGACTGCGTGCGCCGTCGGTGCTACACTGCGGCGAAAGTGCCGAGGAGATCCGTCACGCCTTGGCGCAAGCGATATCGCCCGAGCATCGAGAGCTCTCCGCTCGTCGAGAGACGCCTTATGGCTCCCCAGGAGCTGCGAGGCGCATCGTCGATGTCCTGCAGGATGTCGAAATGGCCATGACCGCCAAACCGTTCGTCGATCTGCGCTGTACAACAAAAAATGATTACTCCCGCCCTGATTGAATGACAGGAAGCTGAATGCAAAACGTCTATGTGATCGCCGAAGCTGGCGTTAACCACAATGGGGACCTAGAGCTTGCGCGCAAGCTAGTTGAAAGCGCGGCAAATGCCGGTGCGGATGCGGTGAAGTTCCAAACTTTTGACGCGAAAAAGTTGGCCACCCGCTCTGCACCCAAGGCGAGCTATCAGAAGCATACTACTGACGCCGCAGAGTCGCAGTTGGAGATGCTAAGCAAACTGGAGCTGCCCCATGAGTGGCATAGAGAGCTGCGCGAGTATGCTCACTCATGTGGCATAGAGTTCTTGTCCACCGCTTTTGACGAAGATAGCCTGGAGTTTCTAGAAGAGTTCGACATGCCCTTTTACAAGGTCCCGTCGGGCGAACTCACGAATGGACCACTGCTGTGGAAGTTTGCGCGAAGCGGGCGTCCGCTGGTTGTTTCGACTGGCATGGCCACCATGTCGGAGGTTGAACAGGCTCTTGCCGTGATTGCGCATGCCATTAATGCAGATGTGGAGCCGGCGAGCCTCGCCGAAGTTTGGCGTGGCTGGAGCGATCCGGTCTGGAGAGCCAGTTTGCAGGGGCGCGTCACGTTGCTGCATTGCACTTCGCAATATCCCACGCCGATGAACGAATGCAATCTGCGCGCCATGGATACGCTGAGAGCATTTGGATTACCTGTCGGCTATTCGGATCATACGGAAGGTGTCTTGATTCCTGTGGCCGCCGTCGCCCGGGGCGCTGTCTTGATCGAGAAACACTTCACGCTGGATCGATCTATGCCAGGCCCGGATCACAAGGCCTCTCTGGAACCCGACGAGCTGGCGCAAATGGTGCGCTATATCCGCGACCTGCAGCCGGCCATGGGGGATGGCGTCAAATGTCCGCAGCCAAGCGAATGGAACACGCGCCAGGCCGCGCGTCAGCATGTGATCGCGGCGCGAGATATCACTGCTGGCGCGACGCTTGCGCGCGAGGATCTTGGCACCGCTCGTAGTGGCGGTGGCATGCCAGCCGCGGAACTATGGGGTTTGGTCGGCAAGCCTGCCGCCCGGGCCTACACGTCTGGCGATGTCATCCTGCAATGATCGCACCCCGCATGCGTGATCTCGTCCTACTTGGTGCGGGGGGGCATGCCCGCGTTTTGCTCGCATTGATGCGCGCCGCGGGGTATTCGGTATTGGGTGTGTGCGATCCGCATCTCGCATCCAGTGGCGCCTCCCGCTGGGAGGGGCTTGACGTGCTCGGCGACGATGCGGCGCTGCTTGACCGCCTGGGGCCGGAGCGGGTCGCTCTCGTTTTGGGCATCGGCCAACTTAGCACGGGCTCGCTTCGCGAGCGCCTTTACGACTTGTGGCGCGGCCGCGGATACGCGTTTCCGGCGCTGGTGCATCCGGCAGCTTGGATTGCCGGCGACGCATTGCTGTCCGATGGCGTGCAGGTTATGGCTGGGGCCATTATTCAACCTGGCTGCGCTATCGGCGAAAACAGCACTATTAATACTCGCGCAAGCATCGACCACGATTGCCATATCGCTGCGCATGTGCACGTGGCGCCTGGCGCAACTTTATGCGGATCTATTCATGTGGATGAAGGCGCTTTTATTGGCGCGGGATCCGTGCTTGTTCAAGGTGTCCGGGTAGGGGAGCGTGCGGTGGTCGGCGCTGGCACTACGCTGGTGCGCGATCTCGGCCCGCGGCAGATCATTATCGGCGGCGCTCCGCGCATACGCGCCAAACCTGCTGCGGAGAGCTAAATAATACTGTAATAAAGAACTGGAAAATGGGCGTGTCCAAAAGTAATCTGTCGCGGCTTGCGCTTGTCGGCAAGCGCAGTTTGACTATTGGGCAAGACGGAACATGTAATAGGCATTACACGGGCGCGGCAATCTTGGCGGACGTTCCGGTCGGTATTGGAAAAAATCAGATGAAAGATTGGGAAAGCACTATTGTTGGACCTCATGCCACCTTGCGCGAGGCGATGGAGACGATCGATCGTACTGGCATACAAGCCGTACTGGTGGTCGATACCCGGCGCCGTCTGCTAGGTGTGCTAACGGATGGGGATACGCGCCGAGGATTGCTCAGTGGCCTGGGGATGTCTACCGAAGTCAAGCGTGTGATGCATTCCACGCCGACCTGCGTCAACGTCGGGGACTCGCCGAATAGCATCCTAGGCATCATGCGCAGCACCGGCCTGCACCACTTGCCGATTGTCGATGCCGATCGCACGGTAGTCGGTCTGGCTGTCATCAACGACTATCTTGCCACACCGCACCGCGATAACTGGGTCGTCATCATGGCGGGAGGGCTGGGCAGCCGCTTGCAGGAACTGACGCGGGATGTTCCCAAGCCGATGCTGAATGTCGGGACGCGTCCGCTGTTGGAAACGATTATTCGCAGCTATGCCGACCAGGGTTTTCATCGTTTCTATCTAGCTGTGAATTATAAGGCGGAACAGATTGAAGCTCATTTTGGTGATGGGCATGCCTTGGGCGTAGACATTCGCTACTTGCGTGAAGAGCAGCGCATGGGAACGGCGGGGGCCTTGAGCCTGTTACCGGAGCGGCCGACCTCGCCGTTCATAGTTACCAATGCCGACCTGCTGACAAAGCAAAACTATGGCGTCATGATTGATGGGCATGTAGAATCCGGGGCTCAAGCCACAATGGCGGTCCGGCACTATGAAATGCAGGTGCCTTTTGGCGTAGTGCGCGCAAATGACGATATTATTGAGTGTATTGAGGAAAAGCCGGTCCAGCACTTTGTAGTCAATGCGGGTATTTATGTACTCTCGCCGCAGACGCTGGACCTCGTTCCGCGTGACCAGTTCTTCGATATGCCAAATCTGCTTGGCTCCATGCTTCAGGCCAATATGATGGCGCGCACGCACCAGATCGATGGCTACTGGCTGGATATTGGTCGCATGCCAGATTACGAGCGCGCGAACTTGGAATTTCACGAGGTCTTTCAATGATCCATCGCGGACGTGTGCTTGGCCTCATTCCGGCTCGAGGAGGATCGAAGGGCATTCCGCACAAGAATATTGTGCCGCTCGGCGATCGTCCGCTGATCGCGTGGACGATCCAGGCGGCTCAGGCTTCTATACATATAGATGATGTCGCGTTGTCATCTGACGACGACGCCATCATCGAGGTGGCTCGCCAGCACGGCTGCAACGTGCCGTTCAAGCGGGATGCCTCATTGTCTTCCGATACGGCAGCGACGTTGGACGTCATCTTCGACGCGCTCGACCGCCTGCCAGATTACGAGTGGATTGTGTTGTTGCAACCTACCTCTCCGTTGCGCACTGCCGCTGACATCGACGGCTGCATCGCCGCGATGGTGGCGGCGGATGCGCCAGCCGCGGTGAGCGTTCGCTCGGCCGACGATCATCCCTACCTGATGTTCAAGATTCATTCTGACGGGAGTTTGCGGCATTTTTCGGCTCCGCCCGTAGGCGCGAGCCTGCGCCGACAGGATTTGCCGCCGGCATGGCTCCTGAACGGAGCCATCTATGTGGCGAATGTCAGCTGGCTGAGGCGCCAGCGGAGCTTTCTTACCCCTGAAACTATTGCTTATCCAATGCCGTTGGAACGTTCCAACGATATTGATACGCCGGAAGACTTGGCCAGGGTACGTTCCATTATTCAGTCAGCTCCTTGAATAGCTTTCACCTTCAAAGAAGAAGTCATATGAAAAAACGCGATGTCATTACGCAGTACAATCTGCCGACCACTGTCAAATACTGCAAGTTGTGCACAGTTTCCAATCAGCGTCCGCGCATCACGTTCGATGAGAACGGCGTATGTTCGGCTTGTAATTTTGCGTATTACAAGCGTCACAACATAGACTGGGAGCAGCGCGAGCGCGAACTGGTAGAGTTATGCAATCGTCATCGAAAGGGTAATGGTGAGTATGATGTAATCGTGCCATGCAGTGGTGGCAAGGATGGCAGTTTTGTCGCTCACCAGCTGAAGTACAAATACGGAATGAATCCGCTTGCGGTGACTTGGGCGCCGCTGAAGGCTACCGAGATCGGCCGCCGCAATATGGATGCGTTCATTCAGTCGGGCTTCGACAATGTGTTGGGCACGCCGAATGGCCGCGTGACCCGCAAGCTCACCCGCCTGGCGTTGCAACATCTGGGCGATCCCTTCCAGCCCTTCATCTATGGCCAGACGAATTATCCGATGCACATGGCCGTGAAACACAACGTCCAGCTCATCATGTACGGTGAGAATGGCGAGGTGGAGTATGGTGGCGATATGAAGAATGCATTCGTCCCTACTCGAGACATCCAGGATCACGACAAGCACTACTTCTCCGGACTGCCGCCTGAGTTCTGGACCGAGCATGGCGTTAGTCAGGCCGACTTGCAGCCCTTCATGGCACCTAGCTATGAGTCGGTGATGGAGAACAAGACCGAGATCCATTTCATGGGCTATTACAAGTTCTGGGATCCGCAGGAGAACTTCTACTACTGCCGCGAGAATACTGGCTTCCAGCCGAACACAGAGCGTTCGGAAGGCACTTATTCCAAATATGCCAGCCTTGACGACAAGATTGATGGCTATCACTACTATTTGGGATTCATCAAGTTCGGTATCGGCCGCACCACCTCGGACTCCGCGCATGAGATCCGCGACGGCAAGATCAGTCGCGAAGAAGGCATCGCGCTGGTCAAACGCTACGATGGTGAATTTCCGCGTAGACATTACCAGGACTTCTTGGAATATTGTGGCATTACTGATGAAGAGTTCCAAGAGGTGGTGGACAGCTGGCGCTCTGACCATCTGTGGGAAAAAACTTCGGATGGCTGGCAGCTGAAGAACCCGATCTGGAATGAAGGTTGAGGCGAAGCTTTACACTATGCAGACACGGCTCATCCCGCGGCTCGATATTAAAGGGCCGAATCTCATTAAGGGTATAAACCTTGAGGGATTGCGCATCATTGGCGATCCTCAATCGTTCGCGCGGCAATACTATGAAGATGGTGCCGATGAATTGTTGTACGTAGACGTAGTTGCGAGCCTCTACGGTCGCAACAGTCTTCACGACATCATCAAGCGCACCGTCCAGGACGTCTTCGTGCCGCTTACCGTGACCGGGGGCATTCGCTCGGTGGACGACGTGCGCGAAGTGCTGCGCGCTGGGGCTGACAAGGTGGGCATCAACACCGCGGCGACCAAGCGTCCCGAGCTGATCCGCGAAGTGGCCCACAAGTTTGGCTCCCAGTGCATGGTGCTGTCGATTGAGGCCAAAATGGTCGCGCCAGGCTGCTGGGAGGCGTACACCGATAACGGACGGGAGCCGACCGGCTTTGACGTTATTGAGTGGGCGCAGCGTGGCGTGGAGCTGGGTGCTGGTGAAATACTGTTGACTTCGGTGGACCGAGAGGGGACGCGTCATGGCTTCGAGACTGAACTGATTCACGCAGTTTCGACCGCAGTGGCTGTGCCCGTGATCGCAAGCGGGGGAATGGGCAAGCCAGCCGATGCCATCGTTGCGATTATGGATGGTTGTGCGGATGCGGTAGCCATGGCAGACATTCTTCATTACAAGCGCGGGACGCTGGCGGATATTCGAGCCGCGCTTCGCGATGCTTCTCTCGACGTTCGGCATTTATGACTATCACCATCATAGACTATGGCAGCGGCAACCTGTTGAGCGTGAGCCGCGCCCTTGAATATTGCGGCGCAAGCTGTCAAACCTCTGGCGATCCGGCCGTGATTGCCGCTTCGGAGGCCCTGGTGCTTCCCGGTGTCGGCGCGTTTCGCGACGGGATGGAAGGCTTAGCAAGGTATGGTTTGATCGACCCTATCCTCGCCCATGCGCGTGCTGGCCGCCCACTGCTTGGCATCTGCTTAGGCATGCAGATGCTGGCTAGCTCCAGCGAGGAGTTCGGATTGCACCAGGGTTTGGGACTGATCCCTGGTAAGGTCCGAGAGATCAGCAAGCGCAGTGCCTCCGGCGTGTCGCGCAAGATCCCTTTCATCGGCTGGGCAGGCCTTGATCGTGAACCAGGCATGCCGTGGGAGGATTCTGCGCTGCAATCCATCGAGGAGGACGAAGCGGTGTATCTCGTCCATTCCTATCACTTTGTTCCCGACGAAGCATCAGATCTGTTGGCGACCTACCGTTTCCACGGCGATAACATCACCGCTGCGGTGCGTCGAGGCAACGTTACTGGCCTGCAATTTCATCCTGAGAAGAGCAGCCAAGTAGGCTTGCGCATACTTCGCAATTTCGTTATCTATTCGCAGCAGGTCTAAATGACTTTTCTCTCGCCTGCGGGCTAAGAATGATCTATTTCCTCGTCAACAACAATTATCAATATCTTGAAGCTGTGCGGCTGGCTGGCGAACTGCGAGCCGCTGGCCGGCGCGCTGCGCTGATCGCCATCCCCCACACGCTGACGCAAGAATTCGATCCGCTGCTTTTTGATCCGATGATAACGCTGCCCACACCTGCGCATTTGCCTTGGAAGCGCGCTTGGTTCCAATATTTAGGGGGAAGACGGCGCCTGAAGGCGGCGCTGTCCGTGAATGCTGAGGACACGCTGCTGTTGTTCACGGAGTACGAATTGCTCAACCAGCTTGTGGCAATCACTTTCAAAGAGCGCGCAGCATCGGTCTTTCTACTCGAAGATGGCGGCGTTGGCAGTTATATTCCGCTCACGCTGAAGCAGAGTCAGCCGTATACTTGGAAAAACCGCGTGTTGCAGGTAAGCATGCGCGTAATACCGGGCTTGAGCCGCACGCGTTTTACCAAGTTCGACGGCATTTTGTTTCCAATGTTGGACGATCGCTATCTAGATGGCGTCTATCTCTATCGAGGGATGGCCATTACGCGGCGCATACCCGTTAGTATTCTGGCTCGCCCCACGCTTCCGCCTGTAAAGACTCAGCCTGGGCGCGTGGTTTTCCTCAATCAGCCGCTCTACAGCGAATATATACAGACCGAGGCCGACTATGCCTCAGGTCTGACACAAATTCTTCGGGCGTTGTGCAAAGGTTTTTCCGAGGTTCTGTTTAAGTTTCATCCTCGCGAGCCGGAGACCGCCAGGGAACAAATCCGGAAACAGATCCTGGATAGCTTTCCGACTCTGCACGTTGTTGAAGGCAATCAGCCATTCGAGGCCATGCTCGCGGAACTGTGTCCGGAGGTTGTCGCGTCGTACAATTCGACACCGTTGCTCAATTTGAGCGGGACAGGCGTACAGCCTTTGTTCGTCTATCACCTGCTGCCGGATTTGCGTAACGCGGAGTCGTTCGATGCTATGCACGTGCTGCTCGAGGCCTGGGGCTACCAGTTTGCGGCTGACTGGAGCGAGCTTGCTTCAGGCTATCATGCTGGCGAGAGTTTTGATGATGTAAGCGGCGCGACGCCGCTTGTCCAATTGCTGGGACCGCGCATGTCGCAAGACGGAAGCGGCCCCACCTCCCAAGGAACAGTTTTGCGCGGGAGTGAGCCGAACGCTTTGCCGCGAAGAGTCCCAACTATGTTTCAACGTTTTCTCATTACAGCCCTGCTGCGGCTGAACGCGGACCGGATAAGCGATAAATGGTTCTCGCTTATGGCCAAGGTGCGCCTTGAGCGACTGCGTCACCATGGCGTCCATCTCAATTTCGTTCCGCAAGGCGGCCATTTCTTCGAAATTGCAGGTGACCCCAAGAAGTTCTCCATTGATGACACATCGCACCTCAAGTCAGATACCTTTATAGAATGCAGCGGCGGTGTCTCGATCGGTCGCTATTTTCACTCCGGCCGTGGGCTGACAATTTTCTCGAGCACCCATAATTATGCTACGGGCGCGCGCATCCCTTATGACAGCATGCCGATAGCGTTGCCGGTGAAAATCGAGGATTTCGTGTGGTGCGGCGCGAATGTCACCATCATGCCTGGTGTCTCGGTGGGTGAGGGCG
>NZ_PQWB01000001.1 GCF_002924365.1 Chromobacterium alticapitis | reverse complement strand
GGCTCGGAATGAGATTCTGCGGGCGACCAAACGACTAGGCCGGGCGATCTGGAAGCGTTGGAGCGGCTACCATCGCCGCAGCTTGGTGGAAACCAAAATGGGTTGCTTCAAACGGCTGGGTGAAAGGGTGACGGCCCGTCGCTTCGATAGCCAAGTGGCAGAGCTGCAAGTGCGCGCTGCCATCTTGAACCGTTTCAGCATGCTGGGCCGTCCGTGCACGGTGGCGGTAGCATAAATTTGTTTGGGGAAAGGGGAGCCTCGCCCTGTTCTGGATTTATGCAACAGTGCCCAACAAATAACACAGACCAAGCAGCGACAGAGGCTTTCACTCGTAGGTCCTCCGCAGCCGGCGATCTTGAAAGGCGGGATGCGGTCCAGAAAATGAATGCGCATAACCCAAGAATGACTGTCGCTAGTAATGTCGTTACGCCATAAATCAGTGTAAATGAGTTTGCGGGATGTCCGGCGCACCAATTTTTCGGTGTGTAGAGCCAAACTCCGTATGGGTTTGCTGATCTAAACCATGCAGATAGGCCCACGGCAATGAGAAGCGTTGCCAAGGCAATGAGAGAAGCTATGCGTTGTGAGCGGTACGTAGTCATGTTCTCTAATGTTGGAAGCAACTTACTGCCGGAGTTGTGCAGCAACGGCGGGAGGGCCATCGGTTGGGCTAAGCTTGCGAAGCTCAACGCTTACCGCGAATCATTTGATGATACACAATGCCTATTCATTCTCGGTAAACGTTGGACTTCATTTTATTCAGCCCAACCTACGGCCCTGATATCCGGGGAACGGAGTTGCGACAGAGTGGCGAAGCCGGGCAAGAATGAAATGATGTCCGGCACAGCCACGCCGGAGCAAGTCCGGTTGCCCGAGGGGTTAGGCCGAATTCTCGATGGGCATGTGCTTTGAGTCGCTCAAGCCTTGTCCAGCCCATGCTCCACGGCGTAAACCGCCGCCTGTACCCGGCTGCTTAGCGACAATTTGCGCAGGATGTTCTGCACGTGGACTTTGACCGTGCTCTCGGCCAGGTCCAGCGCGCGGGCGATTTCCTTGTTGCTGGCGCCGCGGGCCAGCCAGCTCAGGGTTTCCCGCTCGCGCGGGGTCAGGGTGTCGGCTTCGCTGGCCTTGGCCGCCGGCTGGTGCAGGCGGGCCAGCAGCTTGGCGGTCATCTCCGGCGACAGCACGCTGTCGCCGTCTACCGCGCGCCGTATGCTGTCCAGCAGGAAATCGGCGTTGATGTTCTTCAGCAGATAGCCGCGCGCGCCGCCGCGCATGCACTCGGCCAGGTCGTCTCCGTCTTCGGATACGGTCAGCATCAGCACGGCGGTTTCGGGACAGCCGCTCAAGATCTGCCCCAGGGCCTCGCGGCCGTTCATCACCGGCATGTCCAGGTCCAGCAGCACTACGTCCGGCCGCAATTGCTCAGCCTGTTTGACGCCCTCCAGGCCATCGGCGGCCTCGCCCACTACCAGGAAATCATCCTGTCTTTGCAGCAGCGCCTTCAGGCCGCTGCGGAACAGGGTGTGGTCGTCGACCAGCAAGATTCGGATGGCTTGTGTCATGCGCCTACGCGCTCCTCTTTGGGCAGGGTCAACTCCACGGTGGTGCCATGCTGCGGCGTGGAGCGGATGTGAATTTGACTATGGATGCGCTTGGCGCGCTCTTGCATGATGGACATGCCGACATGGCGCGCCGACATGGTTTCCAGCCGCTCGGCCTCGAAGCCGCGGCCGTTGTCGCGGATGCGCATTTGGAAGCTGGCGGCGTTGTCGATTTCCACCTCCACCAGGCTGGCCTCCGCGTGTTTGCGGATATTGGACAAGGCTTCCTGCAGGATGAAGAACACTTGCAGCTGTTGTTGCGGGTCCAGCGCTTTGCCGTCGCCGCGCATTTCCAGGCGGGCGGGCACGCGGGTCTGCTGTTCGAAACGCTGCAGCAGGGTTTGCACCGCCTCCGGGAACTCCTGCTTGCTGATGCGGGTGCGGAAGTTCTGCAGCAGTTCGCGCACATCCTCGTAGCATTCCTGCACGCCGGCGCGTATGAAGGCCAGGCTCTCCCGCGCCTGCTCTTCTTCGCTGCGCTTCATCGCGTCTTCCAGCATCTGCGTTTGCAGGTTCAGGAAGGATAGGGACTGGGCGATGCTGTCGTGCAGGCCCTGCGCCATCAGATTGCGCTCCTCGGATACGGCGAACTGGCGCTCGCGCGCGCTCAGCCTCAGGTTTTCTATGGCGACGCCCAGATGTTGCCCCAGGGTTTCTATCAGCACCTGCTCCGCTTCGGGCAACAGGCGCGGCTGGCGAAAGTATAAGGTAAAGATGCCAACGTCTTCGCGGTGGTTGCGAATGTGAAACACGGCGATGGAGGAGAAGCCGGCTTTGCCGCAATGGCCCAAGCTGTCCGCTTTCGCCTCGCCTAGTTGATGCAGCACGGCGAAGGGCTGGCTTACCGCCTCGCCGCAGCGGCAGGCGTCGCTGGGTATGCATTCCTCGCTGTTTGCCATGTCCGCGGGCAGGCCAATCTGCGCGATCTGGTCCAGCTTGCCGCGCGCCTCGTCCAGCAGGCGCGCATTGGCGGCGTCGGCGCCGGTCAGGCGCATCAGTTGGCCGATGAAGCCCAGGCAGATTTCCTCCTGCGAACGGCGCTGGTGCAGGAAGGAGGTCATGTCGTACAGCGTCTGCAGCCGCAGATTCTGCGCCTCCACTTCGCGCGTCTGCTCTCGGACCTTGCTTTCCAGATTGTGGTACAGGTCACCCAGCCGCTCCGCCATCTGGTTGAAGCCGGCCGCCAGCATGCCGAACTCATCGCTGCGGTCCACCTCCACCCGCGCCTGCAGATCGCCTTCGCGCAGACGGGCGATGGCCTGGCTGAGCCGGTTGACCGGATGGATCACCATCAGGAACAGCATATAGGCCATGCAAACGGCGCCGGTTATCGCCATGGCGATCAACAGCATCTGGAACATGCGCAGCAGATTGGTATTGGTCTCGTTGTCGCGCTCCAGCAAGCTGACCAGGGTGTCGATGTCGGCGACGAAGGCCTCCACCTGCTCCTGCGTCAACGCGCTGCCGGCATGCAACAGAGTGGGGCGCATCGTCGCGCGCCAACGTTGTTCGATCAGGCTTTCCTGGTCGCGGATGTCGCGATTGTCCGGCAGGAACAGCGGACGCGCCGGATCTCCGCGCCGCAAGCGGGCCAGGGTCTGGTCGAAATTGGAGACCTCCCCGATCATGACGCCGGGCGAGGGCTGTTGCGACAGCAGATAAGCCATGCGGTAGCTGCGCATGCGCAGGCTGCCCACGTCGTTGATCGCCGCCGCGCCGCCCTCCAGCCGCCAGGACAGCGCCAGGCTGTAGGCGATGGAGGTCAACACCACCAGCAGGGCGATCAGCGACAGTACCAATAGCTTGCTGGCCAGGCTCTGCAGGCGCTTGGACACGAAGGCGGTGACAGGAGAGAGATTCATGCTGCTTTCGATGTATGGTCTGCTGCCGCGGACGGCGGCACAATGTCGGCTTGCGTCCGCGCCTTTGGTTTGCATGGAAATGGTTTGAACATAGCGCGTGCCGGCGCCGCCGACAATCCGCCAAAAGGAGAAGACATGCGCGAAGTATTGGGAATTTGCGGTTATTCCGGCAGCGGCAAGACCACGCTGCTGGAGAAAGTATTGCCCTTATTGAGGGAGGCCGGGCTGCGGGTGGCCGTGATCAAGCACAGCCACCATGACGTGCAGCTGGACTCGCCGGGCAAGGACAGCTTCCGCCACCGCCAGGCAGGCGCCGTCGAAGTGATGATCGTGTCGCCGCATCGGGTAGGCGTGTTCGCGGAGACCGAGCGGGAGCTGACGCTGGATGAGCAGTTGGCTCGGCTGGCGCCGTGCGATCTGGTGCTGCTGGAGGGGCAGAAGACGCTGCCCGCGCCCAAACTGGAAGTCTATCGACCGTCCCTGGGCAAGCCGGCGCGCTATTTGGAAGATGAAAACATCATTGCTGTGGCGACGGACGCCGCGATGGAGGCTGAGATACCAGTGCTGGATTTGAACGATGCGGAGGCGGTGGCGCGGTTCATCGCAAACTGGCTGGCTAGCCGCCGGTCTGCGACATGAAGCGCATCACCTTGGCCGGCGCTTCCTTGAACTCATGCTTTTCCGGCTTCAGCTCGATGGCGGCGCGGATGGCGGTTTCCAGCTCGGTGTCGCTGCAGCCGGCGCGCAGCAGCCGGCGCAAGGGGTAGCTTTGCTCCTGCCCCAGGCATAGGTAGAGGGTGCCGTCCACCGACATCCGCACCCGGTTGCAGCTGGCGCAGAAGTGTTGGCTGATAGGCGTGATCAGGCCCAGGGTGAAGCGGCCATCGCGCGATCCCCAGTAGCGGGCCGGACCGCCGCCCAGATCCAGGCTCAGCGGCGCCAGGTCGAAACGGGCGCGCAGCCGCGCCAGGATGGGGGCCAACGCGCTGCCTTGCGCGGCGCGGCCGCTGTTGCCCATGGGCATGGCCTCGATCAGCCGCAGCACAAAGCCTTCGCGCAGACAAAACTCCGCCATCGCCTCGATGTCGCCGTCGTTGACGCCGGCGATGGGCACCATATTGATCTTGATCCGCTCGAAGCCGGCCGCCTTGGCGGCCGCCAGGCCGTCCAGCGCCTTGGGCAGGCTGTCGCTGCCGGTCAGCTCCGCCACGCAATCGCGCCGCAGCGAGTCCAAGCTGACATTGAGCCGGGCCACGCCGGCTTGCCGCAGCGGCTCGGCATGGCGCGCCAGTTGTGTGGCGTTGGTGGATAGCGAGAGATCGGCCAAGCCGGACAGGGCGGACAGCCTGCCGGCCAGCAGCGGCAGGTCGCGCCGCAGCAGCGGTTCGCCGCCGGTCAGGCGGATGCGGCGCGCGCCCAGGCGGACGAAGGCGGCGGCGACGCGTTCGATTTCATCGAAAGTCAGCCAGTGTGCCGGCTCCTCGAAGTCCTTGAAGCCTTTGGGCAGGCAATAGCTGCAGCGCAGGTCGCAACGATCCGTGACGGAAAGGCGCAAATACTCAATGGTTCGGCCGAAGCGATCTGACAGCATGGTGGTTTTCTCGAGGCGGTACTGGCGGAAATTTTAGCTCGCGGCAGCGGCGGGCGCCGCTCGCTGGATGGAGGGGAGGGGCTAGTTCTTTCGGCTGAGCCGTATTTGGCTGGACGGAATGTTTCATTGATTTTGTGATTTTTGGAATGAATTTATGGTTTTTGTCTGAAAATGGAAATCAACCATGTTTTGTTGATGTTTGATTGAATTATTATGTTGCGCGATATTGTTAGAATATGGGCAGTTTATTTCAAGAACTGCCATGAACAACGCAACAAACAATAAAGCAGCCTATGGCTTATTGGTATTGACCATGTTGATGTGGTCCACCAATTTCATCATCGCCCGCGCCCTGCACGGACAGATCGGCCCATTCACGCTGGCCTTCGCGCGCTGGGGCATCGCCTTGTGCTGCGTGCTGCCCTTCGCCTTGCCGCGCTTGCGGCGCAATTGGGGCAAGCTGCGCCAGCAATGGCCGCTGTTGCTGACGCTGGGCCTGTTCGGCATCGGCCTGACCAATACCTTGGTTTATTGGGCGGTGCAGACCACCACCGCCACCAATGCGGTGATCCTGAACAGCGCCACGCCGGTGATGGTGCTGCTGCTGGGCTCGCTGTACTTCCGCCAGCGTCTGAGCAATAGGCAGTGGCTGGGGATGACGCTGGCGCTGTGCGGCGCCTTGCTGATCGTGCTGAAAGGCAATCTGCTGGCGATAGGGCGTTTTCATTTCGGCGGCGGCGACCTGCTGGTGCTGGCCGGGGGGCTGTGCTGGGCCATCTACACGCTGGGTTTGCGAAAATTGAAGCCGGGAATCGACGCCATGGTGCAGATGGCGGTGCTGCTATTGGTGGGCGAGGCGCTGCTGTTGCCCCTGTTCGCCATGGAGGCTGCGCAACGCGGCCTGCCGACGCTGGACGGCGCTGCCTGGGCCAGCCTGATCTATCTGGGCGTTTTGCCGTCTGTGGTGGCTTATCTGTTGTACAACCGCGCCATCGCGGCGGTGGGAACGGCCAAGGCCGCGAGTTTTCTGTACCTGATGCCGGCGTTTGGCGCGCTGCAATCCATCGCGCTGCTGGGCGAGGAGCTGCATTGGTACCATGCGGCGGGTTTGGCGGCGATTTTCGGCGGCATCGCCTTGAGTTCTTTGACGCGGGCAGGCGCGGAGCGCGGGATGAAGCGGGCTTTGCGGCCGCAGAAGTCCTGAATCCGGCGGGGCGCTTTCATGCTAAGCTGGCGATGTGTCGGCCGGATCGGCATCGGACAGTTTTGATGGCGCTTCGCAAAATATCCGCTTATTGATTGTTTGCGTTTGATGATGCCATTGCCGGCTGCGGCGGCGCTCCTTCACAGGGCGCCGCCTTTTTCATGTCTGTTTCAAATCAGATACAGCAGCAAAGGCACTGCCCAGATTTTCAAGCCGGCCATCAGCAGCGGCGCGCCCAGGCACAGCGCCCCCCAGGCCGGCCAACTGGCGCCGCAAACCGCTCGCCCCCGCATGTCGAGCAGCAGCAAACGGTAAGCCAGGTAGCTGACCAGCATGGTCAGGGGCGGGGCCAGCAAGTATACCGCCCTCGGGAGCTGGCTCAGCCAGGGCGACAGTCCCAGCACGCCGATGTGCAGCGCGAGCTGGCTGGCGAACAGCGCGGCCAGCCGCGTATCCTGGCCCGGAAAGCTCAGCGTCCGCCTGCCCACGCGCATATGGGCCGCGGCCCACATCAGCGCCGCCATGCCTAGCCAGGCATAGGCGTAGACGAAGGGCAACAGCAGTGGGGAAGCCGGGGCCGGGTCCACACGCGCATGCAGCAGGGCGGCCAAGGCCAGATAGGCCGCCGCGAAGCAGGCCAGGGCGCTGCCGTTGCGGCTGGCGCCCAGCCGCCACAGGGCATGCAGGAAGTACAGGACGACTATGCTCAGCAATAGCAGGCCGCAAGGCGTCGCCGTCATGCGGCCTCCAGCGCGGACAGCAGCGCGGCGGAAGCCAGCTCTCCTATCTGGGCCAGATATTGGGTATGCATGTCGTAGGTGAAACGCTGCGGATCGTCGCTGGCCAGCACCAGCACGCCGAAAGCCTGGCCGTCCGCGCCGCGCAGCGCCACCTGGGCGAAGGACTGCAGCACTGGCAAGGCCGGGAACCAGCTCAACACCTCGTCATTGGCATAGGGGCCGCAGGAGGGCGTGAGCAGATTGCGGGCCAGGCTTTGCACCTCGTTTTGCGCGTTGTAGTGCTCGCCGTCGTTTTCCGCCGCCGGGTGCCACAGCTTGATGGCGACGCGGTCCAGCTGGAAGTCCTGGCGCATGCGCTCGCGCAGCGCGGCGATGCGCTGGCCGGCGTCGCGTTTGGAGAGCAGCGCCAAGGTCAATTTGTGCAGCCGGCCCAGTATGCGGTCGTTGCTCTGGCCGCGTTCGACCAGCAACTGCAGCTGCGCTTCCAATTGGCGGTTCTTGTCCTTCAATTCCAGCAATTGGCGCTCGACGAAAGACACCACCACGCGCTCGCCGTTTTGCGGCGAGGCCTGCAAGCCGTATCGCTGGGCAAGCTGTTGCAGAAATTCCGGGTGCTCGTCGAGATAGGCTAGCACTTGTTCGTCATGCATTTGTTTTTGCCTTTCGCTTCGGGATGCGTAAAAGGATTGGTGCCCTGGCGGGGCTTAAAGTTCGATTTCGCCCTGGAAAACGGTGGCGGCGGGGCCGGTCATGATGACCGGGTGGCCTTCGCCGGCCCATTCGATGACGATGTCGCCGCCGCGAGCATGGACGATGACGCGCGCGTCGAGCAGGCCTAGCCGGATGCCGCAAACCACGGCGGCGCAAGCGCCGGTGCCGCAGGCCAGCGTCTCGCCGGCGCCGCGCTCATAGACGCGCAGGCGGATCTCGCCGCGGTTGACGATCTGCATGAAGCCGGCGTTGACGCGCTCGGGAAAGCGAGGATGGTTCTCCACCAGCGGGCCGACGCGTTCCACCGGCGCCGTATCCACATCGTCCACCAGCTGCACGGCGTGCGGGTTGCCCATGGAGGCCACGCTGATCTGGCAGACGCCGCCGTCCAGCTCCAGCGGGTAGCGCAGGGCTTCGCCGTCGGCGAGGAAAGGGATGTCGGCCGGCGCGAAGCGCGGCACGCCCATATCCACGCGCGCCTGGCCGGCGCCGAGGTATTCCGGCGCGATTACGCCGCGGGCGGTTTCCACCGCGATGCGGCGCTTGTCGGTCAGGCCTTCGTCGCAGACGAATTTGGCGAAGCAGCGCGCGCCGTTGCCGCATTGCTCCACTTCGCCGCCGTCATTGTTGAAGATGCGGTAGCGGAAATCATGGCCAGGCTCGCGCGGCGGCTCCACCAGCAGCAGTTGGTCGAAGCCTATGCCGAGCTGGCGGTTGCCCAGCTGGCGGATTTGTTCCAGGGAGAGCGAGACGGACTGGCGCACGCCGTCTATGACCATGAAGTCATTGCCTAGTCCATGCATTTTGCTGAATTTCAGTTTCATGTGGCGAATGCCTGCGCTGCTTGATGCGGGAAAGCGCAGATTAGCACAGCGGCGCCCGATGTTCATCGCGCGCCGGGCGGGATCAGGCGCGCAGCACGGTGCGGGCGCCCTCGTAGCGCGGGGCGAAGTAGACATTGTCCAGTCTGGCCACGCGTATGGTGCTGTTGCTGCGCGGGGCATGGACGAATTTGCCGTCGCCTATGTAGATGCCCATGTGCGAGAAGGGGCGGCCCATGGTGTTGAAAAACACCAGATCGCCGACCTGGCGCTGGCTGTCAGAGATCGGCCGCGCAAGATTGGCGATTTGCGCCGCATTGTGGGGCAGGCGGATGCCTATGGCGTTCTGGTAGATGTAGCTGACCATGCCGCTGCAATCGAGGCCGGCTTCGGGATTCTTGCCGCCGAAGCGGTAGCCGCCGTCCAGCAAGCCTATGGTGTACAGCAGAATCTCGCGCCCGTCGCCGTCGGCCTGGAGGCCTGACAGCGAGGTATCGCCGGAGGGCTTACCCGGACGGGATGGCGGGCGCTGGCTGGTCTTGACGGGGGCGCTGCCGCAGGCGGCGAGCAGGACGGCGAGGCCGCCCAAGGCGGCTCGTCTCAACAAACGGCGGCGCAGCGCGCCGTCCTCGTCCAGCAGGGTTTCTTTCATTGCCGCGTGCGCTCCGATTCTGTTCATTGCAATGGGGGACCATTCTGGCCCGCATAAAGTTTCAACAACGGCGGCCATGCGCGGCGGTTGACCGGGAGGCCGCCAGCGCGGGATACCCCTCTTCGCCGCAGTATAGCGAAGCGCCCGCGTGGCGTCAGCGCAGGGCCGGCGCGCCTTGCCGCGGGGGCTACGCTTTGGGCGGGGCTGTCTACAATGAAGTCGTTGTGGTCCATTTCATGCAGGAGCTGCAAAGTGAATGAGAAATTGATTTCAAACACCACGGTCATTCCGGGGAGGCTGTCCCGGCGCATGTCGGCGGCGGCTGTGGCCATTGCCATGGTTTGGACATCCGCCTGCGCCGGCGCAGCCGACATCGTCTATATCACGGCCAAGGCGGATTTGCCGTTCTGGGGCACCGTGGGCAAGGGCGTGAAGTCGGTGGCGGATGCGAACGGATTTTCCTTCGCCGAGCTGGACAGCAAGCTCAACGCGGACACCCAATTGGAGAATGTGCGGCAGGCCATAGAGCGCAAGGCGGCCGGCATCGTGATTTCGCCGACGAACAGCCAGTCGGCGGAGGACGCGCTGGCCCTGGCCAAGAAGGCCAATATTCCGGTGGCGATCGCGGACATCGGCACCAATGGCGGCGACTACGTCAGCTTCGTCAAATCGGATAATTATCGCGGCGCCTACGACGTCGGCGCCGAGCTGGCCGCGGCGATGCAGGCGCGGCATTGGGGAGGAGGCGGCTACGGCATGATCACGATAGAGCTGAGCCGCAAGAATGGCCAGGACCGGAGCAACGGCTTCCGCGACGCGATGAGCGACGCGGGCTTCCCGCCTGAAGTGGCGCTCAAGCAGATGAAAGACTATTCAGCCGAGGAAACCTATCGCTATTCGCGGGAAATCCTGGCGTCCCACCCGAAAATCCGCGGCTTTTTCATCGAGACGGACCAGCCGGTGGACGGCGCCATGCGCGCGATCCGCGAAGCGGGCAAGCGCAAGCAGGTCTTGCTCGTGTCCTTCGACGCGATGCCCGAGGTGGCGCGGCTGCTGAAAAACGAAGACCTGGTGGCCGTGGGCATGCAGCAGCCTTTCCTGATGGGCAGCGCCGCGGCCGACGCCCTGGTCTCGTATTTGCGCGGCCGCAAGCCGGCGCGGGAAATCCTGGTGCCCATCCTGGTGGCGACCAAACACAACGTCGACCAGCTCATGCCAGTGGCCTCGAAGACCGTGTTCGGCAAATAGAGGGCCGGCGCTCAGGGCGTCATGCGCTTCATCTCATTGTTGCGTATCAGGTCGCGGATGGTGGCGTTGAACGCGCGCTGCAGGGCGGGGGCGTCCGGCAGCGCGCGGCTGAACGCGAAATGCAGGCCGGCCGGCGTCTCGCCGGGCAGGTTGGCGCGGCGTATGGTAGGCGTGTTGAATAGATCTCGCAGCTCCGCGTCGTGGGCCGACAGGCTGTCCACCACCTCGCGGACTTCAATGAACACGTCGCAGCGCCCCTGGTCCACCTTGATGATGGCGCTGCGTTCGTTTTTCGATCCGGTGTCCTGATGCTCGGCGTCTATGCCGAAGGCGTCCAGATGGCTGCCCAGCAGGCCGCACACCATATGATGCTTGAGGTCGGCCAGGGAGCGCAGCGGCGGGCCCTTGGGGTAGCGCTTGAGCGAATAGAAATAGAGGTGATGGACATCCGCATAGGCCTCCGTGGCCAGGAAGCGCTTGTTGTCCAGCTCCCGCGTGGGCACGTCTATGATGATGTCGCGCTGGCCGTAGGCCACGGTTTCCTGGCAGCGGCGCCACGGCAGCCGTTCCACTATGGCGGGCTCGCGTCCGGCGCGGCGCAGCGCGCGCTGCAGCACATTGACGGCGAGGCCGGTGTTTTGCGTGCCGCCGGCGAAGCCCGAGGTGGAGGTGAGGACGAAGGGCGGGAAGTCCACGTCCGATGCGCAGGCGCGCAGGGGCGCGGCCTGGGTCATGTCCGCGGCGGCGATGAGCAGGGCCGCTAGCGGCCCGGCCAGCCGCCATGAAGTGCGCGGATCACGCCGGCTCATCGGTGCGCGCCACATTTCCCCTCTGTCGGTTGCCGGACTGTCTTCGCAATGGCATGCATCCTGGCCGGACGGTTCCGTGCCGCCGGCGCCTTGCCGCTTAAGCTGCGCGCGAAGGCGCAGTCTTCTACTTGTGTAGCTCATGCGCTGTCTCCGGGCAAAGTGCCCTCGCCGCTGCGGGCCGCCTGCGAACAGGGCGGCCGCAGGGCAGCGTTCTTAGTTTGGCCGCTGTTGCTGCGCCTCCAGCTCCTCCCAGCGCGCCAGCTTGTCCAGCAGCAATTCGTCTATCTGCTCGATGCGCTGCTGCCAGGCGATGGCTTCCTTGGGCGTGTCGCGGTAGCAGTTGGGGTCCAGCAAACGCTGGTTCAACTCGGCTTGCTCGGCTTCCAGCGCGCTGATCTGGTCCGGCAGCGCCGCCAGCTCGCGGGTTTCGTTGTAGGACAGCTTGTTGCGCGCGGCCTTGGGTTTATCCTGGCGAACCGCTTCCTTGCCGGGCGCGGTTTCCTTGGTTTTTTCAGCCGGGGCGAACTCGGCCATGCGCTTCCTGGCGTCCAGCCAGTCCTGGTAGCCGCCGGGGTATTCCTCCAGCTTGCCTTCGCCTTCGAAGGCGATGACCTGGGTGACCACATTGTCCAGGAAGGCCCGATCGTGGCTGACCAGGAACACGGTGCCGGAATACTGGGCGATCACGTCTTCCAGCAATTCCAGGGTGTCGATGTCCAGATCGTTGGTCGGCTCGTCCAGCACCAGCACATTGGCCGGGCGGGTGAACAGGCGGGCCAGCAGCAGGCGGTTGCGTTCGCCACCGGACAGCGAGCGCACCGGGCTGCGGGCGCGTTGCGGCGAGAACAGGAAGTCCTCCAGGTAGCTCATCACGTGCTTCTTCACGCCGCCGATTTCGACGAAATCATTGCCCTGGCTGATGATGTCGGCGACGCTGGTTTCCTCGTCCAACTGTTCGCGGAACTGGTCGAAGTAGGCGATTTCCAGCTTGGTGCCTTGCTTGACTTCGCCGCTGTCCGGCTGCAGCTCGCCCAGGATCAGTTTCAGCAGCGTGGTCTTGCCGGCGCCGTTGGGCCCGATCAGGCCTATCTTGTCGCCGCGCAGGATGCGGCTGGTGAAGTCGCGGATCAGCTTTTTATCGTCGAAGCCCTTGCTGACGCGCTCCAACTCGGCCACCAGCTTGCCGGAGCGCTCGCCGGCGTCCAACTGGAAATTCACCTGGCCCACGCGCTCGCGGCGCGAGGAGCGTTCGCGGCGGATGGCTTCCAGCCGGCGCACCCGGCCCTCGTTGCGGGTGCGGCGAGCTTCGATGCCCTTGCGTATCCACACTTCTTCCTGGGCATGGAATTTGTCGAAGATGCGGTTCTGCTCTTCTTCTATCGCCAGCTCTTCCGCCTTGCGCGTCTGGTAGGCGGAGAAGCTGCCCGGATAGCTGCGCAGAATGCCGCGGTCCAGTTCGATGATGCGGGTGGCGACGTTGTCCAGGAAGCGGCGGTCGTGGGTGATCAGCAGCACGCTGCCGGAGAAACTCTTGATCAGGCCTTCCAGCCATTCGATGGCGGATACGTCCAGGTGGTTGGTGGGCTCGTCCAGAAGCAGCACGTCCGGTTTGGACGCCAGCGCGCGCGCCAGCGCCACGCGCTTCTTCCAGCCGCCGGACAGGTCGGAGATGCGCGCGTCGGGGTTCAGCTCCAGGTGGCTCAGCGTGGACGAGATCAACGCGTCGAACTGCCAGCCGCCGCGGGACTCCAGCTCGTGCTGGATGGATTCCATGCGCGAGAGCGCCTGTTCGTGGTCGGCGTCGGCCTGGGTAAGCTGCTGGGTGATCTTGTGGTAGTCGGTGAGCAGGGCTTTCAAATCGCCCAGGCCTTCGGCCACGGCTTCGAACACGCTGTGGCCGGGGTCGAATTCCGGCTCCTGCGGCACATAGGCGACCTTGACGTCGCCCTTGATGTTGATGCGGCCATCGTCCAGCTGCACCGCGCCGGCGATGCCCTTGAGCAAGGACGACTTGCCCGCGCCGTTGCGGCCGATCAGGCCGACCGCCTCGCCCGGCTCCAGGGCGAAGTCTACGTTGTCCAAGAGCGCGTGGTGTCCGAAAGCCAGGCAGGCTTTCTCGACGGTAATCAGGGCCATGTTCTGTGTGTCTTGCGGTATGAGGAAAATACCGGCCAGTGTATCACGTAGACCCTGTCGGCGGATGGGTCGCCTGGCGGCGGGGAGACTGATACAATGCGCGCCGAATCCATACTTGCCCGAAAGGCCCCTCCATGTATTTCGTCGACCGCGCCGTTGCCGTGATCAAGCCGAAGCAACCGTTCCTGGACTGGCTGAACCAGTTGCCGGACACCGACATGGTGGACTTGTCGCTGGACAGCCTGCGCAGCGATTGCACCGCCGTGCTGCTGCCGGAGTTCATCGAGCCGGAAGAGGGCGTGGCCCATATCGATGAAATCTACGAGCAGCTGTTCAAGATGGAACTGGCCTCCTGGGATGAGGACGATAGCCGCTGGCCGCAAGACCTGTCCTTGAAGGCGTTCTGGGAATGGTTCGACGTGGAGATCCACTCCATGGTGCTGGACAGCGTGGACGCCGACATCACCAACTCCCCGGCCAGCGAGCTGTAAATTCGATGCGCCGGGACCGGCCGCTGCTGCAACCGTTCGCTGTGCCGCTCAGGCCGTCGAGGCTGTGGCTGGGCCTGGTGCTGGCGGCGCTGGCCGCCGACGCGCTGTTGCTGGCGAGGTATTTGCCGCCATCTTTTCTGCTCAGCCTGCCGGTCGCCGCTGGCCTGGGCTGGCTGGCGCTGCGGGCCGATGGACGGCTGGGCGGCGCGGTGCCGGAGCGGCTGGAGGTGGACGCGCGCGGCCGCCTTTTCCTGTGCCGCGGCGAGAACCGGCAAGAGGCCGAGGTTCTGGACGACTGTTTCGTCACGCCGCAACTGACGGTGCTGAACGCCAGGGCCGCCGGACGGCGGCGCAGCGTGATGCTGTGGCCGGATTCCGCCGACGCCGAATCCCGCCGCCAGCTCAGAGTGTATCTGCTGTGGTTCGAAGCGCCGCAGCCTAGCAATCAAACGGAATCCGCCCCATGAATACGAAAAAGACCCTGGACGATTGGCTGCGCTGGCAGGAGGGCCTGCATGTCACCGCGATAGACATGGGCCTCGCCCGCGTCTCAAGCGTGCGCGACGCGATGGCGCTGCGGCCGGCCTGTCCGGTGATCATGGTGGCGGGGACCAACGGCAAGGGTTCCACCTGCGCCATGCTGTCCTGCATGCTGCGCGCCGCCGGCTTCAAGGTGGGCACTTACACCTCGCCGCACATCACGCGCTACAACGAGCGCATCGCCATTGATCTCAAGCCGGCGTCCGATGAGCGCATCATCGCCAGTTTCGAGGCCATAGACGCCGCCCGCGGCGACACCACCCTCACGTACTTCGAATTCGGCACCCTGGCCGCCGTGCACAGTTTCGTCGCGGAAAAAGTGGACGTGATCATCCTAGAGGTGGGCCTGGGCGGTCGGCTGGACGCGGTCAACATCTTCGAGCCGGACGTGTCCGTCGTGGTCAGCGTGGATCTGGACCACCAGACCATCCTGGGCGACAACCGCGAAGACATCGGTTTCGAGAAGGCCGGCATTTACCGCGCCGGCAAGCCGGCGATCTGCGTCGATGCGGAGCCGCCAGCGCGGCTGATCGATCACGCCGCCGCCATCGGCGCCGATCTGAAACTATACGGGCGCGACTTCGGCTTCACTAGGATGGATAATCAGTGGTCGTTCCGCATCGGCGACCGCCACCGCCACGCGCTGCCGATTCCGGCCTTGCGCGGCGGCTACCAGATGCTCAACGCCTGCGGCGCGCTGGCGGCGCTGGACGCGCTGCGCGAGCGGCTGCCGGTGGGCGCGGGCGCGGTCAAGCAAGGACTGGTGGAAGTGGAGTGGCCTGGCCGCTTCCAGGTGCTGCCGGGCCGTCCCGCCGTGGTGCTGGACGTGGGCCACAATCCTCACGCGGTCAAGGCCATGGCGGCGGCGCTGAAACAATTGCCGTATGCCGAGAACCGCTACGCGGTATTCTCCATGCTGGCCGACAAGGACATGACCGGCGTGATCGAATTGGCGAAGGACGAGTTCGATCACTGGCTGGTGGCGGGACTGGACATGCCGCGCGGCCAGAACGGCGAAGCCATCGCCGCCGCGCTGGCGCAAGCCGGCGTGGCCAGCGTCAAAACGTATGGCAGCGTGGCGCAAGCCTGGTCCGCAGCCTTATCGCAAGCCGGCGACAATGATAGAATCGTCGTTTTCGGGTCTTTCCACACCGTAGCCGAGGTGGAAACGGCCCGGCGTCACCCGGTTTGAGGAATGCATGGCACTGTCCAGCCACGATGAACTGATTTTGTTGCGCAAGCGAGCGCGCCGCCGCCTGGTGGGCGCGGTCGTGCTGGTTTCCCTCGCCACCGCCGTGCTGTGGAAGGTGGTGGATCATCTGCCGGAGCAGCAGATGAAGCCGGAATCGATAGAGATCATGGGCGGCGCGTCCGAACCTGTCGCATCCGCGCCGGCCTCGGCGGCCAAGCATGCCGCTTCGCAGGCTCAAGCGGCGGAAGCCGTGCCGGCTCCGGCCTCTACGACCGAGCTGCCGGCCAATCTGTCCAGCATCACCGCGCCGTCTACCGCGGCCAAAACGCCCGCTGCGCCCGTAGAGAAAGCGGCCGAGCCGCCCAAACCGGCGAAACCCGAAGCCAAGATCGAAGCCAAACCCGAGATTCAGACTGAGCCCAAGCGCAAGCCCGACGAGGCCAAGGCCGAAAGCAAGCCGCGCAAGCAAGCGGACCCGGCGGCCATCCTCGAGGGCCGCTTCGACCCGGAAAGCCACTCCGCCAAGAGCGACGCGCACGGCAAGTCCGTCATCCAGCTGGCGGCCTTGTCCGATCCGGCCAAGGTGGACGCGCTGCGCGGCAAGTTGTCCTCCATAGGCGTGACCGCCCACTTCTCCAAGGTGGAGACCAGCAAGGGCGAAGTGACGCGCGTGCGGGTGGGGCCGTTCGCCAGCCAGGCGGAGGCGCAGGCCGCGCTGCAGAAGCTGGCCCGCGCCGGCATCAACGGCATCATCATCAACAAGTAGCCGCCATGACCGCCTTCGACTATATCGCTATTGCCATCGTCGCCGGATCTGTGCTGATGGCCTTGATGCGCGGCCTGATCGCCGAAGTGCTGTCGCTGGGCGCCTGGCTGATCGCCTTCTGGTGCGCCAAGCAGTTCTCGCCGCTGGTGGAGGCCTTCCTGCCCGCCAGCCTGCCGGGCGAGGGCGTGCGCATGGTGGCGAGCTTCGTGCTGGTCTTCTTCCTGGTCTGGCTGGGCACCGCGCTGCTGCGCGTCGCGCTGACCGGCCTGGTGGACAGCATAGGCCTGGGCGTGATCAATCGCATGCTGGGCGGAATATTCGGCCTGGCGCGCGGCGTGGCGCTGGTGACGGCGGCCGTGCTGTTGGCGGGCTTGAGCAGCCTGCCGCAAAAACCGATGTGGAGGAACGCGGTGCTTTCGGCGCCATTCGAATCTCTGGCCTTGTCATTGAGGCCATGGTTGCCGCCCACGATGGCGAACAACCTGCACTACGACTCGCCCGGCCAGGCGCCGGACAGTTAGATGAAGAGGCGGAATATCTTGATATCTTTACTTCAAGATTCCGCCTTTTTCTTTTGGGGTTTTCCTTTTTCAGCAAGTTGGGATAGAGGGCTTTAAAGATGTGTGGAATTCTAGGCGTGGTCGGTCAGTCTCCGGTCAACCAACTGCTGTACGATGGCTTGCAGGTGCTGCAACACCGCGGACAGGATGCGGCCGGCATCGTTACCGCCAATGGCGAGACCTTTCACATGCACAAGGGCAGCGGCATGGTGCGCGACGTGTTCCGCACGCGCAATATGCGCTCTCTGCTGGGCAATGCCGGCATCGCCCATGTGCGCTATCCGACCGCCGGCTCGGCGTCCTGCCTGGCCGAAGCGCAGCCGTTCTACGTCAATTCGCCGTTCGGCGTGGTGCTGGCCCACAATGGCAACCTGACGAATACCGACGAACTGAAGGCGGACATGTTCCGCCACGACCTGCGGCACATCAACACCAATTCGGACTCCGAAGTGCTGCTGAACGTGTTCGCGCATGAGCTGGCGCAGCGCGTGCAGGGTCCCGAGCTGACCGTGGACGCGGTGTTCGGCGCGGTGGCCGCCGTGCATCGCCGCGTCAAGGGCGCTTACGCGGTGGTGGCGATGATCGCCGGCTATGGCCTGGTTGCTTTCCGCGACCCCAACGGCATCCGTCCGCTGGTGATGGGCAGCACCGAGTCCGACAGCAAGACCGAATACATGTTCGCTTCAGAGTCCGTCGCGCTCGACTGCTCCGGCTTTACGCTGCTGCGCGACGTGCTGCCGGGCGAATGCGTCTATGTCACTTTCGATGGCGACATGCACAGCCAGGTATGCGCGGAAAACACCCGCCTCGCGCCCTGCCTGTTCGAATACGTCTACTTCGCCCGTCCGGATTCGGTGATTGATGGCGTGTCGGTTTACCAGTCCCGCCTGAATATGGGCGAGACGCTGGCCGAGAAAATTCGCCGCGATCTGCCGGGGCTGGAGATAGACGTGGTGATCCCGATTCCCGATTCCAGCCGCCAGAGCGCGCTGCAGCTGGCCAACGCGCTGGGCCTGCCGTACCGCGAGGGCTTCATCAAGAACCGCTACATCGGCCGCACCTTCATCATGCCGGGCCAGGCGGTGCGCAGGAAATCCGTGCGCCAGAAGCTGAACCCGGTGCCGCTGGAGTTCGCCGGCCGCAATGTGCTGCTGGTGGATGACTCCATCGTGCGCGGCACCACGTCCAAGGAAATCGTGCAGATGGCGCGCGACTCCGGCGCCAAGAATGTGTATTTCGCCTCCGCTGCGCCGGCGGTGCGTTTCCCCAACGTCTACGGCATAGACATGCCCACCCGAGCCGAACTGCTGGCTACCGGGCGAGACGAGCAGGACATCGCGCGCGAAATCGGCGCCGACGTGGTGATCTACCAAGATCTGGACGCCTTGAAGGACGCGGTGGCGAGCGTCAACCGCGAACTGAAGCTGTTCGAAAGCTCGTGCTTCGACGGCGAGTACATCACCGGCGACATTACCGCAGCCTATCTGGACGCCATCGAATGCGCGCGCCTGGACCTGAAGCACAAGGACCAGAGCGGCAGCGAACAGATGATAGACCTGAACCTGAACGTGGCCGAGCAGAACCTGATGTAAGACGGCGGCGTCGGCGCCGTTCCCGGTAGGCTATACCGTGGAATGCACGCCCGCCAGGCTCTCGGCAAGACCGGGGCCCCTCCTGGGAAGGAGCGGGCCCCGGTTTCGTTCCGTCAGGAGGTTCGCGTGGCCTGGATCGCCGCCGTCATACTGCTTCTTCTGACCGGCCCTGCCGCCGGCGCTTCCGCGCTGGAGCTGGTCACGCTGCAATACCCGCCTTACCAGTATCAGGACGGCGCGGAGGTGAAGGGTTTCGCAGCGGACATCGTGCGCGAGGCGTTCCGGCGCATGGGCGTGCCGGTGCATATCGTCATCTACCCATGGGGAAGGGCGTTGGCCATGGCGCAGGATGGACGCGCCGACGCCATTTTCACGCTCTACCGCACCCCGGAGCGAGAAGCGAGGCTGGATTACAGCCATCAGGTGCTGGCGCCGCAAGTCGTGTCCCTGTTCACGCGCAAGGGCGCGGACATCCCTTTCGATGGCCGCCTGGACGCGCTGGGCGCCTACCGCTTCGGCGTGGTGCGCTCCGTCAATTACGGAGAGGCTTTCGAGGCCGCCTTGAAGCGCGGCGGCATACGCGTGACGGAAACCGCTGCCAGCGGCGAGCAAAACCTGGACATGCTGCTGGCTAACCGATTCGACATCCTGGTCAGCAACCGCCTGGGAGCTTGGGACATATTGCGGCGGCGGCATGCAGAGCGGCTGGTCGTCGAATTGCGGCCGCCGCTGGAGGACATCCCCAGCTATATCGCCTTTTCCCGCAAGCCTGGGCTGGCAGGGGTGCGCGATCGCTTCGACGACGCGCTGGCCGCAATGAAGCACGACGGCAGCTATGCCAAGCTGCTGGGGCAGGCGCTGCCTTAAGCGGCTGCGCAATCATCGCCCAGGCCCCGCCGCAAAGCCGCGTTCACGCTCCCGCCTTGACAGCTCCGCTCCGGACGCCTTTAGTAAAAACAAGTAATCGCGGTGAAATCGGCGATTCCAAGCCGGGGCAAGCATTCGCCCCGCATTCCATATGGCCGGACTATGAGCCGGCCAGATTCATCATGCGGCACGGCCTAGCTTTCCTCGCGGATTCATGCGGTGGCGGCCAGCGGGCGTGGCCGGCGGCCGCCGGGAGGGAGAATGGACAACAGAAGCAAACCCCTCCTCACCATGGCGGTGGCGTGCGCCCTGGCGGCGCTTGCCACCGCCTTTGTTTCCGGCTGGCTGGGCTGGCTGCTGGCAAGCGCGGCCGCTTTCGCGCTGTTGGCGTTGCGGCCCGTTGCCGGGGCGGAGCGGGAGCCGCCGGCTGTCGAAACCGCCAAGTCGGATTCCTCATACGACGAGCATCTCGACTTGCTGGAGCAGGTGGTGCGCCGCTGGTCAGGCAATCTGCAACTGGTGATAGAGCAGTCCACCACGGGCGGCAACCAGTTGGCGCACACCCTGACCGGCATTGCGAATGGCTTGCACGCCACCATAGAGGCGGCCCGATCCTCCTCCAGCGAGATCGGCAGCGCGGACCTGGGCCGCATGGTCCAGGATGCCGGCGAGCGCAGCCGCGAAATTTCCACGGTGCTGTCCGAAATCATCAGTCACCGTCAGCAGCTGACATCGGAAGTTTCGCGGCTGGCGACATATTCCAGCGAGTTGTTGTCCATGGCGGACCAGGTGGGCCGCATCTCCAACCAGACCAATCTGCTGGCGCTGAACGCCAGCATAGAAGCCGCCCGCGCCGGCGAGGCGGGCCGGGGCTTCTCAGTGGTGGCGGACGAAGTGCGCAAGCTGTCCCAGCAATCGGAGCAGACCGGCAAGCTGATGTCGGAAAAAGTGGAGGAAATCAACGGCGCGCTGGAACAGACGCGGCAAACCACCACCAGCCTCGGCTCCCAGGATTCGGACAAGGGCAATACCGCTCTGGGCCTGCTGGCCGAGTCAGTCAAGGATTTCAGCGGCGCCGCGGAGCGTCTGGCGCAGATCAACCGCAAGATGCAGGAAGAAGGCTCGCAAGTGGAAAAGGAGCTGCATGCTTCGCTGATCGCGCTGCAGTTCCAGGACCGGGTCAGCCAGATCGCCCAGCATGTGGCGAGCGATGTGGAGCGCATGCAGGCGCATCTGCAAGCCGTGCGCGCCGCGCGCCGCTCGGGACTGCCGCCGCCCGCCATTCAGCCGCAGGAGTGGCTGCGGCAGCTGGAATCCACCTATACCACGCTGGAGCAGGCCGCGTTGCATAAAGGGGAGCGTGGCAAGCCTGCAGCTTCCAGCGGCGATGTCGATTTCTTCTGACATCGCGCTTATCGCCATAGCATGTGGAGAACACCATGGGCAAATCCATTCTGGTCGTCGATGACGCGGCCAGCATACGCGCAACCGTCAGCATCGCGCTCAAGGGGGCCGGTTACGAGGTGGTAGAGGCCTGCGACGGCAACGACGCGCTGGCCAAGCTGGGTGGCGTCCGCGTCAATCTGATCATTTCCGACGTCAATATGCCGGGCATGGACGGCATCACCTTGCTGAAAAAACTGAAGGAAGGCGCCGCCACCAAATTCCTGCCCGTCATCATGCTGACCACGGAGGGCAGCGACGACAAGAAGGCGCAGGGCAAGGAGGCCGGGGCCAAGGCCTGGATCATCAAGCCCTTCGATCCGGCCAAGCTGCTCGACGCCGTGTCCAAGCTGATTCAGCCATAGGGAGCCGCGACATGCCGATCCGATTGACCCAAGACGGCGAGGCGACGCGGGCCGCGCTGGAGGGCGAATGGACCATTTTCACGGCGGAGGACATGCAGGACGAGCTGTTTGGCTTGTTAAACCATGCCCGTCTGGTCCTGGACCTGTCCGGCATCGCCGAGATGGACGGCTGCGGCGCGCAGATGCTGGCCATCCTGCTCGCGGAGGCGCGGCGCATGGGCAAGCCGACGGCCATTGCGGCGGGTAGTCCCTTGCTGGACGACGTGGCGGGCTGGCTGGGCTTCAATGCGCTGGCCGATCGCGGCGATGCGGCGGCGGAGGATGGCGATCATGGATCTTAGCAAGGCCAAGGCGGTTTTCTTCGAAGAGTCACGCGAGCTGTGCGATGGGCTTGAAGCCGCGCTGCTCGACCCAGTGGCTTACCCGCCGGGAGACGAAACTTACAATCTACTGTTCCGCACCGCGCACACCATCAAGGGCTCCGCCGGCATCTTCGGCCTGGAGGCCCTGGTCCGCTTCGCCCATGTCATGGAAAACGTGCTGGAGCGGCTGCGCTCCGGCCAGGTCCCGCTCAGCGACGACCTGATCACGCTGCTGCTGTCCTGCAACGATCACCTGCGCCGCCTGCTGGACGCGGCCTCGGCCAGCGACGAGATGGGATTGCATGACTTGCCGGAGGGCGAGCCGCTGTTGGCCAGTCTGAAACACTATCAAGAAGGCGGCGACATGCGGGCCGCTGCTGAAACGTTTGCCGCAGAACAGGCCTTGCCCGAGGCTCCGCGGCTGGCCGCGGCGGGTGAACCGGTGCCGGTGCAAACGCCGTTATGGCAACTTTCCCTGCGCTTTCATCCCCACACCTTCCACCATGGCTTTGATCCTTTGTCCTTCCTACGCTATCTGGCCGGTCTGGGTGAACTGAAAGCCGTGCAGCCGGTATGGCGCAACTGGCCGCCGCCGCAACTGCTGGATGTCACAGAATGCTTTATCGGCTTTGATCTGGCGCTGGATTCGTCGGCAAGCTTCGAGAGGATAGCGGGCACCTTCGAATTTATCGCCGAGGACAGTCTGGTGGGCATTTTGCCGCCGCACGCGCCGCTGGCGGACTATCTGGCTTTGGCCATGCGGCTGGGGGAGCCGCTAGAGGAGCAACTGACGCGTTGGATCGCGCGCGGCGCCTTGAGCGAAAACGAAGCGGATCGATTGCGGGGCGGCGATGTTCGCGACGCGCCGCCTGAGGAGGACGCGGCGCCGATTGTGACACCCGAGGCAGCGCGACCGCAGCCGGCTCCGCTCGCCAGCGCAGCGCCGGCCAAAGGCGGGCGCGCCGATGGCCAGTACATCCGCATCGAAGCCAGCAAGCTGGACCGTCTGATCAATCGAGTGGGAGAACTGGTGATCGCCTCGTCCGGCACCAAGTTGATCGCCCAGGACAGGGGCGATGCCGAGCTGCTGGAATCGGTTGCCGTGATCAACACCCTGGTGGAGAGCATACGGGATGACGCGCTGACGCTGCGCATGGTGCCGGTGGACGAAATCTTCAGCCGTTTTCCACGCATGGTGCGAGAGGTATCCAAGCAGCTGGGCAAGACCATACAGCTGGAAATTCTGGGCGGCGAAACGGAAATCGACAAATCTATGGTGGAAAAGCTGACCGACCCCCTGATGCACATCGTCCGCAACGCGGTGGACCATGGTTTGGAGTCGGCCGAGAAGCGCTTGGCCGCCGGCAAGCAGGAGCAAGGCACGGTTACGCTCAATGCTTACCATGACGCCGGCTCCGTGGTGGTGGAGGTGCGGGACGACGGCGGCGGCATCAACAGGGAAAAAGTGCTGGCCAAGGCGGTGGAGCGGGGCCTGGTGGCCGAGGGACGCATGCTCAGCGACCAAGACACGCTGCAACTGATTTTTCTGCCGGGCTTCTCCACCGCCGACAAGGTCAGCGACCTGTCCGGCCGCGGGGTGGGCATGGATGTGGTGAAACGCAATATCGAGGCTTTGCGCGGCGAAATTGAAATCCAGTCCATCGAGGGCAAGGGCTCGACCTTCCGGCTAAGGCTGCCGCTCACCTTGGCCATCATCGATGGCTTCCGGGTGGAGGTGGACGACTCCGCGCTGGTGATGCCGCTGGACATGATGATCGAGTGCGTGGACATGCCGCAAGATGCGATGAACCAGCACACGAGGCAAGTGAATCTGCGCGGCGACTGGCTGCCCTTTGTCTCCTTGCGCGAGCTGTTCGGCCTGCCGCCGGCGGAGGGCCAGGAATATGTGGTGATTGTGCATTACGGCGAAAACCGGGCCGGCATCGTGGTGGACAGGCTGATGGGCGAGGTGCAGGCAGTGATCAAGCCCTTGGGCGAGATTTTCAAGTCGCTGCGCGGCATCAGCGGCTCCACCATCCTGGGCAACGGCAAGCCGGCGCTGGTGCTGGATATTCCGCAGTTGATCCATCACGCCTGCCGGCGCGAGCGGAGGCTGATCCGGCAAAGCGCCGAAGCAGCGCTGCAAAGAGATTGAAAGTCCAACACTGGGTTTCCTACTTTTGATGAGTGAGGTTTGCCATGAGCTGGTTTCACAATTTACAGGTGCGCAGCAAGTTGCTGTTGAGCTTCGCGCTCTTAATGGTCTTGTTGCTGGCCATGGGCTTGGTGGGCTACCAGGCCAGCGCCAGAGTGAATGCCGGCCTGGAGGATTTGTTCACTAATCAGTTTGAGCCCTTGGTAGGGATCAATAATGCCCGCGCGGCGGTGGTGCGGCACAACCGGGCGGTGTACCGCTACTTGGTGGAAGTGGACAAAGCACAGAAAGAAAGTGCGGTCGAGCATCTGGAAGAGTACGAAAAGCAATTGTTCAGCCAAATGAAGTCAGAGCTCTCTTCCACCATGGAGCCGGAAGAGGCGGCGGCGAACAAGGAGTGGCAGGAACAATGGCCGATTTACGTCAGCGCGGCGAAAGAGGCCATGCGCTTGTCTGCTGCAGACACCGGAAACGGGGAGGGACGGCTGCAGGCCTTGCAGATGATGCATGCCAAGGTCAGGCCGGCGTTTGATCGTATCGACAAGGACCTGACGATAGTTAAAGAAGTGAATGAGAGAGTCGCTGAAAAAACTCATACGTTAGGCCAGGAAACCTATGTCAGCACTACGCGAGAGGTCATCGGACTGTCTTTGATTTCCCTATTGCTTTGCGGCGTTCTGTCGATGCTGGTGACGCGCAGCATATTGCGCCAATTGGGCGCGGACCCTTCCTATGCGATGCAAATTGTCGCTCGAGTGTCCGATGGCGACTTGGCGGTGCCGATCAAGCTGCGTGACGGCGATAGTTCCAGTCTGCTGTTCTCGATACGCGAGATGGCGCACAGGCTGTCCGACACCATGTCCGAGGTCAGTTCCATGTCGGAGTCCATCGGCTCAGCGTCCGAGCAAGTGGCTTCCACGGCCAGCTCGCTGGCGCAGACCGCGTCCGAGCTAGCCTCCAGCGTGGAGCAGACCAGCGCCTCGGTGGAGGAAATGGCGTCCACCGTCACGCAAAACGCCGACAACGCCAGGGTGACGGATGGCATCGCCAGCAAATCCGCCACCAGCGCGACAGAAAGCGGCAAAGCTGTGGGCGATATGGTGCACGCGATGAAGGAAATCGCCTCTCGCATCACCATGATCAACGATATCGCCAATAAAACCGACTTGCTGGCCATCAACGCCGCCATCGAGGCGGCGCGGGCGGGCGAGCACGGCAAGGGCTTCGCGACCGTGGCGGTGGAAGTGCGCAAGCTGGCGGAGCGCTCGCAAGTGGCCGCGCGAGAAATCGGCGAACTGGCCGGCCGTTCGGTCAGCGTGGCGGAAAAGGCCGGCGTGTTGCTGCAGGAAATGCTGCCCGGCATAGACCAGACCGCCTCGCTGGTGCAGGAAATCTCAGCCGCCTCGCGCGAGCAGCGCACCGGCATCGATCAGATCAATACCGCGGTGACGCAGATCAGCACCGGCATGCAGACCTCGGCATCGTCGGCGGAAGAGCTGAGCTCCACTTCGGAAGAGCTCAGCTCGGCGGCAATGCAGCTGCAGGAGTTGATGCAACAGTTCAAGCTGCGCGGCGGCAAGGGCAAACGGCTGCTGCTGCGTGCCGGCCATGGCCATGGTGGAGGCAAGAGGGCGGCGAAAGTGCCGCGCGAGCTGGACGAAGATGATTTCGACGAGGCCGAGCTGGATGACAAGTTTTCCAAGTACTGAAAGCCGAAACTGAATCGGCGCGAGCGGAGGCAAGACAATGGACGGGTTCCACAGCATGAAGGTGCATATCAAGCTGATGCTGGGCTTTGGCTCGATTTTGCTGTTGATGGCGGTGATCCTGGTGGTGGGCGTGCGCGGCATGGCCAGCATGAGCGCCAATACCCATGAGATCGTCACTGAACGTTACGTCAAGGTGGCGCTGTCCAATGACATCACCCAGAACACGCTGAACAATGGCCGTTCTGTCCGCAACTTGCTGCTGGAGAGCGAGCCTGCGGACATGGAGAAGACCAAACAGCATATAGAACAGCTGCGGGCGGAAAATAAAGAGCTATTGGCCAAGATGGACAAGATGATCGCCAGCCCCAAAGGCCGCGAGCTGTTCGACAAGATCACGGCCGCGCGGGAGGCATTGAATGGAAAATATGCCACTTTGTACGAATTGGTGGCCAAGGATAAAACTCAAGCTACGACTTTTCTGCTCAAGGAGTTTGCACCTGCCAACAATGCCTTGATTGAATTATTGGATGAGTTGACCAAGATGCAGTCCGAGCAAATGGACACGCTCAGCAAGGCGGCGGCCGTCAGCGCCGAGGAGGCGCGCAATCTGATGATCGTCATCGGCCTGGTGGCCTTGGCGGTGACGGTGCTGTTGGCCATGGCCATCATCCGCAGCATTTTGCGCCAGCTGGGCGGCGACCCGTCCTATGCGATGCAGATCGTGGCGCGGGTAGCGGAGGGCGACCTTGCGGTGCCGATCAAGTTGCGCGACGGCGATACATCCAGCCTGCTGTTTTCCATACGCGGCATGGCGCACAAGCTGTCCGACACGATGTCCGAAGTCAGCTCCATGTCCGAATCGATAGGCTCGGCCTCCGAGCAAGTGGCCTCCACCGCCAGCTCGCTGGCGCAGACGGCGTCCGAACTGGCCTCCAGTGTGGAGGAAACCAGCGCCTCGGTGGAAGAGATGGCGTCCACCGTCACGCAAAACGCCGACAACGCCAGGGTGACGGACGGCATTGCTACCAAATCGGCCGGAAGCGCCAGTGAAAGCGGCAAGGCGGTGGGCGATATGGTATATGCGATGAAGGAAATCGCCTCCAAGATCACAGCGATCAACGACATTGCCAACAAGACCGACTTACTGGCCATCAACGCCGCGATCGAAGCGGCTAGGGCCGGCGAGCATGGCAAGGGCTTCGCAACGGTGGCGGTAGAGGTGCGCAAGCTGGCGGAGCGCTCGCAAGTCGCTGCCAAGGAGATTGGCGATCTGGCCGGGCGATCGGTCAGTGTGGCGGAAAAGGCTGGCGTGCTGCTGCAGGAAATGCTGCCTGGCATAGACCAGACCGCCTCGCTGGTGCAGGAGATATCAGCCGCATCGCGCGAACAGCGTACCGGCATCGATCAGATCAATACCGCGGTGACGCAGATCAGCACCGGCATGCAAACCTCGGCGTCCTCGGCGGAAGAGCTGAGCTCCACTTCGGAAGAGCTCAGCTCGGCGGCGATGCAGCTTCAGGAACTGATGCAGCAGTTCAAGCTGCGCGGCGGCAAGGGCAAACGGCTGCTGCAGATCGGCCACCATCAAGGCGGCAAGGCGTCGCCGCCTAGAGAATTCGAAGACGACGAGTTTGGCGATGAGATAGACGACGCCAAGTTTTCCAAATACTGAGGAGGCAGGGCCATGAAGGAGCGTTCCGATCCGGCGGCCGGTCACGGCGAAAGCAAATTCCACTGCGTCACCTTCATACTCGGGCAGGACTTGTTCGGCATCCAGATCAATTTCATCCGCGAGATCATCGAGCTGGATGGCATTACCCAGGTGCCGATGATGCCTAGCTTTGTGCGCGGCATTATCAATCTGCGTGGCTCGGTGGTTCCCGTAATTGATTTGTCGATTCGTTTCGGTCGAGGGCTGACCGAACTCAAGCCCTCAACTTGCGTCGCCATTCTGTCCTTGCCAGGGCAGGACAATGGTTATCACGAGGTGGGCATTTTGCTGGATGCCGTGTGCGAGGTGCTGGAGATCCCCGAGAGTGAAATCGACCCGTCGCCGACTTTCGGCGCCAATATCCGCGGCGACTTCATACAGGGCATCGCCACCATCAATGAGCGTTTCGCCATTTTGCTGAATGTGCAGCAGGCGCTGTCGGTGTCAGAGCTGAGCGCGATGGCCGAGACCGTGGCGCAACAGCACTTCCATGACGATGCCGAAGTGAGTTGATCTAACGGAGAATGGCGTGCAGCGGCTGGATCCGACATTGAGCGACGAGGAGTTTTCCTGCTTCAAGCAATTCATCCTGCAGGAGGCGGGCATTGACCTTCCGGCCAGCAAGCGTTCCCTGGTGCAGTCGCGGCTGGCCAAGCGGCTGCGCCGCTTGGGCGTTGGCAGCTACGGCGCGTACTGGCAATTGTTGCGCAAGCCGGAAAGCCAGGCCGAGCGGCAGCGTGCCGTCAATATGCTGTCCACCAACGAAACTTACTTTTTCCGCGAGCCGCAGCATTTCCAATGGCTGGAGCGGCGGGCGCTCGAGATTCAGCAGCGCGGCGGCGCGGTGAAAGTGTGGTCCGCCGCCTGCTCGTCCGGCGAAGAGCCTTACACCATCGCCATGGTGCTGGCGGAAACGTTGGGCATGCGCGGCAATTGGCGGGTGTACGCCACCGATATCAATACCAAGGTGCTAGGGCTGGCCAAGCGCGCCGTCTACCCCACCGATAGAGTGCAGCGCACGCCGCCCTTGCTATGGCAAAAATACTTTCTGCGCGGCCGCGACGAATATGCCGGCATGGTGAGGGTGTTGCCCGAATTGGCGAAACGAGTGGAGTTTTCCAGCTTGAATTTGCTGCATTGCAATCGTTTCGCCCATGCGGATTTCGATATTGTCTTTTTGCGCAATGTTCTGATTTACTTCAATGAGGGGACCAAGCTTGAAGTGCTGCGCAAACTGTGCAGCCGGATGCGAGAGGGCGGCCACCTATTGATCGGCCATTCCGAGTCGCTGCATAAGCTGAACCTGCCCTTGGCGCAAGAAGAACCCTCGCGCTACCGGTTGGTCTGCGGGCATGGGGGTGAGGGCTAGATGAGCATCGCGGTATTGATCGTCGACGATTCGGCGGTGGTCAGGGAAATCTTGAGCCAGATGCTGTCCACGGCGCCGGATATCGAAGTGCTAGGCGCGTCGCCTGACCCCATCTTTGCGATGAACCGGATGAAGATGCGCTGGCCCGACGTGATTGTGCTGGATATCGAGATGCCGCGCATGGACGGCCTGACTTTCCTGCGCAAGATCATGGAGGAGCGGCCCACGCCGGTGATCATATGCTCCTCGCTGACCGAGCAGGGCGCGCGCATCACGCTGGACGCGATGTCGGCCGGCGCGGTGGCGGTAATCACCAAGCCGACGATCAATCTGAAATCCTTTCTGCAGAATGCGTCCAAGGATTTGGTGCAGGAGGTCAGGAACGCCGCCGGCGCGCGCATGGGCGCGCTCAAACGCATGGCGCGTCCAGCGGGCCATGAAGCGGGGGGCGGGATCGCGCCCAAGCTGACCGCCGACGTGGTGCTGGAGGCGCCGTCCGGCCTGGAAAAATACCGGACCACGGAAAAGATCATCGCCATCGGCACCTCCACTGGCGGCACCCAGGCGCTGGAATACCTGCTGCCCAGGTTGCCAGCCACCTGCCCGGGCGTGGCCGTGGTGCAGCACATGCCCGAACGGTTCACGGCCTCGTTCGCCAGCCGGCTCAACGGGCTATGCCGGGTGGAGGTCAGGGAGGCCAGAAGCGGCGACAGGCTGACGCCGGGCATGGCCTTGATCGCGCCGGGCGGCCGCCATCTGCTGGTCAAACGGAGCGGCGCGCAATATGTGGCCGAGGTGAAGGACGGGCCGCTGGTGTCGCGGCACCGGCCGTCAGTGGATGTATTGTTCCGCTCGGTGGCGGTGTGCGCCGGCGGCAACGCGCTGGGGGTCATCATGACTGGCATGGGAGATGATGGCGCGCGCGGCATGCGAGAGATGCACGACGCCGGCGCGCGGACCATCGCGCAGGATGAGGAGTCCTGCGTAGTGTTCGGCATGCCGGCGGAGGCGATCAATCATGGCGGGGTGGACGAGGTCATGTCCCTGGAGAGGATAGCCCACACGCTGGCGGGAATCAGGGGCTGAATCATGGGTTATCTCGATAAGTGGCTGCCGCGCACGGTGATGGTGGTGGATGACTCCGCGACCCATCGCCTGCTGGCCGTGGGCATTTTGCAGGATCTTGGCTTCCCCAGAGTGCTGGAAGCGGAGAACGGCGTGGATGCTCTGGCCAAGCTGGAGACGCTGGACAACGTCGATCTGGTGATCACCGACTTGAACATGCCGTGCATGGACGGCGTCAGGCTGCTGGAAAGCATAGCCGCCACGATGAAGGGCAAGGTGCAGTTCGTCGCGGTGATGAGCGGCGTGCCGCGCGACGTGTTGGACGCGGTGCAAGGCGTGGTGGATGCATCGGACCTGGACCTGCTTGAGGTGTTTCCCAAGCCGCTGCGGCGCGAAGAGGTGCTGCGCGTGCTCGATGCCTGCAATCCGGACTGGCATTTGCCCAGCCTGGTCAACAATAAATTCACGCTGACCCGCGAGGAGGTTTCCCACGCCTTGCAGATGAAGCAACTGGTGCCGTATTACCAGCCCAAGATTTCGCTGAAGGACAATGCGCTGTGCGGCGTAGAGGCGCTGGTGCGCTGGGAGCACCCGCATTATGGCGTGCTGTCGCCGTCGCTGTTCGTCGAATATCTGGAAGACGGCGAGCTGGCCATTCGTTTCTTCTATCATTTTCTGCGCGAGGTCTGCGCCGCGATGCTGCGCTTCCTGGCCATCCATCCCGGCCTGCACGCCTCCATCAATCTGCCGGTGCCGCTGCTGAACGACCCCAATCTGGTGGACGAGATGACAACCATCGTCCAGTCCAAGGGCTTGCCCAGCCAGAGCATCGTGCTGGAGGTGACGGAAACTTCCCTGATGTCCAATCTCGCGCCATCGCTGGGGACATTGGCGCGTTTGCGGCTCAACGGCTTTGGTCTGGCGATGGACGATTACGGCACAGGCTATTCGTCGATGAAGCAGTTGTCGCGCAGCCCGTTCACAGAGTTGAAAATAGACCGGGAATTCGTCCACGACGCCTCGGGCAGTCCGAAGAAGCTGGCCATTTTGACCTCGGCCATCGCGATGTGCCAAAAGCTGCAGTTGTCTTCTGTAGCGGAGGGTGTGGAAACGGAGGATGACAGGCAGCAGCTGGCGGCGCTGGGTTGCGATGTGGCGCAAGGCTATTATTACAGCCGGCCGCTGTCGGAAGAGCTTTTCCTGTTATGGATGCAGGAGAGGGAGTAAGCGGCGTATGGGCGCAAAAAAGGGGCCGTCTGGCCCCTTTGGTTTTGCGCGAAGCGGGAATCAGGCGAAATTCTTGGCCGCGAAGTCCCAGTTCACCAGCTTCCAGAAGCTTTCCATATAGTTCGGGCGGCTGTTGCGGTAATCGATATAATACGCGTGTTCCCACACATCACAGGTCAAGAGCGGCTTCTTGTCGGTGGTCAGCGGGGTGGCAGCGTTGCTGGTGGAAACCAGGTCCAGGCTGCCGTCGCTGTTCTTCACTAGCCAGGCCCAGCCGGAACCAAAGGTGCCGACGGCGGTTTGGGTGAAGGCTTTCTTGAATTCTTCGAACGAACCCCACTTGGCGTTGATGGCTTCAGCCAGCGCGCCGGTCGGCTCGCCGCCCGCGTTCGGGGCCAGGCCGAACCAGTAGAAGGTGTGGTTCCAAACCTGAGCGGCGTTGTTGAAAATGCCGCCGGAAGACTTCTTGACGATCTCTTCCAGGGAGGCGTTTTCGAACTCGGTGCCCTTGATCAGGTTGTTCAGGTTCGTGATATAGGTCTGATGATGCTTGCCGTAGTGGAATTCCAGGGTTTCCTTGGAAATGTGCGGGGCCAGGGCGTCCAGCGCGTACGGCAGTTCAGGCAGTTTGTGTTCCATTATGCTCTCCTTGTTGAGAAAGTAAGCCGCATAAGCGGATGCTTTTCTCGCAGTTTACTGGAATATGGCCGGCGTGGCTAATAGTTGACTAAAATGATAGGAATAAGCTTTTGCAATTTGATGTAATCGTCATTGGCGCCGGCGCGGCCGGTTTGATGTGCGCAGCCACGGCCGGCCAACGCGGCCGCAGCGTGCTATTGCTGGACCACGCGGCCAAGCTGGCGGAGAAAATCCGCATCTCGGGCGGCGGCCGTTGCAACTTCACCAATGTCAACGCGCGCTTCGACTGCTATCTGTCGGCCAACGCCCATTTTTGCCGCTCCGCGCTGGCGCAATACACGCCGCAGGACTTCGTCTCCATGGTAGAGCGCCACGGCATCGGCTACCACGAGAAAAAGCTGGGCCAGCTGTTTTGCGACGAAGGCAGCGAGCGCATCATCGCCATGCTCGACGAAGAGTGCCGCAAGGGCGGCGTGGACCGCCGGATGGAAACCACCATCATGAGCGTGGCGCGCGCCGCAGATGGCGGCTTCGAGGTGGATACCAGCCGCGGCCGTTTTTCTTCGTCTTCGCTGGTCGTCGCCACTGGCGGCCTGTCCATTCCGCAAATAGGCGCCACGCCGTTTGGTTATCAACTGGCCGAACAATTTGGCCTGGCCGTCACGCCGTTGTCGCCGGCGCTGGTGCCGCTGACTTTCCATGTGGAAGATGCCGAGATTTTCACCCCGCTGGCCGGCGTATCGGTGGAGGTGGAGGCCAAGGCCGGCAAGGGCAAGTTTCGCGAGAACGTTCTGTTCACGCACAAGGGCGTGTCCGGTCCCGCCATCCTGCAGGTGTCGTCTTACTGGCAGCCCGGCATGGAACTGCTGCTGGACTTGATGCCGGACGGTGATGCCGAGAGCTGGCTGGAGGAGCGGGCGGACAGCGAGCAACTGATCGCCAATGCCTTGTCGGAACTAGGTTGGTCGCGACGCTTCGCCGACGCCTGGCTGGACCGCGTCGGCATGAACAAGCGCCTGAAAGACTTGGGGCCGAAGCAGCGCCGTCAATTGGCTGAGCAACTGCACCGTTGGTGCGTCAAGCCCAACGGCACCCAAGGCTATAAAAAGGCCGAAGTGACGCGGGGCGGCGTGTCCACCCAGGCGCTGTCGTCCAAAACCTTGATGGCCAACGACGCGCCGGGACTGTTCTTCATCGGCGAGGTGGTGGACGTGACCGGCTGGCTGGGCGGCTACAACTTCCAGTGGGCCTGGTCGTCCGGCTTCGTCGCCGGGATGAACTGCTGACTCATGCGGTAGGGCGGATGCCCCGCTTGCGGGGCATCCGCCGCTGGCTGCAAGTTGCGGCAGGCGAGTCTTCTTTTAGGCATCCGCCCTACGACGGATGGGTGGCGCGCGCCAGCGCCGCATCGGCATGCAAAACGGCGGTGTCGTAAACGGGGATGGGGCTGTGTCTAGGCTCAATCAGCAGCGGAATCTCGGTGCATCCCAGCACCACGCCTTCGGCCCCTTGTCCGGCCAGGCGGGCGATGATGTCCTGATACACGCGGCGCGATTCTTCACGCAGCACGCCGCGGACTAATTCCTCGTCGATGATGCGGTGAATGGTGGCCTGCTCCGCTGGGGCGGGAAGCAGACAGTCTATGCCGCGCTTGGCTAGAGCGTCTCTATAGAAAGCTTCGCCCATGGTGAAGCGGGTGCCCAGCAGGGCGACAGTGCGCTGGCCAGCCTGCAGAATGGCTTCGCTTACCGGCTCCAGAATATGCAGCAAGGGCAGCGCGGTTCGGGCCTGCACTTCGTCGAATACCCGGTGCGGGGTGTTGGACGCGATCAGGCCGAAATCCGCGCCGCGCAGGCGCAGGTTTTCTGCGATCTCAGCCAGCTTGTCTGCGAACAGCTCCCAGCGGCCGGCGTCGCGCCAAGCGTGGAATTGCTTTAAGCACACACTATGAATCAGGATTTCCGGATATCCGTCATCGCCGTGCCTGGCCACGTACTGGCGCGTGATGCGAAGATAATAGCTGACTGTGGACTCCGGACTCAGGCCGCCTATGATGCCGATTTTTAAGTGGGGCATGGGCGTCTCCATTTCCAATAATTATTCATTCTGAATTTTCAGGCTGGCCCGGGTCAAGATTCTTGCCGCTTGAATGATTGATGAGCGCTTCGACGTTTCGCGCTAGAATTACGTTTTGCCTTACGCGCGCCGTTCCGCGCGCGCCCTCCGGGTCTACATGACAGAACAGTACGAAAATTTCGACAGCGAGATGGCGTCCATCCGCACGCCGCCGCATTCGGTGGAAGCCGAGCAATCGGTGCTGGGCGGCCTGCTGCTCGACAACAGCGCCTGGGACAAGATCGCTGACGTGGTCAGCGAACCCGATTTCTACCGCCATGATCACCGCCTGATCTACCGCAGCATCGCCAAGCTAGTGGAAGTGGCGCGGCCGGCGGACGTGGTGACGGTAGCCGAGGCGCTGGACAAAAACGCCGCGCTGGCCGAGATAGGGGGGCTGGCCTACCTGGCCACGCTGGCACAGAACACGCCGTCGGCGGCTAATATCCGCCGCTATGCCGAAATCGTCCGAGAGCGTTCCATCATGCGCCAGTTGGCGCAGGTGGGCACGGAGATCGCCGAAGCCGCTTACGCGCCCATGGGGCGCGACGCGGCGCAATTGCTGGACGAGGCCGAGGGCCGGGTGTTCCAGATCGCCGAATCCACCGCCAAGTCCAAGCAAGGCTTCCTGGAAATGCCGGGTTTGCTGAAGGAGGTGGTGGAGCGGATCGACATGCTGTATAGCCGCGACAATCCGGACGAGGTGACCGGCGTGCCGACCGGCTTCTTCGACCTGGACGCCAAGACCTCCGGCCTGCAGCCGGGAGACCTGATCATCGTCGCGGGCCGCCCGTCCATGGGTAAAACCGCCTTCTCGATGAATATCGCCGAGCACGTGGCGGTGGAAACCCATCTGCCGGTAGCGGTGTTCTCGATGGAAATGGGCGGCGCGCAGCTGGTGATGCGTATGCTGGGCTCGGTGGGACGGCTGGACCAGCACGTGCTGCGCACCGGCAAGCTGGGCGACGACGATTGGCAGAAGCTGACCTACGCCATAGGCAAGCTGTCCGACGCGCCGATGTATATCGACGAGACGCCGGGTCTCACCGCACTGGAATTGCGCGCCCGCGCGCGCCGCTTGGCGCGCCAGCACGGCGGCAAGCTGGGCTTGATCGTGATCGACTACTTGCAGCTGATGTCCGGTTCCGGCCGCGGCGACAACCGGACCGCCGAACTGGGCGAAATCTCGCGCGGTCTGAAGGGTCTGGCCAAAGAGCTGCAGGTGCCGGTAATCGCGCTGTCGCAGCTGTCGCGGGCGGTGGAGCAACGGCCGAATAAGCGCCCGATGATGTCCGACCTTCGCGAATCGGGCGCCATCGAGCAGGACGCGGACTTGATCATCTTCATGTACCGCGACGAGTACTACAACCCGGACTCTCCGGAAAAGGGCCTGGCCGAGGCCATCATAGGCAAGCACCGTAACGGCCCCACCGGCGCGGTGCGCTTGGCCTTCATCGGCCACTACGCCAAGTTCGACAACGCCGCCACCGTCGGCGCGGCCGGCTGGGCGGATACGGACAACTAATAGCCAAAGTCGCAGAATGGGCAAGCCTCAGGTTTGCCCAGGCGGAAGCCTGATGGGCGAAGTTGGCCCGCTCTGCGAAAAATCGCATTCATCGAGAGAGAAACATGAGCTTTTTCGACAAACACGTATTCATCTGCTGCAACCAGCGCGCCGAGGGCGAGAGCTGCTGCAATAATCATGGCTCCAGCGAGCTGCTGAGCTATATGAAGGACAAAGTCAAGGCGCAGGGTTTGGCCGGCGACGGCAAGATCCGCGTCAACAAGGCCGGTTGTCTGGGCCGCTGCGACGATGGCCCGGTGATGGTGGTCTATCCGCAAGAGACCTGGTACACCTTCATCGACAAGGAAGACATAGACGAAATCGTCAGCGAGCACATGGTGAACGGCCGCGTGGTGGAAAGGCTGAAGATCTGATGTTGAAGGCGCTGAACAAGGTGGACGTCGCCGGCCCGGCTGGCCGGCTCGATACCATTTTCGTGGCCGCTCAGGGCGAGGCCAGCGGCGTGGCCGTGATTTGCCATCCCAACCCGCTGCAAGGCGGCACGCACACCAACAAGGTGGTGCAAACCGCGGCCAAGGCGCTGTCGCAAATGGGCTATGCCTGTTACTGCCCGAATCTGCGCGGCGTGGGCGACAGCGAGGGCGAGCATGACCACGGGCAAGGCGAGGTGGACGACGTCATCGCCGTGGTCGAGCACGCCAAGACACAGCATTCGGGCCTGCCGCTGGCGCTGGCCGGCTTTTCCTTCGGCGGCTTTGTCGCCGCGCGCGCGCGCGCGCGCATCGAGTCTGACAAGCTGCTGCTGATGGGCGTGGCTGTCGGCAAATATCCCATCCCCACGCCGGAAGTGCCAGCCGATACGCTAGTGATACACGGCGAAGAAGACGAGGTGATTCCAATGTCCGCCGTGCTGGACTGGGCGAGGCCGCAGAACCTGCCGGTGCTGGTGCTGCCCGGCGCGGGCCACTTCTTCCATGGCCGGCTGGTGCAGCTGGCTCAAATGATACAGCGATGCTGGTAAGGCGCGCCCAAGCAGACTCCGGTCTGCTTTTTTTGCACCCCATGATCCGCCCCTTATCCTTGAACGCTGCCCGCTCCGCGACGGCAGCTCGCGGTTGGGCGGGCAAGCTGCAGATCTGCCCGCTAATCCCCGAATCCATCAGAAAGAGAACAAGATGCAAAACATCATTGAATTCGCCTTGGAAATCGACAAGCTCAAGCAAGTCACCCGCAAGACGCGCGTGCTGAACAGCGAGCGCTATGAGAATTCGGCCGAGCACAGCTGGCAAATCGCGCTGTTGGCGGCGTCCTTGCAGTCTTACGCCGCCGAACCGGTGGATATCAACCAAGTGGTCATGATGCTGTTGGTGCATGACATCGGCGAAATCGAAACCGGCGACACTATCGTATATGCCGAAAGCGGCTGGGAGGAGCGCAAGGCGCATGAGCTGGCTTGCGTCACGCGTATTTTCGGCATGTTGGCGCCGGAGCAGGGCGCGCGCTTTTTGGATCTCTGGAAAGAGTTCGAGGCGGGTGAGACGGCTGAGGCGCGCTTCGCCAATGCCGCGGACCGCGCCATGCCGGTATTGCTGAATCTGGCCAATCATGGCCAGAGCTGGCTTGAAAACGGCATTCGTCACGAACAGGTAGTCAAGCGTATCGCGCCGCCCATCCGCGAAGGCTGTCCTGCCTTGTGGGAATACTTGGAGGGCCGTTTGCTGGACGCGAAGGCCAAGGGCTGGCTGGGCTGAGAAGTCGATTCCAACCCATGGCCTAGTTTTTTGCCTTGCAGCATGGCCGCATGATGGGCAAGACGCTGCCCGATGCTCTATACATAAGCATCACCATGCCTCCTTGATGATCTCCGTGGCGGAGGCATGCCGCAACGCGGAGAACAGCGCTTATGCAGCAGGCAAGTTCGGCCTCCCAACCCAGCCTGGAATTCCTGTCCACGCTGCCGCCTACACGCGGCCAACGCAGGCTCGCCTACCTGGTGGGCGCGGCCTCGCTATTGGTTTTTTTTGCGGCGTTGCCCTTCGCCCAGATCCCGCTGACTAAGGTGTGGGCCTTCATACCCACTTACCAGTCCGCACTAGCGATCAACGATCTGGTGACTGCCACGCTGCTGTTCGGCCAGTTCGCCATCTTGCGCCACCCAGGGCTGCGGCTGCTGGCCATGGGCTATCTGTATACCGCGCTGATGGCGGTGTTTCATGCCCTGAGTTTTCCAGGGCTGTTCGCCGAGCACGGCGCGCTGACCGGCGGCCCGCAAACCACGGCCTGGCTCTATATGTTCTGGCATGCTGGATTTCCGGGACTGGTCATCGTCTATTCGCAATTGGCGCCCAGCCCCACGGCGAGCCGCGGCAGCAGCATGCGGTTGATTTTGCTGTCAATAAGCCAGGTTTGCCTGGCTGTGGCGGCCGTCGCGGCCTTGGCCACGGCCGGTCATGAATATCTACCGTCCATCATGCAAGGCAACCACTACACGCCGCTGATGTGGGGCGTGGTGACCTGTGTGTGGGGCATGAGCGCGCTGGCGCTGGCGGCCATGATGTTGCGACGCCCGCAATCCTTGCTGGACCTGTGGCTATCCGTCGTCATGCTGACTTGGCTGTGCGACGTGGGCCTGTCCACCGTGTTCAATGCCGGCCGCTTCGATCTGGGTTTCTACGCTGGCCGCGTTTACGGTCTGTTGGCCGCGAGTTTCATCCTGCTGGTGCTGCTGCTTGAGAACGGCCGCCTGTACGCCCAACTGGCCGCCAGCTCCGTGGCGCTGGGCCAGGCCAAGCAGGAGGCTGAGGAGGCGACCAAGGCCAAATCCATGTTCCTGGCTAATATGAGCCATGAAATACGCACGCCGATGAATGCCATCATAGGCATGTCCTATCTGGCCCTGCGCACTGAACTCAGCGATCAGCAGCGCGACTATGTGAGCAAGATCCACAACGCGGGCACCTCGCTGCTGGGCATCATCAACGACATTCTGGATTTTTCCAAGGTGGAGGCCGGCCGCCTGGAGCTGGAGTCGCAGCGTTTTTGGCTGGACGACATGCTGGACAGCGTCTCGGCGCTGGTGGCGCAGAAGGCGGCGGACAAGGGCTTGGAGCTGTTGTTCGAAACCGGCAAGGATGTGCCGCAAGCCTTGGTGGGAGACGCCTTGCGGCTGGGCCAGGTGTTGACCAATCTGGTCAACAACGCGATCAAGTTCACCGAGCAAGGGCAGGTGGCCATCCTCATCGGCGTGGCCGAGCGCATAGGCGACAAGGCGCAGCTGCGTTTCTGCGTCCACGACACGGGCATGGGCATGACCGAGGAGCAGGTTTCGCGCCTGTTCCAGGCGTTCAGCCAGGCCGATGGCTCCACCACGCGCCGTTTTGGCGGCACAGGCTTGGGCCTGGCCATCGTCAAGCGCCTGGTCGAGTTGATGGGCGGCACCGTGCGCGTCGAGTCCGCGCCGGGCTGGGGCAGCTCCTTCATTTTCAACTGCTGGCTGGGCGTGGACGAAACCATGGGCGTCTCCAGTCGCCCGCAGTTGCCGAAGGAGCTACGCGGAATGCGCGTGCTGGCCGTGGACGACAATCAGGCGGCTTTGAGCGTGTTGTCCGAACAGTTGCGGGCGCTGGACTTCGATGTGGTCGAATGCATGACGGGAGGGGAGGCGGTGTCGCAGGTGCGCCAGCACTGCCTGGACCAGCCGTTCGACATTGCGTTGGTGGACTGGATGATGCCGGAAATGGATGGCCTGGAAACCATCAGGCGGATGCGGCAGATCAGCAGGCGGCTGAGGGTGATCCTGGTGACGGCGTTCGGCCGCGACGATGTGCGGGCGCAGGCCAAGAACGCCGGCTGCGATGGCTTTCTGGTCAAGCCGGTCAGCCAGTCCACGCTGTACGACTCCTTGCTTGAGGCATTCGGCTTCGGCCGCAGCGGCAAGCGGACCGCGCCTGCCGTGGAGCTGCAGCCTGATCTGCATGGCGTGCACTTGCTGCTGGCTGAGGACAATCGAATCAACCAGCAAATCGCGGTGGAGCTTTTGGAGGGAACGGGGGCCACCATCACGGTTGTGGGCAATGGCCAGGCCGTGCTGGACAAATTGGCGGCCTATGGCCCGAAAGGCTTCGACGCGGTATTGATGGATGTGCAAATGCCCATCATGGACGGAATAGAGGCCACGCGCCGCATCCGCGCGCAGGATGAGTTTTCCGACTTGCCCGTCATCGCCATGACGGCGGATGCGCTGGCGGATGAGCGTGAGAGCTGCCTGGCGGCCGGCATGGTTGATCATGTGGCCAAGCCTATCGATCCGCATATCCTGTTTTCCACGCTGATGCGCTGGCTGCCTGCGGCAAACTTGGTGGAAAAGCCGGGGCAGCCGCCATCTGGCTTGCCGCTGCCGCCGGTGGAGGGGCTGGATCAGGCGGGTGGCTTGAACCGCGTTGCGGGCAACCGTGACTTGTATTTGCATATGCTGAGGCAGTTCGTCGAAGAGGAGGCGGATGCCATGCAGCGGCTGAGCCTGGCGCTGGAAGTGGGAGATCTGGAAACAGCCGAACGCATCGCGCACACCCTGAAAGGCGCCGCAGGCAGCATAGGGTTGATCGAATTGCAGAGCGATGCAACGCGATTGGAAAGGGCGTTGCGAGACGGGCAGGATCCGGATGCGCCCTGTGAGTTGCTGGCCCGCAGCATGGATCATGCCTTGTCTGGATTACGAGAGGCCATGGGCGGCATGGAGACTAAAATGAAACCTGCCGGCGGCGATGCCGCGGCGCTGTTCAATCAGCTTGCCGCCTTGCTGCAAGCAGGTGACGGAGAGGCGTTGAGCTTTTTCCTGGAGCATGCGAGCGATATCCTCGCCGGCTTTCCGGAAGACGGCTGCCAGGTGTTTGAACGGAGTTTGAACAGCTTCGACTTTGTCGACGCGCTGGAGCAGTTGCGCGCGGCCGCCAAGGCCGTGGGCATGGATCTTTCGGAGCAAGCGCCATGAGCGATTCATTCGAACCAGGCACGCATACCGTGCTGGTGGTCGACGATGCGCCGGAATGCCTGACCCAGATGTATGGCTTGCTCAAAGGGCATTACCGCGTATTGGTGGCGAACAGCGGCGAGCGGGCCTTGCAGCTGGCGAGCGGCGATACTGCGCCGGACTTGATCTTGCTGGACGTGATGCTGCCGGGCATGGGCGGATACGAGGTTTGCCGCCGCCTGAAGTCCGATCCGCGGACGGCGCAGACGCCGGTGATATTTTTGACTGGGCGGGGAGAGAGCGAGGAGGAACAGGCCGGATTTGATGCCGGAGCCGCCGATTACATCGTCAAGCCCATTTCCCCGCCCATTGTGCTGGCGCGCGTGCAAACGCATATGCGAGTGAAGGCGGCGGCCGACTTCCTGCAGGACAAAGCCGCTTTTCTGCAGGTGGAGGTGGAGCGCCGCACGCGCGAAGTGCAAGTGATTCAAGACGTCACCATCATGATGATGGCGGCGCTGGCGGAAACCCGCGACCATGAAACCGGCAACCACCTGTTGCGCACGCAGAACTATGTCCGGGCGCTGGCGATAGAACTGCGCAACCATCCGCGTTACCGCGCGGAACTCGACGACGAAACCATACTGCTGCTGTACAAGTCCGCGCCGCTGCACGATATCGGCAAGGTGGGCATCCCTGACCATATCCTGCTGAAGCCTGGGCCGTTGACGCCGGAAGAATTTGAAATCATGAAGACGCATACCGTGATGGGCAGGGATGCCATCGCCAGCGCGGAGCGCCTGTTGGACGGGCCTAGCAATTTTTTGCGCCTGGCGCGCGAAATCGCTTATTCCCATCAGGAAAAGTGGGATGGCAGCGGCTATCCGGAAGGGTTGCAAGGCGAGCAGATCCCGCTGTCAGCCAGGCTGATGGCGGTGGCGGATGTCTACGACGCTCTGATTTCGAAGCGAGTGTACAAGCCGCCGTTCACCCACCCCAGGGCCGTGGAAATGATAAGGGAGGGCAGTGGGCGGCATTTCGACCCGGACGTGGTCAAGGCTTTTGTCCAGATCGCCGAGCAATTCCAGGAAATCGCCCGGCGTTATGCCGATGAGGGCTGATTGCCTGACGGCTTAACGGTGGAAGTCGCCATCGGCCTCTGGCTGCCGGGTGACTGCCAGCACCGTCAGCGCGGCCATGCCGGCTGGAGTAGGCCAATGTATGGTTTGTCCTGCGGACAGTCCCAGCAAGGCGGCGCCAATGGGCGCCAGAATGGAAATGCGGCTGAGCGCGCCATCCGCATCGCGGGGATAAACCAATGTCAGCAGTTTCTCTTCTTCACCTTCGAGGCGGACTCGAGCCGTACTATTCATCGTGACTACATCCGGGGGCATGGCTTGCGGCTCCCGCACCTCGGCTCGCTCCAGCTCCGCCTCCAGGCGGCTCGCAACGGGATGCCCGTATTCGCAAGACCCAAGTAAAGAGAAAAGACGCTCGCAATCCAGCGAGCTTACGATGATGGACGGCGAAATCAACATATGCGCTCCTTGCAGATAGACAAAGGGCACCGCTTACGGTGCCCGTTCGTATGAATCCGCACAGGATTCATAAGTCCATCATAAAGGACGCATTGCATCTTTTAAAGCCGCGCAGGCCTGTATTTATTTTAATTTTTGAGGAACTTGTGGAATTATCCTCTCAGCCCAGCAAGGACAGAGCGGCTTGCGGCGCGACATTGGCTTGACCCAGCGCCGACGTGCCGGCGCGGCTCAGAATCTGCTGCGCGGTGAGCTGCGCTGTAGCGGCGGCGTAATCTGTATCGCTAACGCGGCTGTTGGCGGCTTGAGTGGCGAGATTGGAGCTTTGCAGATTATTGACCACGGCCTCGAAACTATTGCTCACCGCGCCCAAAGTGGTTCGATGGGCTGCCAGCGTGCTCTGGTCGTTTTGCACGTTTTGCTGGGCAGCCAGCGCATTGGCTTGACTGGTGATATCTATGGTGTTGGTTGCCGCCAGATTGGCGTTATAACCATTGAGTCCGCCGGCTCCGGGCGCAGCGGACAAATCAATCCCGGGGACGGAGACCTGATCGGAGCTGGTGCCGTTGGGGCCAACCTGGAACGACGTAGCATTGCCGCCCGTCAGCAAGGGCGTGCCATTGAACTGCGTGCTCTGGACGATTTGGGAGTTGGACTGGGTCAGTTGGTCCACTTGCTGCTGCAGCGCCTGGCGATTGCTGGCGCTCAAGGCGCCGTCGCCAGCCTGAATCGCCAGATCCTGAATCTGCTGATTATTGCTTTGCAGCTGACTGATGGCCGAATCGGCGGTCTGTACCAGGGATGCGCCGTCGTTGGTATTGTTGATCGCCTGATTGTTGCCGTTGATCTGCGCCTGCAGCTGTTGGGCGATGGCGAGGTTCGCGGCATTGTCCGCGGCGCTGTTCACGTCATGGCCGGACGATAGTTTGGCAAGCGTTTGCTTGATCGCCTGATGGGTCTTGTCCAACTGGTATTGGCCGGCCAGAGAGGCCACATTGGTATTGACGGTCAGCGCCATGATAATTCTCCCGCAAACGGACTGCCGTCAGGGCAATACCGTGTATACAGTTTAGAAACAATCGCTTGCGCCGGCAATGTCAATTTAAGGTCTGCAATGATTGGCAACAAATTAGCAGGGGCCGCCCCATGCCGCTCAGGGAGGGGCGGCGTTATTTATTTGAAGCTTGGCTTGTCGGGCGTGCCGGTGGATTGGGTCATGATCTCGTAGCCGGTTTCAGTGACCAGCACGGTATGTTCCCATTGCGCGGACAAGCTGCGATCCTTGGTGACCACGGTCCAGCCGTCAGCGAGGATGCGCAGGTGGCGCTTGCCTTGGTTGATCATGGGCTCGATGGTGAAAATCATGCCAGCCTGGATTTCCAGCCCGGTGCCGGGGCGGCCGTAGTGCAGAATCTGCGGTTCTTCGTGAAATTTCGTGCCTATGCCGTGGCCGCAGAACTCCTGTACTACGCTGTAGCCGGCGCCCTCGGCGTAGCTCTGGATGGCGTAACCGATATCGCCCAGCATGGCGCCCGGTTTGACCTTTTCAATGCCTTTCCACATCGCCTCATAGGTGATCTTGCACAGGCGCTTGGCGTGCGGGCTCACGTCTCCTACATAGAACATGCGGCTGGTATCGCCGTGATAGCCATCCTTGATCACGGTGACGTCCAAATTGACTATGTCGCCGTTCTTCAGCGCTTTGTCGTTGGGGATGCCGTGGCAGATCACATGGTTGACGGAGGTGCAGATGGACTTGGGATACGGATTGTGGCCGCCGGGCGCATAGTTCAGCGGCGCGGGGATCGTGCCCTGCACATTGACCATGTAGTCATGGCACAGCTTGTCTATGGCCTCGGTGGTGATGCCAGGCTTGATGTGCGGCGTGATGAAGTCGAGGACTTCGGAGGCCAGGCGGCCTGCGATCCGCATTTTTTCGATATCGGCAGTGTCTTTAATTTGGATAGACATGTGTGGCTTGCTTGTTTTCATCGGCTAATGAGACGTAATTCTAGCAAATTGCAGGGCTGCCGAATACGGCCGCCCTGCAATGCAAATGGCATTGCCCGTGCAGGGATGCTAGGATTCAGGCTCCCCACTCTGTCGAGAGAATCATGATTCCGTCTACGATCCCGGTTGACTTAGCCTTGGCCTGCTCGGCCTACTTGCTGGGCGCGGCCAGCCCCGGTCCCAGCAATCTCGCCATCATGGCCGTGGCGATGGAGGATGGTCGCCGCGCAGCGCTGACGCTCGCATTGGGCGTTGTGCTGGGTTCGCTGTTTTGGGGCGTGATGGCAGCTTTGGGCTTGTCGGCCATTCTGGCGGAGTCCGCTACGGCGCTGCTGTTCATGAAATTTGCTGCCGCGCTGTATTTGTTCTGGCTGGCTTTCCGCTCGGCGCGGTCCGCGGCCACCCCCGGGGCGACGGGAAAACGCGTGGCGGCAAAAAGCGCCGGCAGCCTGCTGCTGCGGGGGCTAGGCATGCATTTGACCAATCCCAAGGCGATTTTCGTATGGTTGTCGATTGTCGCGCTGGCCATGCCTCCCCAGGCCGCGACGGCGGATGCGCTGAAGGTAGTGGCTACTTGCGGCGTTCTGGGGCTGGCGGTGTTTGGCGGCTATGCCTTGCTGTTTTCGCAAGCCATGGTGCGCACGGCTTACCTGAAAATCCGCAGGCCGCTGGAGGGCTTGCTGGCCGCGGTATTTGCCTATGCGGGCTGGCGCGTCTTGCAGTCCGGACTACGGCATTCATGAAAAAACCCGCCGGGAGGCGGGTTGGCTGAACCTACTAGCGGCGCGAAGGCCTTATTGTTCCTGATGGTAGCGGGTGACGCGTTCCACTTCCTGCTTGGAGCCGAGGAATACCGCCACGCGCTCATGCAGCTTTTGCGGTTGGATGTCCATGATGCGCTGATGGCCGTTGGTGGCGGCGCCGCCAGCCTGTTCCACCACGAAGGCCATGGGGTTGCCTTCGTACATCAGACGCAGCTTGCCGGCCTTGGAAGGATCGCGCGCGTCCTTCGGGTACATGAAGATGCCGCCGCGGGTCAGAATGCGGTGAACTTCGGCCACCATGGAGGCTACCCAGCGCATATTGAAGTCGCGCGCGCGCGGGCCGGTTTTGCCGGCCAGAAGCTCGTCGATATAGCGGCGCACCGGCGGCTCCCAGTGGCGCATATTGGACATATTGATGGCGAACTCGCTGGTTTGCTCCGGCACGCGCATGTCCGGGTGGGTCAGCACGAAGGAACCCTGTTCGCGGTCCAGCGTGAAGCCGTGCACGCCGCTGCCGAAAGTCAGCACCAGCAGCGTCTGCGGACCATACACCGTATAGCCGGCGGCTACCTGGTGGGTGCCCGGCTGCATGAAATCCTGCTCGGTAGGCTGCGTCACGCCTTCCGGGCTGCGCAGAATGGAGAAGATGGTGCCGATGGAGATATTGACGTCGATATTGGACGAACCATCCAGCGGATCGAACATCAGCAGGTATTCGCCCTTGGGATATTCGCCCGGGATGTGGTACGGCAACTCCATCTCTTCCGAAGCCATGGCGGCCAGGCTGCCGCCCCACTCGTTGGCGTCCAGCAGGTAATCGTTGGCGATCACGTCCAGCTTCTTTTGCGCCTCGCCCTGGATATTGCCGGTACCGGCCTCGCCCAGCACGTCAGCCAATGCGCCTTTGTTCACCGAGTAGCTGATGGCCTTGCAGGCGCGACCGACGGTTTCGATCAGCAGGCGCAGTTCGGGCGGCAGCGTGCCCGCCTTGCGTTGCTGTTCGATAAGAAATCGGGAGAGGGTGATGCGGCTCATGACTTTCCTTTTGAATGGGCAGGTGTGCGAATGATAATGCCGTCGGATTGCCGACACAACGCGCAATTATAGCGAAAGAGCGGGCAAGGTCGCACGGCAGCGGCTATCAAGAAGATGGGTAGTTCTACTAGGGGCTGTTGACGTTTTGAAGCAGGGAGCAGATAGGAGGGGTGCAAACCTGCAGAATTAAGGTTCCTACACCAATCCTCTGCAGGTTTGCGATGCCCCGATTGATGCTCAGTAACGAGCTTTGGTCGAAGCTGGAAAAGATTCTGCTTCAACACGCCATTTACAACAAGCCCGATTTACGAATGACCGTGGAAGGGATGCTCTATCGGATGCGCTGCGGCTGTCCGTGGCGTGACTTGCCGCCAGCCTTTGGCTGTTGGAACACCGTCTACAAGCGTTTCAATGCGTGGTCGGCGGCAGGAAAATGGCTCAAAATTTTCAAAGCCTTATTGATTGACCCCGACTTTGAGTGGGTGTTCATTGATGGAACCTACGTGAAGGCCCATCAACACTGCGCA